>DENJ01000028.1:0-3639 GCA_002359635.1 Burkholderiales bacterium UBA2647
ATCATCCCTATGGCCGGGGCACGGTTGGCAGTCTGCGCGTTGAACCCAACTCGCGCAATGTGATTCCCGGTTTTGTGCAGTGCTCCGTGGATTTCCGTCACCCGAATCTTGAGGGTTTGATGGCCATGGAATCGCGCCTGCGTGATTTTGCGCATCAGCTTGCTGCGCCATATCGTCTGGGCATCGAGATCGAAAAAGTGAGCGAGTTTGCACCCTGTCAATTCTCATCGCTTTGCCTTGAGGCGATCAAAGAAAGTATTTCGGCGCTTGGACTCTCAAGCATGCCGATTGTGAGTGGTGCAGGGCATGATGCGGTTTATGTGGCAAGACAATCTCCGGCCGCTATGATTTTCATTCCCTGTAAAGACGGGATCAGTCATAACGAGATTGAAGACGCCCTACCCGAGCATATTGAAGCCGGTGCCAATGTGCTGCTTGGCGCAATGATGCGACTTACAGCACAGTAGGCTTTTTCGTGCGCCATAAATCATGGTTGCTTTAATGTTGAAAGCGAACTTGCGCGACGGCCCTTTGGTTTTCAGATCAACATGCGAACAATTGATCGATGTCAGCGAAGGCTTTGAATTCGAGGGCATTTCCGGAAGGGTCGAGGAAAAACATCGTTGCCTGTTCACCGACTTGACCTTCAAAGCGCACATGCGGCTCGACGATAAAGCGCTGCCCAACTTCACGCAGGCGCCGGGCAAGTTCTTGCCAGGTCGGCATATCAAGTACCACGCCGAAATGGCGAACCGGTACCTGATCACCGTCGACCTCATTGCTTGCAGTCCGCCCGCATGCCTGGGGTGCGAGGTGTGCCACGATTTGATGTCCAAACAAATCAAAGTCAACCCAATCCGGGGCACTACGGCCCTCCGGGCATGCCAATAGTCCACCATAAAACGCCCGCGCCTGCGCGATATCGTGGACTGGGAAAGCGACATGAAAGGGACGGTACTGGCGCTGGGAAGGAAGTAAGGTTTTCATCGTTTTAAGTTTTAGATTATAGAAATAAAGCCGCCAAGGCTAGAGGAAGGCTTTTCAAAGCGAGAACGGTCTGACTTAAGGCCAAAGCTTTCGAACCTCGTGTCCTTTTTACTCGGGGCCTTTTTTCGAATTTTGCACGAGCATAGCAAGCATGCCAAAACAAAGCCCCCAAAACGCTGCTCCAAGCCCTGCGATATTCACACCCGACAACACCACCAACAAACAAAGCGTTTGGGGGAAATTTTGAGCCATATCTTTTTCTTGATAAGCCTGTTGCAAAGCTGCGGTCATGCTCCCGATTAGGGCAATCGATGCCAGGCTCAACACAAGCACGGGATTCATCCAAGCCAAGATACGAATCACCGACAATGCAAAACATGCCAGCAGCAAATACAAAGCGCCCGCCCATGCGGACGCCTTCCAACGATCCTCGGGGCGTTCAGCAGCCTGAGGTCCCAGACAAATCGACGCTGTAATCGCAGCAAGGTTTAGTGCATGGCCGCCAAACAATGCCGCCAGAGCACTTGCCAAAGACGCTGCAAAAAGTAATCGATCGGGATTACTTTGGTAGCCAAAACTTTTGATAGCAGCCAAGCCTGCCATGTTCTGGCCAGTGAGCGTGACCAGAAAGAGCGGAAACCCTATCCCCAAGAGCACCGACCATTCAAACCTGGGTGCTGTCCACTGCCAAGCTTGGTCGATGTCAGACACGCTAGCCCGGGCAAGATCCTTGATTGTTTCAGCGTTGGCGCCTGCAGTTGCGATGTTGTCATGCTGAAACCACCACGACCAGCATATTGCCAGCGCAAGTACAAACATCATGGCGCTGCTCGGCCAGAATCGTCGCACCAGAAAATAAACAAACCATAAACTCAACACAGGCCATAAAAGCGACTCGTGAAGCCCCTTTGACAAACTATCCATCGCCAACCGCAACAAGACGCCGGCCAACAAAGCACTTGCCAAGGGGACAGGGATAAGTCGCATGACCCAGCTTAAGCCCTTGAATAAGGAAAGCGTCATACCAAGCATGGCTGCAAACAAGAATGCGCCCAGCGCAACAGAGAAATCGGCGTTCTCGCTTGTCATCAGAACGGCAGCGCCGGGTGTCGACCAGGCAAAGAGTAATGGTGTCTTATGCTTGACAGAGAGCCATAAGGAGAGCAAACCCTGACCAGCGCTTAAGGCGCCCAAGGCCATGGCAGCTTGGCTTGTGCTGGCACCCACCGATTGCAAAGCCTGCCAAACGATGGCTACCGAACTGACATAGCCCACCAGTACCGCTACAGCACCCGCCGTGAAGGCTTGCACCAATAAACCTTATATCAAAATGCCAGTGTTGATCGCTTAAGGCTTGATGCCTTGATATCGTGCCTGATCCCTTGCGTCAAACTCAAGTTCTCAAACATCGATTCTTGCGGTTAAGGCATTGCGTTCGATAAATGCGCGACGCGGCTCAACGTCATCGCCCATGAGGGTTGAAAACATCTGATCTGCACTGATCGCATCTTCAATTTGCACGCGCAACAAGCGCCTGACCCCTGGGTCCATCGTGGTTTCCCACAATTGCTCAGGATTCATCTCGCCAAGACCTTTGTAACGCTGTCGATTCATGCCACGGTCTGCCTCTGCAAAAAGCCAACGCATCGCCTCTTCAAAGCTCTGAACATGCGATTGCTTGTTGCGATCTGAACGATCTTGATCGATTTTCTTGATCATTGCGCCACGGCTTAACAACGCCGATAAACTCAACGACGCTTCGTTAAGCACCAGGGCATCGGCCGACATCAGAAATTCCGCATCGATTTTGCTTGTGCGCTGATTGCCGTGTTGCAAGCGTCGCACAACAAGCATCCAGTGTTCTGTCATCGGATGCATTTGCGCCTGAACCTGTAAGCTCGGATCCTCACTGCCTTTGCGACTTGCAAGGTCGCGCATCGCCTCAAGCAGCACGCCTGCACTTTGTTCAGCTTGGTTTTGACCACTTAAGTCGAGCTTGCAACCGTGAAGCAGTGCGCGTAAAGCCTGGGCATCCATGGTTTTGGAGAGCCGCTGAATGACAGCATCAGCGATCAATTGCTTTCTTGCAAGCTCAGCCAGAGCCTCGCCTGACAAGCTTCCTTGTCCTTCGCCGAGGAAAAGCTCTGCACCTTGCAAGGCGGCACTGAGTAAATATTGATTCAGCTCATGATCGTCTTTGAGGTAGCGCTCGTCCTTGCCAAGTTTTATCTTATACAACGGTGGCTGGGCAATATAAACAAAGCCCCGCTCGATCAGCTCGGGCATTTGTCGATACAAAAGCGTGAGCAACAAGGTTCTGATGTGAGAGCCATCGACATCGGCATCCGTCATGATGATGACCCGGTGATAGCGCAACTTCGCGACATCAAATTCCGGACCGATGGAGGTCCCCAAGGCAGTAATTAATGTTGTGATCTGCTCTGATGCGATTAATTTATCAAACCGCGCTTTTTCAACATTGAGCACTTTACCTCGTAGCGGCAGTACAGCCTGGAATTTTCGATCGCGGCCCTGTTTTGCCGAGCCGCCGGCAGAATCGCCCTCAACAATATAGAGCTCGGCTCGGGCTGGATCTTTCTCTTGACAGTCGGCAAGCTTTCCCGGCAGACCCACGCCATCCAAAATACCTTT
>DENJ01000028.1:3665-38826 GCA_002359635.1 Burkholderiales bacterium UBA2647
GCTGGGTTCTCAAGCAAGAAATCTTCCAGCGCTTTTGCGACCAACTCCTCAACTGGCGCCCGCACTTCAGACGAAACGAGCTTGTCCTTGGTTTGACTTGAAAATTTGGGCTCGGGTACTTTGACTGACAAGACACAGGTCAAGCCTTCGCGCATATCGTCGCCTGAAGTTTCTACTTTCGCTTTTTTCGCTTGTTCGCTTTGTTCAATATATTTATTGATAACCCTCGTCATTGCGGCCCTTAAGCCTGTCAAATGGGTACCGCCATCGCGCTGTGGGATATTGTTGGTGAAACAAAGCACTTGCTCGTTGTAGCCGTCGTTCCATTGCATGGCAACTTCTACACCGATCTGGCCGGCTGCCGGTCCCTCGCTTGTGCGTATCCCTTGCATATAAACAATACGCGGATGAATGGCGGTCTTGTGGCGATTGATATATTGCACGAACCCTTGCACGCCGCCCGTAAAAGCAAAATCCTCCTCCTTGCCGCTTCGCTGATCAATCAGCTTGATTTTGACGCCGTGATTTAAAAACGATAACTCTCGAAGGCGTTTCGCAAGAATATCGTAATGATATTCGATCGTTCCAAAAATAGTGTCATCTGCGAGAAAATGAACTTCCGTCCCACGCTTTTCTGTGTTTCCGATAACCAGCATCGGTGAGGTGTCAACACCATTGACCTGAACAATCTGACGGTGCTGGCATACACCTCGATGAAATTCCATCGCATGTGTTTTGCCGTCGCGCTTAATCGTAAGGCGTAGCCACTTGGATAATGCATTCACGCAGGAGACACCAACACCATGCAGCCCGCCAGAAACCTTATAGCTGTTTTGATCAAATTTTCCGCCGGCATGTAATTCCGTCATCACGATCTCAGCCGCGCTTCTTCGAGGCTCATGCTTGTCGTCATCCTTGATCCCGGTTGGAATACCGCGACCGTTATCAATAACAGAAATCGATTGATCGTGATGAATCGTGATCAAAATTTCATCGCAGTAACCCGCTAAGGCTTCGTCGATAGCGTTATCGACAACTTCAAAAACCAGGTGGTGTAAACCAGTACCGTCGGATGTGTCACCAATGTACATGCCAGGGCGTTTTCTGACGGCATCAAGGCCTTCAAGGATTTGAATCGAGGATGAATCGTAAGATTGAGTCATGGTTCTTCTTTCAGCTTTAAATACGCATGGGCATGACAACGTACTTAAAGTGATTATTATCAGGTACGGTGATCAGGGCACTTGCGCTGCCGTCACGTAGCGCAATACTGATTTCTTCTGTCTTTAAATGTTGTAACACTTCAAGCAAATACTGCACATTAAAACCAATTTCTGTTGTTTCGGATTCATAGCTCATCGCGATCTCATCGACCGCTTCCTCTTGATCTGCGTTTGTGGTTTGAATGCTTAAATGATCTTTTTCGAAACGAAGCCTCACGCCTTTGAATTTTTCCGTGGTGACAATGGAGGCACGCTGCAAACTTGAGGCCAGTAAAGCACGATCGATGGTGGCAAGGCGTCCAAGTCCCTGCGGAATGACACGCTCATAGTCGGGGAACTTTCCTTCGATGAGTTTGCTCACAAGCTCAATACCGCTAAAACTTGCCCTCAGTCTTTGCTGTCCAAATTCGAGTACTAAGGGCTCCTCGACATCCTGGAGCAAGCGCATCCATTCGCCAATGGTCTTGCGCGGCACGATAAGATCCTGTCTAGGCATGGCTTGCTCAAGATCCATATCGCAGTAGGCAAGTCGATGGCCATCGGTGGCAACCACTTTCAATTTGTGACCATCTGTTACTAAAAGTAGACCGTTTAGATAGTAACGGATGTCTTGCTGCGCCATAGCGTAAGACACCATGCTGAGCAAATGCTTAAAGGCTTGCTGAGGAACCGTCAAGCGATGTGTAAAGACCTCTTGAACGAGCACATGAGGGAATTCTTCGGCTGCCATGGTTTGCAGGGAAACCCTGCTTTTGCCCGTTGTGATACTTGCTTTTCTCGCTTGGATCGATAACGAGACTTCACTGGTCTCAGGCAAGGCTCTTAAGACATCAATCAGCTTTCTTGCCGACACTGTGATTGCCATATCGTCTGCCTTGCCGCCGAGCTGGGCCGTGGTGCTGATTTGCATTTCTGTATCGGTGGCAACAAAACGCAAGTCCTCGCCTTGCTTTTGAATCAGGACATTGGCAAGAATCGGCATGGTGTTTTTCTTTTCGACAATGCCAGCTACCACTTGCAAGGGCTTAAGCAAGGCATCGCGAGACGCTTTAACCAAGGCCATGGGGTTCTCCTTAGGACTTATGTCTGCTTTGAATAAAACACAATGTTGTTGTTGATGTGCTCAAGGCTTTGTTGTTGACAAGTGCATTAAGACATGGATTTCACTCGGTATTTTCATGCGCATAGGTCGTTGACAGATGGCTTGTTGGGCTCGAACAAGTTGGCATAAGCTTTCGTCACGTCAAGTCGAGCCGCTACTTGTTCATGTGTCATACAGGCTTTTCTTCGACTTATCGACGCATATCGAGGATGGATACCCACAGCTTGAGCCACGGTTGTCGCATCGGTTTCATCCAGCCCCTTTTGCATTGGCATGGCTCAGCTTCGTAGGGTTTGCTCAAGGACTTTGAGCGCATGGTTGAGTTCAGTTTCGTGTTGCCTGCGTTCAGTGATTCGCCTCACGGCATGCAAGACGGTGGTGTGATCGCGGCCACCGAAAAGTTCTCCAATTTCGGGCAGGGACTTTTGAGTCAGTTCTTTGGCCAAATACATGGCGACTTGTCGTGCGAGCGCAATGTGCGCGGGGCGCCGCTTGGAATACATATCAGCGACTTTGAGCTTGTAATAGTCAGCAACTGTTTTTTGGATGTTTTCGACCGAGATCGCAGGTCGATTTAAGTCTAGGAGATCTTGAAGTGCTTCCTTGGCCAGTTCGAGGCTTATCGCCTGTCCTCGGAAGCTCGAAGCGGCTACAAGTCGATTTAAGGCGCCTTCGAGTTCGCGGACATTGCTGCGTAAATTTTTCGCCACGAAAAAAGCGACGTCGTCTGGCAGGTCGACCTGACGCAATTCTGCTTTGCGATGCAAGATCGCTGTTCTGGTTTCGAGATCGGGTGGTTCGATCGCAACAATAAGACCGCTGTCAAAGCGGGACACTAGACGGTCCTCAACCCCATTCATTTCTTTTGGGTAGGTGTCGCATGTCACGATGATCTGTTTGCGCGCAGCAAATAAGGCCTCAAAAAGATAAAAGAATTCCTCTTGAGTTCTGGGTTTATTGGATAAAAACTGAATATCGTCAATCAAAAAAAGATCTAGTTTTTGATATTGCGCTCTCATTTCTTCAGAATTTTTTCGCTGGATGGCTCGCACCATTTCGTCGAAAAACTCCTGCGCGTGAATATAGCGAAGCCTAGCGCCAGGATTGCGCTCACGAATGGCATTACCCACAGCATGCATCAGGTGGGTTTTCCCAAGACCGACGCCACCATAGATAAAGAGTGGGTTGTATTCCAGACCAGGTCGCTGGCTTACCTGAAGCGCCGCAGCGCGCGCCATCTGATTCGATTTACCGGTAACAAAGTTTTCAAAATTCAGTTCTCGATTGAGCCTTGAACTTTCAGGTATCAGGGGCTCAGCGAGCAGATGGTTTGCAGTTGGCTGGACGTCATCATCAACGCGGGGCAACTCTAGAGGCGGCGTCACTTCAAACTGAAGGCTTAGACCAGGTTTGATCGCTCGCTCTTCGCGCAAGAGTTCCTCAAGCCGTTGTCCCCATTGTTGTCTTACCCAATTTAGTTTGAAGGCATTGGGACAACCGATCCTCAGCTGGTTTTCGTCTTCTTGATAGCCAAGATAAGCTAAGGGTTTGATCCAGGTCTTAAAGAGCTGGGGCGAAATCTCGCGCTCGAGTTGTTCAATACAACGCAGCCAATGCTCAAGCATGCGCGGCTCCGTGAGGTCTCGCATGAGCAGGACGTGGCTTAATGACGCAAATTGGCATGGAGCGTACGAAAAAAGTGGCGGATTCTTGGCGCAAGCGCAAAGTATGTGACATAAGAAGCAACTAGTTTACCCGTTTGAATACGGCTCAAGGCTAGCCTGACCAGCGCTCGCACCAACACCGTAATTGACAAAACCGTCTTCTTTTTGTTGTAATCGAGGGCTTTTCACATCAAAGCCATGGACATGTCATGAAGCGCACCTACCAGCCTTCGGTCACCCGACGCAAACGTACACACGGATTTTTGGTTCGTATGAAAACTCGTGGCGGCAAAGCCGTCATACGAGCACGGCGTTCAAAAGGCCGCAAACGTCTGGCTGTCTGAGAAGCCTACTTGAGGGGCTTATCTGGAGGTGCGATTTTCAAGAAGCTAATGCGGCGATGTCATCTTCCAAACGCTTACGCAGGCTTGCACGTTGTGGGCCCTGGAGTCTGCACCAGATCGACACGATTAATCATCGCAAGGATCGCCAAAACGACGCACCTGCCAGCAAACCTGGCTCGGTGAATCGTGAAGCTTTGTCGCGTTCTGGTCGAAGCGTTCAGTTGCGTATCAGTATTGCAAAACGTTTCATCCCACTCGCAGTAGAACGCAATCGTTTGCGGCGAATCGTCAAAGAAAGCTTTCGCAAGCGACTTGACCCCCAAGCGCAAGCTAGTGCAAAGCCTTCGTCCAAGGTTTATTTATTGCGCCTTGATCAAAGCTTTGACAAGGCGTTAGCAACAAGCGTTCAAGCCTTGAGCACGCGTCGGCGAAAAGTGCTTTACTGGCAGAGCCTTGAAGCACTTTGGCAAGCCCTGTGAAAAGGTATCAGACACCATGAGGCCGAGCGATCGTCAAGAGGTTGAGCCCGCCAGGTTGGATAATGTTTGGACGGCCCTGGATCAATGTGCCAAAACGCTCGGCTTAGCGATCATCCGTGGCTATGAGTACACCGTAAGACCGGTGCTTGGCCCCTCTTGTCGCTTTTTGCCTAACTGCTCCGAATATGCAAGACAGGCTTTGCAAAGCCATGGCAGCGTTAAGGGTGCTTATCTCAGTTTGAGGCGTCTGTGCCGATGCCATCCTTTTCACCCCGGCGGGATCGACGAGGTCCCGGCGCCATCCTCGTCTCATGGTACAAAGCCAGCCGAAGCACGTGTATCGAAAAAAAATGATCGTGAGCCTGCAGCCTCTTAGCATCCGGAGATTCTTCTAGAAAACACCATGCAACAACAAATCCAGCGCACGATTCTTTGGGTGATCTTTTTCTCCTCCCTGTTTTTTTTGTGGGACGCTTGGCAGCGCCATCAGGGCCAGCCAGGTTTTTTTGCGCCGCCTCAGGAAAAGACCGCCGCAGCTACAAACGGTTCACAGAAGCCCGATGCAAAACCAGTGTCCAACGAAGTCCCTCAGGCTGCTTCGGTTGCCGCGGGCGGTGCCGATAAGACGCAAATTCCCGGGGTTACAGCTGATGCGAGCAAGGCGAATCAGCAGACTGATGCTGCATCAGGCGCAAGTAAAGTCCCTGGTGATGTAACGGCCACGCTAGCCCCCGGCGATTTCTGGGTCTTGCAAAACAAAGTCTTGAAACTTGCCGTGTCGCCCGAAGGCGGACAGCTTGTGCGCAGCGAACTGCTCACGCAACGCGAACTCAATGATCCGTCCAAGAATGTGGTCTTGCTCCATCAAGAGGGTCAAAACCACTACCTCGCCCAGCAAGGTTGGATCAGCGCCCAGGCCGATAAGCGGTTTCCGACGCACCAGTCGCGTTTTCAACGTATCGAACAGGGCCAGACGCATTTGGTCTTAGAGGCAAGCGAGGGAGATTTAAAGGTTCGTCGACGCTATCAATTAGAGCCCGATAGCTACGTTGTCCGGATCGATGAGACCGTTCAAAACCTTGGCGTCAGTCCGCTTGCGCCCATAGCCTATCGACAATTGTTGCGTGACAGCAAAGCCCCGGCTGGGGAATCACAGTTCTACAGCACTTACACTGGACCTGTGGTTTACACCGAACAGGCTAAGTTTCAAAAGGTTGACTTTCCGAGTATTGAAAAAGGAAAAGCCGACCATGTGAAACAAGCTTCCGATGGCTGGCTTGGCATCATCCAGCATCACTTTATCGCTGCCTGGTTGCCTCAAGATCAACGCCAGCGCGAATACTTTACCCGCCGGGTTGAAGGCAACCCGGTGCTCTATAGCGTCGGTGCACTTGAACGCTTTGGCGAGCTAGCGCCCAGCGCAAGTCAGAGTACGGTTGCGCGTTTGTTGATTGGGCCACAAGATCAGCGCATGCTCGCTGCGATTGCGCCAGGGCTTGATTTGGCAGTGGACTACGGTTGGCTCGCGATGTTTGCCAAGCCAATCTTCTGGCTTCTTGAGCAAATGCATGGCCTAAGCAATAACTGGGGTCTTGCGATTATTTTGCTCACCGTGATCATCAAGACATTGTTTTTTCCCTTGCAATCCGCAAGCTACAAATCCATGGCCCGAATGAAGGCGGTCACACCGCGGATGATGGCCATCAGAGAACGATACGGTAGCGATCGCATTCGGATGAATCAGGCGATGATGGAGCTCTATAAAGAGGAAAAAATCAACCCGCTAGGCGGCTGTCTGCCGATTGTGGTGCAAATCCCAGTATTCATTGCCCTCTATTGGGTGCTGCTTGCCTCCAGTGAAATGCGGTTTGCACCATTTTTATACTTGGATAACCTGGCGGCTCCCGATGCATTGTTTGGCACTTATTTTGGTGTACCGATCGGTTTGATGCCGATATTGATGGCGGTCACGATGTTTATCCAGACCAAACTGAATCCAACGCCACCCGATCCGGTGCAAGCCAAACTGATGATGTTCATGCCGATTGTTTTTTCGGTGATGTTTTTCTTCTTTCCTTCAGGTCTTGTTCTTTATTGGCTGGTCAACAATGTTTACTCGATTGCTCAGCAATGGGTAATCACCCGCCGCATAGAGGCACAAAGTGCCAAAGAGCGTCGCAGCTGAAGATCGCCAGGCTAGCCTCGATGATCTTGCCTTCCAGGCCATTTGTTGGCAGGCTGAGCTTGAGCCGATGGCCTTCGCACCAGCGGCCTTGTTTGCGGATCTCGTGGATCACGAACTGGTGCTGCCAGCCGATGGACCCTTCAGCACGCCTTGTTTTCACCCCGAGCTGAGCCCGGGTAGTCCACGCGAGGCGAGCTTCCAAGCCCTGACACAGCAGTGGTATCGCATGGGGCGACTACCCGGCTGGCGACATGAGTGTTTTGACATTTACTCGCCGGGGTCGACCAAGGCCAAATTCAGGCTCGAGCGTGTTGCGGCGAGGCATTTGGGCTTTTGGACTGCCGCGGTCCATGTCAATGGTCTGCTGGCAGACAAGCAAATGATGTGGCTTGCGCGTCGCTCGATGGCCAAAGACAGCGACCCGGGGATGCTCGACAATATGGTCGCAGGGGGACTCGCTGCCGGCGAAAGCCTAGAGCAGTGTCTTTGGCGTGAGTGCTGGGAAGAGGCTGGCCTTAGCCCCGAAGTCCGAGAAACGGTGCTAATGAACGCTGGCTTAAAGGCCTTGAGGCGTATCCATATTCAGTGCATAGAGGGGCAGACCAGTCCCTGGCCCTATTTTCGTCGTGAGCGCTTGTTTGCCTTTTCTTTGATCCTGCCGCCCGATTTCCTGCCCTCCAATCAGGACGGCGAAGTGAGCGCTTATTGCTCAGTGGACCGAGAAGCGTTGGCACAGCTGATCGCCCAATCAGCGCTCACCAAGGACGCAGCGCTCGTGGCGTCTTTGTGGCTGCAGGATGAGCACTAGCTAGGGCTCATGATGAACCTGGTGTCAAAAACGCCCAAGACCGAACCGATTCTGGCTCAGGCGACGGCAAAAGGCTTGTCGGCGATTGCGGTGTTGCGGATTTCTGGCAGTGATTTAGCCGGCACACTTTTGCCCAGATTGGGATGGGCGCTAGAGCCTCGCAGGGCCAGCTTGAGAACCTTGAGGGCGGGGAATGGCGAGGCCATCGATCAGGTTTTGGCGGTTTTTTTTCCAGCGCCTCACTCGTTTACCGGGGAGGATTTGTTGGAATTGCACACCCATGGATCACCGGCGATGATTGCCTGGGCGCTGGAAACGATGCTGGATTACGGCAAAGCTGAAAGCATGCGCTTGGCAAAACCGGGTGAATTTTCTGAGCGCGCGTTCTTAAACGGTCGTATTGATCTTGCTCAAGCGGAGGCGATCGCCGATTTGATTGCCGCCTCCACAAGGCTGCAAGCCAAAGCGGCCCTTGCGTCACTGCAAGGCGATTTTTCTAAGCAGGTTCATCGTTATTTAGACGCCGTGCAGCATATGCGCCTGCTTGTCGAAGCGGCCTTGGATTTTCCAGAAGAGCCGGTTGAGAGCCTCTCGGACTGGGGTCTTGAAAATGCGCTGACCGAGGCGATTGCGGCGATGCAAGGCCAGCTTCCTGCCTGGCAGCGGGGTGCACAATTACAACAAGGACTTTCGCTGGCTCTGATTGGGCCGCCAAACGCAGGCAAAAGCAGTCTTTTGAATGCATTCGCGGGAGAAGAGCTTGCGCTGGTCGATGCAGAACCGGGAACCACGCGCGATCGAATCAGCCAGCGCTTTCAGTGGGCTGGCCAAGCGATTGAAATGACCGATACCGCTGGGATACGTGATGCGGCCCAGGCCGGTCGGATTGAGTTACGAGGCATGCAGCGGAGTTGGGAAAGTGCGCTTCGTGCGCAGGCGGTTCTCCTGGTGATCAGCCTGGAAGACATTGCGCCCACGGACGATCGCGGAGATCTGCTGCAGCGTGCCCAACACCACGCCAAAACATGGTGGCAAGCCAATCGTCCTTCGGATGACGACCCGTCGATGGCGGTCCCAACGCTTGTCGTGCTCAATAAAATCGATCTGTTGGGTGCAGATCCGGCGGGCGATGATCTCTTGAGCGATGCGATAAGCGGCGGCGCAACACAGATTAGCGCTGCCTCATGGCCTGTTGTGGCCGTGTCTGCCAAAGAGGCAAGGGGGCTTGAGACTTTGATGGATGCGGTTTTGAATAAG
Source organism: Burkholderiales bacterium UBA2647 (assembly GCA_002359635.1). Lineage (GTDB taxonomy): Bacteria > Pseudomonadota > Gammaproteobacteria > Burkholderiales > Burkholderiaceae_E > UBA3064. The sequence goes on from DENJ01000028.1 coordinate 12,728, forward strand.
CTTGCTTTTCAAGGAGAGAGCACCGAGCCTCTTTGGGCAAGGCTTCGTCATGTACAAGCGCTTGAGCGCGCACTTGGACACCTGAAGCTTGCCCAGGCGCACTGGACCACTTCCCAGGGTCAGGCCGACCTGATGGCCGAGGAGTTACGGCTTGCGCAGCAGGCCTTGGCGGAGATGATCGGGGTTTGGAGTGACGAAGACCTGCTTGGTGCGATTTTCGGGCGCTTCTGTATCGGGAAATAACGCGGGTCCCCGTACAACCCGAAGCTTCCAGGAAAGCCTTAGTGTGGCGGTGAGATCAGCGCCAGTTCTTCAAACAGGCGTTCCCAACAGGCCTCGCTTGCTGGCCATAGTCGTTCGGGCTTTTGTTGCAGCCAGCCAAGCATGCGCGGTAACTGCCAATCGTTGAGCTCGGCTGGCATCACAATCGGGTGCCGCCACAAACGGCGCATGAGATTGGGGTCGATTGCAAAGACAGCGGCAAGGGTCTCGAGCACCAAGCTGTCCTGTCCTGAATCGATCACTTGTTGCAGCCGGGAATCCTTACTCAGTAAAAGGTGATCCGCAAGCCAGGGGCCAAGCCAAGGGAGATGGCTTAGCACATGTTCGCGGGCCATCGCATGGCGAGGGTCACGATGCAGCCAGTTGTACACCCCCCAGGGGATCTTGGGGTCCACGCGGGCGCTGGCCTGAAGGCTTAAAGGAGATAAAGCCCCCTCCAAAACATAGGCAAGTCTTTGCCGGACCTGATGCTCGCGCTGACGCAATGCCCGCATGGCTCGGCTGTAAAAACCAATATCGAGTTGGCCGCGCCGCAGGGCCGCTTGCAGGGCCTTCAAAAGTAGCGGGCGCTGTGGGCTATCGCTGGGTTCGAAAAGCGGAGGCTCTTGATACAAAAAGCCCTCGCGCAACAAGTGTTTTGCGGCCTGGCCTGAATCGTGCAAACGCGAGAGCATGCCCCTTGCGAGCGCCTGATAGATCAAATCGACCGGCGCTTTTTCGGGATCTTCATGCAGGGCTTTTCGAAGCCGGGCAAGCGTTTGGTCATCAAGCAGGGCGCGGAAATCATAGGCCATCGCTTCCCGGGAAATACCGATGACCCGCAAGGCCATGCCCCAGCGACGGATGATGGGCGTAAACACCGGATGTTGCAGCATCCAAAGCGCTTCGGTGCCGGGAATTTGTACCATCAATAAAGGCCAATCGCTGCTCGCATCGCGCCAGCAAAAAGCGCGCGCCAAGAGTCTTTGCTCCCTTGCGATGAATGCGAGCTCGGGGCCGACGGTGCCAGCGTCTTCGAGTTCGGCGTCAAGCGAACAGGGATCTACCGAAATGGCGTTAAAAAAAACGCTCATGACGGCATCAAACGCTTAGATCAGGCGCCCGCCCGAGCGACGCTCTGGTGTAGCGCCAAGCCTAACAAGCCGAGCATCAGCGCAAATGCGGCAAGCCCGAGCGAGGCCCCACGTTCGAGCCAAATCGCCAAACCAACACCCAGTACCGACAGGCTGCTGAGCCAACGCATGGTGATTTTTGTGCGTGCCACGGCAAGCGGAAACCACCTGTCTTCGGGAATTCGTTCTGAGACAAACGAGACGCCACGCTGCGGGCTGAGCCGGGGCGAAACACGATCGTCGGCCTGATGATCGGGCCTAGGTTCAAGGCTGGGGTTTTCCATGCGGAGCACTGTAGCACCAAGTCAGCTATTGCGCATAGCCTAGGGTTGAAAAGCGATAAACTCTTGCGCCTTTAGTCACGCTCCCGTCATCTGACTTATCGATTCAGCGAGGAATAACATGTCAAGCGCCGCCCATGTATCAGGCCCAGCTCGTAGCGCCCCATCAAGCGCCTCGCAGGATGCTTTGTATGCCCAACAAAGTTTGCATGCCCAACAAAGCCTAGCGACCGCCAAAGACCAAGGCCACCATGCTGATTGGGGTCCGCTTGCAAGGGTTCAGCACTGGATCGCACAGCCACTCGACGTTCTTCGCGCACAGGTTCGCGCACCAGAGGCCTTGGCCCACCGCCGATTGATGGCTTGGGTTGCCGCGGTTGCCGAACATACCCGACCCCGTGAAATCGTCTGGGCCGATGGTTCGCAGGCCGAATACGATCGTTTATGCGCCGAGATGCTTGATAGCGGCACGCTCATTGCGCTTCATCCGCAGAAACGCCCGCACTCATTTTTGGCGCGATCGGCGCCCTCAGATGTCGCAAGAGTAGAAGATAGAACCTTTATCTGCTCAGATCATCAAGACGAGGCAGGACCAACCAACCACTGGATTGATCCAATTCAAATGCAGCAGACCCTGACAGATCTGTTTGCCGGGTGTATGCAAGGACGAACGCTCTATGTTGTTCCTTTTTCCATGGGACCGCTTGGCAGCCCGATTGCGCATATTGGTGTGGAGTTGTCCGATAGTCCCTATGTGGTCGTCAACATGCGCATGATGACCCGCATGGGTAGCGCCGCGTTGGCACAACTTGGCGAGCATGGCTTCTTTGTCCCCTGTGTACATAGTGTGGGCATGCCCTTGGCTGCCGGCCAAAGCGATGTTGCCTGGCCATGTAACGATACGAAGTACATTGTTCACTTTCCGCAAACCCGTGAAATTTGGTCCTATGGTTCGGGATACGGTGGCAACGCTTTGCTGGGAAAAAAGTGTTTCGCCTTGCGAATTGCGTCCACCATGGGTCGCGACAACGGCTGGCTGGCCGAACATATGCTCATTTTGGGTGTTACGGATCCGGCAGGCCGCAAGTATCACGTGGCCGCCGCATTTCCTTCAGCCTGTGGCAAAACCAATTTTGCAATGCTCATACCGCCGGCGGAACTGGGCGACTGGAAGGTCAGCACTGTCGGCGACGATATCGCCTGGATTAAACCCGGCAACGATGGCCGTCTTTATGCGATCAATCCTGAGGCGGGCTATTTTGGTGTTGCACCAGGGACCTCAGCAAAGACCAACCCCAATGCGCTGGCGATGCTTGCTTCAAACACGATTTTTACCAATGTTGCTTTAACCGATGATGGTGATGTTTGGTGGGAAGGTTTGAGCGAAGCGCCTGAGCACCTGATCGACTGGCAAGGTAAGGATTGGACGCCAACCGATGGGCAGGCCGGACGAAAAGCAGCGCATCCCAATGCGCGTTTTACAGTGGCGGCGATTCAATGCCCGTCTCTGGATAAAGATTGGGATAATCCTCAAGGGGTGCCGATCGATGCTTTTGTGTTTGGAGGACGACGAAGCAATACCGTGCCGCTTGTCATAAAGGCCAGAGACTGGGAAGAGGGTGTTTATCTCGCTGCAACCATGGGCTCAGAAACCACAGCGGCGCAGAGCGGTGCAACCGGCGTCGTAAGGCGTGATCCTTTCGCGATGTTGCCTTTTTGCGGTTATCACATGGGTGATTATTTTGAGCATTGGCTCGCACTGGGCGCTAAGTTGCAAACTAAAAGAGCGCAACAAGGCAATACCGGCGGGCGCGGCAATGAGGCCGACCATGATCAGACCGCGCATGATCAGACCGCGCATGACAACGCCCCGATGCTGCCCGCAATTTTTTGTGTGAACTGGTTTCGAAGCGACGAGCAGGGCAGATTCATTTGGCCGGGTTTTGGCGAAAACATGCGGGTTTTGGTTTGGATGCTTCAAAACCTCAACCAAGCGAAAGGCGATGCACATCTCGCTGGTGTTTCCCCGCGGTACCAGGATATCGATTGGCGGGGCCTCGATTTTTCGGCAGAGCAATTTGCCCGCCTCAGCAACGTCGACCCGGGCGAATGGCGCAAAGAACTTGCAAGCCAGGCGCGTCTTTTTGAACAACTCGGCAGCCGTTTGCCTTCCAGATTGCGGGCAATCCGTGAGCGCTGGGAGGCGAGCCTTACAAGCGCATAGGTCGCGTCTTACTCGTTGTCCGCCGCGCCAAAACTGTATCGGTGAGCCGATTGAAGCGCCGCCATGAAGCTGTCCTCTTTTGCAAGACCGCGACCAGCGATATCAAAAGCCGTGCCATGATCAGGACTGCTCCGCATAAAGGGTAGACCAAGCGTGATATTCACACCCAGGTCCATGCCTAGCAGTTTGATGGGAATCAGGCCTTGATCGTGATAGAGCGCAATCACCGCATCCACCTCGGGGTTATCCCAGGCTTTCGCGAACACACTGTCGGCGGCAAAAGGACCCTGGATGGCAATGCCCTGTGCCTCGGCTTGTGCCACACAGGGCGACAAAAGCTCGATTTCTTCGCGCCCGAAGGCGCCAGCCTCGCCCGCGTGCGGGTTGAGCGCAGCCAACAAGAGCTTTGGCTTTTTTCCCAGCATTTGACCAAGCGCTTGGTCAGCGATGAGGAAGGTTTGCAGCAAGCTTGCCCGGTCGATGGCATCCAAGGCCTGCCGCAGCGATAAATGAATGCTGTGTAACACCGTGCGCAGGTGTTGGTGTTCGAGCATCATGCGCACGGGAAGGTTTCCGGCGAGTTCGGCTAAGAGCTCGGTATGTCCGGGATACTGATAGCCTGCAAGATGCATGGCTTGCTTGTTCAAAGGCGCGGTGACCAGGGCCCGGCATTGTCCCTTAATCACCGATTGTGCCGCAGCGAGCACGGCGGCCACTGCGCATTGGCCCGCTTCAGCGCTTGCGATGCCTCGCCTAAGTGTTCGGGGCACCGAACAAACCTTTTCCCATTGGAGCCAAGAGGCCTTTTGCAAGCTTGCAGACAAACCAAGATCGGCTGCCTGTTGCAACAACCAAGCCGGATCGCCGAAAACTTGCACAGCAATGGCTTGACCGAGGTCGCTTGTTTTTGCCGTTCCCAGAGCGTTGAGCGAGCCCTGGCTTAGCCGATGCAGCGCTTTGAGCAGCACTTCTGGGCCGATACCCGCCGGGTCACCCATGCTGATGGCAATAGCATGCCCTTTGCTCGCCCACGCATCGGTAACTGGCTCAGCATCAAGGGTGGGCGCAATAGGCATCAGGCTTATGCTCTTAGTGAGGTGTTGCATGCTTTGCAGGCCCCTATCATAGGCGAGCGCCGTCATCGTGCCTCAGCCAAGCCTTAAGGTTTGCATTTGTAAGCCTGCGACGCCCAAGGATTGGCCGCATCGCAGGGCCTCCCAGTTACCGCGGCCAGCCATTCGCAAGAATTCTTCGGCATAGCTTTGCAAATAGGCAGGGGGTTTGCGGTTTGGGTCGAGCGCGCCACTAGCCTGCTTGCCCCCGTTATGCATCAGCGCGACACGATAGGCGATGTCTTGCTCGATGGCTTGTTGGCGTTCACCGTGCGCCTTGCTGCCTGGCGGCTCAAGATTGCTAACTCTTGCCTGAAGCGCGGGTTCAGACAAAATGGTCCGCAAATGCTGGCGAAGCAAAAGCCTTGAGATGAGACCGAACCGGGCCTGGTCTGCAAAAAGCGCTTTCAACCAGTCAGCAAATCCTGAGCCCTGGCCTGTTGTTTTTTGCTGATGGCCCAAGCGAAAAACCGCATGGGCGGCGAAGGCGTTGCGGGCTTCAGCCTCGGTTCGCGCTCGGCCATCTGGCAAAAATCCCAAGATATCAACGAAGGCATCACGGTCAAGGCCGCTTGAGGTCTGCCATTGAATCTGCTGAGCACCGGTCATCTGGTTCCAATGCGCCAGCGCTGCCTGTGGTGAGAGGCCTTTGCCATAGCGTGCCCGAAGCGAATCAAACGCCTGGGCTGCAGATTGCGCACGCGCAATGCCTTGGTTGATCCACCAAGCCATGCTGCGTGCCTGGCCAGCGGCATCGCTGATGCTTTGATCAAGACCCAACCAGGAAAGTGTGCGTGGATCAAGATCTTTGGCGAACAAGACATCCTGCCTGAGGGTGCGCAGAAAAGTCTCGAGCACGAACTGAGTCGACCCATAAGAGGCGAAATATTCGCGGCCGTTGATTGCAATCGCTGCCTTGCTGCGGCAGCCGTCTTTGGTGCAGTCGGGGGTAATCGAAGACGGGGAAGGGGCTTCCTGGAGTTGTGCGGCTGCCAGAAGACGCTCAACCCGGGCTTGCTCTTGGCTGTCCGCGTAGAGCCCGAGGTAGAGCGGCTCTGGGATGCCGCTCGGAGCTTTCTCGCACTCGAGCAGGCGCTGGACGGAAGCGCCCTGAGCTTGTGGGGCATCGGGCCGAAGATCGGCTGAGCCATCGTTAAATTTGATCGTAGGTAGCAAAGGGCTCGAAGGCTGAAGGCAAGAACGTCTTGCTTTTTGATCGCGGGACAGCAGTGCCATCAGTCTTGTAGCCTGGCCGTCGTCAAAGTTATCGATGACGAAAGCACTTTGACTGATGAGCGCGCCAGCATAGTGCGTGTTGAAGCCGGCCATGACTTCGCTGCGCTGATCAGCTTGAAAGCGCAAACTATCCTCGCCAAACCAGCTGCCAAGCAAAGGGTCTTGCTGTGAATGGCGAAAACTTCCTTGTGCATCGAAAAGCAAGGCTTGCTGTGTTTTGGCGTATTCATTTTGAAGCCCCTGCCAGCCGCTTGCTGAACTGCCTGGCGCTGTATGCGTGGGTGCGATCGCTTCGAGTAAAAAAGACCAGCGGCCGATTGAAAAACCTTGTGTGGACGATGTCGATTTGCCCCGTTCGCCTTGCAACAGGGCAACGTAAGTCAGCTTCGCAAGTCCCCAGGGGTCCACATAGCGCCAAGGCTCCCCTTCAGCATAGAGGTAGGCGTCGCGATCGCCTGCAGGGCCGAGCGGATCGGCCTGCAAAAAGCGCATGCTTTCTGTATCGAGCACCCGGTTGGCGCCAAACAAGAGCGTTTGCAGCCGAGCATCCGCTTGAGCCAGTGTTTCGCTGGCAAACAGGCGACCCGGAACCCCCAGGTTAATCTTTAGCCGGTTCTTGAGGATCCGATCGCTTAGGCTTCGTCCGGCGATTTTTCGGCTTGCACCACGATGCTCGATGTCGGGTCGCAAGGGATGTAGATAGTTGGCCTTCCAATGGATCTCGCCCGTTGCGTCAAAGGCAAGCACCGGCGCCCCGCGCCAGTCGACCGCCACATGGTAAACCCTTCCTGATTCAATCCAGGCGATCGGCAAGGCACCAAGCCAGACCACCAGAGCCTGTAGCCCCTTGTTTTCATCGGCAAGCAGCAGTTGGCGCCAACCATCCATCACCATCACTTGCCCAGGGCGATCTTGCACGGCAAGCATTGCGGGCTGGCCAAGCGGGTCGTAGTGCATGGTGGTTTTTTGATCCCCCAGCCAGGCTTGTGCCCCGTCGTAGCGAAAGCCGCCCGCGATCACCGGTGCTTGACCGGGCAATGCACGCATGCGCGCCCGGAATCCCGGGTCCCCGGTCGATGCGGAATCACCGGAAGCTAAAGGGTGATTAGCCCTCGGACGCAGCGCCCATTTGGCAAGCCCCTCGACTTCGAGTTGGCGAAGCTCGCCGGAATCGTCGGGCGCTTGCTCCCAGCGCACGACGAAGTGGCCTAATCGGTAAGCAAGCGCGTTGTCATCGAGCCGCTGGTAGAGCATTTGGCTTAAAGCGCCAAAGCCATGCTGGTAGCTGATCGAGACCAGCCCCCGCGCATCGTAGCGATAGTTCAAGGTCCCACCGTCGGGTAGCTGCTCGTTGACGACCCTGCCTTGGTGATCGCGCCCGATGGCCCAGTTAAAGCGATGTTTGCCGACCTGTTGCCGGCGTTCGATCACACGGCCCTTTTCGTCGTAAGCCCATTGAATCGCTACCTTTAGCCCATCCTGGCTGGCAGGTTCGCGCTGCGCTGCGCGTAACAGCGGCCTGCGATCAACCGCGTTCGCCCACTGAAAGACTGAGCGTCCGCTTTCTCCATAGTCCTTCTCCAGGGGATAAGAAAGTGCGTCCCAACGCAGACTCATCCGCTTCCCATCGGGGCTTTGCTGTTCGATCAGCCGATCTCGGGCGTCATAACGCGCCTGCGACGATGCGCCTTGCGGATGCCTGATCAGTACGACCCGGCCAAAATCATCGCTATATCGCGCTGTGCCCTGCCACGCCAGACCCTGCAGCTGCCTGCCTGGAATCACCCAGGGTAAGGCGATGTGGTCCGGGGCAAGGGTCTCGCCGGATCCGTCGTCGAGCGAGACGCCATCGATACCACGGCCATCGCTTGCGTAGCGAAAGCGGATACGCCTTTGGATTAGCGCAAAGTTTCCTGTCCTACCGCTCGGGGAGAAGCCCTGGTGCTCAATAGCAAGGACAAGCCCTGAGGTATTGCGCTCGAAACGACTGGTGGCGAAGGCGCCGTCTCGTACGCTGGGTCGCAGCACTTCGGCGGGGAGCTCGGTGGCATCCTCGCTCGCATATCGTCGTCGCTCAAGCCATCGTTTGCTTTTTGGGTCGCGAAGTTCAACGATCCGGCCGCGTTGGTCGCGAACACTTTCATGGTTGGCAGATGCATCAGGGCACCAGGCACAGGGGGTATCGCTTTGTCTTCGCCAGCGCCCGTACGGGCTATCCTGGGATGCTTGCTCGCCGGGACCTGGCAGCGCTTCAAAGCGGTAGGCCATGCTTTGACCCGCACGGCTAAGCTGGCGCCAGGGCGCCTCCTTGCTTGATGGATCGCTGTATTCGATACGGAGTGCCTGAGCAGTGCCCTCGCCGATCCCTTGGCTTTTTAGGACGCGACGCCAGGCATCGTAGGCATAGTGGGCTTCAAGTGCTGGCTCTTTTGATCGCTCCAGCCTCACACGGGTTAAGGCCTGGCGAAAACGAGCATCCTCATAAAAGTACTGTTCACGCCAATCTTGAACCGCTTGCTGCGTCTGCTTGCAGGCTACGCCCACAAGAAGCGGGTTATTCAAGGCTTGCCGATCGTAGCGATAGCTGCATTGCGCAAGCATGGTTGCCGCGGCGTTATCGCGTTCTTGCTTTAATTCGACCTGCTCGATCAAGACCTGGTGCGCGTCCCATTGGAGGTGAAGGCTTGCGCGCTTTCGGAGGCTCCCCGCGTGGTCTCGTGCGCTCTGTGCAATTTCAATAAGGCGCCCGGTCTTGCTGTAATGCAGATCTAAACGCTGACCGAGAGGCGATCGCCAGCCGCTAAGGCGGCCAGCCGCATCAAAATGAGCTTGTCGTCCGCCCACCTGGCGCCAAATCCAGTGTCGCGACGGACCCGCGTCGAAGGTTTGAATCTCACCGAGCTCTGCTTGATCAGCCGCGAAAACCCCGCGCTCGGGTCGATAGCGAAATCGATGGACGACGCCATCAGCCTGATGAATGTTTACGATGAGACTGGGATTGTTGGCGGTTTTCCCTTCGCCGCTTTGCTGGCTGGTGAGTCTTAGTTCGAAGCCATGACGCCAAGCCACCCCCAAGTCGCCTGCAGGATGCTCGCGAGCCTGCTTAGTGTCGGGCGAGCTCTCAAGTTGTGGCTCGCCCGAGTCATAAAAAACCGCCCAGGTGAGGGGCAGACCTTGACCAAACAAGTCTGATCCCTGAAGGCTCGCCTGCAAATGAAGGCGTCTTAAGGATTTGCGACCGCTCACGATGTCCACCGGATTCCCGCTCCGCGTGAGGGTGCCTGGTAGCGCGAGCAGGTTTGGGTCGTCGGCAGCACTGCCCTCGAGCGCGCAAGCTTGTCCCTGGTCGGCAAATGTTGATCCGACGGCACGCTGGCAGGCCTGGGCCGCGCCGCTGGCAAAGAGCATGAAGAGGAGGGGCAAGACGAGGTAGCGCCCCAAGCGAAGGCATCGAAATGGTCTGAAGTCGGGAACCAGAAGAGGGCTGTTAGCCCGGCCAAGCGGTCGGTCTTCGAGTGGCTTCATGCGCGATGCCTTTTTTCGGGATGAGATGATGGCTGCGGTCGATCCCGGCTCGGTTGACTTTCAATCGACTGATGAGTCCGCTTTTTTGCTGCTGAACCCCGAAGAGCCCATGTTTGGGCGGTCAGTTGCTGCAAACGGGGCTGAGCAGGTTCTAAACTTGTCGTTTTGATCGAGGCTTTGGCTGTGGCCAAGTGCTCGCCCCCTCAAGGAGAACGCATCATGACTCTGGCACTTAAGGATATGCAGCTGCTTCGCAGTCAGGCTTATATCGATGGCCAATGGATGGCATCCCATAGCAAAGCATTTTTTGCGGTTGTGAATCCAGCAAACGGCGAGAAGATTATCGAGGTCGCAAACATGGGTGCTGCCGACACCGAACTCGCGATTGAAGCAGCCCATCGTGCCTGGCCTGCCTGGCGCGCACTGACCGCCAAAGCCCGCGCAACAATCCTCAAACGCTGGTACGACTTGATGATGAAACACAGCGAAGACTTGGCGCAACTCATGACCGCCGAACAAGGTAAGCCGCTCGCCGAGGCGCGCGGCGAAGTGGCCTACGGCGCGTCTTTTGTTGAATGGTTTGCGGAGGAGGCCAAGCGCGCCTATGGCGCCGTGATTCCCTCGCCGATGAGCGATCGCAAGTTGTTGACCCTGCGCCAGCCGATCGGTGTTTGTGCCGCGATCACGCCATGGAATTTCCCGATGGCGATGATCACGCGCAAAGTTGCCCCTGCACTGGCCGCCGGATGCACGGTGATCTGCAAGCCTGCCGAGGCAACCCCGCTTACCGCGCTTGCCCTCGCGGCGCTTGCCGAACAAGCCGGCCTGCCGGCAGGCGTTTTTAATCTCGTGACGGGCGATGCCGACAAAGCAGCCGAAATCGGGCGGGTACTTTGCGCCTCCCCAAAGGTGCGAAAACTTTCTTTTACCGGCTCGACCGAGGTCGGACGTATTTTGATGCGCCAGTCGGCCGACACGATTAAGCGTCTTTCGCTCGAACTCGGGGGCAATGCCCCGTTTATCGTGTTTGACGACGCAGATCTTGACGCTGCCGTCGAGGGTGCGCTCGCCTCGAAGTATCGCAACGCGGGCCAGACCTGTGTTTGCGCAAACCGGATTTATGTTCAGGACGCTGTCTACGATACTTTTGCGGCCAAGCTCGCATCCAAGGTGGCGGCGATGCCGGTCGGCCCTGGTACCGATGCGGGCGTTTTAATCGGCCCGCTGATTGAGCCTGCCGCGCTTGAAAAAGTTAAGGCGCATATTGAGGACGCCGTCAGTCAGGGTGCTCGCGTGGCAGTTGGTGGCAAGCCGCATGCGCGAGGCGGCCTCTTTTTCGAACCGACGGTACTCACCGAGGTGACGCAAAACATGCGGGTGGCTCGTGAGGAAACCTTTGGCCCTGTGGCCCCGCTTTTTCGTTTTCAAACCGAAGACGAGGTCATCGAGATGGCCAATGCAAGCGAATATGGGCTTGCAGCGTATTTCTATGCGCGGGATCTTGGCAGGGTGATGCGGGTGGCTGAGGCGATAGAGGCGGGCATGGTTTGTGTGAACAGTGGCATTTTGTCGACGGAAGTGGCCCCGTTTGGCGGGGTAAAGCAATCGGGCCTGGGGCGGGAGGGAGCTAGAGAGGGCCTGGAGGAGTATCTGGAGACCAAGTATCTGACCTTGGCAGGCATTTAAACCTCAAGCGCAGTGGAGGGCGCGATGCAGCAAGGCCAGCAGCGACAGGGTTTTTTCGACTTTATTGTCGTTGGCGCAGGCACGGCAGGCTGCCTGCTTGCGAACCGTTTGTCAGCTGATCCTCGCCATAAGGTCTTATTGCTCGAGGCTGGCGGAAGGGACGATTACCTTTGGGTCCATATTCCAGTCGGCTACCTTTACTGTATCGGCAACCCGCGCACTGACTGGCTGTTTCAAACCACGCCGCAGGAACGACTTGCCGGGCGAAGCTTAAAGTATCCGCGGGGCAGGGTTTGGGGGGGCTGTTCTTCGATTAACGGCATGATTTACATGCGCGGCCAAGCGCAGGACTATGACCAATGGGAGTCCTTGGGTAATCCTGGCTGGTGCTGGGATCAGGTCTTGCCGGTTTTTAAGCAACATGAGGATTATCACGGCTGTGATGGCGGCGCTGTCGATCCAATGCATGGTTCGGGCGGCGAGTGGCGGGTTGAACGGCAACGGTTGCGCTGGGACTTGCTCGATGCTTTCGCGAAGGCCGCGCTTGCGAATGGTATTCCGGCTTGCGACGATTTCAACCGAGGCGATAACGAAGGCTGTGGCTATTTTGAAGTAAATCAGCGTCGCGGGGTTCGTTGGAATGCGAGCAAAGCCTTCTTGGAGCCCGCCCTTTCGCGTCCTAACTTGACGGTGGTCAGTCAGGCGCTTGTGGACCATCTGATTTTTGACCCTGAAGATCCCTGCAAGGTGATTGGCGTTCAGTATCGAAACCGCAGCCAGCGAGCAGGTTTACGGGGCCAGGAGACGCTTTCAGATCCTGTCACGGTTCGGGCCAATGTCGAGCTGGTTTTGGCGGCAGGGGCCGTCGGTTCGGTACAAATAATGGAGCGATCTGGTCTTGGTCAGGCTGAGCGCCTTGCCGGTATGGGCATCAAACCAAGGCAAAGTCTCGCCGGTGTCGGTGAGAACTTGCAGGATCATTTGCAGTTGCGTCTGATCTATAAGGTATCGGGTGTGAAAACCCTCAATGCGCAGGCAAAGCATTGGTGGGGTCGCGCAGCGATGGGTTTGGAGTACCTTTTTTTCCGCACCGGACCGCTCACCATGTCCCCCAGCCAAATGGGCGTCTTCACGCGCTCATCAGCTTTGATTGACCGAGCAGACCTGGAATACCACATCCAACCTTTGTCGCTTGAGCGCTTCGGGGAGCCACTGCATGACTTTCCAGCATTTACGGCTTCGGTCTGTCATTTGCGACCAAGTTCGCGGGGCTCGGTCCATATCAATCATCCGAGCAGTCTTGCGCCACCCCAAATAGATCCTTGTTATCTGGCCACCGATCACGATAGGCAGGTTGCGGCGAGTGCGATACGCCTGACCCGGGACATCGTCAATCAGGCGCCACTCGCTTCTTTTCGCCCTCAAGAGTACCTTCCTGGTGCGCAGTTTGAGAGCGAAGAAGCTTTGGTGGAAGCCGCTGGGAAGATCGGGACCACGATTTTTCATCCCGTTGGAACCTTGAAGATGGGCCCCGCTTCGGATCCAATGGCCGTGGTGGACCCCCAGCTGCGCTGCCATGGCGTACGTGGACTGAGGATTGCTGACGCCTCGGTGATGCCGACCATTACCTCGGGCAATACCAATGCGCCAACTTTAATGATCGCAGAGCGCGCAGCGAGCTGGATGTTGCAAGCTAAGCGAGCAGCTTTGTAGGGCCATCTTGTTATGGAATCGATTGATTGTTTGGTGATCGGTGCTGGCGTTGTCGGTCTGGCCTGTGCGCGCGACATGGCGCGACTTGGTCGCGAGGTTGTCATTGTTGAGGGCAGCGCCGATATTGGTTTTGGCATCAGTTCGCGCAACAGTGAAGTGATCCATGCGGGCATTTATTACCCTGCGGGGTCGCTCAAAGCCAAGCTCTGTGTCGAAGGTAAACACTTGCTCTACGATTACCTGCAGTCGCGGGCGCTAGCCTATCGGCGTTGCGGCAAGCTGATTGTTGCCACCGAAAAGGCGCAGCTACCCGGGCTTGAAGCCATCATGAGAAAAGCCCATGCCAACGGCGTCGAGGATGTTCGTGCGATTTCTTCGGAGGAAGCGGTTCGTCAGGAGCCTGCGCTTACATGTCATGCGGCTTTGGAGTCTCCGAGTACCGGTATTTTGGATAGCCACGGCTTCATGCTCGCACTACTTGGCGAAGCTCAAGATCACGGTGCGATGCTTGCCCAACTCAGCGTCGTGCAGTCCATACAAGCCTTAAGCGATGAGTCTTGGGAGGTATGCTTCAAAGTACTCGACCCGTCGCAGCTAAGCCTTGCCGGTAATGCAGTTACCCGTTTGCCCGATTTGGCTGGTGAGATGCATCAGCTGCGTGCAAAACGGGTGATCAATGCGGCAGGGCTTGGTGCTAACCGGATTGCCGCCTTGATTTCCGGCATGCCGCCAGCAAACCAGCCGCCACTTTATTTTGCCAAGGGAAATTATTTTTCGCTGGCTTCACGTTGTCCTTTCAGCCGGTTGATTTATCCGATGCCCAATGAAGCAGGCCTTGGTGTTCACCTGACTTTGGACTTGGCGGGTCAGGGGCGATTCGGTCCGGATGTAGAGTGGGTTGAGCGGGAGGACTATGATGTTGATCCCAAGCGCTGCGAGTCGTTTTATCAGGAGATTCGACGGTATTGGCCAGGGCTTGAGGATGGTGCTTTGCAGCCCGCCTACGCCGGCATTCGCCCTAAGCTGCAGGCACCCGGCGAGTCTGCGCATGATTTTCGGATCGAGGGGCCTGAGCAGCATGGTTTTCCCGGCTTGGTGCAACTGCTCGGTATTGAGTCGCCAGGCCTTACCGCGTCCTTGGCGATCGCGCGATCGGTTGCAGCGATGATGCGTTAACACGGGGCACTGAAGGCGTTCTGGCTTTGGTCTGCTATGTTTCACGTGAAACGGGAGCTCGGTCGAGCGCGGTGGGCCTGATGACTGCAGGCGCGAAAGCGTGATGTGTCAAGGTTTCGCAAAACATGGCCATAGGCTGTTTCACGTGGAACAGGTCAATGACCGGTCCTCGCCATGCTTCTGGTGGTCTTGGTTCGCTGTGATACCCGCAAACTGTGATGCCCGCAAAACGTCAGCGCGAACTTGATCGCAAGCGATGATTTTCGTCTCATGGGCTAACAAGCATGAAGCCCAAAAAGCGCCTGACAGGGTAGACTTGTGTGCTTGTGAGATTCCTGTGATCCAAGATTTGTCAGACAAACCGTTGTCTGAGCGTTTATCTGCGCATTTTTACGAGCGCTTCGGTCTTGTCGGGTCACGACGCCTTGATTGCCCAAAGGATTGGCATGGATTATCCCGAACAATTTGATGTGATTGTGGTCGGTGGCGGACATGCGGGCACCGAGGCGGCCAGCGCGAGCGCGCGTATGGGCGCCAAGACCCTCTTGCTAACCCATCAGCTTGAGTCGCTCGGGCAAATGTCTTGTAACCCCTCGATTGGCGGCATTGGTAAAGGCCATCTCGTGCGCGAAATTGATGCATTGGGCGGCTTGATGGCAGAGGCAACCGACGAAGCAGGGATTCAATTTCGGATCTTGAATTCGAGTAAAGGTCCGGCGGTTAGAGCGACCCGTGCCCAGGCTGACCGGGTGCTTTACCGCAAGGCGATTCGGGAGCGCCTCGAGCAACAGGAAAATCTCTGGCTCTTTCAGCAGGCAGTCGACGACGTTTTGCTTCGGGAATCAGCAAAAGGTCCCCAAGCCTGCGGTGTGCTGACCCAAAGCGGCATCCGGTTTTATTGCAAAACCGTGGTCATCACTGCAGGTACCTTCTTGAATGGACGCATTCATATTGGACTGGCGCAGCATGCTGCGGGCCGCGCCGGCGATCCACCATCATTGCAGTTGGCGCAGCGGCTGGCAGCGATGCAGCTGCCTCGAGGGCGCTTGAAAACCGGGACGCCGCCACGTCTTGACGCCCGGAGCATCGACTTTTCCAGGTGTGAGCGCCAAGACGGTGATGTCGAGCCTATACCCGTGTTTTCCTTCCTGGGTCACCCGCAGCAACACCCAGAGCAAAGGCCGTGCTGGATTACCCACACGAATGAACGAACCCACGCCATTATCCGAGGTGGGCTCGACCGCTCTCCGATGTTTACCGGCGTGATCGAAGGGGTCGGGCCTCGCTATTGCCCCTCGGTTGAAGACAAGGTTCATCGGTTTGCCGATAAGCGCTCGCATCAGGTTTTTCTGGAACCGGAAGGCTTGAACACCAGCGAGATTTACCCCAACGGCATATCCACAAGCCTTCCTTTTGACGTCCAACTCGAGCTGGTCCGGTCGATTGCCGGCTTAGAGCAAGCGCATATTCTGCGGCCAGGCTATGCCATCGAATACGACTATTATGACCCACGGGAATTACAACCTTGGCTTGAATCCAAGGCGATTCCAGCGCTCTTTCTGGCCGGGCAGATCAATGGCACCACGGGCTATGAAGAAGCCGCGGCCCAAGGACTACTTGCAGGTATTAATGCGGCGCGCCAGGTTAAGGCCTTGGCTCCCTGGTGGCCGAGGCGAGACCAAGCTTACTTGGGTGTCTTGGTGGACGATCTCACGACCAGGGGCGTGAGCGAACCTTATCGCATGTTCACAAGCCGGGCCGAGTTTCGCTTATCGTTGCGGGAAGACAACGCGGATTTACGGCTCACCGAAACGGCCCATGCGATGGGATTGATCACGGCGCGACGTTGGGCAGCCTTTTGTCGCAAACGGGAAGCGATCGAAAAGGATCTTTCCCGACTAGCCGCGATTCGATTCAATCCCAGGGTGTTGGAGGCTTTGCAAAGGCTGAAACCAGGGGCCGATCTGCCTGAGCGCGATCAAAGGGCCATCGACTGGCTGAAGCGACCGCAAATCCGTTATGCCACGATGCGGGGGGATTTAGAGGTGCTTGGCTTGCTTGAGGCCGAGGCCGGGCTCGATGTGATCGAGCAAGTGGAAATTCAGATTAAGTACGAAGGGTATATTGCGCGTCAGCAACAAGAGGTCGAGCGACAACTGGCCCAGGAAAGCACCGAGCTACCGCTTACGATCGACTATGACCAGGTCTCGGGGCTGTCGGTGGAGGTGAAACAAAAGCTTGCCGCTATTCGACCGGCAACACTCGGCCAGGCTTCCCGAATCTCCGGGGTAACACCGGCAGCGATATCCTTGTTGATGATTCACCTTAAGCGCCAGCGCCGATCACCGTTGTCAGGACATGCATCGCAGGNNGTCATCGCAGGCAGCAGGCCTGTCATCGCAGGCGGCTTGAGCGGTAAGGATGGCTGAGTCTGGGCATGGCGGTTTATGTTGGTGCACGCTTAGGCGAGCCTGATCTTGACTAAGGCGCTCACCGACCCCGCTTTGATCAAGGACCCGAGCAAACATCCGATCTACGAAGCCCTGGCTGCAATCGGTGTGCCGGAGCTCCGGGAAAAAATAGAAAGATTAGAACAATATGTGGCGCTATTGATGCACTGGAACAGGCGGATCAATCTTACCGCCATCCGCGATGAGGCTGGCGTTTGGACGCATCATGTGCTGGATTGTCTTGCGGTTGTGCCGCTGTTGCGCGATCGGTCTGCCGCGCAAGGGACGCATACTGACGCGCCTTTTTTGCTCGATGCAGGCACGGGCGCAGGTCTCCCCGCATTGCTGCTGGCCTTGGCCGAGCCAAGCTGGAGGGTTGTTGCCGTCGATGCTGTTGAAAAGAAAATACGCTTCCTACGGCATGTCGCAGCGATGATGGCTTTAGCAGAGCTCAAGCCTGTTCATGCACGGCTCGAACAGCTTGGACGCGGTGAAGCTTCACACAGCGTATGCCCGGCGCCCGGCTTTGACATGATTGTGAGCAGAGCTTTTGCGAGCTTGATTGATTTCGTAGAAAGCACCCAGCACTTGCTTCACACCGGCGGCTTTTATTGCGCCATGAAAGGACAGGTGCCCCATCTCGAGATCGAAGCGTTTCAACGCGTCCATCCGAATTGGCAACTTGAAACAATCGTCTTGCAAGTGCCTGGTTTGGACGCACAACGCTGTGCTGTCATCATGCGACCTCCCGGTATGACGCATCTGGCGTCTAGGCCTATGCATGCATCGAACTAAGCGAGGCCACTGCGCGATGAAAGCTTGGATTTTTGTGGTTGTGAACCAAAAGGGCGGGGTTGGCAAGACCACCACCTCGGTCAATACGGCTACTGCCCTGGCACGCGCCGGAAAGCGCGTGCTGCTGGTTGATTTAGACCCGCAAGGTAATGCCACCATGGGCTGTGGTGTCGATAAGCGAGGCCTTCACCGCTCGGTCTATCAAATGCTATTAGGGCTTGAACCTCCCGAAGCGGTTCGTTGTCGTACCGACTTCGGATTTGACCTCTTGCCCGCCAACCGCGACCTCGCTGCCGCCGAACTCGAACTCGTCGATTTACCCGAGCGTGAGCAAAGGCTAAAGCGTGCCATCGCGGCGATGGCAGATCGGCAAGATGAGGTGATCTTGATTGACTGTCCGCCATCCTTGTCAATGCTCACCCTCAATGGCCTGTGTGCTGCGAACGGCGTGATCATTCCGATGCAGTGCGAGTACTACGCGCTTGAAGGCTTGTCGGACTTGGTCAACACGATCCGTAAGGTTCAAACAAACTTCAATCCGGACTTAAGCATGTTGGGTCTGCTCAGGGTGATGTTTGATGCAAGAATCACCTTGGCGCAGCAGGTCTCTGACCAACTTGCCGAACACTTCGACGAAAAAGTTTTTAAAACCGTCATTCCGCGCAATGTGCGGCTTGCTGAAGCGCCAAGCCATGGCATGCCAGGCCTAGTGTTTGATCCCAGTTCAAGAGGCGCAAAAGCCTATGCGAGTTTTGGCGATGAGCTCTTGGCAAGGCTTGCAGCAGCGTGAAAGGCTTGCGCAAATATTTGAGCAAAACTTTGTACAAATATTTGTACAAAAGGAGTTTAAATTGTTAGGCAACAAACAACGCCCCAAGGGTCTTGGCCGAGGCCTCGATGTGCTGCTCGGTGCAGATCCGGTTCAGCCGCAGGAAAGTGAACTCAGGCATCTCCCACTTAACAAGCTTCAGGCAGGGCGCTATCAGCCCCGCAGTCGCATGGACGAGCAAGCCCTGCAGGAGCTTGCCGATTCGATCGTGCAACACGGGATCATGCAGCCTATTGTGGTTCGCCCATTGCTTCATAGCAACGCGGATGAATCCCGTGGGCGGTTTGAAATCATCGCCGGGGAGCGTCGCTTCCGAGCAGCCAGATTGGCAGGCCTCGAGACGGTTCCGGTCATTGTGAAGGACGTCGCTGATGAGCAGGCGCTATCGCTTGCACTGATTGAAAATATTCAACGGGAAGACCTCAATCCCCTCGAAGAAGCTCAGGCACTGAAGCGGCTGATCGACGAGTTTGGATTCAGTCATGAGCAGGTTGCCAAAGCGGTTGGGCGATCACGTTCGGCAACCTCTAATTTGTTGCGACTCTTGCAGCTTGCCGAGCCTGTACAAACGATGCTCTTGGCTACCGACCTCGATATGGGCCATGCAAGAGCGTTACTGGCCCTTGATCGAGCCCGTCAAATCCAACTTGCCCACGAGGTTGTACAAAAGCGTCTCTCAGTGCGCGAGTGCGAGCGGCTGGTCGCGAAAACCCTTCGCGAGGCATCGCAACATGCCCCTGGCGCTGCACAGCTTGCAGGATCCGGTGCTCGAGACCATCAACGGCTCGAGGAACAGCTCTCAGATGCACTTGCGACCCGGGTGCAGATCAGGCTCAGCAGCCGCGGCCGCGGCAGCCTGCAGATTGACTTTGCCGATGCGGAACATTTTGAAGGTCTTCTACAACGACTCGGTTTATCGATCTTCTAGACGAGCCAGCGCTTGTTGCCATGCAACATGCGTCTAAGACTTTCGCATGGTTGACCTGCCTGCATGATGCCTCTACACTTCGCAGTCGTTGCGGTTAACGGTGGCAATAGAAGACAGGTTTCATGTTTCGGGCCATTGTTCATCAAACGCTTGCGGTGCTCGTTTTGGCTCTCGGGTGTTTTGTGATGCAGCGTTGGGAAGCAGGAGTCAGTGCCTTTGTGGGCGGCGCTTGCATTGTGGTGCCCAACTTGCTGTTCGCCTTACGCCTGTCGGCTTCGCGAGGGAGATCTCCCGAGTCTTACCCGACGGTTTTTTTCGTAGGCGAACTCGTAAAATTGCTCTCCACCATGGGTTTGATGGCAGCGGCTGCGTTTTATCTGCGTTGGCTGGTTTGGCCTGCGACGATCGCTGGCATTGTTTTGGCGGCTAACGCGACATGGTTGATACCGATGATGTTCCATCGGAAAGTAAAGTAAGGCATGGGAGTCAGTCTGCTAAGCAGGCTGGTGTAAAAACAACAACATAGGCTTGAGAGGACTTTATGGCAGCAGGTGCTGGTCCGCAGAACGCGACCGAATACATTGTCCATCACCTTACCCACCTAAACACC
This sequence comes from Burkholderiales bacterium UBA2647, assembly GCA_002359635.1. GTDB lineage: Bacteria > Pseudomonadota > Gammaproteobacteria > Burkholderiales > Burkholderiaceae_E > UBA3064. Next base: position 32,687 of record DENJ01000028.1, read on the forward strand.
ACGGGTAAGGCGCAAGCTTCCATCGTCGATTTTTCTGTGATCAACATTGATACGGTGCTCTACGCTTTGCTCATGGCCGTGGTCGGCATGGGTATGTTGTGGCGTGCTGCGCAGCAGGTGCGGGTTGAAGCGCCTGGCCGATTCGTCGGCGCTGTCGAAGCGGTTTTGGAATTCGTCCATGAACAGGCCCGATCGATTGTCAAAGGCGACCTCACCTATATCGCGCCCCTGGCACTGACCTCGTTCGTCTGGATTTTCATGATGAATGCGCTCGATTTGCTGCCGCTCGATTTGCTGCCGGAAATCGGCCTGGTGCTTGGCATCCATTACATGCGCATCGTCCCAACAGCGGATCTGAATGCAACGCTTGCCATGTCGATTGTCGTGCTCTGTGCGTCGATTTACTACGGCATCAAAATCAAGCACCCAGGCGGTTTTCTCCATGAACTGGTGACAGCACCCTTCGGGACCTCGAAAAACCCGATTTTTGCGTTGATTCTCGGCGTGATTAATTTCGCACTTCAACTGGTGGAATACGCGGCAAAAACCATCTCACTTGGCATGCGACTTTTCGGGAACATGTTTGCGGGTGAACTGGTATTTATGTTGATTGCCTTGATGGGTGCCACCTTCAGCCTGAGCCTTGGCGGCGTCTTGTTGGGTCTTGGACATATCATCGCAGGCTCGGCTTGGGCGATCTTCCATATTTTGATCATCACCCTCCAAGCTTTCATTTTCATGATGCTCACCCTGGTGTATTTGGGGCAGGCGCATGAGGGGCATTAAGAGTTTTACTTCGCTTTTTTAACCACCAGAGACCACGGGTTTCACGTTTTTTCAACAGGAGTCATTATGGATAACACGGCATTGGTAGCGCTCGCTGCGGGTTTGATTATCGGTCTTGGAGCTTTGGGCGCCACCATCGGTATCGGCATCATGGGTGGTCGTTATATGGAAGGTGCGGCACGTCAGCCCGAGTTGATGGACCAGCTGCAAACCAAGATGTTCCTGTTGGCCGGTCTGATCGACGCTGCGTTCTTGATTGGCGTTGGTATCGCGATGATGTTTGCCTTCGCAAATCCCTTTAAGTGATCGTTGGGCTCATGCTGCCCGCGTTAACTTTCGGTTCATTCATCACAACGCAGGGAGTTCGTCGTGAACATTAATGCGACGCTCATCATTCAGATCGTGGTTTTCCTCATCCTTTGGTGGTTCACGGCTCGTTTTGTCTGGCCTCCCATCACCAAGGCGCTCGACGAGCGTTCTCGTCGAATTTCCGATGGCTTGGCGGCTGCAGATCGCGCCAAGGCCGACCTTGCTGCCGCTGAATTACGGGTGCAAGAGGAAATTAAGAACGCGAGAGCCGGAGCGGCCGAGTTACGGACAGCCGCTGAACGTCAAGCTGCCGTGCTTATGGAGCAGGCGAGAGCCGACGCATCAAGGATTGTTGCCGAAGCGCGCAAGGCAGCGGAATCAGAGGCGGATCTTGCCGCGCAGCGTGTGAAGGATCAGCTACGAGAAGAGGTAGCCGCACTTGCTGTTGCTGGTGCAGCACGGATTTTGCGTCGCGAGGTGGATGCGCGTGCGCATGCCCAATTGCTCGCTGATCTCAAAACCGAATTGCGCTAACGGCATCCAATCATGGCAGAGCCTTCAACCATTGCCAGGCCTTACGCCGAGGCAGCTTTTCAGCAAGCTAAACAATCATCAGATCTTGCGGGTTGGTCTCGTTTGATTGCAAGGCTGGCAGCGGGTCTGCAGGATCCTGACACCAACCGTTTGCTTGCCAACCCAGCCCTCGCCTCGGACAAGTTGTCTCAAGCGCTCGCTGAAGTTTGCGGAGCTTACAGCACCGAACAGAAAAACTTCATTCAGCTCCTGGTTGTTAACGAACGTCTTTCTGTCGTTGCAGCGCTTGCTGAAGCCTTTGAAACGCTTCGCAACAGTTATGAACAGGTGCTCGACGCCCATGTTGTCTCGGCTTTTCCGATGGACGCGCTACAGCAGCAGTCCATGGTGGATGCGCTGAAATCAAAGTATGGCCGGAACGTGAAGCTCAGTGTTGCGCTTGACGAGTCCTTGATCGGTGGTGTGGTTATTCGAATCGGCGACGAAGTCATCGATGCGTCGATTCTAGGAAAAGTTTCGCAACTCGCAGACGCCTTGCGTTGAGTCCCATAGACGTTAATCGGCTCAACAGTGTTTTGCTCTGTTTCATCGAGCAAACAACTTGTCGGATGCGCCTTGCAGATGGGTTAGCGCTACAGGGCGCTGGGCTCTAAACAGTATTCAGGAGAATGTCTCATGCAACTTAATCCAGCTGAAATCAGCGAACTGCTCAAGAGCAAGATTCAAAATCTGCAAGTTACGGCCGATACTCGGAACCAAGGCACGATCGTCTCGGTTACCGACGGGATTGTGCGTATTTACGGTCTCTCCGAGGTGATGCAAGGTGAGATGGTCGAGTTTCCAGGCGGTATTTTCGGCCTCGCGCTGAATCTTGAGCGTGATTCGGTCGGCGCTGTGGTGCTTGGTGAATACGAAAACCTCACCGAAGGGATGACTGTTAAAACAACGGGTCGTATTCTCGAGGTGCCTATCGGACCCGAGTTGATCGGTCGTGTCGTCAATGCGCTTGGCGAACCCATTGACGGCAAAGGGCCGGTCAATGCCAAAATGACCGATGTGATCGAAAAGGTCGCGCCTGGCGTGATCGCCCGCCGCTCGGTGTCCCAGCCCGTCCAGACCGGTCTCAAATCGATTGATGCGATGGTCCCAATCGGTCGTGGTCAACGCGAGTTGATCATTGGGGATCGGCAAACCGGTAAAACAGCTGTAGCGATTGACGCGATCATCAACCAAAAAGGCAAAGACCTGATTTGCGTTTATGTCGCCATCGGTCAGAAGGCCTCGACGATCGTCAACGTGGTGAGAAAGCTCGAAGAATTCGGCGCGATGGCCTACACCATTGTGGTGGCCGCTTCGGCTTCAGAATCAGCGGCCATGCAATATCTTGCCGCTTACTCAGGCTGTACCATGGGCGAGTATTTCCGCGATCGCGGCCAAGACGCCCTCATCATCTATGACGATTTGACCAAGCAGGCCTGGGCCTACCGTCAGATTTCGCTGCTCTTGCGTCGCCCCCCTGGCCGTGAAGCCTATCCGGGCGATGTGTTTTATCTCCACTCGCGTTTACTCGAGCGTGCAGCCCGCGTCAACGAAGCGTATGTTGAGCACTTCACCAAAGGTGAAATCAAAGGCAAAACCGGGTCGCTCACGGCGTTGCCAGTGATTGAAACCCAGGCCGGTGACGTCTCTGCTTTTGTGCCGACCAACGTGATCTCGATTACGGACGGGCAAATCTTTTTGGAAACCGACCTGTTCAACGCCGGCATCAGGCCAGCGATCAACGCCGGTATCTCGGTGTCGCGGGTTGGTGGTGCAGCGCAAACCGATCTGATCAAAAAGCTTGGTGGCGGTGTTCGCCTAGCGCTTGCGCAGTATCGTGAATTGGCTGCCTTTGCGCAGTTTGCCTCGGATCTTGACGATGCCACGCGCAAGCAGCTTGAGCGTGGTCGTCTCGTGACTGAATTGATGAAGCAGCCGCAGTATAAGCCGCTCCCGGTATGGGCCATGGCCCTCATCTTGTTTGCTGTTAATAACGGTTATTTCGATGACATCGAGGTGCCCAAGGCTTTGGCTGCAGAAAAAGCCCTGCAGGATTTCGCGCAAAGCAAGCACGCAAGCCTCGTCAACACCATGGAGACCGAGAAGAAATTCTCCAAGGAAGTAGAGGCGGCCTTGCATGCCTGCTTGAAGGATTTCAAGCAGTCTGGGGCTTATTGATCCGCCGGGGTTCACCGCGCCTTTTTAGCGTCAGCAAGCTAAGGTCAGCCAGCTAGGGCAGCCAGGAGCTTTTTATGCCAAGCAGTAAAGAAATTCGAACGAAGATCAAGAGCGTCCAAAACACGCGCAAGATCACCAAGGCCATGGAGATGGTCGCGGCCTCAAAAATGCGCAAAGCCCAAGAGCGCATGCGGGCTGCGCGTCCCTATGGCGACAAAATCAGGATTATTGCCGCCCACTTGTCTCAGGCAAACCCTGAATATCGCCATCCCTATTTGGTAAAGCATGGTGAGATGAAGGCCGCAGGCCTGATTCTGGTCACGACCGACAAGGGACTTTGTGGCGGCCTCAACACGAATGTATTGCGTGCCGCGCTGCAAAAACTCCGCCAAATGCAAGAGGGCAGCATCAAGGTTCAAGCCACGGCCATCGGTAACAAGGGTTTTGGTTTTCTGAACCGCGTTGGTGTCAATGTTGTGTCTCACGTGGTACAAATCGGCGACACACCCCATCTTGAGCGTTTGATCGGTGCGGTCAAAGTCCAGCTTGATGCCTACACGAAAGGCGAGATCGACGCTGTGTATCTGGCCTACACCCGCTTTATCAACACGATGAAGCAAGAGCCGGTCATTGAGCAGTTGTTACCGCTTTCCTCCGAAAGGCTCGAAAATCTGCCGCCTCGGAAATACGGCTGGGACTATATTTATGAACCCGATGCGGTGACCGTGCTTGATGAGCTGCTCACCCGTTTCGTCGAAGCGCTTGTCTATGGGGCCGTGGCAGAAAACATGGCCTCAGAGCAAAGTGCGCGCATGGTTGCGATGAAAGCAGCTTCCGATAATGCCAAAAAAGTGATTGATGACCTGCAACTTTCCTACAACAAAGCGCGTCAGGCCAGCATCACGAAAGAGCTTTCGGAAATCGTCAGCGGAGCCGCGGCCGTATAGCGATCGATGTCTTAAAAATTTCCATTAACGTTATTTTCAGATTTCTCAAACGATTATCGTCAGGACAAGCATCATGAGCCAAGGAACCATCGTCCAGTGCATCGGCGCAGTCGTCGACATTCAATTTCCACGCGAGTCTTTGCCCAAGGTCTATGAAGCCTTGACGCTCGATGATGCCGGCGCAAGTCTTGCAGAGAAGGGTCTCACCTTTGAGGTACAGCAACAACTTGGCGACGGCGTGGTCCGGACCATTGCGCTGGGCTCCTCGGACGGTCTTCGTCGCGGGATGCCCGTCAAAGCGACTGGCGCACCGATTTCGGTGCCTGTCGGCACAGCAACCTTAGGCCGCATCATGGACGTGCTAGGGCGTCCGATCGATGAGGCGGGTCCGATTCCTACCGAAGAGCGACGCGCGATTCATCAGCCCGCGCCCAAGTTCGATGAACTCAAGCCCACCACCGAGTTGCTCGAAACCGGCATCAAGGTGATTGACCTGGTCTGTCCTTTCGCTAAGGGTGGCAAGATTGGCTTGTTTGGCGGTGCCGGCGTCGGCAAGACCGTCAATATGATGGAGTTGATCAACAACATCGCCAAGCAATACGGTGGCTACTCGGTTTTTGCAGGTGTGGGCGAACGTACCCGCGAAGGCAACGACTTCTACCATGAAATGGAAGAGTCCAAAGTGCTTGATAAGGTGGCGATGGTGTTCGGTCAAATGAACGAACCCCCGGGAAACCGCTTGCGTGTGGCGCTCACCGGCCTCACGATGGCCGAGAAGTTCCGCGACGAGGGCCGCGATATTTTGTTTTTCGTCGACAATATCTACCGTTATACGCTCGCAGGCACCGAAGTCTCGGCCTTGTTGGGTCGTATGCCCTCCGCCGTGGGCTATCAGCCGACCCTTGCTGAGGAAATGGGGCGGTTGCAAGAGCGCATCACCTCCACCAAGACCGGCTCGATTACCTCGATTCAGGCGGTTTATGTGCCCGCCGACGACTTGACCGACCCCTCGCCAGCAACCACCTTCGGTCACCTTGACGCCACCGTCGTGTTGTCCCGTGATATTGCAGCACTCGGCATTTACCCGGCGGTTGACCCGCTCGACTCAACCTCTCGTCAGGTCGACCCGAATGTGATTGGTGAGGAGCATTACGGCACGACCCGCAAGGTCCAGGCAACGCTGCAGCGTTACAAGGAATTGCGCGATATTATTGCGATTCTTGGTATGGACGAACTCTCACCCGATGATAAGTTGGCGGTCGCCCGCGCGCGTAAGATTCAGCGTTTCTTGTCGCAGCCCTTCAATGTGGCGGAGGTCTTTACCGGCTCGCCCGGCAAATACGTTCC
>DENJ01000028.1:38859-50993 GCA_002359635.1 Burkholderiales bacterium UBA2647
CACCTGCCTGAGCAGGCTTTCTATATGGTTGGCGCCATCGAAGAGGCTTTTGAAAAAGCCAAGAAACTCCAGTAAGGCTTTGGGACCGTGCGGTAAGACAAAGGGCTAAGAATGGCAACCATGCATGTCGATGTTGTAAGCGCTGAGGCCTCGATTTTTGAAGGTGAGGCTGAGTTCGTGGCCTTGCCCGGCGAGTCGGGGGAGCTTGGTATTTTTCCGCGGCATGTGCCTCTGATCACGCGGATCAGACCTGGCGCGGTGCGGATCAAGATTCCCGGTCAAAGCCATGAGGAATTCATTTTCGTCGCTGGCGGCATTCTCGACGTCCAACCCGATGCCGTGACGGTGCTGGCTGATACCGCGATTCGGGGTGCCGATCTTGATGAGGCGAAGGCTGAGGCGGCGCGCAAGGCGGCCCAGGAAGCGATGACCAACCGCGGGTCCGAACTCGACTATGCCAAGGCGCAGGCCGAGCTTGCCTCCGCAGTAGCGCAGTTGGCGGCGCTGAGACGTTTGCGTCGAAAGGCATAACAAGCGGATAGACGAGCAGCGAGCCCAGACCTTGAACCAGGTCTTTTTACAAGCGCTATCGCGTCGAGCTACGCCCTATACGCCGGTTTGGCTGATGCGTCAGGCAGGTCGCTACCTGCCAGAGTATAAAGCGACCCGAGCGCGCGCTGGCAGCTTTCTTGCGCTGGCCAAAACGCCCGAGCTTGCCTGCGAAGTAACAATGCAGCCGCTTGACCGCTATCCGCTGCTCGACGCTGCGATTCTCTTTTCTGACATTCTCACGATTCCAGACGCGATGGGCCTTGGGCTTTACTTTGCCGAAGGCGAAGGGCCTCGCTTTGAACGTCGCATTGAAAGCGAGGCCGATGTCGCCGCCCTGGGGGTTCCTGATATGGAGGCCGACCTTGGCTATGTCATGGATGCGGTCCGCCTGATCCGGAAAACCCTCAACGGCCGGGTGCCGCTGATTGGATTTTCGGGTAGTCCCTGGACACTGGCCTGCTATATGGTTGAGGGCGGCGGCAGCGATGATTTTCGCCGTGTGAAGACCCTGATGTACAAACGCCCTGATCTCATGCTCGAACTCTTGCGGCGAAACGCGCGAGCGGTCGCTGCCTATTTGAACGCACAGATCCAGGCTGGCGCGCAAGCGGTCATGATTTTTGACACCTGGGGCGGTGTGCTCGCGGATGGTCTTTTTCAAAAGTTTTCACTCGCCTCGATGCGCTGGGTTCACGAGGCCTTGCTGCGGGAGAGGCAGGAAGCCGGGGAGTCGACGCCAGTGCCGAGTATTGTGTTTACCAAGGGCGGTGGCTTGTGGCTGGAAGAAATCGCTGCCATCGGCTGCGATGCGCTTGGCGTGGACTGGACTGTCAATCTCGGTGCTGCCCGCGCCAGGGTTGGTAATCGTGTGGCCCTTCAGGGTAATCTCGATCCGATGGCACTCATGGCCGATCCGCTTCAGGTACAGGCGCAAGCCATAAGGGTCTTGGAAAGCTTTGGCGTTCCCCAAGAAGGCGTGGGACATGTGTTTAATCTTGGCCATGGCATCTCCCAATTCACGCCCCCGGAACATGTTACGGCGCTGTTGGAGGCTGTTCGCGGCTACAGCAGTAAGCAACGAGCGAGCGCGATCAGTTCAACCTAGCAAGAGCAAGTCAGGGCGCTTTATCGAGGCGCGGCAGGACGTACGCGGCGCCATTAACACGGTATCGAAGCCTGCAGACGCGCGACGCCTTCGACTTATGCACAGATGGCGTCAAACCCACTTAGCAGATTTCGCTCAATCCCTGATTCAAGAGTGTGCCGTAAATCGTTGTTACAGATTGCTTTTTATTGCTCTAGAATGCATATTGCTGGTTGGATATCCAATTTGTCGCGACCGATGACGATGGATGGCTAATTTGTACACAGAGTTATCCACAGCATGAGTTCGGTCTTGCACGTGGCACTCGATTTGCCTATCGCTCCCTATTTTGATTATTTTCCGGGCCATTGGGCGCTTACGCCGGGACAATGGGTTTGGGTGCCTTGGGGTCAGCGGGTAAGGATTGGCTTGGTCATAGCCGTCGGCAAGCCAGCGCAATGGTCGCCTGATCGCATTCGAGAGGTGCTCGCGCCAGTTGAAGGGCTGGAGGCGATCGACGCCTGGAGTCTTTCCTTTTGGCAGCAGGTTGCTGACTACTATCATTGCGCAATCGGGGAGCTTTTGGTGGCCTCGCTGCCCAAAGCCTTGCGAACTGTCCAAGCCACCTCAAAGCCTCTGGCGGGTCCTTGGGCTGCCGTCAACAAAGCTTGGCAACGCTGGCAGGCGTCGCGACCGGATAAACCCCCCGCGGTCTGGCATCGATCCCAGCTGAGAGCCCAGCAAGCCGAGGTGCTCGATTGCCTGATCGCGCAGCCTGAAGGCTTTGCGCCAAGCCTTTTGCATGGCATTACCGGCAGCGGGAAAACCCTGGTCTATTTGAGCTACATCAGGTCGCTGATCGAGAAGAATCCGAAAGCGCAGGTCTTGCTGCTCGTCCCCGAAATTGGCTTAACCCCGCAGTTGGCGCAAACCCTTGAATCGGCCCTGGCGCCGTCCACCATCGCGATCCTGCACAGCGGGCTTGCCGATAATCTGCGCGCTGCCGTGTGGCTGGCTGCAAGCCGTGGGGAGCTACGCTTGATTGTCGGCACACGGTCGGCGATTTTCGTGCCGCTGCCCCATCTGGCCGCCATCATTGTCGACGAAGAACACGATCCTTCCTACAAGCAATGGGAGTCGGTGCGGTATCAGGCACGTGATCTTGCGGTGTGGCGGGCGCAAAGCATGCAAATCCCGGTGATCCTGGGCTCAGCGACGCCTTCCATGGAAAGCTGGCACGCGGCTGATCGCGGACGCTACCGTCGCTTGAGCTTGACCGAGCGTGCAAATTTGCTGCCACCACCCACGATTGAGCTTGTGGATATGCGGCAAATTCGCCAACCCTTGGCAGGGCTTGCCCCGAGAAGCCGTGAGTTGATTGCTTCGTTGCTGAGCGAACAAGCTCAGGTCTTGATCTTTCTCAATCGACGCGGCTTTGCACCGCTTTTGCAGTGTGCAGCATGTACCTGGGTAAGCCCATGCGCTGCGTGCAGCGCTTATCAGGTCTTGCATCGCCAGGCGGGGCGCTTCCAGCTTATTTGTCATCATTGCGGCCAACGCGCCAAAGTACCGCGTTTTTGTCCGCAATGTGGCAACAGTGATTTGAGCGCACAGGGACGGGGTACCCAGAAGCTCGAAGAAGAGCTGCAGGCTATTTTTCCCCAGGCAAAGCTTGCCAGGCTCGATCGCGATGCCGGTCAAGGCAAGCACCTGGCGCAAACCCTGGCAGCGATTCATCGCGGGGATATCGACCTGGTTGTCGGTACGCAAATGCTCGCCAAGGGCCACGACTGGGCCCGTTTACAGGCAGTGGTGGTGCTGGAAGCGGACAACGGACTCTTTGCAGCTGACTTTAGGGCGACTGAGCGTTTGTTTGCCAACCTGATGCAGGTCGCTGGGCGGCCGGGTCGCTCGCATACCGCGTTTACTCAGGCCCCTATCGTGTTGATCCAGACCGCGCACCCCGATCACCCGCTTTTTGCAGACGTTCGTGCGCATGATTTTCAGGCTCATGCGCTCAAAGTCCTCGATGAACGCAAGGCGCTTGGTTTGCCACCTTATCGACACCATGTCTTGCTTCGGGTCCAGGCCAAGCAACAGCAGGTGATTTTCGAGTTTCTTGAGCAGGCCAAGCAATGGTTTGAGCGCTGGATTCGCAGCCAGGGCGCTCAGGTCGCGGCGGTCTTGCGCTGTTATGATCCAGTGCCCATGAATCTTGCGCGCGTGGATCATTGGCATCGCGCCCAATTGCTGCTCGAAGCGGGCGATCGCCCCCTGATGCATCGCTGCCTGAGCGATTTTCACGCAGACCAGGCCCAGCAACAAAACCTTGCTGCATCGCTTCATTGGTGCTTTGACGTCGATCCGCAGGACATCTGAGTTGTGCAAGACCCCGGACTGAACGCTGCCCAGCGCGAGGCGGTGCGCTACCTTGATGCGCCTTGCCTGGTGATTGCAGGTGCAGGCAGCGGCAAAACAAAGGTAATCACCGAGAAGATGCTGTACCTGATGGATGCCGGCCATTCGCCGGAGCGCATCACGGCCATTACCTTTACCAACAAGGCTGCTCAGGAAATGGCTCAGCGCTTGAGCGATCGCACGGCCAGACGTCGTGTTCAACGACAAGACAAGGCTCATGGGCCCGATGGCGCCGCTTCGGGCGTCGCCGTTCAGCAAGGAAGTAAGTTTCGCCGCAAGCCGCTGATCTGTACCTTCCATGCGCTTGGCCTGCAATTACTTCGCCAGGAGGGTGCAGCGATCGGTTTGAAGCCTCAATTCTCGATTCTTGATCAAGATGATGCCTTGCGATTGATTCAGGAAATGACCGCAAACCCGGACAGAAAACAGGCACGAAGTCTGGCCTGGCAGATTAGTCAGTGGAAAATGCTGGGTTGGAGTCCTGAAGCAGTCGCCCGGGAGGGCGCCGACCCGCAAGTGCTGGCCTTGTATCAGCGCTATCAGGCCGCGCTTGGCGCGTACCAAGCGGTTGACTTTGACGACTTGATCCGCCTTGCAAGCCTTGTGCTGGATGATCCGCATCGACGCAGTTATTGGCAATCACGCATCGGTTATCTCCTGGTTGACGAGTATCAAGATACCAATCGCAGCCAGTACGACTTGATGAGAAAACTGCTTGCACCAGGCCAGGCGTTTACGGTTGTCGGGGATGATGATCAATCGATTTACGGCTGGCGAGGGGCCAGTCTGGATAACTTTCGATTGCTGGCAGGTGATTATCCGAGTCTGTCGGTGATCAAACTCGAGCAGAACTACCGATCCTCGCAACGGATCCTGCGGGCTGCCAATGGACTGATCGCGGCCAATCCTAAGCTTTACCCCAAAGCACTGTGGACCGACAAATCCGAAGGGGAGCCCTTGCAATGCATCATGCATCAGGATGAGTTTGCTGAGGCTGAATCGATTGTGCAAAGACTGATTGCGCACCGTTTCGAGCGCAAAACCCTTTGGGGCGCCTACGCAATGCTTTATCGCAGCAATCATCAGGCCAGGCTTTTCGAACAAATGCTGCGAAAAGAAGGTATTCCTTATCGACTGTCGGGCGGCCAGTCCTTTTTCGACCGCAGCGAAATCAGGGATTTGATGGCTTGGTTGCGCTTGCTGGTTAATGAGGACGATGACCCGGCCTTCATCCGGGCTGTAAGTACCCCCAAAAGAGGAATTGGCGAGCAAAGCCTGTCGGTCCTGGGTCACTGGGCCAGCGAGCGGCGATGCTCGATGTTTGCTGCGATTTTCCTGCCAGGCCTGGCAGAGCGCTTGGGTGCACGGCCCTTGGCATTGCTACAGGCCTTCGCACAAACCATTCATCGATTTGCCTGGCGGGCCAGAAAGGAAACGGCCGAGCGCTTGCTGCCCGAATTACTGCAGGTGATGGACTATCAGGCGCATTTGCAGCAATTGCACGAGGAACGAGCCGCGCAGACACGCTGGCAATATGTGCTTGATTTTCAGGGCTGGGTGAGCGAGCGCGACCATGAGGAGGCGATGCCGCTTGCCGAGCGTATTCAAAGTCTCGCCTTGCTCAGCCAACTCGAACGCCGTGAGGACCAGGAAGGTAGTCTTGCCCTGAGCACGATCCATGCTGCAAAGGGTTTGGAGTTCGACCATGTGGTCATTGTCGGTTGCGAAGAGGGTTTGCTGCCTCATCTGGGGCCGGAGGAGGAGCAAGACGAGGTGTCAAGCGAGGCTGCGTCGCAACAGGATGCCGGTTTGCGACAAGTCGTCGAGGAACGTCGCCTGATGTATGTTGCGGTCACGCGGGCGAGAAAAAGCCTCACCCTCAGCTGGGCGCAGGCACGCAAAAAACAGCGTCAGTCATTAAAACAAACGCCATCTCGCTTTATCGAAGAAATGGGGCTCAATCCGCTTGGCGATGCTTTGGCAAAAACCGCATCAAAACACCAAGCGCTTGACCAAGTGGCGCAACTGCGCAAATTGCTGCTTAAAGACAAAGCCTCAGGCCCGCCCTAGCGAGCGTCCGATCGGTTTGTGGCGACGGTCTATTTTTTCGCTTCTTCGGCAGGTTTGTTTTCTGTTGCTTCCTTGGTTGCGGCTTTCAACTCAGCGAACTTAGCCCCACTTGCATTCGCCAAATAAACCACAGCATGACCGATTTCCTGATCGTCGTACTCGCCGCCTGCCTGTGCGCCCATGGCGCCTTTACCTTTAAGCGCAGACTGCCATAAGGCTTCAAACCCGTTCTTGATACGAGGGGCCCACGCCGTTGCATCACCGAATTTCGGCGCACCGGCGGCACCGCTGTCGTGACAGGCTGCGCACTGTGCTTTGTAGACCTTATCGCCACTGGCTGCGACCTTGTTGGCCAGATCCTTAATCTCGATTTTCGCAACCGGAGCAATCCTTGCCTCGATCAACTGTGGGTTGCTGGCGTCGGTCCCTGCCCCGGTCCTGGTAGTGCCTCCAACGTAGCTCACCAGCAAGGCGATGATAAAAATCGGTACGATGAAGGCCAGAGCGACCACCGTGATAAGTTGTTTGGGCGTTTTGACAAGAGCACCGTGCTCTTCGCTGTGTGCATCGCTCATGAGGGTTCCAGGCTGAAGTCTGAAAGCATCATTATAATGGCTTGTTTGGCGCCCGTAGCTCAGTGGATAGAGTACTGGCCTCCGAAGCCAGGGGTCGCAGGTTCGATTCCTGCCGGGCGCGCCATCAAAAGGACGGTCTGCGCAGCTTCTGCGCAGACATTGTCCGTGATGGTTTCCTTAACGGTTTAATGGGCGCGGACCTCGATCTGCGCACTTTCAAGGGCCGCTCGCAAGGCCTTGGCGAACGCTAAGGCCGAGGCTTTGTCGCCATGAATGCACACGGTATCAGCGGTGACCGCAACCTGGCTGCCGTCGACCGCAATCAAATGACCCTCTTTGACCATACGAAGCACATGGGCAACTGACTCGGATTCGTCACTGATTAATGCGTCGGCCCGGCTGCGCGGGGTGAGGGTACCGTCAGGCATGTAGCGACGGTCAGCGAAGACCTCGCAGCGAACATCCAATCCCGCATGACGAGCCTCCTCCTCCATCACGCTGCCGGCCAGCACATAGATTTGCACCCCATCGCCCAAATGCTTCACCGCCTGCGCCATGGTTCTTGACAAGTTCCGGTCTTTGGCGGCCATGTTGTAGAGCGCGCCATGGGCTTTGACATGATGCAATCTTGAACCCGCAGCCTCGGCAAACGCGCGAATAGCGCCGGCCTGATAAAGCACAAGTTCGTAGGCTTCATCGGGGCTAAGGCTCATCGTACGCCGGCCAAAGCCCTGTAAATCGGGCAAACCAGGATGCGCGCCGATGGCCACGCCCTGCCTTGCCGCCAGGTTGACTGTTGATCGGATGGTCGAGGGGTCGCCTGCATGAAATCCGCAGGCAATGTTTGCTGAGCTGATGAGCGGCATCAGGGCTTCGTCCTGCCCCATGGTCCAGGGGCCAAAGCTTTCGCCCATGTCTGCATTCAGATCGATCAGGCATGGTGTGTTCTGGATCATCATCTGGGCTCCATCTCATGAAAGGTTTGACCGAATTTTGTCTGTAAGGCTTGTTCCACACGGACTTGGAGGCGTTGTATGGCGTGTGACATTCGATCAGCCTCCTCGAGCGAAATCAAGTGAAACTGAATCAGGCTGCCTGCTGCGGCCTGGGCAAGCATGGGGTAGGCTGCGCTTGCCACTTCCAGCACACGGGGATAGCCTCCGGTGGTTTGATGTTCGCCCATCAAAATCACAGGCAGTCCTGCAGGCGGTAGTTGCACCGTTCCAAGATGCACCGCTTCGCTCGCGAGCAGCGGCAGGCCCGAGGTATTCAAAGCCTCCCCCTTTGCGCTTGTCTCGAGTCTTAGCCCTTGACGATTACTTTGGGGGCTCACCGTCCAGATCTGGTCCACGAGCGCTTGCCTCGCTTCTTCAACCAGGGCCGGCCAATGTCGGCCTTGCAGCACCGGTAAGTCGAGCAAGGGCCAGCCGTCAGGAATCGTTGAGGCGATGCGCCAGCGCGGCCATGCACACTCGCCGTGTCTTGCAGCGCGCTGGCCGAGTTCGGCGCCCAGTGCGGCAAGTGAGCGCTCTGCGCTGATTCGCGCCACGTCGGGATGAAGTTCGACTCGGTCTTGGGCTTGGAGCCGCCTGCCGCCAATACCCGATGCCAGGTGGGCGCTACGACTACCCAGGACGCTTGGGGTCTTGAGACCGCCGGCGATGGCAATCCAGCTGCGCCATCCCCGCCGCGGCGCACGCCACTGAAGAAGACTTCCCGCCGGTATAAAGACCGGGCGATGCGAGGGCAAAGTCATGGTCTTGCGCAAGGGACGACCTGCGAGCTCTTGAAGCACCACTTCGTGTTCTGCGCCGTAGCTGGCAAGCCAGAGATCACAGGGGTTTGCGATTTGTGGTCCCGGCCCGGTAAGCTCAATGACGGCTTCATCTGGGTGGTTGCCGACGAGGAGATTGGCAAGGCGTGCGGCCATCGGGTCTGCTGCCCCACCGCGCGACAGCGCCCAATGAGCCCTGTTGGGTCGCCCCTGGTCCTGAATCGTGCTGAGCAGTCCTGCTTTGCGGATACAAAGACTGATGGTGTCGCTGCCTGTCATGACCCGATCGCTGTCTGTGATGGCTGTGTCCCTACCTNNCCCTACCTGTGATGGCTGTGTCCGCGCCTGCCGCTTCGCCAGGCGGACGTTTGGCTTTCTCCGAGGCCTTCACCGCTGACTCCAAAGACGCTCAAAGGCTTCAAGTCCAATGCGCTCAAAACGGATCTGGTCGCCTTCTTGGATCAGGGCGGCCGGATCTTGAAGCGGTCTGAAAAGTCGTTGCGGGCAGCAACCAATCAAGTGCCATCCGCCAGCTGTTGAGCTTGGATAAACCGCCGACTGGTTGCCGGCGATGGCGATGCTTCCCTCCGGAACCTTATGCCGGGGGGACGCTCTGCGCGGGATATTGAGCGCAGGGTGCAGGCCGCCCAAGTAAGCAAATCCGGGCATAAAGCCGATCACCTCCGCCACAAACGCGCTGTCGAGGTGATGACGAATGACATCGCCAACCGAAAGCCCGCAGCGCTCTGCGACATGGGGCAGATCCGGTGCAAGCGAGGCCTCGTAGCAGGCCTGCAGGATTCGCAAGCTTCCTGCAGCTGCCGGCCAGTCCAGGGCCTCCTTGGCCTTTTCCTCAAGCCACCCGCGGGCCTGCTCACGCCATCGGGCGGTTTGTTGAGGGTCTTGCAAGTCCCGCGCTTCGGGCAAGCGCATCGCCATGGTCCGAACCCCTGCTACCACCTCGGCGCAAAAGCTTTGTGGCTCCTGGCGCAAGTGTGCTGCAAGGCTCCTGGCTGCACGATTCGCGAGGGGGTGTTCTTGCCAGTCGACCATCATCCATTGATCGCCACAGGGTGAAACATGAGGCGTCGGCAGCAATGATGCTTTTCGGAGCGGGGGCTTTGGGGTGGGCGTTTCCGAATGGGGTGGGAGGCTCATGGATTCAGGGTCACTTCAGCTGCCAGACTTGGATTTGCCACAATAGGAGGATTAGAACTTTGCTCGGGGAAACCTAAGTATGTCGCATTCAACAGCAAACCCGTCCTCAGTCAATGCGAGCTCGCGCCTGCCATTGGCCGGCCTGCGCGTTCTTGAATTGGGCCAACTGATTGCAGGTCCTTTTTGCGGGCGTCTGCTTGCCGACTTCGGCGCAGACGTGCTGAAGGTTGAAGCGCCTGAGGGTGGCGACCCTTTGCGCAACTGGCGGGTTTTGAAAGACGGCAACTCCATTTGGTGGGAGGCACAATCGAGAAATAAGCGTTCGATTGCGATTGACTTGCGGCAAGCCGAGGGTCAGGCTTTGGTGAGAACGCTCGCACGCGACTGTGATGTTTTGATTGAGAATTTTCGCCCTGGGCAGCTTGAGCAATGGGGACTGGCTTATGAACGCTTAAGCGAAGAACATCCCGGACTCATCATGTTGCGTATTTCGGGTTATGGCCAGACGGGACCCTACAAAGACCGCCCTGGCTTTGGTGTGATCGGTGAGGCCATGGGCGGGCTGCGCTATTTAAGCGGCGAGCCGGGTCAGATTCCCGTGCGGGTTGGCATTTCGATCGGCGACTCGCTTGCTGCTTTGCATGGGGTTATCGGCATCATGATGGCTTTGCGTGAACGGGAGGTGCGCGGCGGTAAAGGGCAAATGATTGATGTCGCACTGTACGAGTCGGTCTTTAACATGATGGAGAGTTTGATGCCTGAGCACAGCGTGACGGGGTTGGTTCGTGAGCCCTCCGGAAGTTCGCTTCCTGGCATCGCCCCGACGAATGCATATCGATGTAATAACGGTCTGGTTTTGATAGCAGGCAACGGCGATGGCATTTTCCGCCGATTGATGACCGCGATCGGGCGAGAGGATTTGGCCCGGGATCCGGCTTTGCAAACCAATGCTGGCCGCGTCGCGCAGGTGACAAGGCTTGATGAGGCAATCGCAGCGTGGACGGCGCAACGCAGTGTGGAGCATGTGTTGGCGAGCCTGCACGAGGCATCGGTGCCTGTCGGGAGAATTTATAACGCTTCAGATATTGCCTCTGATCCTCACTATCAGGCCCGCGAGATGCTGCTCCCTGCAAAAGCGCGCGAGTCCTATGATTTGATTCAGCCCGGCATCGTTCCAAAACTTAGCGAAACGCCGGGCCAGCTTCGCTATCCTGCGCCGCGTCTTGGTGAACACACCAGGGAAGCACTCTCAGCCGCCGGGCTGAGTGCGGATCGCATCGCTCAACTCATTAGCTCGGGAACGGTTCGCCAAAGTTAGCTCACGATAAGCCATGATGCGTCGTTTGATACTGCCAAGGCTTGCTGAATCCACAAGGGCTTTCATATCAGCCTGTCTGAAATCGGGGCGCAACTGTTCGCGTAATTGCTGCATCGTCTGACGATCGGCAAGCGGTCTTTGGCTTAGCATCTCTGTCAAATGCTCATAGGCCCCTGTGTCTGGGGCAGCGTGACCAAAACCGCTTTCGATGGCCTGGGTTTGATCGACGCTATAGCCGTTACTGAGCCATCGCATGGCTTGTGCGGAACCGAGGATGCTCCCCAGGCGCCGCGTGCCCAAAATAAGCCCAAAACCGACGCCTGGAAAGCGAATCGTAGCTTGTGTTCCAAGCCAGGCCTGGTCGCAGACCGCCAGTAAATCGGCACCTGCACCCCAAGCCCTGCCCTCACAAAGCGCAGCACTGCGAAGTGGCGCATACCAGAGGCTTTGAAGCAGGGTTTCAATGGCGACCAGACGATCAAGGCAGTCCTGATCGGAGAGGTTCTGCAAATCGCTCAAGTCAAAACCTGTGCAAAAGTGATGGCCGGCGCTCGATAAAAGCAAGCTGTGAATGTTTGGATCCGCAATGGCCTCGTCGACCGCATCCTGTAGCGCATTGACCATGGCGACGGCAAGTGCGTTGCCACGCTCAGGCGAGCAAAGCTTTATCCGGTAAAGCCCCTGATGCCGGTCGACCAAGATCATAAACAGCGCGCTATGCATGCTTTTGACAAAAGCATAAATCGGTCTCTATCAACGAAATGACCTGCTTGGTTCTGCTTGTTGGTCACCAAAGCCGAGTTCATGGGCACAGCGTAAGCAGATCTTCGGTGTTATGACTGCCATCACAAAAGGGTGCGCGTTTGGTCTGTTTACAACTGCAAAGATAGACGAGTTCATCCCGGGTTGACTCAAAGCGCATGGGTGTGGATGGCCCTTTGGCGTGTGAACCATCACAAAAGGGCTGCGCGGCGCTCTTGCCGCAAGTGCACCACCAATAAACTGCGCCACGCCTGAGGCTTACTGCAATCATCGTCACACTATGCGTTGCTCGTCAGGCTTAGGGCGGATTTACCTGAGCAAGCAAAGGGGTCTAAGCCGAGGAAAGCCTAGCACCCAGGCCTCTGGCGCTCAAAGACCCGCTCAGAGGCTTGCGTCGGGCCCTGCTTAGGGCATTGCTGAGGG
>DENJ01000028.1:51032-64029 GCA_002359635.1 Burkholderiales bacterium UBA2647
CGCAGATGACCGTGATAGTCGTTGACCGGATAATGCAACACACGCCGGTTATCCCAGACCGTGAGACTGCCTTCTTCCCAGCGTACCCGGCAACAGTACTCGGGGCGAACTTGGTGACGGTGCAAGGCATGCAAGAGGCTTTCGCTTTCTTCCTCGCTCCAATCTTCAAAGCGTGCGGTGTGCGCCATATTCACATAAAGCACCGGCTGGCCGGTTTCGGGGTGTTTGCGAACGACGGGGTGCGTGGCTTCAAGCCTTGACGTGGCTTGATCCTTGCCGGCGTCACGTAGCCGATCTTCGCGCGTCTTTGAAACATCGGCTTTGGCCGAACTGCTGATCGCGTTCAAGCCAAGCAAAGTCCTGCGCAAACCGTCAGATAGTCCCAGGTAGGCCTGATGCTGACAAGCAAACAAGGTATCACCGCCCACGTCGGGTATCTGGCGAGCGAGCAGCAAGGTGGCTTTCGGGGGTTCAGGCAGATAAGTGGTGTCTGAATGCCAGACGCCGCCAAAATTGACCCGCTCATGAGGAAGCTTCTTGACCTCGATAATCTTCGGAAAAGCATCAAGGCCTTTGACAAAAGGATACTCGACGGGATTGCCAAGACGACTGGCAAAGGACAAAAAAGCCTGGGAATCAAGCGACTGTTTGCGAAATACCAAGACGCCGTAGCGAAGAAAAGCGGCTTGAATCGAAGCGAGCAAAGGGGCGCTCGCTGTCGATAAATCGACGCCATGAACCTCAGCTCCGAGTGCCGGCGATAGCGGAACAATCCTCAAGATCTGCCTTCCTGGGTTCTAATCGATTCGCGCGCCCGCCTCGCGGGCAAGCTGGGCAAAACGTTTGAGCTCAGACTGTATGTATTGGCTGTACTGTTCGGGCGTACCGCCAAGAATCTCTGTGCCCGTGGCAAGCAATTTGCCGCGCACTTCAGCCGAAGCGAGAACCTTTTGCAACTCGCTGTTTAGTCGCGTGATGATCGCAGGCGGTGTGCCGCTTGGCACGACGATACCTTGCCAGGCGCTCATCTCAAAGCCGGCGATAAGGCTCTCAGCGATGGTCGGCAGCTCCGGGAGTACCGAGGAGCGCTTGCTCGTCGCCACAGCAAGCGCCCGAAGTCGCCCATCACGGATCATGGGCAGGGTTGAGTTGATCGTATCAACCATGAATTGCACTTGACCGCTTGCCAAATCGAGCATGCCGGGCGCACTGCCTTTATATGGCACATGGGTTGCAGTAAAGCCAGCGTCCTTGGCAAGTTGTGCGGCGGCCAAGTGGGTAATCGTGCCTGATCCCGACGATCCATAATTCACCTGGCCCTTGCGGGTTCTGGCCCATGCCACAAACTCACGCGGATTTTTTGCCGGTACCTCGGGGTTGATCACCAATACCAGCGGGACGGTTGCCGCAAGACCTACCGCGACGAAGTCTTTCTGAGGGTCGTAAGTCAGTTTGCCATAAAGGGCCGGTGCGATCGTAATTGCCGATGTGTTATAAAAAATGGTATAACCGTCGGCGGCAGCGCGCGCGACCTGTTCGGCGCCCAGATTCCCGCCTGCACCTGGTTTATTTTCTACCACGACCTGCTGGCCAAGCAAACGGCCAAGCTCTGCCGCAATGATTCTAGACACAATATCTGTCGGGCCGCCGGGCGGAAAGGCGATCACCATGCGGATCGGTTTGGTGGGCCAAGCCGATTGCGCCATGGCATCGGAACAAGTCCTGATGCCGAATCGTGGCGCGGCAATCGCAAGCCCGGTGATTGCGACTGTGCGGGCAAGCAGTTTGCGCCGCTTTGCATGAAAGAAAAAACTCATGGCTGCATGCCCCAATGAAACTGATCCAAAATCTGCCCTGGTCCGACCAACCCTTCTATGGCCTGCTGTCCATCAAAAACCCGGGTGCCGTTGACCCAAACCCCAGCTAGGCCCTGGGGTCTGCGAATGAGCCGCGAGCCTGGCTTATGACCTGCCGCGGCGGGCAGATCCGACACACGCTCGACCGGGCTGATGCCAACCTGGATGGGGTCAAAAAGCATCACGTCGGCCCAGCAGCCAAGCTCGAGCCTGCCGCGATTAGCGATACGGTATCGCTCGGCAGGTTCCGAAGTCAGGCGCGCGATACCTTGTGACCAACTCATCGCCTGTCGATCACGCACCCAGTGTCCAAGAAAGTGCAGACCGTAGCCTGCATCGCACATGAATTTCAAATGTGCACCCGCGTCGGAAAGCGTGATTAAGCCGGCACGATGCGAAATCAAGGGCTCAACGCCGTCATCGCTTGCATTAAACAACTGGGCTAAAAATTCAGTCTCCAAGCCGTCCATCAAGGCCAAATCGAAAAAGCAATCCACAGGATCCTGCCCGCAGCAGGCGGCTATCGCAGCGATGGACTGCGCTTCAAACCGCTGTACTTTGGGATGCGCGGCGTGCCCAATGAAGATACGGTCCCATCGGCCACTGAATAAGACGCCAAGGCCCGGTTGCTTTAAATCCTGCCTAAAGGCCTGCCTGAACGCTTTGCTCTCATAGTGCATCCGTCTGCCAGCTTCGTCGGCGCTTTTTATCTTGGCGAAACTCGGATGACTATAAAGAAGATAAGGATCCAATAAATTGAACTCAAAGCTCAAGGGCTGGCAGCTTGTTTGAATGAAAACCTCTCGGCCTTGATCTTGCAATTGAGCAACCCTGTCGTAATAACTCAGGCCGAGCTCGGGCTTATCATCGTTATACATCGTGAGGATGGTGGACAAAAACATCCGCGCACCGGTTAAGGCATGAAAGCTTGCCAAGGCCTCGGGCGTCACACGGGGTCCTGTGGCCATCATGAAGACGCCTCGTTGCTCCTGACCCAGCACCTCGATGAGCGATTGCAATTCCTCGTGCGTTGCAACGGTTGAGGGCATCGGCGCACCCTGCCAGCCGCTATGGTTGGGTGAAAACGATGAGGCAAATCCGACGGCCCCGGCGCGCAGCGCGCGTGCCACTTCATGGCGCATTTGCTCAAGTTCCTCGGCGCTTGGCGCGCGACTCGCAGCATCCTCGCCCATCACTGCAGTGCGGATGGTGGAGTGCTGCGCAAATACCGCCATGTTGAGCCAGGGCTTGGCCTTTCTGAGTGCGACCAGGTATTCCTCGAAGGACTCAAAAGACCATGTGACCCCTGCACGCAAGGCTTCCAAATCCATGCCTTCGACGACCGAGAGGTTTTTTAAGAGCAAGTCGCGATGCTTGGGCTTGTTGGGTGCGATGCCAAAACCGCAATTACCCGCGACCACGGTGGTTACGCCAAGACTGCAAGACGGCGAGAGGCTCGGATCCCATAGCACTTGCGCGTCGTAGTGGGTATGTAAGTCAATCAGGCCCGGCGCTAAAAAAAGGCCGCGCGCGTCCATGGTTTGCCTGGCAGCGCCCAGGTCTTTACCGATCCCCGAAATGACCCCACCGGCCATGGCGAGGTCTGCCTCAATCGGGGCAGAACCCTTGCCGTCAAAGAGCAGGGCTCCCTTGATGAGCCAATCATGCATCGAAATTCATCCTGTCTTTCATCGATTCGCTTGAGGCCTCAATCTAATCCTTGCCAAAGTCGCAACCAAGACCATTTGGTGCATCGCCGGCCCCAAATGCCTGTCGATAGAAACAATTTGTCAGCTATTGGAACGGTGGATCCGCTTTCCAAAATCAATCGCCGCACTTTTGCGGTTAGCCGGGGTGAAAGCGCATCTTCTGGCCGTCCAAAACTGAAAAGCATGATTGAATGGCGGCTTTGGAGCTATCGCTGCCTCGGAGTCCGATGATGTTAAAGCCAGATACCTTAGCCATCCATGTCGCACGGTCGGTCGAGAGCGAAACCCGGGTGGCGAACATACCGGTTTTTCGGGCTTCAACGGTACTTTTTGACAGTCTTGATGAGGCTGCGAAACGCGCTCAGGCGGTGGCTCGCGGGGAAAAGGGTGCGAGCACTTATGCAACCGCCTCGACGCCAATCACGGCAGCGCTGATGGACGCCTTGGAGCAAATTGAAGGCGCTGGGCACGCCACACGCGCCTGCCTTGCGCCTTCAGGCCTTTCGGCAATTTCAACCCTATTGATGGCTTTGCTCAAGCCCGGCGATGATCTTTTGGTGATTGACTCGGTTTATGGGCCAACCCGCAATTTCTGCCAGACTGTGCTTGCAAGATGGGGCGTGAGCACGCGTTTTTATGATCCGGATGCAAGTGCAGAAGCACTGGAAGCGATGCTGCTACCCACAACACGCCTGATCTACCTCGAGAGTCCGGCAAGTTATACCTTCGAGATTCAAGATGTGCCTGCGATTGCCGCCATGGCGAGAAGGCGAGGGGTGCTCACCGTGATCGACAATGCATGGGCCTCACCGATCATGGCCAATCCTTTTGACTGGGGTGTGGACGCATCAGTGCTCCCGCTGACTAAATATTGGAGCGGTCACTCGGATGTTTTGATGGGGGCAAGCGTTGTGCGGGAGGATTTGTGGCCTGACTTATGGAAAACCCAGCGCGATTTCGGTATTTGCGTCGGCGGCGACGACGCCTACCTGGTGTTGCGCGGTCTGCGAACCGCTGCCGTGAGAATGCGCAGCCATGAGCAATCGGCCCTCTTGCTTGCCCGCTGGCTTGAGCAGCGCAAAGGTGTTGCCAGGGTGGTGCATCCTGCGCTTACCTCCCATCCTCAGCACGCCTTGTTTCGGCGCGATTTTAAAGGCTCAAGCGGCTTATTCGGTTTTGTACTCGACCGGACCTATTGGGGCATACCCGAAAACGCTCAGGGACCTGAAGAACCCTATGTGGCGCGCTTGCTTGCTGCACTTTGTGAGGGGCGGCGCCATTTCGGGATGGGCTATTCATGGGGCGGTTTCGAGAGCTTGATCATGCCCGGGCGATTGAGTGCGCTAAGAAGCGTCAAGCCCTGGCAGCAAGGCCCTTTACTCAGGCTGCACATCGGGTTGGAAGACCCCGAGGATTTGATCAAGGATCTGGATGCAGGGTTTGAAGCGATGGCAAAGATCGCTTCAAAGCCGCACGCGCTTTGATACGGCTTGGCCTTTCCTTCGATCCAGCCCTGATGAAGGCTTGCTTTTGCTAAAGCGGAGACCGTGATGCCAAAACGACCCAATCCCTATCGTGAACACTTAGACCCCAACGCTGCGAACTATGCTGTGCTCACGCCGACCGACTTTCTCCATTGGGCGGCTGAGGCCTATCCGCGTCGAACGGCGCTGATTCATGGCGATATCCGCCAGGATTGGGGGCAATTGCAGCATGTCTGTCAGCAGGTGGCGGCGGGTCTGCAGAAGCACGACATCGGTGTGGGCGATACGGTCGCCGTGATGTTGCCCAATACTCCGGCGATGATTTACGCCCATTTTGCCGTGCCGATGACCGGGGCTGTGCTCAATTGCATCAACACCCGGCTTGACCCGGCCACCGTGGCCTACATACTCCGGCATAGCGAATCAAAGCTTTTTTTCTACGACGCAGAGTATGACGCTGTGGTGCTTTCAGCGCTGCAACAAATCAGCGAACAGGCAAACCCCGTGCTTCCTTTGTGTATTCGGGTCTTGGATCCGGTTTATGTGGAGGAAAAAGCGGCTCTGGGCCAAAGCCTTGAACTGAGCCCGCTTGATGAGGAGGCGGCTGAGCCGAGGAGCAAGTCTTTGTCGATACAGCAGGCTATCGATGGGCAAAGCAACATGGCTTCAAACCTGCAAGCCTTGACGCAAGCCCGGATCGAAGACTTTGATCGCTGGCTCAGCAAAGCCTCCGCGCAGGCCTTTTTGTCCAGTCCGCCCGAGCTTGAGACCGATGCAATCGGCTTGAACTACACCAGCGGCACAACCGGTCATCCCAAGGGTGTTGTGGTGCATCATCGCGGCGCCTATCTGAACGCCCTCAGCAATGTGCTTGCCTGGTCCATGCCCAGGCATCCAGTTTACCTCTGGACCTTGCCGATGTTTCATTGCAACGGTTGGTGTTTCCCGTGGACCATTGCCGCGCTTGCGGGGGTCAACGTCTGTTTGCGTAAGGTCGACCCGGCCCTTATTTTCCGACTGATCCGGGAACATCGGGTGAGCCATTACTGCGGTGCGCCGATCGTCCACGCCATGCTGATCAATGCGCCCGCATCGCTCAGGGCAGGCATCGACCATCGTGTTGCCTGCATGGTGGCCGGTGCCGCACCGCCTGCGGCGATGATTGCCGGTATGGAGGCAATGGGTTTTGACCTTACCCATGTTTATGGGCTTACGGAGGTGTATGGCCCAGCGTCGGTTTGTGCCAAGCAAGACGATTGGGCAGCGCTTAGCCTTGAGGATCGGGCCGAGCGCAATGCCCGTCAGGGGCTGCGCTACCCATTACAGGCCGGTTTAGATGTGATGGATCCTGAAACCATGCAAGCAGTGCCCAGGGACGGCGAGCATATGGGGGAGGTGATGTTTCGCGGCAATATTGTGATGAAGGGCTACTTGAAAGACCCTGAGGCAACAAAGAAAGCCTTTGCTGGCGGTTGGTTTCATACCGGCGATTTAGCCGTTGTCGACGCCTCGGGCTATGTCAGACTGAAAGACCGGGCCAAAGACATCATCATTTCCGGCGGTGAGAATATATCGTCGATCGAAATTGAAGATGCCCTGTACCGTCATCCTGCGGTCATGGCCTGCGCGGTGGTTGCCAAGCCGGACCCCAAATGGGGGGAGACACCACTTGCCTTTGTTGAACTGAAACCGGGCTTTGATTTGCAAGCCCAGGCTTTGATCGATCATTGCCGAGGTCTTTTGGCAGGCTTCAAATGTCCCCGCGAAGTGCGCTTTGTGGACCTTCCGAAGACCAGCACGGGGAAAATTCAAAAGCATCTGCTACGCGCTCAGGCCAAGTCGGCAAGTGCAATCGCTTGATCGCCCGGGTCTTATGGCCTGGGTACAATCCCGCCTATGCTTGAAAAAGACCTTGCGTATCTGACGGCCTTGTTTGATCAAGCCCTGCTTGCCTTGCCGGGCGCACAGGCAGCGATCGCAAGCCAGCAGGCCTTGCCCGCGGCCAAGCTCGAAGCGCCCAGGCAAGCCTCTCACGGCGATTTGGCCTGCAGCATTGCAATGCAATGCGCCAAGGCATTTAGGTCTAAGCCTCGCGAAATCGCCGAAGAACTCTGTGCCGCCGTGTTGCATGCTGACCGTGAAGCCCGGGGCTTGATCGAAGCCGCCGAGGTTGCGGGTGGCGGTTTTATTAATTTGCGCCTGAGTTTGAAGGCCAAACAGGCTGTGCTGCAGACCATGCTAGAAGAGGGTGAAGCCTTTGGCCGGGTTGCGCTTGGGCATCGCAGCAAGGTCTTGGTGGAGTTTGTCTCTGCGAATCCAACAGGTCCACTGCATGTGGGTCACGGGCGCCAGGCAGCCCTTGGCGATGCGATCTGCAGGCTCTTGGAGGCTGCGGGGTACGAGGTACTTCGTGAGTTTTATTATAACGATTCGGGAGCCCAGATCGAACAATTAGCGCGTTCGGTTCAAGCCAGGCTGCAGGGCATCGGGCCCGAGGACGCGGCATTTCCAGCCGACGGCTACCGCGGTGACTACATCGTTGATATTGCCAAGGCCTATCAAGCCGGACAAAGCGTTGCGGCGCGGCAATGCGAAGCAGTGAGCGCCAAGGCAGACCCGCATGACCTCGAAGCAATCAGGCAATTTGCGGTGACTTACCTTCGCCATGAACAAGACCTTGATCTTCAGGCCTTCGGCTTGGCATTTGATGTTTACTTTCTCGAATCATCGCTTTATCGGGATGGCGCGGTTGATGCAGTGGTCCAACGCCTCAAGGACAAGGGCCACTGCTACGAGCAAGACGGCGCCTTATGGCTTCGCAGCAGCAATTTTGGCGATGATAAAGACCGGGTCATGCGCAAACGCGACGGCAGCTACACTTATTTTGTTCCCGATGTCGCCTATCACCGCCATAAGTGGAGGCGTGGATTTGATCGCGCCATCAATATCCAGGGTTCGGATCATCATGGGACGGTGGCCCGGGTGAGAGCGGGTCTGCAAGCGCTTGATGAAGGGATCCGCGCTGATTTCCCCGACTATGTCCTGCACAAGATGGTCACGGTGATGCGCGGTGGCCAGGAGGTGAAGATTTCCAAACGTGCAGGCAGTTATGTCAGCTTGCGTGATCTGATGGACTGGAGTGGCGATGGCGATATGCAACGCGGACGTGATGCGGTGCGGTTTTTTCTCGTCTCCCGCCGTGCCGACAGCGAATTCCAGTTTGACATTGATCTGGCCTTGTCGCGAAGCGACGACAACCCGGTTTACTACGTGCAATACGCCCATGCAAGAATTTGCTCGGTGCTGCGTCAGGCGCAACAACAGTTCAACTGGCAAGCCGCTGCGTATGATGCCCGCTCATGGGCAGGCTTTGGCATTGAAAAGCTGAGCAGCGAGCGCGAGCTGGCCCTATTCGCGCTCTTGGCACGCTGGCCAAGTCAGATTCAGGAGGCTGCCGAGCAACTCGCCCCCCATGCCATGACCTACTATTTGCGCGAACTCGCCTCAGCTTTTCACGCTTGGTATAACGCCGATCGCTTCTTGGTCGATGATCAGGCCTTGCGCGAAGCGCGGCTTATCTTGCTTGGCTGTGTTGGTCAGCTCTTGCGACAGGGCTTATTCTTGCTTGGTGTCAGTGCACCGGAGTCGATGTAGTGCATCGTGTCAAAGCCATTAAGCGGCAGCGAGGCGGAACCTTCGGTGGATTCTTGGTCGGCTTGTTGCTCGGCCTGGTCATCGCTGTTGGCGTCGCCTTGTTTGTTGCGAAATCGCCGATTCCTTTCATCGACAAAGTCAGCAAACCGCTTGAGCGTGCACCTGGCGCTAAATCGATGGCCGATGCGCCTGACCCTAATGTTTCGATGTACCCTCGATCGCGCGTTGAGCGCGGCGAGGATGCTGCCAAAGCGGATGGCGCAGCCACAGACTCAGATGAGCAAACAGACAAAGAAGCTCAGTCCGCTGGCGAGGCTCCAAAAGCGCTTGACTCCCGGCGGGCAGCGGCCGAGGCCAAGCGTGCCGAGGCTTTGCTCAACGATCCTAAGGCGGGGGAAGTGCGGCCCGATGAGCGAAAAAGCGAGGCACGGCTTGCCGCTGATTCGAAGCTTGCCGCAGCTTCCGGGTCGTCTGATACGAAGACGCAAACGAGCGCCGGGGCTGCAAGCTATGTGCAGGCAGGCGCCTTTAAGGTCTTATCCGATGCCGAGGCGCTCAAGGCAAGGCTCGCTTTGTTAGGCCTTGAATCAAGGGTGGTCAAGTCTGACGCCGGGGGCGCCATGATGTATCGTGTGCGGATGGGGCCGTTTAACCGAAGCGAGGATGTTAATCGTGCCCGAAACCGACTCATTGAAGCCGGCGTCGACCCTGTGGTCGTGAAACAACCCTGATGGTTCAGTCCTATGTCCGATCAAGCTATTGCTAACACAAGCGATTCTCGACGCCGTATGCTGGCCAAGATGCCGGCTTTTTGCTCGGTACTTGGCGGTCTCGCACTGCCGGGGGCAGGCCTGATGATGAGCGGGCCGGCGGCGGCTGCCAATGCTCGGGAAGGTGCCGACTACCGGGTCCTACAGACCCAGGCACCGCTTGAGTCCACAGATCGGATTGATGTCCTGGGTTTTTTCTGGTTCGGTTGTCCGCACTGCTTTACTTTAGAGCCCGCGCTCAAGGCCTGGGCTGCCAGGCTGCCCGCTGATGTGGCGTTTCGAAAAGTGCATGTGCCCTGGCGGGATCAGTTGCAGCAGCTTTACTACAGTCTTGAGGCGATCAATAAGCTCGCTTTGCTCGATAAGGTGTTTGAAGCGATCCACAAGGACAAAGTCAGTTTGCAAACCAGCCAGCAAATCGCCGAGTGGATTGCGCGTCAAGGTGTCGACGCAAAGAGCTTTCAAGATGCCTTCGACTCTTTTGGCGTGCGCACCCGGATGAAGCGCGCGGCCCAACTCGCGGAGGCCTATCGACTGGAGGGCGTCCCGGCGATTGGCGTGGCCGGTAAATACCTCACGGCACCAAGCATGGCCGGTTCTAATCAGCAAGCGCTTGCTGTCGCGGACGAGTTGCTTGCAATCGAACGCCGTAATCGGCGAAGTGCGAAGTCCTAGTCTTCTCATTATCGTTCTCGCCCTCGTACTGGGCGCTTGCTCAAGCACGAGGCAACATGCCCGTCCGGAGATTGTGCAGCCATCGAGTCGGCAGCCGGGTGAGAGGCCGCCGCCGGGCGGCAGCGCAGGAGGGTTTTACAAGGATGATGGCCCTGGCGATCGTCCCTTGGCTGAACTTGAAGCGATTCCGGATGCGGTGCCAAGACGTGAAACCTTGCATCGCTGGGCTAACCGGCCCTATGAGATCGATGGTGTGCTGCATATTCCGATGCGCCAGTGGAGCGCCTATCGGGTCCGTGGGACGGCAAGCTGGTATGGGCGCCGCTACCACGGGCGCAACACCTCAAATGGCGAAACCTACGATATGTATGCGATGAGCGCAGCACATCGGGTCTTGCCGCTGCCCAGTTTTGCCCGCATCACCCATCTTGCGAATGGTCGATCCGTGATCGTGCGGGTCAATGATCGCGGCCCTTTTATCGGGGATCGTGAGATCGACCTGTCTTACGCAGCAGCCCAGCGACTCGGGATCGTGCGCCAGGGCGCAGCCGAAGTTGAAATCGAGCTTTTGCTGCCCGGGAAAGACTACTGAACGGGCAGCGCTTGTCAAAAGCCCTACTTGACCGCTTTAAGCGCCAATGCCATTTGATACCAGTCGGTGCCTCGATCCTTGGTCAAACGTTGGGCGAGACGGGCTGCCTGGGCCGGTGGCATCGCACTGAGCAAGGCTTCGAGCAATTCGCGGCCTTGAATAGGGTAGGCGGGTACCATTTGCACCGGATCCGGCGCTTCATGGGGCTGGGCGGTCTTACTGTCCTGATTCGCTTCAGGCGATGTCTCATGCCACCCGGCAGCCACAGCGCTCGGTTCGTTGGCGATCAAGAGCGAAAACTCGCCGCGATCGCGGTTGTTCTGGGCCTCTAGCCAAGCTGGCAGTTCCTGAGCGGCCATCACGGCGCTTTCCTCGAATCGCTTGGTCAATTCGCGGCCCAGGCAAAGCTGTCGGGTCGGGGCGAGTTTAGCCAGCAGTTGTGCGGTTTTCGTGATCCGGTGCGGGGCTTCATAAAGCGCAAGATGCGCCCGTAGCGCAAGCAAGGCGCTAAGCCTGGAGGACGCGGCTTGCTCGCGTTGGGGCAGGAAACCTTCGAACCAAATCGGCCCGGCGGCAAAACCACTGATACTTAAAAGCGCAACAAACGCGCTTGGTCCAGGTATGGCGATGACCGGAAAACCAGCCTCTCGGGTGGCGCGTACAACCCGATAGCCCGGATCGCTGATGGCCGGGGTTCCGGCATCACTGATCAAGGCACAGGTATTCCCCGCCTGAAGTTGGGCCAGAACCTGAGGAATCGCCTGGACTTCCCGGTGCTGTTCGATGCTCAGAAGCTTAGGCCTAATTCCAAGCATGTCAAAGAGCTTTCTGCTCACCCGGCTGTCTTCGCAAGCGATCAAGCTCGCCGCTTTGAGCGCCAGCGCCGCCCTCGGGCTGAAATCCGAAAGGTTACCGATTGGGGTTGCTACGACCAAAAGGCTTGCATCGGGAAATTGCTGCGGCTTGGGCGCATCAAGAAAAGGCACTTGCGGGTTGTTCATCATGGGAAAAACTTTACCTGATTCAAAAACAAGGCCGCAGCCAGCGGCGCAACGCGGTCAATGGGCGGAAGATCAGGCTTGCCAATGGCTTTGCCGTCAGGGCTTGGTGCTGATTGAGCGCAACAGCCGCTATCGGGGCGGTGAAATCGATCTGGTCATGCGTCAGGCTTCGCTGATTGTTTTTGTCGAGGTCAGGTATCGCAAGAGTCTCGCCTATGGTGGTGCCTTGGCAAGCCTCGATCAGCGAAAACTGGCGCGTGTCAAGCTCGCGGCGAATTGCTATTTACAGCAGCGCTACGGCGTTCGTTCGTGGCCTGAATGTCGCTTCGATGTGGTGTTGATTCAAGCAGCCAAGCTCACGTGGATTCCTGGCGCCTTCTAAATTAAACTCAGTGCTGTGAGAGGCCGCTTTGTTGAGAAGCCTTTGCTGTCCTGGCCATTCAGGGCTGCAAAACGCTTACACTGAGGGCAGTCTGTTATTTGTCGTTGACCCGTTTGCAGGAAGCCTTGCCATGTCAAAACACGCACCCCTTCCCACTGTTTCTACCGAGCATCGACGCTTGGCCCTGGCAAGCATTGCCCTTGTAGCGCTCGGCTTATCAGGCTGCGTCGGTGTTGCAGTTACCGGTGCTGCTGTGGGTGCGGTGGCATCAGGCGATCGCCGCAGTCTGGGGACGCAGGCTGATGACCAGACGATAGAGTTTCGCGTGCGCAATGCGGTCTCGGCAGCGCTGCCCAATTCGAATGTCCGTGCGGTGAGCTACAACCGAAAAGTCTTGTTGATCGGCCAGGTGGTCACCGAGGCCGATAAAAAGCTGGCGCAAGAGGTTGCGGCCAGGGTCAACAATGTGGCTTCGGTAATCAATGAGGTCGAGATCCGTCCGCTTGCCAGCGCCCAAAACAGTGCTGTCGATATCGCGCTTTCCACCAAGGTGCGCGCGGCATTCATCGAAGATAAATCACTGGAAATCGGCGCTTTCCGCATCAGCTCTGAACTTGGTGTTGTCTTCCTGATGGGACAGGTCAGCAAGCGAGAGGGTGAACGTGCGGCTCAGGTCGCGAGCAAGGTATCGGGCGTTCGCCGGGTCGTGACCTTGTTCGATTACGTGGGTTAATCGCATCAACCCATAGCATGGCGCTTCAGGGATAAGCGCAAAAACAAGGAGACCGAGCCGGGCCGAACGGCTTGCAAGGGCCCGGGGAACAACAACCCCAGGCGAGGCGAAAGTCTTTGCAATCCGCCGGATCGACTTAGC
>DENJ01000028.1:64054-87662 GCA_002359635.1 Burkholderiales bacterium UBA2647
TCAAATAGCAAAAAGGCTTGCCGTCCCTCGGTGGCAAGCCCGACATGCATGCCGTGTGGCAAGCTCACTTTGCCCTGGTGATGCCCAAAAGGTAAACCCTCAAGCAGCGGAACCTTGGTTTGAGTGGCGATCCATCGAAACACTTTCTGTAAATCATAGCCTTGATCATGGGGCCCGAGTTTGTAACCGTTAAAGGCTCCGAGCAGCACCGCGTTTTGCGCATCGATAATGCCCCCGTAGAGCAGACTTAGCAGCATGCGTTCGATGCGATAAGGATGCTCGCCAATGTCTTCCAGAAACAAAATACCGCCCTGCGGTGCTTTTTTTAGCCAGGGCGATCCGATCATGGCGCAAACCATGGACAGATTGCCACCCCACAAAATCCCGGCTTCATCAATGGTGCTGCTGTTTGTCTTGCAAGATTTATAGCGAAACCCGAGAGCTTCCAGTTCGCCGGCATAAGCCTCACGCAGGCAGCCGCTGCTTGTCTCGTCGACCTCGCTGCGTCCAAAATCATCAAGCAGCATCGGCCCGGCCCATGTGATGCTCGCTGTGGTACCGAGCATGGCAAGGTGAAACGCGGTGGTATCGCTATAACCCACCCAAAACTTGCCCGCCTCCGCCAGCGTCGTAAAGCAAAGCTTAGGAAGTAGTCGCATCCAGCCGTAACCACCGCGGGTCATCATGACCATGTCTGCCTCATTTTGCCTGGCCGCTCGCTCAACAGCGCTGAGTCGCTGTTTGTCGGTGCCTGCAAAGCGTTGCCAGCGGGCTTTGACCGCGGGGTCTGGACGAGGTAGCCAGCCATGCCTGCAGAGTTGTTGCAGGGCAAGCTCATAGGGGGCTTCTTCATCAATCGCCCCCGCCGGTGATATGAGGTAAACACTGTCCCCGGCAGCTTGCTGACCAGGCCGGGCGTTTGAACGCTTATCCGGATTACTTGAATTTGGCATCGCTTTGAGTCTGCCATATTCTGGCGTTTTTAGCGCTCAAGCGAGGACGCCCAGCATGCCCCACATCCCCTACCTGCCCGAGGACCTCAGCGAGCCTGCTGATGTTGTTCAAGCGATCCGTCAACGGCGAGGCGGTGCGCTGCTTCATTTGGATCGGATGCTCTTGCACTCGCCAGCCTTTGCCCGCGGATGGAATGTTTTTCTTGGGGCGGTCCGTAGTGAACTTTCCTTGGATCCGAAGCTTCGTGAACTTTCGATGTGTACCGTCGCCGTGCTCAATGGTGCCGAATATGAATTTGTGCAGCACGCACCGCTTTTGATCAAGGCAGGTGCCAGTGAAGCCCAGGTGCAAGCGCTTCGCGATCCCCTGGCTGCAATGGGTGACGAAGTGATGTTCAATGAATTAGAGCGATGTGCCCTCGCTGTGATCGTGGCGATGACGCGTGAGGTTCGTGTGGGAGAAATCTTGATGCATCGCCTGCGTCAACATTTGAGCGATCAGGCGGTGATCGAACTGTGTGGTGTGACCGCAGCCTACAACATGGTCTCGCGATTTCTGGTGGCAACCGGCATTCACCCGAGCGATATGGCAAAACCAGCCTGATGCGCCATTTGCTCGGCGTGATAGGAGGAACGCACCATTGCACCAACGGCGGCGTGCTGAAAACCCATGGCTTTGGCGGCCGCCTCAAAACGCTCAAAATCGTCCGGGTGCACATAGCGTTGGACCGGAAGATGACTCGTCGAGGGCGCAAGATATTGACCGATGGTAATCATGTCGATCTGATGATCACGCATTGCTCGCATCACTGCCATGACCTCCTCATCGGTTTCGCCTAAGCCCAGCATCAGGCCGGACTTGGTGGGTACCCCCGGCACCCTTTCTTTGAAGGTTGCAAGCAAGCGCAAAGAATGTTCAAAATCTGATCCTGGTCTGGCCTGTCGATAAAGCCTTGGCACGGTTTCCAAATTATGGTTCATCACATCCGGGGGTGCCTGTTCAAGTATGTCGAGCGCTCGATCGAGGCGTCCGCGAAAGTCAGGCACCAACACCTCAATGAAGGTTTGTGGCGAGTTTTTTCTGACAGCCTGTATGCAATCGACAAAGTGCTGTGCCCCGCCATCGCGTAAGTCATCACGATCGACGCTGGTGATCACCACATAGCCTAGCTTAAGTGCTGCAATCGTCTCTGCAAGATGAATCGGCTCATCAGGGTTTAAGGGCAGCGGACGCCCGTGTCCCACATCGCAAAAAGGGCAGCGACGGGTACAAAGATCGCCCATGATCATGAAGGTTGCCGTGCCTTTGCCAAAACACTCGCCAATATTCGGGCAGGAGGCCTCTTCACAAACCGTGTGCAAACCTTTGTCGCGCAGGATGCGTTTGATCTCGTGAAAACGCGAATGGGCCGAGGGTGCCTTCACGCGGATCCATTCGGGCTTGGTCAATGCAGGTCTCGCGTCGTGATGGATCTTGATCGGGATCCGCGCGGTTTTTGCGTGACCCTTTTGCTTAGCGCTGGTATTTTCTGCGTGATTGCTCATGGTGTGTATTTGATTTTGTTACTCATGTTAGCGCTTCAGCCTTGATGTTCATGGCACCTCGACGCGCTTCAAATCGTGGGCCTTAAGACAGGCGAGCAGCGATGCGGCGAGCTCGCTTTCGACCTGGCGGCAGTCTGGCGCATAGCCTAGACAGGTTTGCATGTCGGTGACTGCAAGACCCGGGTAGCCACAAGGGTCAATTTGGCGAAAAGGCTCTAAATCCATGGCAACGTTTAAAGCAAGTCCGTGATAACTGCAAGAACGACTTATTTTCAGACCAAGCGCTGCAATTTTTGTCAGCCCGCTGAGGCTTGTCGATGCTGACAGCCCGGTCAGACCTGGCGATGCTGACAGCCCTTGGGGTGCTTGCGGATTGGCCAGGTATACACCGGGTGCACCCTGTTTCCTTTCGGCCGCAATACCCCAAGATTTCAAGACATCAAGACAGGCCTGTTCCAACAAAAAAACAAGTTCACGCACCAGCAGCCTGCGCCTTGCCAGATCCAGTAACACATAGGCAATGACCTGCCCCGGACCGTGATAAGTGATTTGGCCGCCTCGCTCGCTTGTTACGACGGGAATGTCTCCTGCATCAAGCAAATGCTCGTGGCGTGCAGCTTTGCCAAAGGTGAAAACAGCAGGATGCTGCACCATCCATATCTCGTCGTCTTGATCCTTGTTGCGCGCTTGTGTGAATGCCTGCATGGCGCTTAAGCATTCGGCGTAGGCCTGGACCCCCAAATGACGCACATGCAAATTCACGGCATGGTGCTTAAAGCACGATTTTCACCAGTGGATGGCCGGTGAGTGCTAGATAAAGCGCATCAAGTTGCGCCCGGGATGCAGCGCGAATCGTTGCAGTCAGGCCGATGTAATTCGCCTTGCTTGACGCCCGGATTTCAAGGCTTGCAGGGTCGAAGTCCGGAGCATGCTTACAAATAAGATCACTGATCGCCTGCGTGAATTCAGGAACGTTCTTGCCCATGACTTTGATGGGGAAGTCACAAGGAAACTGCAAAAGTGTATCGCTGGCATTCATGCTTTGTGTCGCGGCGTCTCAACTGCGACGGCGCTGGCGCTGGAGGCATCGCAAGCCTGCCAAGCCCCGATCATCGGATGGCTTGCGGGTTTGCGCCATTTGCTGCGATCGCCGCTTGATACGCTTCATACAGTCGATGATAGACTGGTCCTGGCTTGCCCTCGCCCACGGGCTTATGGTCGACCTTCGTGATGGCTAAGACTTCCTTGGTCGCTGAGGTCAAGAGTAATTCATCGGCTTGAAAGAGTTCTTCGCGGCTTATCGCCGCGTTTCGAAAGCCAATACCACAGCCATGGCAGAGCGTTTCCATCAAGCCCACGCGAATGCCCTCGAGAATGCGATGGTCGACCGGTGCGCCAAGCACCTCGCCATGGCGTACAAGCCAGATATTGCTCGATGAGCCCTCGGTCATTTGACCATCGCGGAATTGGATACATTCAGCCGCATCGGCATCGACGGCTGCTTGTCTGGCAAGCACATTACCAAGCAGGGAAATTGATTTGATGTCGCAGTGAAGCCATCGCTGATCATCGAGCGTAATGGCCGCAACGCCCTCACGGCGAACATGTTGAGGCACGGCTTGAAGTGCTGAAGTCATGGCAAAGACGGTGGGCTTGCTCGCCTTTGGAAAAGCGTGATCGCGTTTGGCAACCCCTCGGGTAATGTGCAAATAAACAAACTGTTCAGACCAGGGGTGTTGCTGAATCAAGGACTCGATCAAGGCGAGCCACTGCGAATCGCTATAAGGATTGTCAATACGGATTTTTGCAAGACTGCGCTTTAACCTGGCCAGATGCTCCGGCCAGCGGAATAATCGCCGTGCATAAACAGGGACGACCTCATAAATCCCGTCACCGAATATGAAGCCGCGGTCAAGCACCGGCACTTTCGCCTCGCTAAGCGGCAGAAATGCCCCGTTTAAGTAAACCGTTGGTTCATGGTCTTTGGATTCAAGCGTGTTGAGCGCGTTTGAATCGAGCTGACTTGTATGCATTCGCTTCTCGCTGATGATAATGATCAAAGACCAACCCACTGCATGACGGTATCCCAGGCCCGCCCGAACCACCCTGCAGTGGGCACTTCACTGAGCGCGACCAAAGGTACCTCGGAAAGTGCCTGACCGTCGAGACTGATTCGCGCGGTGCCGATACGTTGTCCTTTGGCAATCGGTGCGACCAGGGGGTCGATTCGAACCAAATCGGTCTTGACGCGAGCGCCGCTACCTTTTGGGACCACCACGCTGAGCGCACCTTCAAAGCCCGCCAACACCTCCGAAGCCGCACCGCGTCTCACTTTGTATTGCGCAACCTGTTTGCCGGCAGGGTGTATCAGTACCGCGTCGGTATTTTGAAATCCCCAGTTGAGCAGCTTTTGCGATTCAACAAGGCGGGCCGATTCCGAGGCTGCGCCCAGTACGACAGAGATCAGTCTTCGCTCCTGCTGCGTTGCATTGTCTTTGCGGCGGCTTGAGGCAACCAGACACCAGCCCGCAGCCTCGGTGTGACCGGTTTTCAAGCCGTCAACCGTTGGGTCAATTGCCAAGAGCCGGTTTCGATTGGGCTGTTTGATATTGTTATAGCTATATTCACGCAAGGAATAAAGTGCATAACGATCTGGAAATTCGCGAATCAATCGCGACGACAGTAAAGCCAAATCGTAGGCACTGCTGTAATGTTGGGTATCAGGTAAGCCCGTTGCATTGCGGTATTGGGTGTGCTTTAAACCAATGCGCTGGGCTTCCCGGTTCATTTGCTGCGCGAAGGCTTCTTCGGACCCCGCAAGCGTTTCGGCAAGAATCACCGAGGCATCGTTACCCGATTGCACAATCATGCCCCGCAGCAACTCGTCGACGGTGGCAGGCTTGCCGGGATCGACAAACATTCGCGAACCCACGGCCTTCCAGGCCTTTTGTGAGACAGGGGGGCGTTGATCGAGTTTTAAGCGCCCCTCTTTGATCGCCGAAAAGCTTAAATAAGCCGTCATCAGTTTTGTGAGCGAGGCAGGGTCAAGGGTTTTCTCGGCTTCGTGTGCGGCGAGCACCTGTTGACTGCTGACGTCATAAAGCACCCAGGCCTTTGCTGCGATCGTTGGACCGATGGCAGCGATTGCAGCGGCAGGCGCCGAAGCTTTTGCCGGACTCGGTGCTTCGAGTCGGCTGGCCTTGTCAGCCGCGGCTTTGTTCGGCTGGCTTTGCTTATCGGCCTCAAGCTTAGCTGCCTGGCTTTGCTTATCAGCTTCTGCGCTAATCGTTTGTGCTGACACAGGCTGCTGGATCGACAGCGCAAGGCCCAGGGCAGCGAGCCACACAGGCATGCGGACAGCACAAAGGCCCTGAAGCCTCTCTCTTGGCCCTGAGGCGGCGCGCCCTGTGGTGCATCGGAAAGACACAGCGACTCCTTAGTTTTGCCTGCCCTGTGCCAAGCATTGCGAGACCCGTTGCTTGAGTAAGGGCAAACGTCCATGAAAAAAGTGGGATGTTTGAGGAAAGACAAGCACCGGCAAGGCCAAAGGACGCGCCCAGGCCATGACATCGTCAAGCGCAACCACTTCATCGTCTTCACCGTGGATCACGATGCTGTGCTCGGGGACTGCGGGCATCGGAAATCGCGAAGCCGCCGGTCCAATAAGCACGAGTTTTTCAGCGCACAAGGCCAGCGAGCCGAGTTTTTCAAACGCCATACTGGCCACAAAGCTGCCGAAAGAAAAGCCCGCAAGTGCCAGGCACCTTGCCTCAGTCCCAAGGTTGGGATAAACGGTTTTCGCGGCTTGCAGCAGCGCCAAGAAATCCTCGGTCTCTCCGCGCCCTTCATCATAGACGCCTTCGCTTGCGCCAACCCCCCGAAAATTTGGTCGCCAGGTGTCGTAACCCTGCTCAAGAAAAGCCCTTGCAAGTGTTTGCACCACCTTGTTTTGATTGGTGCCACCAAACAGTGGGTGCGGATGCGCGATCAAGGCCAGGCCTTTCGGGCTCGTCGCCTGATCGACCAGCACCTCGATGCGCCGGGACTCAATCTGAAAGTACTGTGTTTTTGTTTGAGCGTTCACTGCGGCAGACTGGGCAATTGAAGCCGCGTTACCACCTGGCCGCCGATCAAATGAGTTTGGATAATTTCATCGATGTCTTGTTCATCCACGGCGGTATACCAAATGCCTTCGGGATAGACCACGAAAACCGGTCCGAGTTCGCATCGATCAAGGCAGCCCGCCTTGTTGATACGAATTTCGCCTGCGCCCAGAAGTCCGAGTGCTTTGATTCTTGCCTTGGCATAGACCTGGAGGCCCTCGGCGCCTTGAGCCGCGCAACAAGGCCGTCCGGCATCGCGTTGATTGAGACAAAAAAACACATGATGGCGATAAAACATGGCAGCAACCTGACCTGGCTTTGAAGGAAGGGCGCAATAAAAACACCGCGATGGCGCACAACACAGATCATTATAGGCGGCGTCGCGGTCGAATAGCCGCCTGTTTTGGCGCAAGCGCTGCCACGGTGAACCAGAGCAAACACATCCAGCGCCAGAGCTCTTGGGCCCCGATGACCACCGCTTCAAAGTGCTGCAGGCTCCGGCCAAGCACAGGTGTGCTGCCAAAAGTTTGCCGATGTGCTTGTCCCAGCCCGAACCACAGATCAAGCAAGGCCTGCCAGTAGGGGTCCAAAGCAGATCGCCATCCGGCAAGCCCGACTTGCCAAGCCTCCTCCATGGTCAACAGCCAAGTGCTAAGACCTAGCCCGCTGTTAGGCGAAGGACCAAGCCCGGGGCCCAGGCTTGATTGCTCGGCTTCTGCAACAAGGCTTGCGAACATCAGCACAATGACTGTCCGCAAGGCCCACAAGCTCGCAATACCAAGCCCGAGCAAGCCCGCGCCTCGTACGCTGATCTGTCGATGCCAGTATGCCCACCCCGCGAGGATCAAAATCCAGACGATCAGGGGCAAAAAACCCGCCATGCTTGCGGTCAGCGGCGGACCTTGCAGCAAGCGTCCCAGCATGCCTGCCATGAGCAGGCACTGGGCGCCGCTGAGGCTTAACCAAAAGACCCATGCGCTTCGACAGACCTGGGCAAGCATGAGGCTAAGCAGCAGGCTTTCCACCAAGAGCCAGCCGGCACCAAACCCCAAGCCTGTTGCGATCGATTCGCTGCCAACAAGCCATGCCGGTGGCATTGTGATGCCTGCTTGTTTCGGGCTGAGCAGACTGGTGACTCGAATCGCCAGCCAGAGAATCACCAACACGGCAGGCCATTGCGCATCGTCCCGCCACCAATGGCGGCTTAGCCGCCGCATTTTCTGCCAGGGTCTGCCAAGGCCAGCTGCTGCCAGCGCCCCGAAAAAAGCACCGAGGGTATTGGCAACAAGGTCAAGCACGGAGGGCACGCGCTGGGGGAGATAGCTTTGTGCTGTTTCAATCGATAAGGATAAGAGGCAGCCAATGAGCAGTGGCAGCCAAAGCATGGCTTTTCGGCGAGGCGCCAGATTCAATGCAAGCATCAAGCCAAGCGGGGCATAGAGCGCGAGGTTGCTGAAAAAGTCGAACCAGGTCCAATACCGGGGCCATGGATCGCCCAGAAATGCCCAGGGCGCCGAGCCGATTTCCCGCCAGGCCTGCCAAGGCCACAATGACCCATAAACAATGGCGAGTGACCAAAGCGCAAATAACAGCCACAGGACCGGGCTGCTCGAGCCTGTCGTGGGTGGTTTGGCTTCGCGCGGGGACTTTGGGGCCATGGCAGTGTTGCGATCGGCTAGCTATCAGAGGCTTGATGCAGGCTATCATCGATTGCATGAGCGATGAACATGCTTTGACTGACAGCGGCATTTTGATGCGCTGGGAGCCCACGGTGGATTCAACCAATGCGAGGCTAATGCTTGCGCCTTGGCAGGACGCGGGGCTGCGCCCGCCCCCGGATTTGGTCGCCCGTTGTTTGCTCACAGACCACCAAAGCGCCGGTCGAGGGCGTCATCGAAAGCGCTGGCATGATGAGCCCGGTGCTTGCTTGTTGATGAGCCTGTCGATCGATCGCAACAAGGCCTCTTGGCCGCCTGCGCTTGCCGCCTTTTCTTTGGCCTGCGCAGCCACAGTGGCGCAAAGACTTGAAGACGAGAGGATGCAGCTTGAGGCATCGCTACCGGCATCCGCACCATTGTTTTGGGTCAAATGGCCCAACGATCTGGTGCGCTATCGCGAGGGTAGGGGCTTATCCAAGCTTGCGGGCCTTTTGATCGAAACCCGCCAGCAGGCTGGGCAAAGCCGGCTGGTAATCGGACTGGGTGTCAATCTCCTTCCGCCGCAAAGCGCGGTGGCCGATGCCCAGGCCTTGCCAGCCGATGCCTTGTTTACAGGCGATGAGGCGCTTAGCCATCAGCTTGATCTTGACTGGCGCAAGTCACTTGCAAGGCGGCTTAGCCAGGACTTGCTCGGATGCTGGATTGATTTCGAGCGTCACGGTCTGGCTGCTTTTGAAAGGCTTATCCATCGCCGCGATGTTTTGCGGGGACGTCAATTGATGGTTCAAGATGAGGGTCATGATGACTGGACGGAGGCGCTTGGACAGGGTATTGATGATCGCGGGTATTTGCGTATCCTATGCCAAAGGCCTGGTGTGCCGAGCCCAAGGCTTGAGTTCATCCACCAGGGTAGCGTGCGGCTAAAAAGCGGTTAAGACGTGGCCCTTCATCGTCATGAAACATCGTTCAAGCAAGAGAAAATATCGGATTGAAGGGCTTTATCCTAGATGAGTACCGCACATGGCTTCACCTATGGCTCACTGATGTTTGATGAGGTCATGAGGGCTGTTGCTGACCAGCAAGGCTTGGTTTCGATCCCAGCAACCCTTAAGGGATGGGAACGCTTTGCGATCCGTAATGCGAGCTACCCGGCCGCGCGCCCAGGAAAACCGCAGGCAAGCATTCGCGGTGTCCTATGGCTTGATCTATCTGAGTCAGCCTGGAAGCGACTCGACGCTTTTGAGGGCGATGCTTATCGTCGCGCTGCTGTTGAGGTGCATTGCGACAGCGGGATGCATCCCGCCTGGGTTTACGAATTCCTCGATCCCGGTTTACTGCTGCCCCAGGATTGGGATGAGGCGACGTTTAGGCAGCAACATCTCGCCGATTTCTTTCGGCAGCATGGTGCCCATTTAAGCTAATCGCCGACCCTATTGGACGCGTCGCTGCGCGCTGATCGGATCAGGGCAAGCGTGGTGGTGGTCGAGCGTTGATGGAGAAAGGGAATGGCCAGCACCCTGCCCCCCCAAGACGCCATCGCCTCACTACCGACGATTCTTCCCTCCCAGTCGCCACCCTTCACCAACACATCAGGCCTCAGGCTGAGGACGCAGGCCAGCGGCGTGTCCTCGTCGAACCAGGTCACATAGTCGACCGAGGCGAGGGCGGCAGCAACCGCCATCCTGTCGTCCAGGGTGTTGATCGGTCGATCAGGCCCTTTGCCCAGGCGTTTCACCGAGGCGTCGCTGTTAAGCGCAAGCAGCAGGCAACGTCCCTCGCGGGCTGCAGCATCAAGCAATGTGACATGGCCACGATGCAAGAGGTCATACACGCCGTTGGTGAAGACGAGAGGACGGGGGCAGTGCCTGGCAAAGTCCTCGAGTTGTTTGGGTTCGAGGATCTTCGATTCAAAGCGCGCCGGCAGCACCAAGGCCATCACCCTTGCCTCGGCTCAACTCTCGCCGGTAGCGGTTCAATTCTTGAACACTGGCAAAGGACTTGCCAAAGAGCAGCGATAAGTTGTGAAGAATTCGGCCAACCACCTTGTCTTCCCACTGAGCATCAAAGCTGATTTGCTGATCGAGCCAGCGCTCGAGCCAGCTTGGATCGGGCAGCCGGCTCTGTATGGTGTCTTTAGGGAAAAGATCTTTGTTGACATGCAAATTGGTAGGATGCAAAGCCTTGCTCTGTCGCTTGGCGCTTGCCATGAGCACGCCGATCTTGGCAAAGGCGCTTCGGGCCTGATCACCAACTTGAGCAATCGCCCGCCGCATGTATTGCAAATACGCCCCGCCGTGCCGGGCTTCATCCCTGGAAATGATCTCGTAAATATGCTTGATCACCGGTTCCGTATGCCACTCGGCGGCGCGTCTGTACCAGTGGTTAAGCCGGATTTCCCCGCAAAAATGCAACATCAAGGTTTCAAGCGGCGGTGCAGGATCAAATTCAAAACGTACCGCGTGGAGCTCATCTTCGCTGGGCACCAGGTCGGGTCTGAAGCGGCGTAAATACTCCATCAGTACCAAGGCATGCTTTTGTTCTTCAAAAAACCAGACCGACATGAAGGCCGAGAAATCACTGTCGTGCCGGTTATCGCGCAAAAACATCTCGGTTGCGGGGAGCGCCGCCCATTCGGTGATCGCGTTCATCTTGATCGTTCGCGCCTGCTCGTCAGAGAGGCGGCCAGGGTCGAAGTGATCCCAGGGAATATCACTTTCCATTGACCAGCGAACCGATTCGAGCGAACGAAACAATTCCGGGTACAGCATATAAGGTCTCCGCGGCTATAAATGGTCTGCAGCCTTGGCGCTGCATCTGAGGCCGAGTCTATCAGCCTGGCGCAATTTTGCGTCGTAGCCATCGCATCAGCCACGATAAGGCCGGGAGTTTTTCATAAAGCTCTTCGGCAGCATCCCAGTAATCGCGATGATCGACAATATAGCCCTGCTGATCCAGGCAAAGCCACGTACAGCCTTGAATGCTCACCGTCTTGCCCCTCAACACCAGCCAATAAGTCCAACGCAGACAGGATTGGGCGGGCACCGTCAGCGGGTGCGCTGTTTGCGTGATGCCGTCAACCACAAAGCGGGAGTGCGGTTGTATCGCAAACATATGCTCGAAGACGGCCCGTATCGCGGGCAATCCCTGGACCGATTGGAAGGGGTCTTTGAAGCGAGCTTCGGGGCCGTAAAGTTCGCTGATCTGATCCAGTGAACTTGGACTCAGGGTTTCGTAAAACGCTTTGATCTGGTTTAGTTTGGCGCTGATGCTCGCCGAATCGGTGCAGGAATGGGTTTGTCGCATGGCTATCAACCGGTGGTTTGATCGGGCTAGCGGGTCCGGTCAGGCGCTTGGAGCACTTTGGGTTCAGTGCCATCGAGCGTGCGCCTGAGCAGGGCAAAGTAAAGCCGGTCGGGCAGCCAGCGCAGGCATTTCATGAAGCGCGTGAAGCGTCGAGGAAAGTGGATCTCAAAAGCGTTTCGCTCAAGACCAAGCATGATCTCGCGCGCCGCTTGCTCAGCGCTGATCAGCGCTGGCATACGAAAATCATTGATCGCCGTGGCCGGGGTTTCAACAAAACCAGGATGGACGACCCAAACGCCGATTCCGTGGACCGTGAGTTCGAGATGCAGTACCTCGGCCAAATGCGTCAGCGCAGCCTTGCTCGGCCCGTAGGCCAATGCCTTGGGCAGGCCGCGATAACCTGCCACGCTAGACACGATCACAAGTCCAGAAACCGGTTCGGGTATGCGTTTAGCGCGTTGTAGAAAATAAGGCAACAAATGATCCAAGGCATAGAGCAAAGAAAGGTAATTGGTTTGCGTGATCGCAAGCACATCGTTGAGTCGGTAGTTGGTGCTTTTGACCGGCTGATAAATCCCAACCATCCAAATCACCAAATCGACTTTGTCATCGGCCAACACCTGCTCGCATGCAGCCGCCAATTGGTGCTGATCGCAGACATCAAGCGGCACAAGGCTCGCCTTGTCAATGCCCAGCGCCTGCATGGGGGCAAGTCGCCTCGCACTCAAAACCAGTTCGGCCCCTTGTGTTGCCAGCGCCTTTGCCAATGCCGCCCCGATTCCTGAGGAC
The DNA here is from genome assembly GCA_002359635.1 of Burkholderiales bacterium UBA2647. Taxonomy (GTDB): domain Bacteria; phylum Pseudomonadota; class Gammaproteobacteria; order Burkholderiales; family Burkholderiaceae_E; genus UBA3064. Next base: position 76,406 of record DENJ01000028.1, read on the forward strand.
GCGCCAACAATCCAGATGCGCAGTCCTTGCCATGATCGAATTGGGGGATTCACCATCAATCCTTGAAAAACGACAGGGTTACCTCGCCGAGTTCCACACCAAACTTGCTCATCTTTGCACGGTTGATCATCACCTGCTCGTTGATCAGAAACATCCAGTCATCAAATTGCACATGAAAGATTCGTCCCTCGATCGGCAGTGCGAGGGTGTAGCGCCACCGCAAGGCATTGCCCGATGCCTCGCCAATCGCTTCACCGATGACATCGTCAGCCCTGCCGCGGTATTGGCCAGGGGCGATTTCCTCGATCTGCCAGACCCGGCGCTGCTTTGTCCCATCGCTATAAATAAAATCTTCCTCTAGCAAGCCCTTGTTGCCTTGCCAGCTCCCCTTCATGCGAACCTCGAAACGCTTGACCACTTCGCCAAATCGGTCGGTGAACATCCCCCATGCACGAAGATCACCGTTCAAATAACGTTTAAGCTCAAGCTTAGGTTGCTCCTGCTGATAGCGTTGGACCTCCACGCTGCTGCATGCGCTGAGCATCAGGCTCATCACCACGAGCCACTTCATCAAAAAGGCTTTCATCGACTATGTCTCCTTCATAAGGCCTCAGGGCCGCGGTGGCTGATAAGCCAAATCATCGACAAACACTTCAGTGCACAGGGCAAGCCCGCGTAAATCCAACTCAAGCTCTGCGTGCCCTCACCAAGGACTTGCCAAAGTGGCAAGGCAATGCCGGCGGCAAGCGCAAGATTCAATTTCCCAACCAGGGTCCAGTACCCGATGCATCGCCCGGCAATCGGCATTGCCGAAGGACAGCTTTTTTGTCGCTGTTCGATCAAGCGCAATAGTATTGCCCAGGGCATAGCCACATCACCGCCGAGCGCAAAGCCTGTCACGATACAAACCAGACCGTAAGCCCAAGCATCACCAGCTTCAATCCCAAGGCAAAAAAGAAAAGCAGCGATTGCGATAAGCATGGCAAGCAGCCAGCAATCGCGATGCCCCAGGCGATCGCTTAGTCTTGACCAGAAAGGCAGACCGAGTGCCGCACTCAAAAAGTAGAGCAATAAAAACCACGGTGCTGCTTGCGGCATTATCAGCACACGTTCTATAAAAAATAACACAAGCGTTGCAGGTATCGCCGCGGCGATCGCACTTAACATGAAGCAGATAAACAAGTGTCGCATTGGCAGCGACTGCCAGATGGTTCGCGCATGAAAGTCAAGCGCAGGCGCTGCTGATTCGCTTCTGTAGCGTGGATAGGCCAAGCCGCGAAAAAGCAATAAAGCGAGTACGCTGAAACCAATCAAGAGCATGCTGATGGCGACCTTTTCAAACGTGGACTGGGCCTGTACGAAGATCGACACCACCATCACACCGATCAAGCCTGCGGCCTCCCTGCTCAGTGCATAGCGACTTCGTGCTTGATCGTTACGGGCCAGTGCAGCACCCCAGCTCTGATAAACAATGCTGCACTGGGAGTAGGCCAAGTAGGTGCAAGTTGAACCTAGCGCGAGCACAAGCCCGCTCCAGACCGCATCAAGCGCCAAGGCCATTGACAGCGACGACCACCACAGCAAAAGCATGAAGCCAAGCATGAAAACCATACAGGCATAGCCCAGCGCGCGCCAGGCGGTTTTTCGCAAATGTCGGCCTGCGAGAACGCTCTGTTTATCCCATCGACGACCCAACCAGGGATCAGCCACGGCGTCGAGAGCGCGGGCGGCAAGCAGCATCAAGCCAACGAGGCTCAATGGCAGCAGTTCGCTAAAGAGTTTTGGTAACAAAACATAAAGCGGCAGTTCGAGTATGGCAAGCGGCAATCGCATGCTTGCATAACGCCAAAGCATGGCCTTCATCAGGACTCACCAATGAGGCTGCGGCGAAGTGCAGGTTCGGTGGTTCTGGGATCAAGCCAAATACCGAAGAAAGCCCTTGAAAAGGCGGCATCGGCAATATCGCCGCGGGTCTGGTGGTTGTAAACAAAGCGGCAACCCCCCTGGTTGCCGCGGTGTAGGCCGAGCAACCTGTCTTTCTCTTGAATGTTGGGGAAGCTTTGCTGCAGCCAAAGGAGCCATTGCCGGTCTCGTTCGGCGAGTTTGCCGTGCTGAGCCTGCATCAGTTCAAGTGAGGTTTGCGCAATTTTTGCCCCCTCGAGGGGGCGCGCATAAATCAGCTCGAGCGCAAAGCTCTGATCGGCCCAAAGCCTGCTGTCAAAGTTTTCAGGCGTCCATAAACGCGCCTCATAGAGCAGCAGCCCAAACCAGCGCATGTTTGCCTGGCCACGAAGGCGATAGCCAATTTGCTGCTCCTGGAACCATTTCATGCTCTGCGCAATCGGCCAGGCTTCCTCCTTGGCGGCCCGGCCGCCGGCCTGTGCCTGGCTGCTTTGAGGCAGGCTCGATAGGAGCAGCCCGACACTTAAGCTTTGAAGCATCAAGCGTCGTCTTAGCAGGCTGCCAGTTAGCCTCATCGGCTTTCGAGCCTTGTCCTTAAACAAGGCAAGGGCATGATGGAGAGGCGCTTAGGCGCGGACAAAACTGAATTGCACCACATCGGTTGCGCCTTCGGCAAAACCAGCTTCGCAATAGGCAAGGTAAAAACGCCACATACGGATAAAGCGCTCGTCATAGCCGAGTTGTCGTACCTGCTCATCGGCAGCGATAAAGCGCTCATGCCAACGCGCTAAGGTCCATGCATAGTCGGGGCCAAAACGCAAGGTGTTTCGAAGTTCTAAACCATGTTTTTTTGCAAGCGCGATAAGACCTTGCGATGAGGGCAACATACCGCCAGGGAAAATATATTGCTGAATGAAATCGGTACTGGTGCGATAACGTTCGAAATACTGCTCATCGATCGTGATGCTCTGGATTAGGGCTTTGCCGCCCGGCCTTAAGGCCTGACGAAGCTGGTGAAAATAGCTGTCCCAGTAGGCTTCGCCGACCGCTTCAAACATTTCAATGGAAACGATGCCGTCGTAGCGTCCCTGTTCATCCCGATAGTCTTGCAGGCAAAACTCGGCACGACCTAAGCCCTCAGCGCCGCCGTTTGACTCGCGTTGATGCAGTGCCTGGGCGTAGCTTAACTGTTCAGCCGATAGCGTGAGGCCTTTCAGATGCAGTCCACGGCGACGCGCACGCAGGGCGAATCCACCCCAACCGCAACCGATCTCGAGCAGGCTAGCACCAGGGTTCAGCTGCAGTTCATCAAGAATCCGGTCATATTTGTGCAGCTGCGCTTGCTCAAGGGTAGCTGAGCTTTGCTCACGTAGCGCACTTGAATAAGTCATGCTCGGGTCCAGCCAAAGCTTGTAAAAATCGTTACCCAAATCATAGTGGGCCTGGATATTGCGCCGCGATCCGCTTCGACTGTTGCGCCTGAGGTGATGGCGCAATCGGTCGATCCATTGCCCGAACCAAGTCCCATAAATACCTTGATCCAGGCAGGCCCGGTTTTGCAACATAAAGCGCAGGACAGCAGCAGGATCCGGGCTGTCCCATTGTCCGTCCATCCAGCATTCACCGAATCCCACATCGCCTCGGCTGAGTGCGCGTTCAAAGACCGACCAATCGTGCAAGATCCAAATCGCAGGTGTTATGCCACGCTGGGTCGATACCGCGTTGAGATCGCCAAAGCGATGCTCTTGACCCTTCGGGTCGATCAGCAAGAGATACCCCCGTTTCGCCCTGCGCAGCAAGGCAAGACCAAGATGCGCTTTGTAGGGCGGTTTGAGCGCTTTGCCGATGGGTCGACTTGCTTGCGGCAGCACGGTGTAATGTTGTTCTGTACTCATGTTCCTTGGCTTGGGAGGGATTGAGGCGGAGAAGGTGATTGCTGCGCGCCATAAAAGGGCACTTTTTTTAACCAAAGCTTTAATGCCTGCCAGTGGATTCGTAGGATCACCATAAGACTCTGCCAGGGTATAGCCAGGGTCAGCTTGAAGAGCCTTTGGCTTGACAGGGCGATACGTTCGCCGCTAAGCGATGTGATCAACAACAAACCCTTATCGTCGTGGTATTCGATGCGCGAAAGGCTGCGCGTCTCGTCGTTAAAAAATCGAAATCGATATGATCCAGATATCGTACAAAAAGGCGAAACGGTAAAGCATTTGTTTGTGCTCAGCGTCTGTCCGTTTTTCAAGATCTGCGTGGACCCAAGGCCTTCGCCTAAAGCGCGCTCCAGTGTATGGGGCGTGAGAACGTAAGCGTGTCGACCGGAAAAGGTATTGCGCACTTCGGCAACGATTGCAAGACAATCGCCCTTGTCATCATCGCAAAACCAGAAGCTGACCGGCTTGAACTGGTAGCCCAACACGCGGGGATAGGCAAGAAGCCTGATGCTCGATGGCCGCGGCACATGATGCGCATTTAATAGACCCAAGAGCCACTGCGAGAGCGGCAAATCGCGGCGTTCACTGCCATGGTCCTCGGCGTGCATGCTGATCAGGGCTGTACGGTTCACGCCAAAAAGCGGGAGCCATCGATGCCCCAGCATGAGCGAGGCATTGCCGTGTGCATGTTCAGGATGCTCTCCGGATCGGATTGTTTCCGGGCTTGATAAGGATGTCGCCGTGCTTGATCCGATGACTTCCGGGCTTGATCGGTTTGTATCCGCTTGCTCATCGCGCAAGACCGGCGATGCAAGCTGCAAAGCCTTTTTTGTAAGTGCCGGATCAAGAAGGCCAGCGTCAAGGCGAAAGAAAAAGCTGCGATAGGAAAACTGGTGCTCAACCGGTCTTAATCGTCGATGCCGCACCTCACCCACAAAGCAGCACCACGCTTTATCGGGCGAACGCATCAATCGCTTCTTTTGCCTGGCGTGCTGTGTTCAAGGCAGGTTCAAGGCAGGGGTAGCTTGGCATGGTTGCGTTTAGGCGGCTAGGGCAAGCGAGGCAGGCGCTTGCTCGATCGCGCGTGCCACGGCAAGGCCCGATTTCAAGCCGTCTTCATGAAAACCGTATCCGGTCCAGGCGCCGGCAAGCCACAGACCATCAGCGCCTTGAACCGATGGCAGCTGCCGTTGCGCCCGCACCGCTGCCAAATCAAACACCGGATGCGCATAATCAATCACCTGGAAACAGCTCGAGGCTTTGGGCGCTTCAAGCGGGTTGAGGCTGACAAATACCGGGGTCTTGATGGCAAGCGGTTGCAGTTGATTCAGCCAGTAGGTAACTGACACAGCGGTTTGGTCGAGCGCAGACGCCTCGTCGCGAACCTGTTTGGACAGATAATTCCAGGCGGCCCAGGCCTGACGCGAGCGCGGCATCAAGGCACTGTCGCAGTGTAGCCAGGCGCGGTTTTCCTGGTAGCGGACCGCGGCAAGCAATTGTGCCTGTGCAGGGCGGGGGCGTTGAAGCATGCGCAGGCTCTGGTCGGCATGGCAGGCAAGGATCACCGCATCGAACCATTCATCGCCTGCGGCACTTCGGAGGCGTAACTGCCCTGCGGCGTTGGCACGTTGTTCCACAGACCAGACGGGGGTCTTGAGCCTGATGTCGTCCAGTGTCTTGGCCATTGCCTGCACATATTGTCGCGCGCCACCGGCCACCGTGAACCAGCGGGGTCGATCCTTCACCTGCAGCAAGCCGTGGTTATGAAAAAACCGCACAAAGGTGCCAAGCGGGAACTCGCGCATCTGCTTCATCGGGCATGACCAGATCGCAGCTGCCATTGGCAAGAGATAATCGGCCGCGAAGGCCTCACCGTAGCCCTCACGCTCCAGGAACAAATCAAGCGGCTGATCGAGCATGGCGTGACCAAAGGCGAGCGAACTGTTCGGATTGGCTTGCAGCATGTTTTGCGCTAGCTCGCTAGCCTGGCGGTTAAATCGCAAGATGTCGTAGATCATTCCCCAAAAACGCGGCGATACCAGGTGACGCTTTTGCGCGAAAAGGCCCGACAAATTTGAGCCGCACCACTCCATCTGGTGCGGACCTCTGGACACCGAAAACGACATGTCTGTCGCCGCGGTGGGGATATTCAGGTGTTTGAAGAGCGCGATCAACTCGGGGTAGGTTCGTTCGTTGTAGACCAGGAATCCGGTATCGACGGCTTGGTTGAGCCCCTCAAGTTCAATCTCGACGGTGTTCGTGTGTCCGCCCAAGCGCGCGTCCGCTTCGTAGAGCACGACCTGGTGGGTCTTGGCAAGCGAGTAAGCTGCCGATAAACCGCTGATGCCAGATCCGACTACCGCAATTTTCATAGAGCATCCTTTAAGGAGCGCGGCGACAGTGGTCTGTCACCCAAGGGGAATCGCAGCTCGTGAACCAGTTTGGCGGTGCCTTAAGCATCGCCTCCCAACCTGTCGCAAAGCTTAAGGACTTTGTCTAAGGCTTCGCTCAATGTCCTGGACGAAACTGCGGTCATCCGGCCCGGTCATGCTGCCGTAGACCTTCACAAGACGACCATCGCGCCCGAGCAAATACTTATAAAAATTCCATTTAGGGCTGGTTCCCGACTCGCGGATCAAGCCCGCAAACACTGGGTTGGCGTTTGCGCCCCGCACCGATGTTTTTGCGATCATCGGAAAGCGGACGTTGAAGGTATTGCTACAAAACTCAGCAATTTCCTTATTGCTGGCAAGTTCCTGCCCCCCAAAATCACCCGAAGGAAAGCCGATGATCACCAGGCCCGCTTGCCGATAACGGTCATAAAGACGCTCAAGGCCTTCGTACTGGCCGGTAAAGCCGCATTTGCTGGCTGTATTCACGATTAATACCACTTTGCCCGAGTATTGGCACAGGTTTTGCGGCACGTCGTCTTGCAATCGCGGCAGACTGTGGTTGAGCAAGGTTGGACAGTTGCTTGCTTGGACCTCAAGCGAAGCAAAAAGTGCAAGCGCGATCAGTCCAAGAAGGTGCATCGCGCTGAATCGTTTGAATAACCCGTTGAAGTTCATCGATTTGGTAGGCAGAGCTGAAAGTGGCTTCTATAATAGTTTGCATATTCAACGCCAGTCAAGATTTGTCGTGGACAAATCCGGGTTGGCTCATTAAAAAAGTAGCAACACATGAACGAACGCGCGGAAGTTTTGGGAGTCGGGTCGGGAGTTCAGTTAAGTATCTCCGCCGTGGAGCGGGATACTGGCTTGTCGAAGGACACCTTAAGGGTTTGGGAGCGGCGCTATGGCTTCCCGAATCCTGTGAGGGATGCCTTGGGCGAACGCCTTTACCCCGTGGAACAGGTTGAGCGCCTACGCTTGATTCGTCGGCTCATGGATGCGGGGCATCGGCCCGGCAAGATCATGCGGATGAAGCCCGAGCAATTGCAAATGCTTGCCGATCAGATTCGTTCTGCATCCACACCCCGGCTCGATGAGACGCACCCGATGCGTGATGATTTGGCGGGCTATATGGCCTTGATCAAGCGCCACCAGGTTGAGGACTTGCGGCGTGCGCTCAGTCAGGCTGCTTTGCGCCTTGGACTCGATCGGTTTGTGCGCGAAGTGGCCGCGCCGCTTAATGCCCTCGTCGGTGATGCTTGGGCAAGGAATCAGTTTGAAATTTTCGAAGAGCATCTTTACACCGAATCGATGCAGGTGGTGCTGCGCAATGCCATCAGCAACATCCCTGGTCCCGGCCGATCGCCCCGGGTTTTGCTCACCACTTTTCCGCAGGAGCCCCACGGCCTGGGTCTACTGATGGCCGAAGCGATGCTCGCATTGGAGGGCTGCCGCTGCCTCTCACTCGGTGTTCAAACGCCGATTTACGACATCACCTTGGCGGCGCAAGCCCAACGTGCCGATATTGTTGCCCTGTCGTTTTCGGCGAGCATGAACCCCAATCATGTGCTTGATGGTTTGGCTGAGTTAAGAGCCAAGCTCGCAGCCAACGTGGCGATATGGGCTGGTGGTCAGTGTCCGATTTTGGCAAGACGCCCACCGTCCGATGTGCGTGTGTTTTCCGATCTCGCAGGCATTCATACGGCGCTTGACGAGTGGCGGGCGCAGCACTTGGTGGACGGCTGATCCAGTTTCACGTTTCACATTCCACGCTTGAATGAGGCAGCGCCCGCGATGATTGCTGTGGTGCTGGGCGATCAACTTGATCTCGATTCACCAGTCCTTCAGGCTTGTTCTGCCGTGGTCATGGTCGAGGCAGCCGAAGAATCGAGGCGAATCCATAGCCACAAGGCAAGAACCGCGCTGTTTTTTAGTGCCATGCGCCACTTCGCGCAAAGTCTTCGCGAGCGTGGGTATGCGGTTCACTACCGCCATCTCGAGCAAGGCCACGAAGGCTCGCTTGTCGATCAGATCATGTCGATGGTGGATCAACTGCCGAAAGCGGGTTTGCGAATGCTGGAGCCCGGCGACTGGTCGATTGAACAGGCGATCAAAAAAGCCTGTCAGGCGCAAAACCGGCCCGTCGAGTTCGTGGAGGATCCCCATGCTTTGTGTTCGCGCAAGGATTTTGCGCGCTTTGCCCAAAAGCGCTCGCAGCTCCGGATGGAGTATTTCTACCGGGAGATGCGCCAGCGTCACCGGATCCTGATGCATGCCAACGGGGAGCCACTGGGTGGACAGTGGAATTTTGATGTCGAGAATCGTAAGTCCTTCGGCGTTGGCGGACCCAAAGCCGTCGTTGCCTCGCTTCGCTTCGCCCCCGACACGACGACCAAGGCCGTGATGGCGGCCATTGAAAGCCATCTGCCCGAGCTGCCAGGATCTTGTGAGGCCTTTGACTGGCCGGTGAATCGAAGTCAGGCCTTGCAGGCCTTAGCGCATTTTGTTGACCAGCTGCTGCCGCAGTTCGGTCCCTTTCAAGACGCGATGTGGTCTGGCGAACCTTTTCTTTGGCACAGCCTGCTTGCAAGCGCCATCAACCTTAGGCTTTTGCACCCGATGGAGGTGATCAAGGCCGCTTGTTCAGCGTATGAGCACAATCCTGAGCGATACCCTTTGGCCACGGTCGAAGGTTTTGTGAGACAGATTCTTGGCTGGCGAGCCTTTATGCAAGGTCTTTACTGGCTCAACATGCCCGCCATGTCCCGGGCCAATTACTTCGGCCATCAAGCCCCGCTACCGAGCTGGTTCTGGAGCGGACACTGTCAGATGAATTGTTTGAAGCAAACTCTGCTGCAAACCTTTGATCATGCCTATGCCCACCATATTCAACGCCTGATGGTGGTGGGCAATTTTGCCCTGCTCGCTGGCCTTGAGCCTAAGGCGGTTGCGGACTGGTTTCATGCGGTTTATGTCGATGCAATCGACTGGGTCCATCTTCCCAACGTGATGGTGATGGCGCTTCACGCAATGGGCCCGGGAATAAGTTCTAAACCTTATATCGCAAGCGGACAATACATCGCTCGAATGAGTAATTATTGCAAGCAATGCGCTTATCGGCCTGCGCTTCGAGAGGGTGATCGGGCTTGTCCTTTCACGGTGTTTTATTGGGATTTTCTCAAACGCAATCAGGCGCTTTTAGAAAAAAATCCACGCATGTTTCACGCGATCCGACAACTCAAAGTGATGGATACTGCGACCCTCAGTAAAAATGCTCAGCAGGCTCAACGCTACCGCGACACGATTGATAGCCTCTAGACGAGGAAACTTAGTCGCAAATCGCAAGCGTCACTGCACTGTAGCCATGCAGTTGATTCTGGTGAATCTCCCCGTTGGCCTGAAATCCGATCATGACCGGCGCCTGCAAATAGTGCTGTACCCATTGGCCTTCGAGCCCTGCCTGACCGAAAAGATGTTGGCCACGGGCAAGACAACTGATGTAAATCACAGCGAGAAGCTTTTGTCCAGCCTCTTCAATCGACTCGCGAAGTGCGGTGCAGCTCGCGATGAGGTCTGCGCGTGCGGCTTGCGGGTCACGGGTGCAAAAACGCAAAGACCATCCCGCCTTGGCCTGCCCGGCAATCGCAATCGTGCCATTGGATGGATCGATCCCTAAAAGATTGCGAACATAGCCGTGCTGATTGTTGCGATGCGGATCGGCGATTTCGACAAGCAATCCGCCTTGCAATTTCTGCTGCGGGATCGCGTCCAAAACGCTTGATCCCCTGGCGAGTCCCTTAGGATCCTGGCTGATGCCAAGTTCCTGAAGCAAGACATCCATCGCAGGCCGATCGTCGATGCGGCGAACAAGGTGCCGCTCACCAACAGTGATTTGATGTCTTGAGCCGATGGCGAGACAGCCCTGACTGAAACTGCTCCGGATGCCGGCACTCTGCGTCAACACCAGACCAGAAAGTCCGCCAAAAAGCACCTCATCGGCCACTTGGGGCAAATCGCCTTCTAAACCGCTGCATACGCCACCAAAACATAAGGCTTCATCATGCCGCAGGCTTAGCTCATCCAGGAGTTCACTCAAGTCACTGAGTTGAGGGTCGGCGTGAACAAGCAAGCGGGTTTGAGGCTTGCCGTCTGCTGCCGCTGCCGCGGCAGACCTAGACGCTGATGTTGATGTTGGTGCTGCGGATGCTGACGCTGACGCTGATGCTGCTGTGGTGGGTGATGCTGATGGAACTGTTGTCGCGGCTGATGGCCTTGTTGCTTTGCGACGGCCCGAGAACACCTCAAAACTGCCGCTTGGCAGGGTGCCGATCATGAGCGCCATGGCAGCCTCGTCGTTGTATTCGGCTGCCCCTGCAAGCACGCTTTCTGCGCAACACCCGACCCAATGACGAATCCCGGTGCGCTCCATCACATGCTCCAAGATGGATTTAGCCTCGCTTGCGAACGCGGCTGTGAAATAAAGCCAGCCTATCCAGCGGCGATCCTGGTTGCTTTGCTCATCAACACCGCCCAGATGCTGATGTTGCTTGAACCATGGCTCGACTTGCGCCAGTGCCAACTCGCAGGCCATGCGCCAGTCGTAATGCGTGGCATGGCCAAGTGAAAAGCCCGGATTGGCCTGCCGCGCATTCACAGGGATGACCCGGGCTTGGCTTTTGATGACGCCTTGGAACGCGGCATTCGGCTTTGGCGCCGGGCTTGTTTTTGCGCGCTGGCCTTGCCCAATGCCTGCGTCTGTGCAGGCCTGTCTTGATGAGGACGCCCGGCTTGGTCGGGCTGCGAGGTGCCGCCCGACGATACACTGCCCGTACTTGCAGCGCCCGGAGCATCATCTGCATCGGACGCCTTGCTAAGGCTTGCATGGCTTGCAAGCTGCTCGAACTGCTTTTGCAGAAAGCCCCACCACTGACTCGCTTGATCGAGGGCCGGGTGCTCGCTTTGTGGGCTAAACCCCGGCGTGCTCGCTGGCGCTGACGGGGTGAAAGGAGAAGACGCGGTGGGCGGGGTGAAAGG
>DENJ01000076.1 GCA_002359635.1 Burkholderiales bacterium UBA2647
GCAACGCTTGCAGCGCAGTTTTTTTGTGACTGGGCATTTCTGCGTATTAAGTGGCTGACCAATGATTCGGCTTCAGGATCGGTGAGCGTGCCTGAGTTGATGGTCTTCGGATGGAAGGTTGATACCCCGATCGATAAGTATCTTTTTTGTCTTGGCTTTGTGGTGATTTTCGCCTTAATGGCAAAAAATCTGGTGCGTGGTCACACCGGCCGCGAGTGGATGGCCATCCGCGATATGGACGTGGCAGCGGCAGTGATTGGTATCCGACCGGTCTACGCAAAACTCACAGCTTTTGCTGTGAGTTCCTTCATCGTGGGTGTTGCAGGCGCTTTATGGGGGTTTGTGCACTTGGGTTCGTGGGAGCCGGCCGCCTTCAACATCAACCGCTCGTTCGATCTACTTTTTATGGTGATCATCGGTGGGCTTGGTTCGATCATGGGAAGTTTTTTTGGCGCAGCCTTTATCGTGATGGTGCCGATCGTGCTTGATAACATCCCTAATTGGTTCGGCATTCCTATCGATACCGCGCTGGCCTCGCATCTCACCTTTATGATTTTTGGGGCATTGATTGTATTTTTCTTGATCGTCGAACCCCATGGGCTGGCAAGACTATGGTCGATCGGTAAAGAAAAGTTGAGACTTTGGCCTTTTCCTCACTGAATCAGGCTGGCAAGTCATCGCGTCGTTTTGCAAACCCGGTGAAAAGGGGCATCCAAGAGCCCAAACACCACAATTTTTGAACTGAACGTTTGAACTGGAGGCTGACATGAAGTTGAGATCGATGGCATTTGCAGCAGGATTGGCCGCTGCGAGTTTAGGCGCCACACTGGGCGTCACGAGTGCTCTGGCGCAAGCCAAGGAGCAGTTCTTTCCGGTATTGGTTTATCGCACGGGTGCCTATGCACCAAACGGTGTGCCCTTTGCCAATGGCTATGTGGACTATTTGAAATATGTCAATGCCAAAGGCGGTATTAACGGGGTCAAGATAAGCTTTGAAGAGTGCGAAACAGGCTATGCCACCGACAAGGGTGTGGAGTGCTACGAGCGCCTCAAAGGCAAGGGTGCTACCGTGTTTCAGCCGCTATCCACCGGCATTACCTTTGCGCTGACCGATAAGGTGATCACCGATAAGATTCCGCTGATTACCGCGGGTTATGGGCGCGCTGATTCGGCTGACGGCATGGCCTTTCGCTGGAACTTTCCGCTGCTGGGTACTTACTGGACCGCAGCCGATGTGCTGATTCAGCATCTTGCCAAGAAAGAAGGCGGCCCCGATAAGCTTAAGGGTAAAAAAATTGCACTCGTTTATCACGATTCGCCCTATGGCAAAGAGCCAATTCCATTGCTCCAAGAGCGCGCCAAAATGCATGGCTTTGACCTGAGTCTCTTGCCGGTGGCACATCCTGGCGTTGAGCAAAAAGCGACCTGGCTGCAAATTCGTCAAAGCCGCCCCGACTATGTGCTGTTATGGGGCTGGGGTGTGATGAATTCTGCCGCGCTTAAAGAGGCTGTAGCAACCGGCTTTCCGCGCGACAAAATGTATGGTGTTTGGTGGTCGGGTGCCGAACCTGATGTGAAAGATGTGGGTGCCAATGCCAAAGGCTATAACGCGCTCGCGATGCAGCACGGTGCTGAGCCTAATGCGAAAGTCGTCAAAGATATCCTCGCAACGTTGCACGACAAGAATCAAGGCACCGGTCCTAAAGACGAAGTTGGCCAGGTGCTTTATATGCGCGGCTTGATCTCCGCCATGCTGGGTGTTGAGGGCGTGAAGGCTGCCCAAGAGCGTTACGGTAAGGGCAAAGTCATGAACACCGAGCAAGTCCGTTGGGGGCTGGAAAACCTCAACCTTGATCAAAAGAAGATCGATGCCTTAGGTTTTAGCGGCGTGATGCGCCCGGTCTCAACCAGTTGCGCTGATCACATGGGTGCGTCCTGGGCACGTTTGCACACCTGGGATGGTGCTAAGTGGAGCTTTAGCTCTGATTGGTATCAGGCCGATGATCAAATTCTTAAACCCTTGATCCGCGCTTCAGCTGATAAGTACATGACGGAGAAGAAACTGCAACGCCGCACGGCTGCGGATTGTCAGTAAAAGCCCTCGCATGAAGCCCGGCGCGAGCCTTGGTGGCCGCGTGCTGGGCTTCATCGGCATGGTCAACGACTGGCGCGCGCTTTTTTGTGAAACGCTGACCACTGTTTTTCGGAACCCTTCCAATGAGTCAAGTCTTTCTCAATGTCAACGGCATTGAAGTGATTTACAACCATGTGATCCTCGTGCTAAAGGGTGTATCGCTTCAGGTACCCGAAGGTAAGGTCGTGGCCTTACTTGGGGGCAATGGCGCAGGCAAGACCACCACCTTGCGTGCCGTGAGCAATTTGCTTGCAGGCGAACGTGGCGAGGTGACCAAGGGTTCTGTCGAATTACGCGGTGAGCGGATTGAAAATCTCACGCCGGCGCAAATGGTTGATCGAGGCGTGATCCAGGTGATGGAGGGTCGTCACTGTTTTGCCCATTTAAGCATTGAAGATAATTTATTGACCGGTGCCTACACCCGTAAAGATGGCAAGGCAGCGATCGCCCAAACCCTTGAAAAAGTTTATAACTATTTCCCGCGGTTGAAAACCAGACGGAGTTCGCAGGCCGCTTATACCTCGGGGGGTGAGCAACAAATGTGTGCTATCGGCCGCGCGTTGATGGCCAACCCGCGGATGGTTTTGCTCGATGAACCCTCGATGGGATTGGCCCCGCAAATTGTTCAAGAAGTTTTTGAGATTGTTAAAGATCTCAATACCAAAGAGAAAGTAACGTTTTTGCTTGCCGAGCAAAACACCAACATGGCCCTTCGTTATGCCGATTATGGCTACATTTTAGAGAGCGGTCGGGTGGTGATGGATGGCGAGGCCAAGGCGCTTGCCGAAAACGAAGACGTTAAAGAGTTTTATCTTGGTGTGAGCGGGGAAGGCCGCAAAAGTTTTAAAGACTCAAAGTTTTACCGTCGGCGCAAGCGCTGGCTTTCTTAAGCTTAGTTTTCAGGTAAACCATGTCTTCGATGATGCTAGATATTGGATCGGCCTACTTCGATAGTCGCGAGACTCGTAGCGCAGAGGAGCGCGAAGCCGTTCTCTTTGCAGCCCTACCCGCATTAATCGCCCATGCAACAAGCCAGGCGCCGGGCTGGGCCAAGCGACTAAAAGGATTCGATGCGCAGGCGATTCATTCACGCAAGGCACTCGCTGCACTTCCGGTCCTGCGTAAGTCGGATTTGAAGGACTTGCAAAGTATCGACCCACCCTTCGGTGGACTTAACACGACGCCGGTTGGCAAGATGAGCAGGCTTTTCATGTCGCCAGGCCCGATCATGGACCCGGAAGGTACAGGCCCCGATCCATGGCGAGCGGGGCGTGCACTATGGGCTGCCGGCATTCGCCCTGGCATGATCTTGCAAAACTGTTTTGGTTATCACCTCACGCCAGGCGCTTGGATGGTCGATGCTGCGGCAAGGCATATAGGTTGCGCGGTAATTCCAGCTGGTGTTGGGCAAACCGAGCAGCAACTCGAATTAATTTCAAGCTTTAAGCCCGATGCTTATGTGGGTACGCCATCTTTTCTGCGTATCCTCATCGAAAAGGCCAAAGAGCTTGGCGCTGATATCTCAGCGTTAAAGCAGGCGCTTGTCGCTGCGGAAGCCTTGCCGCCAAGTCTGCGTCAATGGTTCCGTGACCAAGGCATGGAAACGGTTTTGCAGTGGTATGGCACGGCGGATTTGGGCTTGATCGCTTATGAGTCGCCCGCTTGTGAAGGGATGATTCTTGATGAGGATTTAATTCTTGAAATCGTGCGTCCGGGTAGCGATGAGCCAGTGCCCGATGGCGAAGTCGGCGAAGTCGTGATTACAAGTTTTAATCCCCACTACCCAATGATTCGATTTGGGACGGGGGATTTGTCGGCAGTGATGCCAGGGATTTCGCCCTGCGGACGGACAAATATTCGTATCCGGGGCTGGATGGGCCGCGCTGATCAGACCACCAAGGTTCGCGGTATGTTTGTTCATCCTGGGCAGGTGGCTCAGGTGCTAGCCCGCCATCCCCAGGTCAAGCGCGCGCGCCTTGTCATCACTGGGGAAATGGCGCAAGACGAGATGACACTGTATTGTGTGCTGGCCGAGGATGCGGGCGGCACCTCAACGGCACTTGAGCAGGCGCTTACCCAGTCGATTCGCGATGTCATGAAGTTGCGAGCCGAGTTGCGTTTTGTCGACGCTCAGGCGCTTGCCAATGACGGTAAGGTCATCGAGGACGCCCGCAAATACGATTAATTGGCGGAGGCTTCGATGTTTCAACAGGACTTACTGCGCGGCAAGCGTTTTTTGGTGACCGGTGGCGGCAGCGGCCTTGGTCGGGCCATGTGCGAACACTTTTTAGCCCATGGTGCTGAGGTCGCAATTTGTGGTCGCCGGGCGACCGTCTTGGAAGAGGCGGCTGAAGCGATGCGCGAACAAAGCGGTGGCAAAGTCCATTGCTACAACCTCGATATCCGAGACGCTTCGGCTGTTGATGCCATGGTCGCCGATTTGTTTGAAAAGGGTGGATTAGACGGTCTGGTGAACAATGCAGCCGGCAATTTCATTAGCCCCACCGAGGCGATGTCAACCCGTGGTTTTGATGCCATCGCTGGCATTGTTTTTCACGGCAGCTTTTATGTCACCCACGCGGTCGGCCGGCGCTGGATTGAGGCGGCTCAATCGCGTGGCGGGTGGAAGCCCGGTGAGCCCATGAAATCGGTGCTTTCGATCACGGTCACCTGGGTTGAAAACGGAGGTCCTTACACCGTTCCGAGCGCAATGAGCAAGGCTGGCATTACCACCATGACCAAATCGCTGGCCGTGGAATGGGCGCGTTATGGCATTCGCCTCAACGCCCTTGGACCTGGGGAGATTCCCACAGAAGGCATGAGTAAACGCTTAAACCCCGGTGAAGAGGGTGGTGAGCGTTCGCGGCGAAACAACCCCCAAATGCGTCCTGGAAGCATGCGCGAACTCCAGCACTTAGCGACATTTTTAATGTCGAATGGTTGCGACTGGTTATCAGGGCAGTCGATTTACATGGACGGTGCAGGCTATCTGGCTCATGGCGGCAATTTTTATGCGCTTAGGGAGTGGGATGATGCTCAGTGGCGCGAAGCGCGTGAACGGATTGAGGCGCACAACGCTAAAGATCGCGCACAGCGTGGACTTGGCCGATGAAGCCCACGACCTACGGTGTTGAAGTGAAGCCACAGGTGAAGTCACAGGTGAAGCCGCAGGTCTACGATTTTGAAGGCGTGGTGCCGGTCATCGACCCGAGCGCCTATGTCCACCCAAGTGCGGTTTTAATCGGCGATGTGTGGATCGGCGCAGGCTGTTATGTGGGGGCAGGTGCTGTATTCCGAGGTGACTTTGGCCGCATTGAGTTGCATGAGGATGCCAATGTTCAGGATAACTGCGTGGTCCATTCGCTGCCTGACTTTGACTGTGTGATGGAGCGCCGCAGCCATATTGGTCACGGCGCTGTGATCCATGGATGTCGTATCGGTGAGGGTGCTTTGATCGGCATGAATGCCGTCATTCTCGATAAGGCAATCGTGGGTGAAAACGCCCTGGTCGCGGCGATGACGCTTGTTAAAGTCGCCCAAGTGATTCCGCCTGCGGTCATGGTGACCGGGGCACCCGCCAAAGTGGTGCGCGCGCTGACTGAACGCGATTTGACCTGGAAGCGCCTCGGAACCGATTGGTATATCGAGTTGGCCCAACGCGCCAAGCTTGGCTCACGCCCTGCTGATGCGCTAAGTCAAGCCAGTCCAGAGCGTCTGACACAGCGTACCGACTGGCAGCATGTGATTGATCCTCAACAGGCTTAGGTCTTGCCAGAGGCCTGAAACGACTCAGTCTGCTTGAGGCGGCGCGTCATAGCCGGGTGATAAATCGCCCGCGCCAAGTGTGGCCTGCATCAACACCGTGTCGAGCCATCGGCCATGTTTCCAGCCGCTTGCACGCAGCACACCGGCAAAGCGAAATCCGCAGCGCGCGTGCAGGGCAATCGAGGCGACATTGGCCGAATCACCAATCACCGCAATCATTTGCCTTGCCCCGATGGCCTCGCATGCAACCATCAATGCTTGAAGCAGGCGGGTGCCTAAGCCTTTGCCCCGCCTATCGGGATCAAGATAAATCGAGTTTTCCAGGCTGAAACGGTAAGCCGGCCGCGTGCGGAAATGGTTGGCATAAGCATAGCCAAGCACTTCCTCGCCACGACAAACCACCAGGTAGGGAAAACCTTGGCCAACCACGGCCTCCCACCGATGGCTGATCTCCTCAAGTGATGGGGGCTCGAGTTCGAACGATGCGCTGCCGTGCAGGACGTGGTGGGCATAAATCGCCTGGATGCGGGCCAGGTCTTCGCTGCTGGCAGGTCGGATCGTGGTTTCCATGATGTGCATCGGGCCTGTCTGCCGGGATGCTTCAATCGTTTAATAATCTTGTGCCAACTTGTCGCAACTGGCCTTGAGCAATCAAGTCGTCGATGGCCCAAGCAAGCGCCTGCCCGGCTTGCATTTGCATCTGTTTAGCGCACGAGGCTGGCAGCGAGGCGGTGGCTAAGTATTTATCGAGCGCAGCCCTATCGGCCCACTCCAAATCGAGCATCAGAAACTTTAACAAGACTTTGAGCGCATGCCTTGCGTGTTTGGCGGGGTCATCGCGCATGGCAACAAGTCGTTTTCGCGCCAACAAAAGCGCCTGATCAACATCGGCAAAGGCAGGGCCATGGCCAGGGAAGACCCAACGGGGCTGCAAAAACTCAATCAGATCGAGCATCGCTTCTTGTTCTGAAAAACCTGACTCGCCTTCGAGTTCGGGGAAAATCACACCAAAACCGTCAGCCCATAAGACATCGGCTGAGATAAGCAGGCCATGGCTTGCCTCAAAAAAGACAAGCGACTCGGGATCATGTCCTGGGGCAGCATGCGCTTCCCAGCAAAGTCCGCCGCTTTCGATCTTATCGCCGGACTTCAGGCTCGCATCGGCATGAAAACGCTGGCAGCGTTGTCCTGTTGCCTGAAAGCTGAGCGACATCGCGTCCCAATCGCGCACGGCCTGAAAGCTCGCCGCCGGCACAAGAAGCTCGCAGTCAAAACTTTGCTGCAAAAGGGCATTGGCGCCGCAATGGTCTGAGTGCAAATGGGTGTTGACAAGCCTGCGCAGTGTCGTGTTGCCGAGCATCTGGTGCACTTGTTCGCGGGTTTTGTGGGCATGCTTGATGTAGCCGCTGTCAAAAAGTGTCGCGCCTTCTTGATCATCGAGTATCAAGACCGAGTTACACGAGAGCCAATCACGTTGGATAAAGCGAAGCTTATCGGGCCACTGCGGATGGCTTGATGCATCGCAAAGTACACGGGCAGGCTTCGACGCTCGTGCCTGCTTTCGCCGCGCTTTAATGGCGGCAAGCACTTTTAAACGCGCTGCATCGTTCAAACTGCCCCAACTCGCGATCTCATCGATGTTTCTCAGGCAGCCTTCGCAAAAACCGCTCGTGGGGTCCATGCGACAAAGAGAAATACAAGGTGACGCTATATTGGCCAAGATAAACCGCCGTGGATTGATTGGATGACGCGTGCTTGCAGCTTAGGGGCCAGCCACTTCAGAGCGCGCCACTTCAGGGCCCGCCACTTCAGAGCCCGCCACTTAAGCACCAGCAGCTTCGGCATCTGAAGCCTCGCGGTGGCGCTTTTTGGCGGCAAGTGCGTTGCCAACGCGAGTCTGGGGTCGGATGCCTGTTTGCTCACAAATCCACTGACCGGTCTCGACCAATTGATCGAGATCAAGCCCCGTTGAAACGCCCAGCCCCTCAAGCAGGTAAACCACATCCTCGGTGGCGACATTGCCGGTTGCACCTTTGGCATAAGGGCAGCCACCAAGACCTGCAATCGAGGAGTCAAAACGGCGAATGCCCACGTCCAAGCAGGCAACAATATTTGCGATCGCTTGCCCGTAGGTGTCATGGAAGTGGCCCGATAAAGAATCAGCGCCCAGCCTTTGAGCGCAGGCGGCCATGACCTTGCCGACTTGATCGGCTGTGCCAACGCCAATCGTGTCGGCAATGCCGATCTCGTCGCAACCCATATCGGCAAAACGCTGGCTGACCTCGAGCACGCTTGCAAGGCTAACCTCCCCCTGATAAGGGCAGCCAAAAGCAACCGATACCGCTGCACGCAGCCTTAAGCCATGGGCTTTTGCCGCATGCGCAACCGGCTCAAAACGGGCCAATGACTCGGCAATGGAGCAGTTGATATTGCGTTGCGAAAAAGCCTCGGAAGCGGCGCCGAAAATCACCACCTCGTCGGCACCTGCTGCAAGCGCTGCCTCAAAGCCCTTCATGTTCGGTGTGAGCGCGCTGTAGCGACCGCCAGCCCTGCGCTTCATGCCGGCAAAAACAACTTCGGTGCCTGCCATTTGGGGCGTCCATTTTGGCGAAACAAACGAGCCGACCTCAATAGACAAGCAACCGGCCTTTGATAGCCGATCGACCAGGCCGATCTTTAAGCCATGTTCAATGAACTGCTTTTCATTTTGTAGTCCGTCGCGCGGACCGACTTCGGTGATCAGTACCTCGGCCGGGCGGCTTGTTGAGCGAGCTGTTTGCGCCGATGCGCTGCGACTTGATGCCATGCCATGTCCTTGCACGAGGGTCTTACTAATAAGCAAGCTTGCGGTCGATCTTTCCACTTGGAGACTCGCCGCTGATGAGTTGCATGATCTTAGCGGCGATTTGCTTCACCGCAGGCTGCAAGAGGGTGCACGCCGCCACATGGGGTGTGATGCGGACCTTGGGGTGCTGCCAAAAACGACTTGAGGGATCGAGCGGCTCCTGGCAAAACACATCGAGGCTTGCCCCTGCCAGCAGGCCGTGATCGAGCGCGTGAAGCAAGTCGGCTTCAACCACCAGAGGACCTCTTGCCACATTGATGAGCCAAGCTCCGGGTCTGAGCAGGTCCAAGGCTTCGGCGTTGATCATCCCGCGGGTTTTTTCGGTAAGCGGTGCCAGCAAGATCAGGATGCGAGTGGCCTGCAAAAACCGTTGCCAGTTCGCTGGTGAATCGTCTTGACGTCTGAAGCCCTGCACCGGAAAGCCAAGCGCCTGAAGGCTTGTAGCAACTTGCTGGCCAAGCACCCCCATGCCCAAGATACCGACGGGATAATCAAGCGCATCAAGCGGTTCACGCTGCTGCCAGCGCCCGTGTCGTTGATCCTCGGCATAGGCCTCGCGCTGCCCGAGGACATGCAAACACTCCAGCGCACAGTACTGCGCCATTTGCAGGCCCATGCCAGCATCTTCGAGTCGATAAATCGCAAGATCGGCCGGAACCGTCTTTGAACGCAAAATCGCATCCACACCCGCGCCGGCATTGAAAAAGGCTTTGAGTTGGGGTTGTGCGGCAAAAAAAGCCGCCGGTGGCAACCAACCCACCGCGTAGTCGGCCTTGATTGGATTGTTGGCGGAGGCCTGAGCGTTGTATGGACTGACCTCAGCCTCGATCCCAGACCCGGCAAAGGCTGCTTGAAGGGCTTGCGTCCAATTCAGGCGCTCTTTTTCATCAGCAAAAACCACAGCAATCTTCATCATGCTAAAGCCTTCTCATTGCGGCTCGGGCTTTGCGATGCTTGCCAAGTGCGCGCCATCGGGCACTTGATCGCCAAGGCCACACGCCAGCGTCACCAATTCCCCGGCACAGGGCGCAACAAGGCTGTGCTCCATTTTCATCGCTTCCATCACCAACAGCACTTGACCGGCTTGCACATGATCGCCCTGGGAGGCATGGAGCGCAACGATTTTTCCTGGCATCGGGGCAAGAAGTGCACCCTCGCTTTGCTGCTTGCTTTCGGTGGGATTGTCGTCGAGCAAGATTTGCCATGCGTTGCTGTTGTTTGCAAAGTCGAGCGTGATTTGCTGTTGGTCGAGCCCAATCAGCCTGGCTCGCAAGCGGATGGTGCTTTCGCCGTGGGGCCACGTCTCCTGACTGGCTTGCAAGGCTCTCGGCTCGCAAGCCTCAAAGCTGGCCGCAAGTTCAAGGGCTGAGGCCTTAAGGGTTTGCGATGGATACGTTTGCGATCGATTGGCTAGGGGTGGCGTGGTTTTCAAGTCGCCATCTCGCAAACGCCAGGAACGGCCAAGAACCGATACGGTCAAGTCAGGCAGCCACTGGATGTCGATCTTCTCCTCATGCGAAGAGGCCACATCATCCATGGCACGCAATCGAAGTTGATGGCGTGCGGGATCACTTGCCTGTAGCCCATGGTGGCGCCAGCCGTCGAAGCGATCGAAGGCATCCCAGGATTGGCTTGACGGTTGGTTCAGTGCCCATGCCGCAGCGATCGTCAGAAGGGATTCAAGCCTTTCTTGATCACTTATCGGCGGCGCGAGATGATCGATCTCACGCTCGATCAGCGCGGTGCTTAAGCGGCCCGCTTGCACATCGGGATGGGCGATCAGTTGTTGCAGGAAAGCGCGATTGTTTGAGGGGCCAAGCACCGAGCTTGCGGCAAGCGCCTGACGCATGCTTGCAAGCGCGTGTTGGCGATCCTTGCCATGGACAATGATCTTGGCAATCATCGGGTCGTAATCCCCGCTGATCACATCGCCCTCTCTGATGCCCGCATCAATCCGGATTGGCGCACTCAGATCGAACTGTGCCGCTTCAGGAAAGCAAAGCGATTGAACCTGCCCGATGGAGGGTAGAAAACCTCGGCGAGGATTCTCCGCATAAAGCCTTGCTTCGATGGCATGGCCCTTGGCCTCGATGTGGTCCCAATGGGCGGGCAAGGGCTCACCCATGGCAACTTTGAGCTGCCAGGCCACCAAATCCTCACCCAAAATCATCTCGGTGACCGGGTGCTCGACTTGCAAGCGGGTGTTCATCTCCATGAAGAAAAAATCACCGGCTGGATCGACGATGAATTCTACGGTGCCTGCACCCACATATTGCACCGAGCGCGCTGCGGCGATGGCCGCCATGCTCATGGCCTGACGCTTTTGCGGACTCCAGCCCGGTGCGGGCGCCTCTTCAATGACTTTTTGATGTCGTCGCTGCAAGCTGCAATCGCGCTCGAGTAGTGAGACGATTTTGCCGTGCTGGTCGCCAAAAATCTGGACCTCGATATGTCTGGGTTCGACGATATAGCGCTCGATCAATACCTGTGCATCACCGAAACTCGATAAGGCTTCGCGCTGACAGGATGCTAGCGCCGCTGCAAAGTCAGTGGCCTCATCCACCCGGCGCATACCTTTGCCGCCACCGCCCGCGGTTGCCTTGATCAGGACCGGATAGCCCACAAGTGCTGCCTGCTCTTTGAGGAAATCAGCATCTTGGCGCTCGCCGTAATACCCCGGTACCAGCGCGACGCCCGCTGCTGCCATCAAGGCTTTGGCCTTGGCCTTGCTTCCCATCGCAGCAATTGCGCCAGGGCTAGGTCCCACAAAACACATGCCTGCATCGATGACCGCTTGAGCAAACCCGGCATTTTCTGACAAGAAACCATAACCCGGATGAATCGCATCAGCGCTTGAGTTGGCTGCGGCCTTGAGCAAGACGGCTTGGTTGAGGTAAGAGAGCCGCGCCGCTGGGGGGCCGATGAAAACCGCCTCGTCGGCCAAAGCAACATGAGCCGAGTGGCGATCAGCTTCTGAATAGACAGCAATACAGTGGATGCCTAGTTGTTGTGCACTACGTATAACCCGGCAAGCGATCTCGCCGCGGTTGGCGATCAGAAGCCTTCGGATTGCTTTCACGTTTGTTGGTCCAGGCTCGCGAGCCAGGCAGGCTTGCGCTTTTCGAAAAATGCCGCAATACCCTCTTGGGCCTCATCGCTTGCCCGAACCTGGGCGATGCGTGCTGCGGTTTCGGCACTCAACGCGTCATCGATGACTTTGCCAGCGACATCGGCGATCAATTGCTTGCAATGCCCCATCGCCTGCGGTCCGGCTGCAAGCAATTGGCCGAGCATGCCATTAACGGCGCCGTCGAGTTCGTCTTCAGGAACAATGCTTTGCACCAATCCGATGCGCCAGGCTTCGGCAGCCTCAAAGACTTCGGCGCTTAAGAAGTAGCGTCTTGCCTGACGCTCGCCAATCGCCTTGATCACATAAGGACTAATCATGGCCGGAATAAGCCCAAGCTTGACTTCGGAGAGGCAAAAGCGGGTGTCTGCGCTGGCAATCGCAATATCGCAGGCAGCAACCAAACCCATGCCGCCAGCGAAGGCGGCACCATGCACCCGAGCGACCGTGGGTTTGGGGCTTCGGTGCAACAGACGCAAAACCCCTGCAAGCCTTCCCGAATCGGCGCGAGCTTCGTCTGGGCTCATCGCGCGCGCCTTTTTCATCCATGCCAAATCACCGCCTGCACAAAAGGCCTTACCGCGGCCTGCAAGCAAGATGACGCGTACTTCATCGTCGCTGATCGCGTTATCAAGCGCATGTGTGAGTTCGCCGAGCATGACATCGTTCATCGCGTTACGCAGATCAGGACGGTTGAGCCAGATCAGGCCAACGCCCTGGTTGAGCTCACATTGAAGGGTTTGATAGGTCACGATGGCAATTCCTTGGTCGATGCCTGGCTCAGGCGGGGCGATGAGGCTTCATCGAAGCAACAACATTACATGCGAAACACGCCAAAGCGGCTTAGCTGCGCAGGGCTTTGTAAACTCATGCTGAGACCTAGGGCAATCACCCGGCGCGTGTCCTCAGGGTGGATGACGCCATCGTCCCAGAGCCTTGCACTGGCGTAATAGGGGTGCCCCTCGCGCTCATACTGGGCGCGGATCGGTGCTTTAAAGGCTTCGATTTCTTCGCCGCTCATGCTCTGTCCGCGCAAGGCCAAGGCATCTTGGCGTACGGTTGCCAGTACCGAGGCGGCTTGTTCGCCACCCATCACCGAAATGCGAGCATTGGGCCACATAAACAATAGCCTAGGCGAGTAGGCGCGACCGCACATACCGTAGTTGCCGGCGCCAAAGCTGCCACCGATAATCACTGTGAATTTAGGCACCTTGGCGCAGGCCACCGCGGTCACCATCTTTGCACCAGCACGGGCGATGCCCTCGTTTTCGTACTTGCGACCGACCATAAAGCCGGTGATGTTTTGCAAAAAAATAAGCGGTATGCCGCGTTGGCAGCACAACTCGATAAAGTGCGCGCCCTTATTGGCCGATTCAGCAAACAAAATGCCGTTGTTGGCCACAATCCCGACCGGGATGCCGTGCCAGTGAGCAAAACCTGTGACGAGCGTGCTGCCATAGCGGGCTTTGAACGCTTCAAACTCAGACCCATCGACTAAACGGGCAATAATTTCTCTTACGTCGAAGGGTTTACGAGGGTCGGCTGGGATGATGCCATGGAGTTCGCGTGGGTCATACGCGGGCTCGATGCTCTCTCGAAGGTCAAGTCGCTCGGCAACGCTGCCCGATACGGCGGGCCGTGGGGTTGTTGCGAGCAGACTGCGTGCAATCGACAGCGCATGGCGGTCATTCTCGGCAAAGTAATCAGCAACACCCGATAAACGGGTGTGAACATCGGCACCGCCTAGTTCCTCGGCACTGACTTCTTCGCCGGTAGCGGCTTTGACCAATGGTGGCCCGCCTAAAAAGATGGTTCCTTGTTCGCGCACGATGATTGACTGATCGCTCATCGCAGGCACGTAGGCACCACCTGCCGTGCAAGAACCCATCACCACAGCAATTTGCGCAATGCCCTGTGCTGAGAGTCTGGCTTGGTTATAAAAAATACGGCCGAAATGTTCGCGATCAGGAAAAACCTGGTCTTGGTTGGGCAGATTCGCACCGCCCGAGTCGACCAGATAAACACAGGGCAAATGGTTTTCTTCGGCGATCTCCTGAGCCCTTAAGTGTTTCTTGACGGTCATGGGATAGTAGGTGCCACCCTTGACCGTTGCGTCATTGCACACCACCATCACTTTGCGTCCATGCACCGAACCGACCCCGGTGATGATCCCGCCACAAGGAGCTTCGCCATCGTACATGCCATGAGCGGCCAGGGGCGAGAGCTCAATGAATGCGCCGCCCGGGTCGAGCAGTTGCGCGACCCGATCTCGTGGCAGCAATTTGCCACGCGCCAAATGCTTGGCTTTTGCGGCCTCACCGCCACCGGCTGCGGCCAAACGGAGTTGTGCCTGCAAGTCCTCGCAGGCTGCTTGCATGGCCGCTTGATTGGCCTGAAAGCTGGCGTCCCTGGTTTGGATCTTGCTCTCGATGCGGCTCAACGCGAATCCTCCTGGGCAAGGGCGCGCGCAATTAAGAGCCTTTGGATATCGCTTGTACCCTCGTAAATTTGGCAAACCCGCACATCGCGCCAAATCCGTTCAACCGGAAAGTCTTGGACCACGCCATAGCCACCATGAATTTGAATCGCATCCGAACAAACCTGCTCAGCCATTTCACTGGCTTGCAGCTTGGCCATGGCAGCCTCTTTGAGGCAGGGTTTGCCGGCATCCTTTAAACGCGCCGCATGGGCAATTAACTGTCTTGCACTTTCAAGTCGCGTTGCCATATCGGCAAGCCGAAACTGCACCGCCTGGTGCTCAAAAATCGCTGCGCCAAAGGCTTCGCGTGTTTTCGCGTAGCTTAGGGCTGCCGAAAAAGCGGCGCGCGCCATCCCAAGCGATTGGGCCGCGATACCGATACGTCCCCCTTCAAGACCCGATAAGGCTATGCGATAGCCCTGGCCTTCCTCGCCGAGGCGAAAGCTTGCCGGAATCTTGCAAGCTTCCAGTGAAATTTGTGCGGTGTCAGATGCGCGTTGACCGACTTTGTCTTCAAGCCTTGCAACCCGATAGCCCGGGGTATCGGTTGGCACAAGAAAGGCGGAAATGCCTCGCTTACCCGCTTCGGGGTCGCTGACTGCCATCACAATCGCGACATCGGCATGTTTACCTGAGGTAATGAATTGTTTGACGCCGTCTAGCACATAGTGATCACCCTCGCGCCGTGCTCGCGTACGAATCGCTGCAGCATCCGAACCAACATGCGGCTCAGTGAGGCAAAAGGCGCCAAGCATTAAACCGCTTGCCAGGGGCTTGAGCCATTGCGATTGCTGCTCGGGGTTGCCCCAGGCAAGCAGAATCGAGCACACCGGACAGTTATTGACCGAGATGATGGTTGATGTTGCACCATCACCTGCTGCAATTTCTTCCAGGATGACCGCAAGAGCCTGATAGTTGAGGCCTGCTCCGCCTAAATGGTCAGGCACGGCAATGCCAAAGCAACCGAGCTCAGCCAGCCCCTTCAAGGCTTGCGCAGGAAAGCTTGCCTCGCGATCCCATTGGGCTGCAAAAGGAGTGATTTGTTTAGCGACGTAAGAGGCGACTGCCTCGCGGATCATGTCCAAGTCGATGCCGCTTTCCGCTTGCTTCACCATGCCAGTGAGCTACCACGGTAGTCGAAAAACTGCCCCGATGGATAGGCGAGGGGCTCGTTAATCACCCGCCTTAAACCTTCAACCGAAGCTTCGACATCGACATCGGCATTCGGGCCACCCATATCGGTTCGGACCCAGCCAGGATGGAGGGCTAAGACTCTGACCCCACTTGCGTTGTAGTCGACATGGGCAAGTTTTGCCAGCATATTGACCGAGGCCTTGGAGACGCGGTAAAGGAGTCCGTAGCTGTTGGCAGCTTCTGAAATCGAGCCCATGCGCGATGAAATGAAAGCCATCGTCCCGCGTTTGGCAGACAGGCAAGGCATCACGACAGGGATCAAGCGCATCGCGGCCAAGACATTGGTGCGCATCACCAAATCAAAGGATGCATCATCGGGGGGCTTTTGGGTGCTGGAATCTCGAGGCCCGAAGACCCCTGCGTTCATCACCACCACATCAAACTGTTCGCCTTCAAGCTGCCAGGCAAGCCCTGCAATATCTTCAAGCTGCCCGACATCGAGCTTAAGCGGGTGCGCACCCAAGTCGCGCAGACCCACGCGGTGTTCTTCGCTGCGGTAGGTGGCATGCACCTGCCAGCCTGCTTGTAAATACTGGCGTGTGAATTCCAGTCCGATGCCTCGCGAGGCGCCCAAAACAAGTGCGGCTGGCATCAGAGCACCTCAAGCGCCATGGCAGTGGCTTCACCACCGCCAATGCAAAGCGCCGCCACGCCGCGCTTGCCGCCAGTCTTGCGCAGTGCGCCAAGCAAGGTCACCAGAATTCTTGCTCCCGAGGCGCCAATCGGATGGCCGAGCGCGCAGGCCCCGCCATGGATATTGACCTTGTCGTGCGCAAGATCGAGTTCACGCATCGCGGCCATGGTGACCACCGCGAAGGCCTCATTGATCTCATAAAGATCAACATCCTTGGGGCTCCAGCCTGTTTTGGCAAAGAGCTTATGGAGCGCGCCAACCGGGGCGGTGGTGAACCACTCGGGTTGCTGCGCATGGGTACTATGCGCCACGATGCGTGCAAGTGGCTTGCAAGCCAAACGGCTTGCGGTGCTTTCTCGCATGAGCACCAAAGCGGCCGCACCATCAGAAATCGACGAAGCATTGGCCGCAGTAATGGTTCCATCCTTAACGAAGGCCGGGCGCAACCCAGGGATTTTCTCAAGTTGGGCCTTAAAAGGCTGCTCATCACGCAGGATTTGCTGCTCCCCCTTTTTGCCGGGCACGCTTACCGGGGCGATTTCCCAAGCGAAGCTGCCGTCTTCGTTGGCCATTTTGGCACGCTCCGTCGAGTTGATCGCAAACGCATCTTGCGCCTCACGGCTGAACTGGTACTTGCTTGCGCAATCCTCGGCAAACACCCCCATAGCCTTGCCGCGTTGATAAGCGTCTTCAAGACCATCGACAGCCATATGGTCATAGCTTGTGAATGCGCCGTAGCGGTAGCCTTTGCGGGCATTCATGAGCAAATGCGGCGCATTGGTCATGCTCTCCATGCCGCCTGCGATCATGACTTGTGCGCTTCCCGCAAGCAATAAATCATGGCCAAGCATGGCTGCCTTCATACCCGATCCACACATTTTGCTAATCGTCGTCGCACCTGCCGAGGTGGGTAAGCCTGCTTTGAGCGCAGCCTGTCGGGCGGGTGCTTGCCCTTGGCCGGCCATTAGGCAACAACCCATGATGACTTCGTCGACCAGATCGGCAGCAATGCCCGCGCGCTGAAGTGCTGCGGCAATCGCCACAGCTCCCAAGTCATAGGCTGCAAGACTTGCAAAATCGCCAAGCATCGAGCCCATGGGTGTGCGTGCGACCGAGGCGATAACAACCGGATCGCTTTGAGCGGAGGTTGCGGGTGTAGGGTTCATGGTTTGTGTGCTCCAAAGTTAGATTGCGCTGATTTAACGCGTATCGGCAAAAAGCTCCCTGCCGATCAGCATGCGCCGGATTTCTGACGTTCCGGCGCCGATTTCATAAAGCTTGGCATCGCGCCAAAGCCTCCCGGTGGGGTAGTCATTGATATAGCCATTACCCCCAAGGGTTTGGATCGCTTCACCAGCCATCCAAGTTGCCTTTTCGGCGGCCCACAAGATCGCACCCGCAGCATCTTTGCGCAAGCTTCGCACATCGAGCAGACCTTCGCGGCTTCGGTCGCATTGCCGACCGACTTCGTAAACATAGGCACGGGTGGCCATCATGGTGGTGTACATATCGGCGAGCTTGCCCTGCATGAGCTGAAATTCGCCAATTGGCTGGCCAAATTGCTTGCGCTCGTGCACATAAGGAATCACCACATCCATGCAGGCCGCCATGATGCCAAGCGGTCCGCCTGATAAAACAGCGCGTTCGAAATCAAGTCCGCTCATCAACACATTCACGCCTTTGCCCAGCCCGCCAAGCACCCGATCTGCCGGCACGATGCAATCGTCAAAGACCAATTCACCGGTGTGCGAGCCACGCATGCCGAGCTTGTCTAGTTTTTGCGCCACGCTAAAACCAGGTGCGTGTTTGTCGACCAAAAAAGCGGTGATGCCCCGGGGCCCTGCTTCGATATCATTTTTAGCATAGACCACAATCACATCGGCATCGGGTCCGTTGGTAATCCACATTTTGCTGCCGTTGAGCACCCAGTGATCACCGCGAAAATCGGCCCGGGTTTTCATCGACACGACATCAGAGCCTGCATTGGGCTCACTCATGGCAAGCGCCCCAACCCATTCACCTGAGATGAGCTTTGGCAGGTAGCAATCTTTTTGCTCCTGAGAGCCGTTACGAAAAATCTGATTCACACACAAATTGGAATGCGCGCCATAAGAAAGCCCCACCGACGCTGATCCGCGGGATATTTCTTCCATGGCCACAATATGTGCCAAATACCCCAAGCCTGCGCCACCATAGCGTTCATCGACGGTGATGCCAAGCACACCCATGTCGCCGAGCTTGCGCCACAAGTCCATCGGGAATTGGTCATGCCGGTCAATGTCTGCGGCCCGGGGCGTAATTTCTTGGTCAACGAAATCGCGCAGCGCTTCGCGAAGCGCAGTGATCGTCTCGCCGAGATCAAAGGGTAAACCGGGCATTTGCATGGCTAGGGTTCCTCGCGCTGATAGCCTAGTGGATTGAAAACCATTCTGCGTGATTCTGAATGGTGCAATTGTCGCGCAAACGACGCGCATGAATCCTTTGACAACCTGCTGCCTTAAGATCTGCTCCAGCCTATGAATCCCCTCGAAAAACAATTGCACTACCCCTTTGGCGATCGATTACCCGCTCCCGGACAGCGTTTTGATCTTGGGCCTGATGTGGCATGGCTTCGTATGCCACTGCCCTTTGCGCTTGATCACATCAATCTTTGGCTCTTGCCCGATTGCATCGAGGGTCACAAGGGTTGGACGCTGCTTGATTGTGGTGCATCCACGGAGGCTATTCGCGAGGCTTGGGAGCATTTAATCGCGGCGCCCGAGCAAGCCTTAGGACTCGATGGTTTAGCGATTCTGCGCATCATTTGCACCCATATGCACCCTGATCATGTGGGGCTTGCGGCCATGCTTGCCGAGCGCTTTGACTGTGCCTTGTGGATGACGGTTGGCGAGTACGGTTTGTGTCGGGTGTTGTCGCAGGCCCTGCCTGGGGCCGATGGCACTTCGGCCTTTGAGCACTATCGCAGGCATGGCGTGATTGATGCCCAAGAGCTTGCGCAGTTGAGAAAACATGGCGCTCATTCGTTCCGATCGCTGGTGCCCGACGTACCCTCGCGTTTTCGCCGTATCCGCGACGGTGAATCAATACTGATCGGGAGCAGGTATTGGCGGGTGATCACCGGATGCGGGCATTCGCCAGAACATGCAAGTCTTTATAGCGAAACTCGTCCTGATGCTCAAGGCAGGCAGCTGCTTGATCCGCTATTGATCTCGGGGGATATGGTGTTGCCAAGAATTTCAACCAACACCTCGGTGTGGGAGATTGAGCCCGAGTCCAATCCGGTGCAGTGGTTTATGGACTCGATTGAACGATTTAATGTTTGTAGTACACAAACACTCGTGCTTCCCTCGCACGGTAAACCCTTCGTTGGCTTACATGCGCGCATCGAGCAATTGCTCGAGCATCATCGCGCTAGGTTGGATGAAGTCCGCGCTGCCTGCGATCAAAGCGATTGCAGCGCGATGGACATCGTGCCGATCATGTTTCGCCGGCCGCTCGATACCCATCAGATCAGTTTTGCGCTCGGCGAGGCGCTCGGTCATTTACACGCGCTTTGGTACGCAGGCGAACTAAGCCGACACGTGGATGATCAGCAGGTGATTCGTTTTCGCCGATCAGGGTTTGGTGAAAGGCATTAACGCTCAGCTTTGCGCCAATTGCTTTTCGATGGCCTCTTCCCAGCCTCGATTTGCGGCAGGCGAAGCTGGGCTCGGATGAAGTATTTGAATCACTCGATAAGCCTCAGGCGCATGCATCTGTTGACGAGCCAATTCGAGTCGTTTGGCCGCAAAGCCACCGATACCAACCAAGACCTCGGGTTTGAGCCATTCGATCACCGCGCGCAAATGCGCCATGCATGCCTCATCAAGCGGCGAGCGCTCGGCACTTGGCAACAATTCAGGCGTACGGTTTTTTCCCGAAGCTTCCAAAAACACCAAGGGACAAAAATTCACCACGAAATGCTCGGCAAAAAAAGCGTCTGCACGGCCATAGCTTTTTGCCGCCCAAGCCCAAAGCCTTCGGCCACTGACTTCGGAGCGGGTACATGCCCAGCCCTGAATGGGGCGCTTGGGATGTTGTTTGAGCGGCGTTTCGATGGACGCATCAAGTCCCATCCACACTTTAGCCGCAGTGATTTCGCCAAAAGGAATCCCGCATTGCATCATGCCGTAAGGCCCTGGGTTCATGCCCAGGAAGAGCTTGCGCTTGGTATGTTGGGCATAGCGCTCCAAGTATTGTTGATAAGGGCCGATGGCGTAGTCAAGGGGGTTGTAAACATGGGCCACAGGCGGGGCAAAGCTTAGACGATTCACCGCATCGCGCAGCTTTAAGGCCTCGTCGAACAAGGCCTGGGGGAGTTGGCTTGCGAGGCTCAAACGTGTCGCTCGCGATGAAAGCTGCTGGGTCTCATGGTTGAGGGCTGCTGGGGCTTATTATTAAAGGCGAGCTTGATTAACGAGATGTGAGGATTGGAACTGCTCAAGAAGGCTGATAGCATAGCCTTCATCTGTGTGCTAGCGAACATTTAGACGATCGCTTGAACGTTTTCCAAGGACGATGCCTTCGATGAACAAACCCATTGAAACCCATGTGAGCGATGCTGTGAGCACGGATCCGCGTTTGGTGCCTTATGCCAAGCCCCAGCCCTGGGGTATGGTCCCTGACATTGTCGAGCAGCATGTGCTTACTGAGGATGAGACCTTATGGGCGCCGGTGGGTGAGCAGTCTTGGTCGCGCCCGATTCATTTGAATGTGACTGGCGGTTTTTATGTGCACCTGCTGAAAGTCAAGCGCTCGGGGGTTTTGCAGCGTCATCGCCATTCCGGTGCCGTCCACGCTTATGTGATTCGCGGCCGTTGGTATTACCTAGAACACGATTGGGTGGCTGAAACCGGTAGCTATATTTTTGAGCCCCCTGGCGAAACCCACACCTTGACGGTGCCTACCGATTGCACCGAGATGATTACCCTATTTACGGTGCATGGTGCGCTGATGTATGTCGACCCGCAGGGCAATGCCACGGGCTATGACGATGTGTTTACGCGGATTGAAAAATATCGAGCGCATTTTGAAAACGTCGGGCTAGGCGCTGATTACGTCAAGCGCTTCATGCGCTAACGATGTCCAATACAACGAGAGGAGACCTTCGATGAGTAAAGACCAAACAACATCCACAAGACGCCGCTGGTATCGAGGTGCGACGGCGCTGGCGATCGCAGGCGCGATGGGTATCGCAACAGGGTTTTCGACCACGAGCGCCATGGCTCAGGGCAAGACCCTGAAAATTGGCGTGATTTATGACCTCACGGGTCCTTTTGCTGCAGGCGGCTCAAGAGCGGGCTATTTGGGTACGAAGTACGCCATCGATATGATTAATGAGCGCGGTGGTGTGGAGGGTTACAAAATCGTGCCAGTTTTTGCCGATGCCCAAAGCAAAACCGAGGTGGCGATCAACGAAGCCGAGCGCCTGCTCAATCAGGAAAAGGTCGACATGTTGATGGGCGTGTTTTCCTCGGCTCATTGCGTGCCGATGGCGCAAAAAGTTGACCAAGCTAAGCGCTTTATGTGGGCCAATGTTTGTGTGGCTTCCGCAGTGTTTAAAGACAAAAACCTTAAATACGTCTTTCGTCCCCAGGTTCACTCCGACCAATTTGGACAAGCTTCTTGCACCTTCTTAAAGGAACAGGCCAAGGCCCGTTTCAATAAGGATGTGAAGGATATGCGTATTGCCATCATTTATGAAGATGGTCCCTATGGCGCGGGCGTGGCGTCCGGCAATGAGGGCCAGTGCAAGGCCGATGGCATGAACGTGGTGCTCAAAGAAGGCTACGCTGCAACAGCGCCTGACTTGTCGCCCCTCGTCACCAAACTCAAGCGTGCCAGGCCCGATGCGATTTTGCATACGGGTTACAACCCAGACATTACCTTGTTTTTGCGTCAGGCTAAGGACCAAGGCCTGAAGTGGGGCGCCTTGATTGGGCACGGTGCAGGCTACGGGCAGTTTGACAAGCTTTATGACACCTTCAAAGACGACGCTAATTTGATCTTCAACGTTGATCCAGTGGCAGCACAACTGCTCAATCCTGCTAGCCTGGCCAAAGGGCTTGGCGATATAACCAACGACATGGTTAAGCGCTACAAGGCAGAAGTTAAAGCTGACGAAATCCCACCGCACCTTTCGATGGGATTTAACCAATCCTGGATCTTCTTCACCGATGTATTGCCTAGAGCGATTAAAAAACACGGGGGCATTGACCCTGAAGCCCTGCGCAAAGCATCGCTTGAGACCGATATTCCCACGGGCGGCACGATCCAGGGCTATGGCGTGAAATTCTTCCCCCCAGGTCATCCGATGGCTGGCCAAAACGAGCGTTCTTCGCCGGTGGTGATGCAGTACAACGCCCGCGATACCTTTATCGTGTGGCCCGCTGCGATCAAAACCAAGGACGCGGTGTTACCCCTGCCTAAAGGGCATGGCTACAGCAATCAGTAACCGGCTCTTGTCGTGAGTCTGCTTTCAGTCCGGGCGCTGACCAAGCGCTTCGGAGGCTTTACCGCGGTTAATCGGGTCAGTTTCGAGCTCGCTCAGGGTGAAATCCTGGGTCTGATTGGCCCCAATGGCTCAGGCAAAAGCACCACCTTCAATGTCATCGCCGGGCTCTATCAGCCCAGCGAGGGCGAGATTGTGCTCGATGGCCAGGCTATTGCAGGACTGGCCGCCCATGAGATTTGCCGCAAAGGCCTTGCGCGAACCTTTCAGATCCCTCGCCCATTTCGAAAGCTTGGCATTTTGGAAAACACGGTCTTGGCTGCCTACTATGGCGCCTCCAAGCCGGTCACCAAGGCGCAAGCCGAAAAGCATGCTTTAGATGCCTTGCAGTTGATCGGCTTGCCCTTTGATGCCGAGTCCAAGGTCGATGGCTTGGGTGCAGCGGGCTTAAAAAAGCTTGAGATGGCGCGGGCGCTTGCGACCAAGCCGCGTTTGCTGCTTGCCGATGAAAGTCTGGGTGGTCTGGATGAAAACGAAATGGCTGCTGCCGCCGAGATGCTCAAGCGCATCCGCGATGAGCGGGGTGTGACCATTATTTGGGTGGAACACATCATGGGTGTGCTGATGAAAGTGATCGATCGCTGCATCGTGCTCGACCATGGTGAGTTGATTGCCCAGGGATCGCCCTCGGAAGTCACAAGGGACCCCAAGGTGGTCGAGGTTTACCTTGGTCGCGATGCCACGCAGGTTCAACAACAAGCCGATGCTGGCAAAACCGGCGTTCCAGCAGGACGAGATCATGCTTGAGTTGCGAAGCGTCAACGCAGGTTATGGCAGCTTTCAGGCCTTGTTTGATGTGAGCCTGGAAGTCAAGGCTGGCGAAGCGGTTGCGGTGATCGGACCCAATGGTGCCGGTAAAACCACCTTGCTTCGCGCGATGACCCGGCTCATCGATTTACGCTCAGGCCAACTGTCGATGGCATCGAAGGACTTCACCCAGGCACCTGCTCATGAAGTGGTTTCGCTGGGTATTGCCCATGTGCCCGAGGGTCGGCGGCTTTTTCCGCGTCTGACGGTTGAAGACAATTTGCGGATGGGTGCTTTTTTGCCCGATGCCAGAGCTGAGTTTTCAAGGCGGCTTGAGAAGGTCTATAGCCTTTTTCCGAGGATGGCTGAGCGCCGCTATCAGCTTGCCGGCACCATGTCGGGTGGCGAGCAGCAAATGTGTGCGATCGGGCGTGCGCTGATGTCCGGGCCCAGGCTGCTGTTGCTCGATGAGCCCTCGGCGGGTCTTGCCCCAGTGGTGGTGCAGTCGATTTTTGATTTGGTACGCCAGTTGCGCACCGAGGGCTATACCGTGCTGATCGTCGAACAAAATATTCAGCAGGTTTTGCAAGTGGTCGATCGCGCCTACTTGCTTGAAACCGGCCGCATCCGTAGCAGTGGTGATGCCAAGACCTTGCTCGGTAGCGAAGCGATTCGCCGAGCCTATCTCGGTTTGGTCTGAGTCAGGGAGCGCGCTGTGGATAGCATTTTTGATATTTTCCTACTCGAAGCGGTACTCAATGGGGTACTACTTGGGGGATTGCTCGCTTTATTGTCGCTTGGCTTGAATCTCATTTTCGGCGTGATCGATGTGGTCTGGATCTGTTATGCCGAATTGGTGATGATTGGCATGTATGGCATTTGGTGGCTACATACCCAGCAGGGCTTGCCACTGCCGCTTGCGATGGCGATTTCAATCAGCATGGTGGCTGCTTGCGGGGTCTTACTTCACCAGTACGTGGTCTCACCGGTCTTAAGCGCAGAGCCGATCAACCAGCTCTTGGTAACCGGCGGGGTGCTTTTCTTCTTGCAAGCTTTTGCCACGGTTTTGTTTGGCGTGGAGTTTCGCAACGTTGGCTTCAGAATGCCTAGTCTCAACCTTGGCGAGATGAGCTTTTCGGGGGCACGCTTGGTCGCTTTCGGGGTGGCCGTAGCGGCAATTGGTGGCATGTGGTGGTTTTTGCGCAACACCTACCTTGGCACTGCGATTCGGGCGATAAGCCAGGACCGGGGCGTGATGCCACTGATGGGGGTCAATGCTCGCCAAATCTACACCTTGACCTCAGCGCTTGGTGGCGGTTTTGCCGGGCTGGCAGCTTGTTTATTGGTGCTTCAATACGATGTCCATCCTGCCATAGGCCTAACCTTCGGTCCGCTGACTTTTCTCATTTGCGTCTTGGGCGGGCTAGGCAACCTGATCGGCGGCCTTGTGGCGGCCTTTGTCTTTGCCCAGTTTATTTCGGTGGGGGGCTTTTTCCTGCAACTCGAATGGGGCTATGTGATCGCTTTTGTGTTTTTCATTGCGGTCATGTTCTGGAAGCCTGAGGGCTTGCTCTCAAAGCGCCGCTAAGGTCCGCTTTGGTGAGAAACTCTTTTCGCTAGGCCGGCCTCAAGGATAAGGAAACCGCGAGTATGAATCTGCGCCATGTCAGTGTGCTTTTGCTGGTTGTTGTTGTGCTCTTACCATGGGCAGGTCTTGGTAAGTATCCGCTTCACTTAATGGTGATGGCAGCACTTTGGGGCTACATCTACACCAGTTGGGCGATCATGGGTCGCTTAGGCATGGTGAGCTTTGGCCATGGCGCCTTTCTAGGCGTAGGTGCTTATTCAGTGGTGCTTTGCTGGAATCTTTGGGGCTTGTCGCCTTGGATCGGGGCGCTGATTGGCGTGGTAGCCACCGTGGTGCTTGCGGTGATCATCGGCTACCCGTGTTTTCGTTTCAAGATTGTTGGGCATTACTTTGCATTGGTCACCTTGGCGCTTTCCGAGGTCGTGCGCTTGGTGATCGTCGCGCTTCGCGAGCAAACGGGTGGCTCGCTTGGCATCACGCCCAAGTCGGCCTTAGGCGGTGGCGAGGCATATTCCTTGTTGGCCTTACAGTTCGACAGCAAGCTTGTCTGGTTTTACATCATGCTTGCTTTTTGGCTCATGGCGCTTTGGGTCTGGCATCAGGTGGACCGCAGCATGACCCGCCTTGCACT
Organism: Burkholderiales bacterium UBA2647; assembly: GCA_002359635.1. Taxonomy (GTDB): domain Bacteria; phylum Pseudomonadota; class Gammaproteobacteria; order Burkholderiales; family Burkholderiaceae_E; genus UBA3064. The sequence continues at coordinate 25,695 of DENJ01000076.1, forward strand.
TCAGGCGATTAGTGATGAAGAAGATGCAGCCGCTTCGGTGGGCATCCCGGTTAATCGCTCTAAACTCCAAATCACCGTGCTTTCAGCGGTGATGACTTGCATCGGTGGGGTCTTGTATGCCCAGTATCAGCTCTACATTTCACCAGAGACGGTGTCGGGGATCAGTATCTCGCTGCAAATGGTGTTTGGCGCTATTGCTGGTGGCATGTTTATTTTGCTTGGACCCACCTTTGGTGCCGTATTCTTGCTGATGCTCTCTGAAGGCTTAAGGATTGTGGTGGGCAATGACATCCATGGGGTTGACCAGTTGATTTATGGTTTACTGCTCGTTCTCTTTATTATTTTTATGCCGGAAGGGATTCTGGGTGGTTTGCTCAAGCGCTTAAAGGCTGGACCAGCGCAGCGCAGCCAGCAGTCATTGGCTCAACGCAGCTAAATGACCGCTTAAAGCTCAACCATCGCGATAAGCTAAACCATGGCAGCATCATCACATCACAAGCATTGAAACGAGCCTCACCATGACAACGACAAACAAGCAAATCCCCGAAAGCATCCGTTATATTGAGCATGGTACAGGTGGCCCAGCCGAGATCATGCATATGGCCCAAGCGCCCTGCCCAAAGCCCGCAGCAGGCGAAATCTTGATTAAGGTTGCCTATGCCGGGGTCAATCGCCCTGATGTTTTGCAGCGTTCCGGTAAATACCCACCGCCTGCAGGCGCACTGCCTTGGCTTGGTCTGGAAGTATCGGGATGGGTGGCTGCACTTGGCGAGGGTGTAAGCGACTGGCAAGTGGGCGATCAGGTTTGTGCGCTTTGTAATGGCGGGGCTTATGCCGAATATGTTTGTGTGCCGGCGGGTCAAGCACTGCCGCTACCCAAGGGGCTTGGCCTTGATATCGCTGCTGCGCTACCCGAAACCTATTTCACCGTCTGGACGAATGTCATCGAACGAGGGCGCCTAAAGGCCGGCGAGCGCATTTTGATTCACGGCGGTTCCTCGGGTATCGGCATGACGGCGATCCAAATGGCCAAAGCCTGGGGGGCCGAAGTGTTCACCACCGTGGGTTCGGCCGATAAGATCGCGGCGGTCAAAGCAATTGGTGCCGATCATGCGATCAATTACCGAGAAGCAGACTTCCAGGAGGAAGTGGCGCGGATCACCGCTAAGCAAGGGGTCAACCTAATCCTCGATATGGTCGGTGGGCCTTATATCGATAAGAACCTGAAATCCTTGGCGCTTGAAGGTCGTTTGGTCCAGATCGCCTTTTTGCAAACGCCAAAAGTTGAAATCGACTGGACGCAGTTGATGATTCGAAGGCTTAGCTTCACCGGCTCAACCTTGCGCGCGCGTAGCGCGGCCGATAAGCAAGGGCTTGCCCAATCGCTCAAGCAGCACATCTGGCCTTATCTTGAGCGCGGTCAGATGCTGCCTTCGATTTATGCGGTGTTTGATCTTGCCGATGCGGCCAAAGCGCATGCCTTGATGGAGTCCTCTCAACACATCGGCAAAATTTTGCTCAAGGTTGCCGATTGACTCAAGGTTGCCGATTGACNNGTTGCCGATTGACCCGAACGCCGCGCTAAGTCTGTACCAAGCGCCGCTGCCTGGCAGCCGCGTGAACAATCCCAAGTCCTAACCCTAAGGTGACCGCCGCGGTTCCACCATACGACATAAAGGGTAGCGGCACGCCCACCACAGGCAACACGCCAGTGACCATGCCCATGTTCACGAAGGCGTAGGTAAAAATCATCAAGATCAAGGCGGCCGAGGCAAGTCGCTCAAACAAGGTGGAAGCGCGGCGTGCGATTTCCAAACCCCGCAAGACCATGGCGGCGTAAACCGTCACGAGCAGCATATTGCCCAGCAGTCCCCACTCTTCGCCATACACGGCAAAAATAAAATCGGTGGTGCGCTCCGGAATGAATTCCAAATGGGTTTGGGTGCCTTCAAACCAACCCTTCCCCCAGAGTCCGCCTGAACCGACGGCAATCATCGATTGCAAAATATGAAATCCTTTGCCTAGCGGGTCTCGGCTTGGATCAAGCAGGGTACAGACGCGTTGTTTCTGGTAATCATGTAAGACCATCCAGTGCACTTCCGGGGCGCACCAGTTTGACCCAAACACCCACAACAGGCCAAGCCCGATACTTGCCATGGCGATCACAGGCAAAATGAGCCGATAACTGAAACCCGCCATAAAAAGCACAAAACCGCCTGCGGCAAATACCAAAATGCCAGTGCCTAAGTCCGGTTGGCGGATGATTAAGAAGAGCGGTATCAGTAGCAAGCCAGCGGCAAGCGCAAAGTCACTGGCACGCAATTGTCCTTCTCGTTGTGCGAAAAACCAGGCAAGCATCAAAGGCATGGCAATTTTCATGATTTCAGAAGGCTGAATCCTCACCACGCCCAAATGCAACCAGCGCCTTGCGCCCTTGCTGACATCGCCAAAAACTGCCACGGCAATCAGCAGCACCAGTCCCAGGACATAAAGCGGCAAGGCGCTCTGCGAAAGCCAAGGCACCGGAATTCTTGCCACCAGCCACATCAGCCCGAGCGATAAGAGCAGATTTCGCGCGTGCGCTTCGGTTCGTGCAGGAAAATCGGCAGCTGCTGAGAGCATGGTGAGCATGCTAATCGTCATCAGGACAAGGGTGATGAGCAGCAGTGGCCGGTCGAAAACGTCGACATTCCGCCTAAAAAAAGCACGCGGTGCGAAGCCCGTCCAGGCCATGCTTAAGGACGTCCCTGCACGTTGAGCAAATGGTGGTCAAAAACTTTGCGCGCGATCGGAGCCGCCGCTTGGGCGCCAAACCCGCCGTTTTCGACAATCACCGCGAGCGCTATTTTCGGCGCCTCCAGAGGGGCGAAGGCCACGTAAAGCGAATGGTCGCGATGGCGTTCAGCGATACGCTTGGCATCATAGCGCTCGTTTTGCTTAATCCCGATCACCTGCGAGGTGCCGGTTTTTCCAGCCGAGGTATAAGCCGTGCGGGCAAAAACCGATTGTGCAGTACCCATCAGATTAACGTCTTGCATGGCCGAAATCACCAGATCAAGATGGGCTCGGTTGACAGCGGTATCGTGCAGGACCTCGGGGGCGATGATTTGATCCTTGGCAGTGCTCGGGTCGACAATGCGCCGCACTAGCCGCGGCTTCATCACCTGGCCTTGATTGGCGAGCCCCGCTGTGGCCACGGCCAATTGCAAAATCGTAAAGGCGTTATAGCCCTGGCCGATGCCGATTGACGGGCTCTCACCGGGGAGCCAGCGTTGTTTGAAACGCTTCATTTTCCACTTGGTGGTAGGAAGCACGCCACTGGCTTCGCCTTCAAGATCGATCCCTGTCGGTTCACCAAAACCCCAGTTGCGTACCTGATCGGCAATCAAATCCGGCCCCATGTCATGGGCTAACTGGTAGTAGTAGGTATCACTGGAAACCACGATCGATTTTTTCAAATCTACTGAGCCATGTCCCTCAGGCCTGGAGTCGCGAAAACGGTGACCTCCGAGTTCGAAGTAGCCTGGGTCACGGTAATGCTGGGTCGGGTTGCGTTTGCCGGTTTGCAAGGCCGCCAGGGCGACAAAAGGTTTATAGGTTGACCCAGGTGGATAAGTGCCCCGCAAGGCGCGGTTTAAGAGCGGCAGATCTGGGTCTTTGGTGAGACTGTTCCAGCTTTGCGGGTCGATCCCATCGATGAACAAATTGGGGTCGAAGTCGGGTCTTGACACGAAAGCAAGCACATCGCCGCTGGAAGGCTCAATGGCGACCAAAGCACCACGCCGATCGCCAAAGGCTTCGCTGGCAACCTGCTGCAAGCCAATACTCAAACTCAGGTGCAAATTCATGCCCGCGCTAGGCGCAATGCGTTCGAGTTCACGCGAAATCCTGCCCCCCGCGGTCACCTCAACCCGGTCAAAACCTGTCTGTCCATGTAATTGATGCTGGTAGCTGCGTTCCAGACCGGTTTTGCCGACGTGGGTGCTCCCGGCGTAGTTAAGACTATCGTCCCGATCCTCGAGCTGGCGTTTTTCGGTTTTTGAGATTCTCCCGATATAACCCACCACATGGGCCAATAAGGAAGCATGCGGATAGCTGCGATAAAGCCTGGCCTTGATTTCAACCCCGGGAAGACGATAACGATTCGCGGAGATGCGAGCTACCTCCTCGTCGCTTAAGCGAACCTTCAAGGGTAATGAGTCAAGGCTGCGGCTTTCCTTCAGTAACTGACGAAAACGTCGCTTATCCTTTGCAGACACCTCGATAATCTGGTCGATGACATCCAGGGTCTGTTCGATCGACTCGGTCTGAGCCGGCGTGATTTCAAGGTTATAGGCCGGGGTGTTATCGGCGAGCACCTCGCCTTCGCGGCTGAAGATCACGCCACGGGCAGCCGGCACCGGCACGAGCGCGATGCGATTGTCTTCAGCCTTATCCCAGTAGGCCTCGTGATGGACCACTTGCAGCCATACAAAGCGCGAGAGCAAGAGACCGAGCAACAGCAGCATCAAGCCCGCCGAAACCAGGCTGCGCTGCTCAAAAATCACCTTGCCTTGTGATTGGGTACTCAGCATGTTTTCCTGGCTTGTTCGGTGCGGTGGCAACGGTAGCAGATCAAGGCTTGCGCGCGATGCTAAAGCGGGCGGGTGTCGTCGTATTCAACCGAGCGACGCTGCGGTGCCAGCAACATCGGTGCAAACAAGGGCCACAGAAGTCCTGTACTCATCGGCGACAGAAAGATCCACCAACCCGGAAATTCAGCCCCTAGGGCCAAACGCAGTAAGACGCGGCAAACCTGGGCAATCAGCAGCAACGTAATCACATGCAGCATTTGCCCCAGTAAACCAAAAGCAAGCAATCGTCGATGCAAGGCTACCGCACCGAAGCTGATCACCAGAAATCCCAGGGCTTGTTCACCGAGCACGGCGCTTGCATGAACATCTAACAGCACCCCGAGCATAAATGCCCAGGTGAAGCCGATCATGCGGGGCTGCTGTATGCCCCAAAAGCACAAGATCAGCGCCGTCCATTGCGGTACGGCGGCTGACTGTCCCCAGGGCAGCAGGTCGAGCATCAGTCCCAATAAGACGGTGAAGGCCGCAAAAAACCCGTTGGCCGGCAAAAGCAACAATTCAGGCCGGTTAAAGCCGCCCGGCTGACCATTGGGCGGAAGATTCATGGCGTCGTCACCGTGTTCACCGCGCCTTCTCCTTTGACCGATCTTTGCCCTTTTCGGCGGCTTTATCGCCGTCACTGCGCTTGTCTTTGCCGCTGGGCTTGTCTTTGCTGGCAGGCTTATCGTCCTCGGGGCTGCCGTTTGCGCTGAGCTCCGGCCCCACAATCAACACGATCCGGCTGCGATCGATGCCGCCCGCCGGTTTGACCAGCACTCTTGGAAACGGACTACCGGGATTCCGGTCAATTTGATGCACCACCCCGGTCATCACACCGGGAGGGAAAACACCGTCTATGCCCGAGGTAAGCAAGATATCGCCAATTTGCATCTCTGCTGAACTTGCCGTGAATTTCAACTCCATCACGCCACCGCTGCCGCTGCCAAAGAGTACCGCACGCTGTCCGTTGCGCTGATTGAGCACCGGTACGGCCATGCTGGCATCGGTCATCGCAGTCACCTCTGCACTGCGTTGATAACTTCGGGTTACCTGCCCGATGAGGCCTTGCGCGTCCATGACAGCGTGTCCAGGCTCAACCCCGTGGCTGAGGCCTTTGTTGATACTCAATCGCCGAACGTAGTAATCCCGACGCTCGCTTGTGATTTGCGCGGCACGACTAACCCAGCTTTTTCGCGGACTGATTTGCAGCAAGGCGCGCAAATGCTGATTTTCCTGGTCAAGTTCGGCATCGCGTTGAGCGACCAAAGCCATGCTTGCAAGCAGGGTCTGCAAGCGCCGATTCTCCTCGCGCAAACTCTCGGCCTGATTCACTTCACTCACCCATCGTCGCCACCAATCGCCGGGCGAACTGACCGCTTCCTCCATTGGTAGCAACACGGAGACGGCGCTCGAACGCAAGGGCTGCAACCAGTGCTGTCGGGTGTCCAGCCAAGCAAGCGCCACGGCCGCCAAGGCAAAGCCGATGAATCGAATCGTGGCGGGTAAGCCTTGGCGAAACAGTGGCGGTGCACTGCCCTGCATCGCAACTCCTCGAGGACGGTTTAAGGCAAGGTTACGGGGGCCAAGGTTCGCATGACAGACGCTTAAGGCTGCAGCGCCGCATCACTCGTAAGTGAAAATGGAGCTTAACTGATCCATGCGCTCAAGCGCCATGCCACAGCCCTTGACCACGCAGGTGAGCGGTTCTTCAGCGATTAAGACCGGCAGGCCGGTTTCCTCGACCAAAAGCCGATCCAAATCGCGCACCAGGGCACCGCCGCCGGTGAGCATGATGCCGCGCTCGGTGATATCCGCACCTAATTCGGGCGGAGTCTGCTCAAGCGCCACTTTCACCGAGGTGACAATTTGGTTTAGGGGATCGTTGAGTGCTTCCAGAATCTCGTTAGATGACACCGTGAAGGTGCGCGGAATGCCTTCGGCCAAATTGCGGCCACGCACTTCCATCTCACGCATTTCTGCGCCCGGAAAAGCCGATCCGATTTGTTTTTTGATCGCCTCAGCGGTCGGTTCGCCGATCAACATACCGTAGTTGCGTCGCACATAATTCACGATGGCTTCGTCAAACTTATCGCCACCCACGCGTACCGACCCTTTGTAGACCATGCCGCCGAGCGAGATGATGCCAACCTCGGTTGTGCCGCCGCCGATATCAACAACCATAGAGCCGCTGGCATCGGAAACCGGCAAACCCGCTCCAATGGCGGCTGCCATGGGTTCTTCGATCAGAAAAACCTGCGAGGCGCCGGCGCCCAGCGCTGATTCACGGATCGCCCGCCTCTCGACCTGGGTCGAGCCGCAGGGCACGCAAATGATGATGCGAGGACTCGGCGAAAACAGGCGCGAGTCGTGAACCATCTTGATGAATTGTTTGAGCATTTGCTCAGTGACCGTGAAATCGGCGATCACCCCGTCTTTCATCGGCCTGATCGCTTCGATGTTGCCGGGAACTTTACCGAGCATTTGTTTGGCCAAGGCGCCGACCGCAGCGATCGTTTTCTTGCCGCTTGGTCCGCCCTCGGTGCGGATGGCAACCACCGAGGGCTCGTTAAGCACGATGCCCTTGCCGCGCACATAAATCAGGGTGTTGGCAGTACCCAGATCAATGGCGAGGTCGGTGGAAAAATATTTACGGACGAATCCGAACATGGCGGGGCCGGCGAAGTAAGCTCAAAACCGGCATCATACCTTGGTTAGAATCGGGGCATCATGCATTTAAGTGAAGAAGATATCCGTCGACTTGCCCGCCTGGCCCGTTTGGATCTGCCGGCAAGCGAAATCGCGCCGGTTAAGGACAAACTGAACGCGGTCATGGCCTTGATCGAAAGCCTGCAATCGGTGGACACCGCGTCGGTGCAGCCGATGTCGCATCCCCACGACCCCGTGTTGCGTTTGCGTGACGATTTACCCGATGAAGCCGACCAGCGCGAGGCTTTGCAGGCTCCGGCGCCCCTGCTTCAAGACGGTCTTTACTTGGTTCCAAGGGTTATTGAGTGATGAACATGAGCGATCAGGCAGCTCGGAGTCGCCCATGAGTGCATCGAGCCGGCTACGCGCCTTGGGCCGTGCGCTTCGCGCGGGTGAAACCACAAGCGAGCAACTCACCCGCGACACGCTTGAGCGAATGGCGCAGCGTAAGCTCAATGCGTTTATCGATATCCTGCCCGAGAAAAGCATTGAACAGGCGCAACGAGCCGATCAGCGGCTTGCAGCCGGCGATCCGAGCCCGCTGTTGGGCATCCCCCTGGCGCACAAAGACATTTTCGTGACCCGTCACTGGCGCTCCACGGCGGGCTCGCGCATGCTTGCCGATTATGTGAGCCCTTTTGATGCGGCGGTGGTCGAACGCCTGGCGCAAGCCGGCATGGTCTGTGTGGGCAAGCTCAATTGCGACGAGTTTGCCATGGGCTCGACCAATGAGCATTCGTATTTTGGTGCCGTCTCCAACCCCTGGGATCCGCAACGGGTGCCGGGGGGTTCCTCGGGTGCCTCGGCCGCGGTGATTGCAGCAGGCATTCTCGACGCCACAACCGGTACCGATACCGGCGGCTCGATTCGACAGCCGGCTGCGCTTTGCGGGGTGACGGGGATTAAGCCTTCTTATGGTCGGGTATCGCGCTGGGGGATGATCGCTTTTGCCTCGAGCCTGGATCAAGCCGGGCCGATGGCCCGCAGCGCGGCCGACTGTGCATTGATCTTGCAGGCGATGGCAGGCTTTGATCCCCGCGATGCCACCTGCCGTGATTTGCCTGCGGAAGACTTCAGCCGCGGTATCGGTCGCCCGCTTGATCAAGCAAGCGAGTCGATGCCATTGCGCGGATTGCGTATTGGCTTACCGAGCGAATGGTTTGCTCAGGGGCTTGATGCGGGGCAGCGCAGGGTGATCGAAGCAGCGATTGCTGATCTCGAGCGCCTCGGGGCGCAAACCCTTGCGGTAAGCCTTCCTCGCACCGATTTGTCGATTCCGGCCTATTATGTGATTGCACCTGCCGAAGCTTCAAGCAATCTGGCGCGCTTTGACGGCGTGCGCTTTGGCCATCGAGCCCAAGGCGTTAAAGATCTTGAAGCGCTTTATGAGCGTTCGCGCGCCGAAGGTTTTGGCGCCGAGGTGAAGCGGCGGATCATGGTGGGCACTTATGTGCTTTCTCAAGGCTACTACGATGCTTATTACCTGCAAGCGCAAAGACTCAGGCGCCTGATCGCCCAGGACTTCGCCCAGGCCTTAAGCCAGTGTGACCTCTTGCTCGGTCCGGTCACACCGACGCCGGCCTGGCTCAAAGGCGCCATGCAAGACGACCCGACGCAAATGTATTTGGCTGATGTTTACACCTTAGGCGCCAGTCTTGCCGGCCTGCCCGGCATGTCGGTGCCCTGTGGTTTTGTCGGTGAACCAGCGCTGCCTGTGGGCATGCAACTGGTCGGCGCTGATTGTTCCGAGGCCTTATTGCTGCAGGTTGCCGATCTTTATCAGCAGGCCACCCTTCATCATCAGGCGGTGGCAGGGGAGGGGTCGTCATGGTGATGCCCCAGGGCTGGGAGCTCGTGATCGGCCTTGAGACCCATGTGCAACTGCAAACCCGGAGCAAGATCTTCTCGGGTGCGTCCACTGCTTTTGGCGCCGAACCCAACCGTCAGGCCTGTGCGGTGGATTTAGGCTTGCCTGGGGTCTTGCCGGTGCTCAACCGCGAAGCAGTCGCTTTGGCGATTCGCTTCGGACTTGCAGTGGGCGGGCAGATTGCAGCGCGTTCGATTTTTGCGCGCAAAAATTACTTTTATCCGGACCTGCCCAAGGGCTACCAGATCAGCCAATATGAAATTCCGGTGGTGAGTGGCGGCAGCATTGATATCGGCGACATGCGGGTTGACCTGACCCGGGCGCATTTGGAGGAAGACGCTGGTAAGAGTCTGCATGAAGACTACGCCGGCTACACCGGGATCGACTTAAACCGCGCCGGTACGCCCTTGCTCGAAATCGTTTCTGAGCCGCAGATGCGGTCGGCTGCGCAGGCAGTGGCTTATGCAAAACAATTGCATGCCCTGGTGGTTTGGCTTGGGATTTGCGACGGGAATATGCAGGAAGGCTCGTTTCGGGTCGATGCCAATGTATCGGTCCGCCGCCTGGGCGATGCCAAACTGGGCACCCGTTGTGAAATCAAAAACCTGAATTCTTTCCGTTTTCTTGAGCAGGCGATTCAGGTTGAGGCGCTGCGGCAGATCGAGTCTTTGCAAGATGGGGTGGCCGTTGTGCAGCAAACCCGTCTCTACGATCCGGATGCAGACGAAACCCGTGCCATGCGCAGCAAAGAAGACGCCCACGATTACCGTTATTTCCCAGACCCTGATCTGCCTCCGCTGGTGATCAGCCCGCAGTGGGTTGAAGCCCAGCGCATGGCCATGCCGGAATTACCTGCCGCATTGCGCGCGCGCTGGCAAGAAGCCTATGGTCTTTCGGATTACGATGTACAGTCGCTCAGCGCAAGCCGCGCAACGGCGGCTTATTTCGAGGCCTTACAGGCTGCGCTCGAGCAGCATGTCGCGATAAAAAAGCCCCAAGCATGGCCCAAGCTCTGTGCGAATTGGGTGCTGGGCGATGTCGCTGCCGCTTGTAACCGCCACGGCAAATCCTTTGAATCGGCCGCTGTGAGGCCGGTTTTGCTTGCCGCATTGTTGATCCGAAGCGAAGACGGCAGCATCTCAGCAAAAACAGCCCGAGCGCTTTTTGTGAGCCTTTGGGATCAGGCACTTGCAAACGCGCCGTCGCCTGCCTTGACTTTTGAGCGCCTCGAAGCGGCACTGGCCTATCTCGACGGTCTGATCGACCAACAAGGCCTGCGTCAACTCAGCGACGACGCTGCGCTCACGGCGATTGTTGATCAGGTGCTTGCAGCCAATCCCAAATCGGTGGCTGAGTTTCTTGCAGGCAAGGACAAGGCGCTCAATGCTCTGGTCGGTCAAGTGATGAAGGCCAGCGCCGGTAAAGCCAATCCAGGCCAGGTGAATCAGCGCTTGCGGGCCCGCGTGCAGCCATAGCGCTCACGGTAGGCGGCAAGTGGTGCGCGCCAGCGGGAAAGCTCAGGATCCTCGCGGCGCTCCAAATAGCCGATCAAGTCATCAAGACAGGCAATGGCATGCACCGGTACGCCATAGCGTTGTTGTACATCCTCAAGGGCGGAGTAATCGCCAACCTCTGCTGCGGTGCCCGAGCGCTCTTGGCGATCAAGCGCAATCAACACGCCTGCCACTTCAGCGCCATGGGCCTTGATCAAGGCCACTGATTCGCCAACCGAGGTGCCAGCCGAGATGACATCATCAATAATCATCACCCGGCCGCTTAGGTTTGCACCGACGATCAGGCCGCCCTCGCCGTGATCTTTGGCCTCTTTGCGGTTGTACGCAAAGTGGATGTTGTGGCCAGCCTCAGCCAAGGCAACTGCTGTGCAAGCGGCCAGTGTGATTCCTTTGTAGGCAGGACCAAAAAGCATATCAAAGCCCAGCGTCTGCGCTGCGTTCGCTGCTTGCAGTTTTCGGGCATAAAACCCGGCTAACTGGCCAAGTCTTTGCCCGTCATGAAAAAGGCCGGCGTTAAAAAAATAGGGGCTAAGCCTTCCGGCTTTGGTTTTGAATTCACCAAAACGCAGCACGCCTGCATGGAGTGCAAATTCAATGAAGGCATCGGCTTGGTTGATTGGCATCTTGAAGGCGGCTCCTGGCAGTCATGAAACAATGGCGATCATGACATAGGGGTGGAGGTGGATTTTGTTTCGTGTCACGAGTTTTAATCTCAATGGTATTCGGGCAGCAACGCGAAAAGGCTGGCTGCAATGGGCTGCAGGGCATGACGCTGATGTGATCTGTCTGCAGGAAATTAAAGCGCAGGAGAAGGACCTCGATGCCTCGATGCTGGCGATTCCGAGCAGGCGAGGTGAGCTTAAAGGTTATTTTTTCGCCGCCCAAAAGCCCGGTTATGCGGGCACAGCCATCTACAGCTTGCACCAGCCGCTGGACGTTTTCCGTGGTTTTGGCGAAGCCGAGTTTGACGAGGAAGGGCGCTACATCGAAGTCGATTTGGGCAGCTTCTCGGTGATTTCGCTTTATGTGCCCTCGGGTTCAAGCAGCGAGGACCGCTTGGCATCAAAGTTTCGCTTCATGCGCTGTTTTCAGTCCCATGTGAAAACCCTCAACCATCGCGGCAAGCCCTATGTGATTTGTGCTGATTGGAACGTGGCGCATCGTGAGATCGATCTGAAGAACTGGCGCGCCAACCAGCGCAACCCTGGCTTTCTGCCCGAAGAAAGGCAGTGGATCGGGGCGCTTATCGCCGAGCAAGGCCTTGTCGATGTTTTTCGGGCGATGGCACCCGAGCAGGTGGTGTACACCTGGTGGAGCAATCGCGGCGCAGCTTTTGCCAATGATGTGGGTTGGCGCCTGGACTATCAGCTCGCCCATCCGGCGCTGGCGATGCTTGCCCGTGGCTGGCAAGTGAATCGTGAACCCAGGTTTTCGGATCACGCCCCCTTCACGGTCGACTATGCGATTGCCCCGGGGTGATGTCAGTGAATAGGCTTTGTGTGTTGTGAATGCGTCAGCGAGGCTTTGTGCGCTCGTAAATCGGCATCACTTTGGGCAGGGCTTTGCGGATGTCGGCGATCCGGGATTCGTGTGACGGATGGGTTGAAAGCCATTGTGGTGGCGTGCCTTGGCCGCTTGAAGCGCCCGACATTTTCTCCCAGAGACTGATGCCTGCCGCCGGGTCAAAGCCTGCTCTTGCGCTTAAATCCATGCCGAGCAGATCGGCTTCGCTTTCATCGTCACGACTGAACTTAAGCATGGTCACACTCGATACGCCGCGGGCGACCTGACCCCCGATATCGCCATAGCCCATGACCTGCGACAGAATCGAGGCGCCAATGGTGAGGCCTTGCGCGATCATGGCCT
>DENJ01000013.1 GCA_002359635.1 Burkholderiales bacterium UBA2647
ATCAACTTGCCTTGGCGTTCGATTCCCTTGCCGGTGGTCCACGATTTGGATGTGACGCCCCTGGCGCGCATGTCTCTCACAAGCGTGACCATCGAGGGCATCGCAGCGAACCTCGTGAACATCTCCCGCACGACCTTCGCCTCTTCCGGGTTGGGAATTAGCTTGCGGTCTGAAACGTCATAGCCCAGCGGTGGCATTCCACCCATCCAGATCCCGCGCTGGCGTGAGGCTGCAATCTTGTCGCGCACTCGCTCGCCAGCCAACTCTCGTTCGAACTGGGCAAAGGACAGCAGGATGTTCAATGTCAGCCGGCCCATGGAGGTGGTTGTGTTGAACGCTTGCGTCACCGACACGAAGGTGACCTTGTGCTCATCAAAAATCTCGACCAGCTTGGCAAAGTCGGCAAGTGAGCGCGAGAGCCGGTCGATTTTGTAGACGACGATGATGTCGACCATGCCGCTGCGGACGTCTTCCAGCAGTTTTTTGAGGCCGGGGCGCTCCATGTTGCCCCCGGAGTAGCCCCCGTCGTCGTAGCGCTCCCGCGCCATGAGCCAGCCCTCTGATTTTTGGCTAGCGATGTAGTTCTCACAGGCATCCCGCTGCGCGTCCAGCGAGTTGAAGTTCTGGTCGAGCCCCTCTTCTGTGGACTTGCGCGTGTAGATGGCGCAGATCAGGCGACGTTCTGCCGTCATGCGCTGCTCCTTGCCGAGCCCAGCCCAAAGAAGGCCCACCCATTGCGGTTGGTGCCGGTAATGGCGCGCGCGATGCTGGACAGGGATTTGTACCGCCGGCCCTGGTAGTCGAAGTAGTTGACGCCCACCACAACCTCGCAAGGCGTGCCTTGCCATTCACGGATCAGCCGTGTCCCGGCGATGGGGCGGTTGTCCAGCCGACGGCGCCGGACCTCCTGCTTGCCGCCATCGAGTTGTTCGCCCAGCAGTTCAAGGCGCTTTGCAGTCTCGCGCTTCAGGCCTCCGTAGGCCAATTCCTGGATGCGGTACGCCAGGCGTGTTTCAAGGAAGCGGCGGTTGAACGGGGGCGCGTCCTGGTGGAAGAGGTCCCGCCACATCTGCTTGAGCTCGGCGGTACTAGCGGTTTTGAGGGCGGCCACGCGGGCCACGACGGGTTCAGTCACTGGGGTTCTCCTTGGTGGTCAGGACACCCCGTACTAACGCTCTGTTCGGTCAGGTTATCAAGTCCATCCTGGCGGTCGCGCATGCGGATGACGGCCAGAGCCAGAATCGCCCCCACAACGGCAGCCGGGGGCTTAGCGGGGGGGGTCTTGGATGTGGGGCGTGTAGATTGGGCTGGCATGAAGGTTCATACCGGCGTACCCCGGGCGCTTTCTCAGCCACAAGCATTTCCTTGCTGCGCTACCAGGGCCTCACTTCTGAGATCCAGTAGTCGTCAAACAAAGCCAGCCTGGCGGCATCCATGGTGGGGAACACCTTCTTGCTGTGGCGCGTGCCGATCCAATAAGCCCACCGGTTTGCCCCCGTGCGACGGACGCCAACGTTGATGCCCTTGATGTTGAGGTACCTGTTGCCCTTTGCTGAAACTCGCCACTGTCGGGTCAACCACCGTGCGCGTCTCGTAGCTCGGTTTTTCATCGCGGACTCACGCCGCTTCGGTCCAGCGTAGTCGTCGCTCAGCTTTTCGGCGCAGATGCACCCGACCTCGCATTGGGTGTCGCAGTCCGGGTGTTCCATGACGTGAACGAACCGAATTCGCTCGTTGCCGCACATCTCGCAGGCGGCGTAGTCGATCTCTTCCCCGCTGCCAACGCCGTCGCCGAGGTCATGCACCCCGACGCAGCGCCAGCCCTTGTGGGGCATTCCAGGTTGATCCCAGCGTCCATTTCCCATGCTCCAGCCCTCCATAGGTGTCCCGCGGTGCTGGTGAATGGTCTGAGGCGCTCCGGCAGGTCAGCCGGCTAGGCTGGGGCCTGGATTACCCTGAAAGGGCCAAATTTTCAGCACAGGGGGTTGACAAACATAACAAACATAGCAATCATATCAACATGAACGCCGAAAACAACCCCATTCCTGCCACCCTGCGCGCCATCCGTGCGGCCCTCAACCTTACCCAGGATCAGCTTGCCGAGCGCCTAGGGGTTTCCTTCGCTACCGTCAACCGGTGGGAGGGCGGTGGAAACAAGCCGCAGCGCGCTGCGCAGGAGGCAATCGCCACCTTGGCGCGAGAGGCGGGGGTGGAGGGTGCGGAGAGTGTCCCGCCTTCTGACGCGGCAGCCCAAGTCACCCGTCGGCGTACCGGTCGGGGAGCAGTTGCTGCACCCACCACCAAGCCCATGGAGCAAATGCTGTGGGATGCGGCGTGCTCCATTCGGGGTGAGAAGGATGCGGCCAAGTTCAAGGACTATCTGCTACCCCTGCTGTTCCTAAAGCGGCTGTCTGATGTGTTTGACGATGAAATCGACCGCCTGGCTGAAGAGTATGGTGATCGTGTCACCGCCCTTGAGATTGCAGAGTCGGATCACTCACTGCTGAGGTTTTATCTGCCGCCCGAGGCGCGGTGGGGTGTGATCAGTGGACGAGACGCCTACGATTGGCCGTCAGACGACCGCGGACGTCCGACCACTCCCCGGGACATCGGTGAGCACTTGACCAAAGCAGTTCGCGCGGTGGTCAAGCAGAACCCCTCGCTCTCTGGCGTGATCGATGTTGTGGACTTCGCCGCCGAACGCAACGGCGAGCGCGACATTAACCCTGCCAAGTTGCGCGGCGTGGTTGAGACCTTCTCCGACCCTCGGTACCGCCTGGGTCTGGCAGACGTACAGCCTGACTTTCTCGGCCGTGCCTACGAATACTTGCTGCGCAAGTTTGCTGAAGGTTCTGGCCAAAGCGCCGGTGAGTTTTTCACCCCGACCGAGGTCGGCTTCTTGATGGCGCACATCCTGCGCCCGAAGCCTGGTGAAACCTGCCATGACTATGCGTGCGGCTCAGCTGGCTTGCTGATCAAGCTCCAACTCGTGGCTCGCGAGCTGGACCCCACCAGCCGGGTGCCTGTCAAGCTATCAGGCCAAGAACTGCAGGCCGAAAGCTACGCGGTGGCGCAGATGAACGCGATCATCCACGACATGCAGGTAGAGCTCGCCCGCGGCGACACGATGATCAACCCCAAGTTCCGCGAAGCCAACGGCAAGATCCGCGGCCATGACATCGTGGTGGCGAACCCGATGTGGAACCAGCCATTCGCCGCCGACCTGTTTGCCAACGATCCGTTCGATCGTTTCCGCACGGCAGGCGGTATCACCAGTGGCAAAGGGGATTGGGCGTGGTTGCAGCACACGCTGGCCTGCCTGGATGACCACGGTCGCGCGGCAGTCGTGCTCGACACCGGTGCGGTAACACGTGGCTCCGGCTCCAAGAACGAGGACAAGGAACGCAACATCCGCAAGTGGTTTGTTGACCAAGACTTGATCGACGGCGTGATCCTTTTGCCCGAGAACCTCTTCTACAACACCACGGCTGCGGGCGTGATCGTTGTGCTGAGCAGGCGCAAGCCCGCAGCACGAAAGGGCCAAATCGTACTACTCAACGCCAGCCGCCGTTTCAGTAAGGGCAGGCCCAAGAATTACCTGCCCGAGGAGGACCTGCGGCCCCTCGCTGCCATGTACGGCAAAGGGGAGCCAGTCGAGGGCGAACTCGCCGTCATCACGCGCGAGCAGGCCGAAGAGGCAGATTACAACCTGAGCCCGAGCAGGTGGGTGGGACAAAACGGTGGCGAGGAATTGGGATCCGTGCCGCAACTGATTCGGGTCCTTGAAGGAATCAGCGCGGAGGATACGGCCCTTACTGCCGATCTGCTGCGATTGCTTCGCCCGCTGGCGAAAACGGAGGACAAGCAATGAGCCGACTCTGGGATGTTGCTTCCGTAGCAGATTGCCTGGTTACGGTGCCGACTGCGGGAAAAACAAAGGTCCAAGCGCGCGACTACAAGCCGAGCGGTCGCTTTCAGGTAATCGATCAGGGACAGGAGCCGGTTGCTGGCTGGACTGATGACGAGAGTGCTGTGATTGATTCACCACTCCCATTGATCGTTTTTGGCGATCACACCCGTACTTTCAAATTCGTGGATCGCCCTTTTGCCCGTGGAGCAGACGGTACGCAACTGCTGCGACCCAAGGACGGCATTGATCCACTTTTCTTCTTCTACGCCTGCCGTGCTATCGACCTACCTGCACGCGGCTACAACCGGCATTTCACCATCCTGAAGGAGAAGGAACTGGCCTATCCGCTCAATACAACTGAGCAGAGGGCGATTGCCGGTGTCCTTCGTAAGACGGAGTCAGCGTTGCAGCAGCAGACGGCACTAATCGACAACCTACGAGAACTCAAACGCGCCTCCATGCGCGAGTTGTTCACGCGCGGGCTGCGTGGCGAGCCTCGGAAGGAAACTGAGATCGGGCTGTTGCCAGAGACGTGGGTCGTTCATTCGCTGAGCGAAGTTGCAACTCTTGAGCGTGGACGCTTTATGCATCGACCTCGGAACGAGCCCAGGTTTTATGGCGGCAAAACACCATTCATCCAAACCGGCGACGTTGTGCGGTCTGCCGGGTACATCCAAAACTACTCGCAGACTTTGAATGAAGTGGGTGTTGCAATTAGCCGCGAGTTCAAAGCCGGTACGATTCTCATCACGATTGCGGCAAATATCGGCTATTCAGGAATCCTTGAATTCAATGCTGCATGCCCCGACAGCCTTATTGCAATTTCACCTTCGACAGATCTAAATAACAAGTTTTTAAATTACTACCTGCAAACTCAGCAGCCCAAGATGGATCGGGAGGCTCCGAAGGGGACGCAAAAAAATATCAACATACAGTTTCTTTCACCTTGGCCTGTGCCATTACCCTCTCTGGAGGAGCAGGAAAAAATTGTCGCTGTGCTTGAAGCTATCGACAGAAAAATCGCGCTGCATTGCCGAAAGCGATTAATTCTGGAAGAGCTTTTCAACTCCTTGTTGCACCAGCTGGTGAACGGCGAAATCGCCGTGACCGATCTGGATCTGTCGGCGCAGCCCGGAGCCTTGGCTCAGTATGAGGGGGCTGCAGCATGAGTACGCTCAAGATCAGCGAAGCGGGCACCGTGCAGTTCCCAATGGTCCGGCACGCGGAGGAGATCGGCTGGACTCCAATCACTCCGGAGGATGCACGCAACAAGCGTGGTGGTGAGGCGGGAACCTTTTTTCGCGACGTGCTCGAAGCGAAGCTCGCTGCGTTCAACACCTGGATGTCCGCTGATGCCGTGCGCTCAGTGGTGGAAACGCTGGACGCGCTGCCGGCCACTATCGATGGCAACCGAGAACTCCTGGCTTGGCTGCGAGGCGAGCGCCAGTGGTATGACGAGGCTGAGCAGCGCCACAAGGCAGTGACGTTGATTGACTTCGAGTATGTCGCCAACAACGCCTTCCACGTCACGTGGGAGTGGAAGATCAAGCCACCCGCACGAAAAGGTAACCGTGCCGACGTGATGTATGTCGTCAACGGCCTGCCGGTCGTAATCGTCGAGCACAAGAACCCCAAGGACGGTGACGCCATCGAGCGCGCCATCAAGCAGCTTCGTCGGTATGAGCTTGAGACACCGGAGTTGCTGGCAAGCGTCCAACTATTCAACGTCACCCACCTGTTGGACTACTGGTATGGGGTGACATGGAACGCGAATCGGCGCGACATGGCCCGCTGGAAGCAGGCGCCCGAGGAGACGTATCGGTTCGCAGTTCAGGCGTTCTTTGAGCCCACCGAGTTCTTGCGGACGCTGCACCACTGGATCTTGTTTTACGTTCAGGACGGCGAGACCCGTAAGTCGGTGCTGCGTCAGCACCAGCGCCGCGCAATTGATGCCATCCTAAACCGCTGCGCTGATCCCGCTAAGACCCGTGGCCTGGTCTGGCACACCCAAGGATCAGGCAAGACGTTCACATTGCTGACCGCCGCCAGGCTAATCCTGGAAGACAAGGCCCGGTTCGCTAACGCGACCGTGATCCTGGTCGTCGATCGCACCGAGCTGGAGGGGCAGCTTAAGGGTTGGGTTGAGAGACTGCTTGGAGAGATGCAGCAGCAAGATATCGCTGTCGAGCGCGCTAGTAACAAGGCGAAGCTGCAGTCTCTGCTGGATGCGGACTTCCGCGGCCTCATCATTTCGATGATCCACAAGTTCGAGGCCATTCGAAAGGACAGCTGCCAGCGTGATAACGTCTACGTGTTCATCGATGAGGCACACCGATCGGTCGCCAAGGATCTCGGCACGTACTTGATGGCTGCGGTGCCAAAGGCCACGATCATTGGCTTCACTGGCACCCCGATCGCGCGGACGTCACAGGGTGAAGGGACCTTCAAGATCTTCGGTGCAGAAGACGATCTGGGGTACCTGGACAAGTACTCGATTGCTGAAAGCATCGCTGACGAGACCACGCTGCCGATCAAACACGTGATGGCGCCGAGCGAGATGACGGTGCCGGCCGAAAGACTGGACAAGGAGTTCTTTGCGCTCGCCGAGTCTGAAGGCGTGACTGACGTCGAGGAACTCAACAAAGTCCTTGATCGCGCCGTAGGTCTGCGTACGTTTCTCACCGCGGACGACCGTATCGAGAAGGTGTCAGCCTTCATTGCCGAGCACTTCCGTGAAAACGTGCTACCGCTTGGATACAAGGCTTTTGTCGTAGCTGTGAACCGTGAGGCCTGCGCAAAGTACAAACGCGCGCTTGATAAGTTGCTTCCGCCTGAGTGGACCGTTCCCGTCTACACCGAGAACGCATTGGATGCAGTCGATCGTCCACTGGTGGCTGAACATCAGTTGTCGGGGGAGGCCGAGGAGCAGGTGCGCCTGCTGTTCAAAAAGCCAACAGAGAACCCCAAAATTCTCATCGTCACCGACAAGTTATTGACGGGGTATGACGCTCCACCGCTTTACTGCTTGTACTTGGACAAACCGATGCGCGACCACGTGCTGCTGCAGTCGATCGCACGGGTGAATCGACCCTATGTCGACGCGAGCGGTGTTCAGAAACGTGTGGGTCTTGTAGTTGACTTTGTTGGCGTGCTGCGCGAGTTAAAGAAGGCGCTGCAGTTTGATTCAAGCGATGTCAGCGGCGTCATCGAAGACCTCGATGTGCTGCTGCAGGATTTCCTGCACCGCATTGATCAGGCCAAACAGGACTACTTGCAAGCCGGGGCGGGTGGCACCCCAGATGAGCGACTTGAACAGCTCGTATTTGGACGATTTTTGGAGCCAGTGGCACGCAAGGCCTTCTTTGAACACTTCAAGGAAATTGAGGCGCTGTGGGAGATCCTATCCCCGGCAGCCGAGTTGCGAGACCACATCTCAACATACAAGCAACTCAGTCAGCTTTACGCCGCAGTTCGCAATGCCTATGCGGAGAAGGTTGGATTCACGGCTGACCTGGCATACAAAACTCGGAGGCTCATCGAGGGAAGTGCAGAGCAGCAAGGGCTGGGTCGGCTGACCAAGTCCGTCACCTTCGATGTGGCGACCTTGAAGTCGCTGCGGACGCAAGACGGCAGCGATGAAGGTAAGGTCTTCAACCTTGTCCGTGGACTTCAAAAGGAGATTGACGACGACGCTGCCGCCGCTCCTGTTCTTCAGCCCCTCAAGGACCGTGCCGAGCGCATCTTGAAGGATCTTGAAGAACGTAAAACCACAGGGCTTGCTGCCATGGACCTGCTGGCAGCGCTCGCGGCCGAAAAGGAGGCGGCGATCAAAGCCGCCCAGGACAGTGGTTTGTCGGCGCGTGCTTTTGCCGTCTCCTGGGTGCTGCGCGAGGACGAGTCCGTTAAAGCTGCGGGTATCGACGCGGCAGTCGTGGCCAGAGAGGCGGAACTGCTTCTCGCTCGATTCCCGAACGCGGCAGTCAACGCTGATGAACAACGGCGACTGCGAGCCTCCATGTACAAGCCCTTGCTTGCCCTCGCACCCGAGGAACGTGCTCGGGTTGTGGATCTAGTTGTTCGTCTGCTACTTGCGGAATCCGTTGAATGAAAAAGTCGCCATACCCCGCTCAGGATCTGCGGCGCCGCGCCATGGCGTGGGCTGTGAGGCTGAAGGTCAATCCCCGCGTTGTGCGCGTGCAGGAAATGCGCCGGAAGTGGGGCTCTTGCACTGCTTCTGGGACAGTGACTTTAGCCTTGGATTTGCTCGATCGAGACAAACGTTTTCAAGACTACGTAATCGTTCACGAACTGCTGCATCTGCGGTTCGCCAGGCACGGGCGAATGTTCAAGGCGCTTCTCAGCGCCCATGTGCCTGGCTGGAGGGAATATGAGTTGAGCAGCCGCGAGATTTAGGAGTGCCGTATGGGCGAAACAAAAACACAAACAAGCCAGGCAGTGAAAGCCACAAGCTTCAAGAACGGTGTTTCACTGCACCGACTGCTGGAGACCGCACCGCTGGATGCGCTTGAGCCATTTTTCCGGGATGTCGAGGACGGGGCGCATGCTTCCATCTTTCTCACGCCTGCCTGGCCTTCGCAGAGAGACGACGCGGTCATTCTTGAACTTAGGGAACATCTGCTCCGAGTCGCCAATTCACTTGCGAGTGATGTTGCTGTCCCATTGGATCGGCATGCCCAACGCATTTTGACTCTTGCCGATGGTCGAGGCACCGAAGCATTGAACCGGGCAGCAGAACGTCTGTTCGATACCGAGAAGATCGCCGCATTTCATGGACAGCTGGATGCAGTGGGTCGAAGCGTGTGGCTGTATCAGAACGATCAACTGTTGTTCGACGAAGCCGAAAGCCTGTTCTATGTTGACCACTACCGAAATTTTGGTCGTATGTACGAGGCATTCGAGCTGGACGCACGTGATGAGGTGCGCTTCGTTTGGGACGAAACGGTGCGTGAAGCGCTTGAGGCTGAAATTCAGAAGACACTGGAGCTCAATGGACGGTGTTCAGTAACCCACTTGGAGACCACTGGTAAAGATCAAGATGGAAATGATCAGGTCCAGCATCTGATTCTGGTTCGTCACGGCGGGCCGCTTTCAAGCGTCGCAGAATTTCTTGAAGCCGATGGCACAAGGAAAGAGCGCTACTACCGCCCTCTGAATGAGGCGACGCTACTCTATGTCCCCGACGAAGGCGTACTGGAGATTTTCTCTGCCAGTCCAGCGGTAAGGCAAAGGGTCGCTGCGGCTTTCGCCCAGGTTGGCCTGAAGATGGATCTTTCTGATCGGCCGTTGACGCTCAAGCAATATGACCTCTCACGCTTTTTGAGTTCATTGAGTTTGAGTACTCCGACGGTTCCAGGGTTCGATATTGAGCGAGTCGCTGTCGTCGAAGTCGACTGCAGGCCCGACAACCCAAAACACAGGGCTGGCCTCAAGGTAACGCTGGCTGATGACATCGAGGCTGTGGCCCAAGCCATGTTTGGCCAAGATCACATCTTTAAGAAGGCAGTCAGTCTTGCACGGGTGGTGATTGCTGTGCGCTACACCCGTCATGGCGATAGCAAGGCCAAGACGCTGAACATCACTCTTTCCGAGCCAAACAGGTGTAATTTGCGAAGCAATCGGGATCCCGTTCAGCGGGATCTTGGGTACGCGTTGCTCAGCTCCTGGGGAGTCTTGCGTCAGGTGGTCGCGATGGACGCTGAACAGGAAAAAGCACATTTCCCGGCGCTGATGATGCTGTACGACCAGACCATCGTGGAAGTTCCTGGCAACTATTTCCTGACCCGCAACCTGGATCCGGTCGCGCTTCAAGAGGTAGGGTTCATCGAGCGCAAGGGGCGCTACCAAAGCCTACTTATTGACGAGGACGGCACCAGTCATGAGGTCAGTGTTCGCGCTTCAGGGAAACCAGGTGTTGTGGTTTATGACCATCCGGAGGATGGGCGTAAGGTCGAACTGCCGTATCTGGCTGTTGAGAAGTTCAGCGTTCGGCGGGACTGGCTTGACGAAATCGTCGTCAAAAGGCTCTCGGCTCACATGGCCACGAATTCGTTGGTCAAGCTCGATGACCTGCTGACCTTTCTTGGCGCTATCAATTTTCAAGGCGTCCCGGTTCCGTGCTATTTGGCCCGTGATCTTCGCACCCCAGGAAGCCTGCAACGCCTTGATGTGATCTTGCGAAGCCGCGCAGATCAGGGTGTCGGAGTCGTTCTTTCCGGTGGGCGCGATCATCCCCTTTGTTTAGGTTCAAACGTCATCGTCTGTGTAGCCGAAATTCTTTCGTCTGGCGGCGATGAGGCGCTCATTGACGTAGCTAAGTTGGGTTCGACTTTTGAGCAGCGCAAGCAACTTGCACAAGGCGGCTCCGTGATTGACCTTGTCCGTACGGATGTCTACAGCGCAACGCTGTACATCCCGGGCAAGCCATCTCTTCCCCTTTCAGGGCAAAAACAAATCGACTTTTTTCAGGCGCTGGTTGATGCTTATCGCACTGGCGTTCCTGCGGTGCCCACCAAGAGATTGATGGTGGCCGCCGGCTCGACTGCAGCCACGCCAAGCCAGTTGTTCCGGCCAGAAGTTTGGCGGGCGATTTTGGGCGTCTATGTTGGTCCGCCGCCTCTTTCCAAGCGGGGAAGTTTTCAGTTGCTGGTTTGATGTCGGACGACAGGTTTAAAAACGACCACTCCACGGCCATCTGAAAACCATCTGAAATAGCCTCGCAGACCATCTGAAGTCATATGCGAATACTTGGAGACTCCTTAAACGCACCAGGAGTCTCACCGTGTCCAACGACGATTATTTCCTTCAAGCGGTTTTCAATGCAGCCGCCACACGTACCTACCGCGCTGCGGTCTCTGCCAGGCTGACAAAAGCCGATCGCGAAGACCTTCACCAATCTATTGTTCTCGACCTGCTGGAGCGGTCCGGCCAGTTTGATCCGGCCCGGGGATGTGCCGGCACCTTTACAGGAGTGGTTTCAGAGCATCGGACTGCAGACTTCCTGGTCGCGCTGAATCGCGATCGCGCAAAGCTCACATTCTTTTCGGCGCGGGAAGCTGCTAACGACGATGAATTTTCTCCCTCGAGTGAGGTTGCTCCCGACGGGGCCGAACCACTGTGGGCGGACGACTCTGACTTGTTTGCCGAGTCAGAAACGCTTCGAGATATTCAAACTGCTTTGTCCTACATGAACAACGAGCAAGCTCGTCTGTTTGAGCTTCTCGTTGCTCACCAAGATCTTCCCGCCGCCGCCAAGGCCTCTGGGATGTCCAGCGCCACTTTCTACCGCCGTGTTGCCGACCTGCAGATGCATCTGCGCATGTTCGGCATTCGGCCGGCCGCCTGACCGATCGCGGGGTGGCTGAGAAAACCAGCCCCCTCGCTCGGTAAGAACCTTCAAGAACCGCAAACGCCGCGCCCTTCTGGGCGGTGGTGGTAGGCCAACTCACGCCTGGAGATTTGATGTTGAACNNCAAAAACGATTATTGAAACGCCGCGCAGCCAGCTTGGGCTTGGTGTCGACGCTGGCAAAGCGGCTCTGCAGGCCGTTTACGTGCCCACCGAAAAACTCACCGAAGCCGGTCTGTGCGACTGGATGGCAAACGCCCTGGTCGGCCAGTCCATCCAGTACCACGAAGGCTTCCTGCTGCTGGACCGCTCTGACTCGGGAAGTGGCTTGGCGTCGAAGGACCGAAACCGCCTTCACGCCCTTGCCAGACGCGCTTGGATCGCATGCGAGCTTGGACTGGTCCACCTGTTCAGCCTGAAGGTGTCCGAAGGGCATTACCGCTACATCGCCGTGCGATCTGCCAGCACCCTCACACCCCCCGAAATCCGCACCCGCCTGCGCCAGGTTGGTACGCCATCCCCCGTGCCCGCCACCGGCACCCACTGAGAAAGAGAGTCCCAATGATCCCTGAACCCGATGCCCT
>DENJ01000026.1:0-3255 GCA_002359635.1 Burkholderiales bacterium UBA2647
TGCTTGAGATCTTGGGCCAGACGCGTGCCTGCATTCTTAATGCGCTGACTTTCGTCAACAACCAACCATTGCCATTTCACTGCGGCAAGCCGCACCAAATGTCGATGGATCATGCTCAAAGGCAAAACGAGCAAATGCAAGGATTGCAAAGCATGATCATCGGGAAATGCCTCGCCCGCCTCAACACTTAGAACGTTCCAGTGGGGCAAAAAGCGTTTCGTTTCGGCAACCCAGTTATGCACAAGCGAATTGGGCGCAACAACCAAATGACAGCCCGGATTGATCAAGGCGTCTGCGCTCAGCGTGGCCAAAGTCTGAACCGTTTTTCCGAGACCCATGTCATCAGCTAGCAGTCCATTAAGATCAAGTCGATCTAGTAACTGTAACCAGGCAACACCCTCTAATTGGTAGGGCCGGAGGGCGGCCTTAAGTGCTGGGTCCAGCCGAACTTCTCCTTGGGTCAATGCCGCATCGAGGTTGCTCAGGAGCGGACGAAGATCGGCTGGTGCAACTAGCGTCATCGCTTCTGCTTGCGCCATCAGGCGTCCCAGTTCAAAACGGGGCAGCCTGACTGAACCGTCTGCACGGCGTGCAAAGGCATGCAAGGTACTGACCGCTGGTTTAAGCCAGCTTGCCGGAACGGCGAGGAAGTGATCACTTCCTTCGGGCTCTTCTAGCGCAATGTAGATATAGACATCCTCAGCGGTTGACTGCGTTGAGTCGTGTCGCAGCACATCAGGATTATCGACAACCAGCTTGTTTAATAGCGGTGCTAAGGCGATCGATTGTCCATTAAAAACAAGCTTATAGCCCACATCAAACCAGCCCGATTCACCGTGGGTCACGTGAAGCTGCATCGCATCTGCATGACTCGTCGAAAAATGAGCTTCTTGGTCGATCAAGAAATCAAGTTCTCGTCGTTGAGCAAAACTTCTTGCATCGTTGAGGAGTTCTGGCCAAAAGCTATGTTTAACCGCGGAAAGTACGCTTTGCGGTTCTGTAAACAAATACGGAGAAGTCTTTTGGCGTTCTGACGCGTTGTCCAAAGGGTCGACTCCGAATCGCTCTTGTGCAGATTCAAAAAGGTTGGCGGCACGATGCAACGTTGCGCCGTAGTCCTCAAGCATGTCGAATTCGATATCAAACTGCCTTGTGTGGCGCCGTTTGACTTGCTGATCGATGTCGACCACGTCGAAGAAAGCGGGTCGTCTTGAGCCTGAGGGTACGCAGCGCCATTCGCTTGCTCCGTATTGCATCTCGAGTGTCACCACGCGAGGATCGCCCCATGTCTTCGCAGGCGGGAGAAAAACCGGCCATTCATTGGGCAACTTCAGCGACGACAAGCGGGTGATGCGGACGCGAAATTTCGGCGCATCATTCAGAATTTGTAGCGTCAAGGGTTGGTCGGGTACCGAGTCCTGCGCAATGGGAAGCATGCCAGAGATCGCATTCTGGATGTCATCAACATGCGCTCTTGGCGTGTCGGGCATCCGAAGTAACAAGTCCAATACTGATTGGGGTGGAAGGCTATGAAGCGGATGTAGCGTGAGGGTTTGCTCTTCAAAAGCATAGGGTTCGGGGAGAAGGACCAGCGAGGAAACCGTTGGCGTACAGCTTAGTGCGAGCTGATAGTTAGGTTCTATATCTTTAATCGTTTCATTCATACCTCGATCTCTTCGGGCGCCTTCGCTTGGTTGCCAACGCAAATGGAAGGGCAGTGCTTGGCTCGATATTTGTAGCGGAAGAGGTATCCAAACGCGAGGTTTAACTGGGTCGATGATGCCCGTGCGTCCAATGGCTCGTAGCCTTTCAAACAGCAGGGGCAATAAGGGTCCTTCAAGACAGTCTGCGTCATAGCCTCCGAAATTGCCCAGGTTCAGACCATGCAGCATTTGCAAGATCGGTAAATCGTTTTGCGGATCGAGATACCCAGGGCGGCTGCGTACGATTTCGCTGGGGCTTCTGGTGAGCGGGCGGTACTGCGTGCTGAGGCCCGATTTGCCGACACCGGCCACGGCCAGTTTCAGCGTTAAGCGCGTATAACGACTACCGAAGAGATAAATCAATGCGTTGGCTGCAGGCTTGGAAGCTGTGGCCCTGTTTGACCCGCGANNTGCCAGCGCTTGCCTCTCTGGGGATGCTTCGGCTTAGTTGAGCCCAGCGACTCAGCCAGTCTGCAAGTTGAACTGGCATCTGCTTGATGTTTTGGCTGCTGGCGGGGCGCGTTTGCAACGGGTCTGGGTCGGTTTTGTCGGCACCTTGCTCGCTGACAATGAATGCGTTGAGTCGCCCGCTACGCAATAATTCAAAAGCCAGTGCTGCTACATGCTTGCAGTCAACCGACATCGGGCAACTGCAAATCCCCGAGATCCGCGGGGAACGGTTGGCTCGGGATTCGACCTTCACGGAGGTGGTGTATGGGCTTTTTCGGGTGCCTTGCACCGAACCGAGAAAGATTGAGGTCTTCGCATGAAGCGGCGTTTGAGTGACCTCTTTTAGCACCCGCCCTTGCTCGGCGAGCAAAACTCCCTTGAGTATCGTAAGTTGATCGAGTCCAACAAAGATTGAATCATCCATCGATTTTGCAGCTTTAGCAGCCTGCAGTGCATCGGCGCCCGCAATCAGAAGCCACTGACTCAGTACGCATCACCTGGAATCCTTACAAAACCCTCCATGAGCACGCGAGCACTGCGACTCATGATCGCCTTTTTCACCACCCAATCCCCGCCTACTTGGCTTGCCTCGGCCCCAACGCGTAGCGTGCCTGAGGGGTGACCGAATCGAACCGATTGACGCGTGCCGCCACCTGCAGCGAGGTTGACCAAGGTGCCGGGGATTGCGGCTGCAGTCCCAATAGCAACTGCTGCTGTACCCATCATCGCGTGATGCAATTTGCCCATGGATAAGGCGCGAACGAGTAGGTCAATGTCTGCGGCATTCACGGGCTTGCCGCTCGAGGCGAGATAAGATTTTGGCGCTGCGACGAATGCGACCTTGGGCGTGTGTTGGCGTTTGACCGCCTCGCTCACATCCTTGATCAAGCCCATGCGAACCGCACCGTGAGCCCTGATTGTTTCAAACATCGCTAAGCACTTGGGGTCGCTATTGATGGCTTCTTGTAATTCAGTGCCACGCATGCCAATCGATTCAGCATGGATAAAGATCGTTGGAATGCCCGCATTGATCATGGTGGCCCTGAGCGTTCCGACGCCGGGCACTTCCAAATCATCGATCAGTTGGCCCGTGGGAAACATC
>DENJ01000026.1:3285-10709 GCA_002359635.1 Burkholderiales bacterium UBA2647
CCCCTCGGTGATCGGCACGTGCGACACAATCGTCTTGCCAATATTTGCCTGCCAAATCCGAATCACCGCCATACCGTTATGAGGGACGCGTGCTGGGTCGACCAAGCCGTTGCTCACGGCAAAAGGTCCAACCGCCGCTGAAAGATTGCCGCAATTACCGCTCCAATCGACAAAGGCCGAATCAATCGAGACTTGACCGAACAGGTAATCGACATCGTGGTCAGAGCGGCTGCTTTTTGAAAGGATTACGGTTTTACTGGTGCTTGATGTTGCGCCGCCCATACCATCGATTTGCTTACCATAGGGGTCGGGGCTTCCAATGACCCGCAAAAGCAACTGATCTCTTGCTTCTCCCGGGACTTGGGCTGCAGCCGGCAGATCCTCAAGGCGAAAAAATACGCCCTTGCTCGTGCCACCGCGCATATAGGTGGCTGGGATTCGGATTTGGGGTCTATTGGGCATGGCAACACTCATTTGGCTTGACCTGCTTCAAGGAAATCCTGCGCAAATCGTTGCAAGACACCCCCTGCATCGTAAATGGATACTTCCTCGGCGGTATCGAGCCGACAGGTTACGGGTACGTCAATCGATTCCCCATTGCGGCGATGAATCAGCAGCGTGAGCGTTGCATTTGGTTTGCGTTTACCAAGCACATCAAAGGTTTCCGTGCCGTCGATCCCCAGGCTTTTTCTGGTGGTGCCTGCTTTGAATTCGAGGGGTAAGACCCCCATCCCAATGAGGTTGGTGCGGTGGATGCGCTCAAAGCCCTCGGCGACAATCGCTTCCACACCTGCTAAGCGTACGCCTTTGGCGGCCCAGTCTCGCGACGAGCCCTGACCGTAGTCGGCGCCTGCGATGATGATGAGAGGCTGGCGGCGCTCCATGTAGGTTTCGATCGCCTCCCACATACGCATGACCTGGCCCTCGGGTTCGACCCTCGCTAGCGATCCTTTTTTTACTTGACCCTCAACAATCGCCATCTCGTTGACCAGTGTAGGGTTGGCAAAGGTGGCACGTTGTGCTGTGAGGTGATCACCGCGATGGGTGGCGTAGGAGTTGAAATCCTCCTCAGGTAGACCCATCTTTTTCAAATACTCACCTGCCGCGCTATCTGGGAGAATGGCGTTTGAGGGTGAGAGGTGATCGGTGGTGATGTTATCGCCCAAAACCGCAAGCGGCCGAAGGCCTCGCAAGCCTCTTTCACCAGCCAGCGCGCCCTCCCAGTAAGGTGGGCGGCGAATATAGGTGGACTGGGGACGCCAGTCGTAGCGTGGCGCAACACGCTGGCCTTTATCTTCGCGAATCGCAAACATTTCGCTATAGACTTTGCGAAATTGCTCGGGCTTTACCGATGCGCGCATCACGGCATCGATCTCCTCGTCGCTTGGCCAGAGATCCTTGAGTCGAATTTCCTTACCGTCAACGACAGTGAAAACATCTTTCTCAATATCAAATCGGATGGTCCCCGCCAAGGCATAAGCGACCACCAACGGCGGCGAGGCGAGGAAAGCCTGTTTGGCATAGGGGTGGATGCGTCCGTCAAAATTTCGGTTGCCCGAAAGCACGGCGGTCGCGTAGAGGTCGCGCTCGATGATCTCTTGTTGAATCGCCGGATCAAGCGCACCGGACATGCCGTTGCACGTGGTGCAAGCGAAAGCTACAACGCCAAAGCCTAGCTTTTCGAGCTCGGGTAAGAGCCCCGATTCGCGTAAATACTCGGCTCCCACCCGGGATCCTGGCGCAAGCGAGGATTTCACCCAGGGTTTTCGGCTAAGGCCGAGTCTGTTGGCATTGCGAGCAAGTAGCCCGGCGGCAATCACATTGCGGGGATTACTCGTGTTGGTACAACTGGTGATCGCCGCGATGATCACCGCACCATCAGGCATTTGACCAGGCGTTGACTCCCAGGCAGCAGCGATGCCTTTGCTTGATAGTTCCGCGGTCGCCACCCGAGCATGTGGGTTTGAGGGCCCCGCAATATTGCGCACCACACTCGAAAGATCAAATGCCAAGTTGCGTTCGTATTGGGCGCCTGCGAGACAATCGGCCCACAGACCAGCGGTGCGGGCATAGGTCTCAACCAGCTTGACCTGTTCGTCGTCGCGTCCCGTGAGCTTTAAATAGTCGATGGTTTGTTGATCGATAAAAAACATGGCCGCTGTTGCGCCATATTCAGGGGCCATATTAGAGATGGTTGCACGATCACCCAGTGAAAGCGCAGCGGCACCTTCGCCGTGAAACTCCAAATAAGCGCCCACCACTTTTTGCTTGCGCAAAAATTCGGTGAGTGCCAGGACGATATCCGTAGCCATGATGCCAGCGGCGGGCTTGCCACTTAATTTCACGCCAACAATGTCGGGTAGCCTCATCCACGAAGCCCGTCCCAACATGACATTTTCTGCTTCAAGACCACCGACGCCTATGGCGATTACACCGAGCGCATCCACATGGGGGGTGTGGCTGTCGGTAC
This sequence comes from Burkholderiales bacterium UBA2647, assembly GCA_002359635.1. Classification (GTDB taxonomy): domain Bacteria; phylum Pseudomonadota; class Gammaproteobacteria; order Burkholderiales; family Burkholderiaceae_E; genus UBA3064. The sequence continues at coordinate 5,756 of DENJ01000026.1, forward strand.
CCACGCAGGTATCCGGGAAGGCAACGCCTGCTTGTACTTGGATAACCGGTGACATTTTCTCCAGGTTGATTTGATGCATGATCCCGTTGCCTGGCGGGATGACATCGACATTTTCAAAAGCGAGCCGAGTCCATTCGATGAAATGAAAGCGGTCTTCGTTTCGGCGATCTTCAATGGCGCGGTTCTTCTCGAAGGCCTGGGGATCATCGCCGCCGCATTCCACGGCTAATGAATGGTCAACAATCAGTTGCACCGGCACCACAGGGTTGACCTGGGCAGGGTCGCCGCCCTGATCCGCAATCGCATCGCGCAAGCCTGCAAGATCGACCAAAGCGGTTTGCCCAAGAATGTCATGACACACGACACGTGCCGGATACCAGGGAAAGTCACGCTCGCGCTTGCGCTCAATCAACTGTCGCAGCGAATCTTCGAGCGTATCCGGATCACAGCGGCGAACGAGGTTTTCGGCCAACACCCTTGAGGTGTAGGGCAGTTCGTCCCAGGCGTTGGTGGCAATGGCGTTGACGGCGGCGCGGGCGTCGAAGTAATCGAGCGCAGTACCGGGAAGCGGGGTGCGGTAGGCGGTATTCATAGCGCTGATTTTACCGAATGGTGTGGGGAAGGGACGCTGCACGCCGGAAAACCGCTGCAGTCAACCCTAAGTGGGCTGTGCGCAAAGCTCAGCGACTCGTCCCAGCTATTTAACGGTTTAGTACTTGCGCACCCTTGGTCAGTTCACTTGAGCCTTTGGCAACGAGCGTCAACGGATCGTTGGTGATTAATTTGTCGCTTTTCGCAAAAATTTAGTCAATCGATACGGAATGTCGCGAGTGGTGGTTTCGGTCGTTTAGATTAACAGCTAGACTCTCTAGAACGGTCAGCTTTTTTCCTAGACTTGGTCGACAAACAAAAAGGGGAGACAACATGCAACGTAGGTCTTTTATTCGCGCCTCTGGAGCGGTGGCTGTTAGTTCCGTCTCCAACGTCGGTCGCGCTCAAGCGCAGGCCATCACGCTGAACGGCGCTTCGCAGTTCAATGATGATCATCCCTACACCATGGCGATGCAGCGTTTTGCTGAACTGATTAAGAAGTACTACGACCAGCCCGTAAATTTTGTGATTCACAAAAACAGTGCCTTGGGGCTTGAAAAGCAATACGTCGAATACATGGCTGCGGGTAAGGCTGTTGATTTTGCAGTCGCTTCGCCCGCTCATATGTCGACGTTTTCTAAAGCAGCGCCTTTCATCGATGCCCCTTTTCTTTTCCGTGATCTGGCTCATTGGAAAAAAGTGATCGACCAGGATCTCTTTAAGACAATTGCCGACGACATCGCCAAGCGTGCAGGGGTGATGCTGATTGGTTACGGTGGTGGTGGTGTCCGTAATATTTTCGCTAACAAAGCGGTGAGCAATCTGGGCGAAATGAAGGGCCTGAAGGTTAGGGTTCAGGGGGCGCCAATCTGGAGTAAGACTTTTGCTGCAGCTGGGATGGCTCCCACCGTCATCGCTTATAACGAAATCTATAACGCCATCCAGAACGGTGTGATTCAGGCGGGTGAAAACGAGGCGGCAGGGGTGGAGCAGATGAAGTTTTTTGAGGTTGCGCCTAACCTTAATATGACTCAGCACGCCATTACGATTCGGCCTTTATGCTTTTCTTTCAAGACATTTCAGCGTCTGCCCAAAGGCCTCCAGGATGCGGTTGTGCGTGCGGGCAAGGAAGCCGGTCTATACGGCGGTGAAATCGAATCCGGCAGCGACGGACAAAGGTTGGAGGCGCTTGAAAAAGCGGGTCGCCTTAAGCGTATTCCTTTTGCCGATCGTTCTGGTATGAAAAAGCTTGTAGATCCTGTAATGGCTGCATACGCTAAAGAAATCGACGCCTTTGCTGTTTACGAAAAAATTAATGCAACCTGATCTAGGGAGGGGGAGTCCCTCCCGACGTGCAGCTTGGCGTGTCGTTGGCGATGTGTGGTATCGCTTGCTTTGTGGCTTGCTGGTGCTTGCATTGGTCGTTCTTCTGATTCCAGTATCACTACAGATTGTTTCACGACATACGGAACTGATTCCGGGCTATATCTGGACCGAGGAACTCGCCCGCCTTATGTTCATATGGACCATCATGATTGGTGCGATGCTCGGGATGCGCGAGCGCAGTCACTTCGTTGTCGACTTATGGCCTAGTTTGTCGCCGAAAGCACACGCCCGGCTCGAGTTGTTGTCGGGACTGTGCATCTTTGTATTTGCTGCTGTTTTCTTATACGGTGGGTGGCAATTTACTGAATTTGCCCTTTACCGAATCTCCGAACTTGCCGAGCTGCCGCTTTGGACCATTCACATGGCTTGGCCACTGCTCGGACTCACCTGGCTCCTGTTTCAGGGGGAACACATGGTCGACATGTTTCGCCTTGCGGGAAGCGGCGCACCGAAGGCTGAGTGATTTGGGCAATCTTTTGTTTTCGCCAGGGCAGGCCGCCGCGCTGCTCTTCGGGGTGTTCTTTCTCTTGTTAGTCTTGCGGGTGCCCGTTGCAGTCGCGCTTGGGTTGGCCTGCCTACCGATGCTTGCACTTGAACCTCAACTGTCTTTGATGTTGTTGGTACAGGAAACCTTCAATGCCTATAACTCGTTCATCCTGCTTGCGGTACCGTTTTTTCTCTTGACCGCTAACCTTATGAACATTGGCGGCATCACCGATAGGTTGGTGCGTCTGTCGCGCGCCCTGGTTGGACGCTTGCCCGGAAGCCTGGCCCAGGTCAATGTCGTATTGTCGATTTTCTTTGCCGGTATTTCGGGCTCGTCCACCGCTGATGCGGCAAGTCAAGGAAAAATTTTTATCGATGCGCAGATAAAAGAGGGCTACGACCCAAGTTTTTCGGTGGCGATTACTGCAGTTTCGGCCGTGATGGCCGTGATCATACCTCCTTCGATCTTGATGATCGTCTGGGGGGGCGTTCTCACCACCTCAATCGGGGCACTTTTTCTTGCCGGCATCATTCCGGGGCTGCTGATCGGGCTTGTGCAAATGGTCACTGTCCACTTCTACGCTGTTCGACGTGGTTACCCGACCTATAGATCGTCGAGTCTGAGAGAAATGATGGTCGCCTTCTGGGTGTCAATTCCTGCCTTGATGACGCCTGTGATTATCATCGGTGGCAAGATATTTGGATGGTTCACCGCTACGGAATCGGCTGCTGTTGCGGTGATTTATGCGGCAGCCTTGTCTGTGCTTATTTATCGGGAGATGGATCTTAAGGGCGTTTACCAAGCACTACTCGATACGGGTCGACTCGCCGGTGTGACGCTTTTTTGCGTGGGTACGGCCAGTGCTTTCGGCTGGATCATGGCCTATTACCAGATCCCGCAAAGCCTGCTTGCCAATATGCTTTCTTGGGACATGAATGCAACGACTGCGGGGCTTTTTATCGCATCGGTGTTTTTGGTCGTAGGATGCTTCTTGGATGCGATTCCGGCAATCATTATTGTTGGCGCAATCTTGCAACCCCTCGCGAAATCGGTTGGTATGGACCCCGTGCACTTTGCTATGGTCGGTATCGTATCGTTAGCGTTTGGTTTGGTAACACCGCCTTATGGCTTGTGCTTAATGATCTCATGCGCAGTTGCTAACGTTCGGATGCACACCGTAATTAAAGATGTAATCATCATGCTGTTGCCCATGTTGGGCGTCCTACTGCTTGTGATTATCTGGCCGCAGGTCTCTTTGTTCCTGCCTGGACTCATATCCCCAGAAATGTTGAGGTAATCAATGACTGCAAAGGCACTGTGTCCTGTTGCACATGCGGCTCCTGAGCCCCAATTGGCCATACAAGATCGCCTCAAAGCAATTCCGATAGGTGTCTTTGGCGCAAGCTTAAGTGAATTCGATATAAACCTTGATCTCAATGATCGTAGCTTCATTGAGATCGAAAAGCTTTTTTACGAATCACATCTTTTGGTGCTACGTGGTCAGTCGCTTTCCCCTAGGCAATTTCATGATTGGGCCTGTCGATTTGGGAGGCCAGAGCCCCATGTGATTAATCAGTTTCATCACCAAGCGTTGGCCGATATTCTTTGGCTTTCTAATGTGGTGCGGGAAGGGGTGCCGCTAGGGCTTGCCGATGCTGGTACTTATTTCCATACCGACTATTCCTATCTTTCCGAGGTTGCCCGTGCGACAACGCTTTACTCGATTGAAGTTCCCCGCGTTGGCGGCAACACGCTCTTTGCGGATCAAACCGCCGCCTGGGAGGATTTATCGAGCGCAATGAAGCATCAAGTTCAGGATCTCATGGTGCGGCATCATTATGGCAATCGAGATGATCTCGATGAAACTTCTCGTACGGTTGCATCGCTGCTTTCGGATGAACAGAAAGTTCGCGTCGACTGGGTGACTCACCCGCTTGTGATAACACACTGGTATACCGGCCGTAAGGCTCTTTATGCGGTATCCGGAAGTTCCTTCGAGATTGAGGGTATGACGCAAATAGAGGGGCGTGAACTTCTCGACCAACTCAAGCAGCACGCAACGCATCCGCGTTACCAACTGAGTCTGAGCTATGCGGTGGGTGATGTGGTGATATGGGATAACCTTGCCTTGTTGCATGCCGCAACACTTACCGATCCTCAAATGGCTCGCACGCTCTGGCGAATCACTGTTAAGTCACCCTAATTTCATCCAAATCTAGTCGTCATGCGAAACTGCGTTATAAAAATAAAACAGCGTTATCGGCTCATCAGAAAGTATGCAGACCACGTTTGAACCCATCACTCAACTTGGAGGAGCGCTATGAATAAATTTCTAAAAACCAGAAGGCAAATCATTGCTGCAGCAGGCGCGTCGGGACTCCTGGCGACTTTACCGACGGTGCTTCATGCCCAAAGCAACTGGCCAAACCGGCCGGTGACCATTGTGTGCCCCTGGGGCGCCGGAGGGGGGACAGATGCGACCGCCCGCAT
>DENJ01000087.1:0-16074 GCA_002359635.1 Burkholderiales bacterium UBA2647
GTTGCGCTACAGAATTTGCCTGTCACTTTTGCAATCGATCGCGCAGGGCTTGTTGGTGCCGATGGCGCCACCCATGCGGGCTCCTATGACATAGCCTATTTGCGCTGCCTGCCGAATATGAGTCTTCTTGCGCCCAGCGATGAGGACGAGTGCAGGCAAATGCTTTACAGCGCCTTTTTGCACGAGGGACCGGCCGCGGTGCGCTATCCGCGAGGACGCGGACCGGGCGTGGCGGTGCGACGCGACTTAAGCGCGCTCGCTTGGGGAAAGGCGCAGATTAGAAGAGCCGGGAGGGGCGTTGTACTTTTGGCCTTTGGCAGCATGCTCGCGCCAGCCCTCGAAGCGGCAGCATCGCTTAATGCGAGCGTGGTCAATATGCGCTTTGTTAAGCCACTGGATTTGACGCTTTTGCGGCAAATGGCTAACACCCATGAGGCCATGGTCACGATCGAGGAGGGATCGCGAAGCGGTGGCGCTGGCGCTGCCGTGGCCGAAGCCTTAAGCGACATGGGATTGGTAAAGCCGATCCGCATCATGGGCTTGCCCGACCGGTTCATTGATCAAGGCGAGGTCCCTGCTTTGCTTGCATCCTGCGGTCTCGACGCTAAAGGCATTGAAGCGCAGGTTCGGCAGTGGTTTTCGCACTACCTGGAGGGTGTTGAAGCCGAGGAGGACACAAAGGCCTTATTCAGGGTTTAGCGTCCCGACTGACCGGCGGATCGCCCGTCTTGATCACCGTGGCCGGCATTGCGCTGCTGTCGGATTTCCCGCCGCTTGCTTCGCTGGGGTTTAACCACACCACCCCCCAATTAATCGTCGCGGCATAGCTCACCCAGATCAGATAAGGCAGCAACCAGCGCGCGGCAGCAGGATTAAGTTTTCGAATCCTAAGGATCAACCACGCGATCGATGCCCATAGCGCAAACACTTCAAATGCTGCCCAGAGTGGCTTTTGTAACTTAAAAAAGAGAACGCTCCAAAGAATGTTGAGCAAGGCGTTGACCGCAAAGCCGATGCCCATGGCAAAGCGATCCCGGTCGCGTACCGCAGCATGCCAGGCACCCATGGCGCTGATTGCGGTACAGGCAAAAATGACCGTCCATGCGGGACCGAAGGCCCAATCGGGTGGCTTCCACCAGGGTTGAACAAGCGACAAATACCAAACACCAATATCGGTCGCCAAGCCGCCCAGCATGGCCACAAGCACCACGGCGGCGATGGTGGTCAACTTGGTCCGGAGCGGCATTTGCCGCGATGGGGGGCTAAAGCTCGTTGTCATAGCCCGCATCCTAAGCGGGCTTTGCACTTACACCGAGGCAAGACCGCTTAAATGAGCAAGGTTTTTGAAGAAAATCCTGGCATGAGCCAATGGCTTTGCCTTGACCAACTCCTTGTTCATGTAGGCATCCCAAGTCAGTTGCTGCACATCGTGGTCCTGGCAGATCCGTACAAAGCGTTCGCGACGTTGATCATTGGCATACCAGTAGCGCTGCATCAGACCCAGCACCCAAAAAACCTGGCCATGCAGTCTCATGAATCGCTTTCTTGCTTCGCCTAAAGCCTTGGGGGATCCCTGCGCTAAACATTGCGTGACAGCTTGGGCCGCCATTCTGCCTCCGAGCATAGCGTAGTAAATTCCTTCGCCTGATGCTGGAGCAACAACGCCTGCGGCATCGCCCGCAAGGACGATATCCCTGCCGTTGTCCCAGCGTGGCAGGGGTTTGAGCGGGATCGGTGCGCCCTCGCGTCTTATCAGCTTTTGCTGGCTAAGCCCTGTACGGTGGCGTAACTGCTCAATCGCCTCGCGCTGTGAAAAGCCCTTTAAGGCGCTGCCTGTGCCGATGCTCAGGCTGCTACCGTGGGGAAAAACCCAGGCATAAAAGTCGGGCGAGAGCGAACCGTCATAAAAAACATCGCAACGGTTCGGATCGTAAAAAGCAAATCCGGATGCGCTTGCAGGGCTTGGGCAGCGCCCGCGATCGGCAAGCCTTTGCTGCTCGGGCTTAGCAAGGATTTGCGGTGCCTCCAAGATTTCATGGTAGGCAAACACATACTGGCCTTCGTCGGCGCGTTCGATTTCCTGTTGGGCGAGCCTGCTTTTTGCGCCGTCGGCTGCGATTAAATAACGAGCCTTGATGAAACTTAAACGATTCGAATTTTTTTCGCGATAAAAAAAGGACAGCAAATCGCCTTGTTGACTGGGCGCTCGCTCGAGATGAGAAAAGCTGCCGCAAAGCCTGACTGCACCGGCGCGCTCAGCACGTGCCCGAAGCCAAGGATCAAAATCGGCGCGATCGACCATGCCCACATAACCATCGTCAATAGGCATGCCAACAACCTGCTGTTTGGGGGAGATGATTCTTGCGCCGCGCACCCTGTTCACCAGCACATCCTGCGGGATATTGAACTCCTGCAAGAGCTTGGGCGGTATTGCGCCGCCGCAGGGCTTGATTCTGCCTTCACGATCCGCAAGTGCGACCCGATACCCGCGGCAGGCAAGGTCATGGGCCGCCGTCGCGCCGCTCGGGCCTCCGCCTAAAACAACGGCATCGAAGGGCTCGGCACTGAGTAGGTGGGGATCATCCAATCGTTGCATGATTTAAGCGCTCCCGTGGTGGGTCAAGTCGACGATCCCGATTGATGACGTCGCTGGCCCAGGGACCAGGTCTGTCCTCAACAGAGCTTTTCCCCGGTTCAAAGCCCTTCCTCTTGCCAAAGCCTCCGGCCTCATCAGCGCCAATCGATGCCCCGCCCGCCGGTGCCGGCACGCGAATGGCCATCCACGCAGCGATCACAAAGAGCAAGGCTTGCAGCCCGAATACCCAGGCATACGCCTTACTGGCGTCAGACAGAAGCCATTGCGCGATGTCGCTTGCCATGGTCCCGAGAAAGCCGCCAAGCCCAAAGGCGATCGCTTGTGCAGCCCCCCAAAGCCCCATGCGCAAGCCTTCTTGATGAGTGTGCCCCTCACCAGCCAGGGTCATCATCGAGCCAATTGCAGCGACCGCAAAAACGCCATTGGCAAAACCTAATGCCAACACGCTTGCCTTCAAAGGCCAGACCTCGGGATAGACGCTGGCCCCGGTAAGGCAGAGCAGGGCGATCGCAGATGCCGCACATCCGCCGACCGTCCAGCGGCGCATCGCTTGCATCGAATGGCCGCTTTTGCGCCAGGTGCCGATCAGCGCAACAAAAATCATACCGACCAAAACACCCCCGTGTTGAACACCGGCAAGTTGGGTGCTTTGTCCCGGGCTCATGCCAAACACCGCACCGGCAAAAGGCTCAAGAATGAGATCTTGAGCGCTGTAGGCAAGCATCGATATGAAAACAAAAACGGTAAATCGTCGACTTGCGGTTTCTGACCACACGGTCTGAAGCGCAAGCCAAAAGCTCGCTCGCGACCGATGCGTAAGATCCGGGTGGTCGCCCCTCGGTCCCTGATCGGGCGCAAGCAAGGACGATACTTGATGCTTCGCCTCTAAGCCGTAAAGCGCGATCACACTCAGTGCGAAAGCGGTGAGACTCACCGTTGCGCTGACCTGCAATAAGCGCTCGCTTGAATAAGGATCAAGGTAGTGACCCGCTGTTGCAGCCGTGATGACAAAACCCATAATCATCATCACCCAAACAATCGTGGCGGCGGCAGGCCGTCGTTTCGGTGCAACCGATTTTGCAAGGAGCGCAAGCAGCGATGTGCCGCTTGCACCCACGCCAAGCCCGATCATTGAAAAAGCGACAATCGCCAGCGCAATCCCCAGGCCTTGCTGGGTGTCAAGCATGCTTGTGGCAAGTGCCGCAAGCCAACCGCCGCTTGCCAGTACGGCCATGCCAAGCAAAATCCAGGGGCTTCGGCGACCCTTGACATCAGAGTGATGTCCCCAGCGAGGGCGCAGTATTTGGAGCGCATAGTGCAGGCCAACAAGCGCACCGGGGAGCATTGCTGGCATGGCCATTTCAAGCACCATCACACGGTTAATCGTTGAGGTGGTCAGCACCACAATCGCACCGAGGGCGGTCTGGACCAAGCCGAGCCGGAAAATCTCAAACCAACTCAAACCGGGCTCATGAAGGCCTGAGCCAGGGTGTTGAGCCAGCGGCTCGTTTGACCGCGCAGTCATGCGCCTGCTCCGTTTGCAAGGGGTACCCGGGATGCTTGTAAAGCAAAGGCTGCCATCAACATGCCGAGCACATAAAGACTCGTGCCTGTTGCGTTGTACCAAGCCGCGCGTTGTTCTGGATGTTGTAATAATTTTTTCATCAGGATGACCTGAGCGAGCAGCAAGATCGCAACACCCAAGGCGTGCAGGCTTTGCCCCCAGTAGTAAATCATCCCAATCACGATCGTTTGCGGCAGTGCCATCACGATACAGGCTAGGCGTGCGGCGCGGTCCACCCCAAGCTGAACGGGCAGTGATGCGATCTTCCATTGCCGATCGCCTTCGACAGATTTGAAGTCATTGAGCGTCATGATGCCGTGTGCGCCAAAACTATATAACAGTGCCAGAGCGAGACTTCTCGAGTCCGGTAGCGCACCTGCGGCAAGTACGGTGGCGCCGGTGATCCAGGGCAGGCCTTCGTAGCAAACAGCGACCGCCGTATTGCCCCACCAGCCGTTGCGTTTCAGACGCAAAGGTGGAGCGCTGTAGGCCCAGGCAAGCAGCAGACCAATCGAGGCCGCAGCAAAACCCCAGGGGCCCAGAAGCGGTGCAATCGCAAGAGACAAGATCGTCCAGGCAATCGCGATGTAAAGACCGCTGCGTCCCGGCAGGCGCCCGGAAGGAATGGGTCGTTGGGGTTCATTAATGGCATCCACGTGCCTGTCAAACCAGTCATTGACCGCTTGGCTTGTGGCGCAGACCAAGGGGCCGGCCAAGACAATACCGGCGATGATGATGAGCCAACGGCCATCTGGCGAGGCGCCCGAAGAAACGGCACCACAGGCGAAAGCCCACATGGGTGCAAACCAGGTGATGGGTTTCAGTAATTCAAAGGCGGCGCGCCATTGGATGGGATGCATACAGCGAACAATACGCTGGACGCATCAAAGCGTCAATCGAATTGGACAGTATGGTCTTGATTGTTTTCGTACTCGGCAAGTCCGTAGCGACGCAGCTTGGTGTAGAGGCTTTGCCGACTGAGGCCAAGCATCTCGGCGGCGGAGGCGCGGTTGTCTTTGGTCATTTCAAGCGCGGCCTCGATACATAGCCTTTCGATCACATCGGTCGATTCCCGTACTAAGTCTTTGAGCGAAACGCTGCCAACGAGTTCTGAGAGCTGTTCCATCGAGCGCGATACCGCTGGTCCTCGCGCTGGCGTGGCTGAAGGACGGCTTGCGAGGCTGCGTATGGTGAGGCCCAAGGATTTTGTCTGCTCATCGATGTAGGCTGCCGAGATCTCAACGTCAATCGGGGAGCTGAATTCGCTGCTCATGGAAGTCTGGTAATGGCGAAGCCTTCGGGACTGCTTCAGGCCGCTGATCAACACATCAAGATCGACCACGCCACGCCCGAGCCAACGCGCCAGCGTTTCCCCGCGTACGAGCCCTTCGTGGGGTAGCCTTATCATTTCAAGAAAAGCCGGATTCGCTTTCTGGATATCGCCCTGTGAATCGCAAATCACAATCGCATCGGGTGCATGATCGAACCAGGCCTGGCTGCTTTGTAATTGACTGCGATCAGCGCCGCGCAAGCCCGATTCGGGGGTGAGACGGAGCAAAACCTGAATTTGGCCCTCATGACGAATAGCCTGCGCGCTGGCGAGGTAGTCGTCTTTTCGTTTGGCATGACGAACCCGGGCGTTTTCCGCCTGACCGCTTGCGCGCAGCTGATCGATCTGATTGCGGATACTCCGTTGTCCTTTGATATCGACGGCGCCGCTTAAACTCTTGTTAGCCAATCGTTTGCCAGACCATTGAAAGTGCTCATGACAGGCTGTGTTGGCTTCAATCACCCGCAAGCTATTGGCGTCGATCAGCATCAAAGGGTCTTCGCTGTGCTGAAAGAGCAGTCGATAACGGGTTTCAAGATCGCGCAAACGGTTAAATTCCCGCTCGATTTGCTGCTGGGATTGCACAAATTGCTGCTGCAGCTTCACAATCGGATTCATAGACCGGCCGATGGCAAGCAGAGGGCCCTCGTCTTGTAAACGTCGTACGCGGTAACTGATCGGCAGACTGCCATCGCGCACTTGATGATTCAGTTGTCGCCAAGTTGACAGGGCTTCGGCTTGTGCAAGGGGCGATTTCGTATCGCCTGGACGTGCCTCGCGTTGATCAATGGATCGCTCGCTGGATTTCGATCTTGGCCGGCTTGCCGCAGGCTGCAAGGGGTCAAGTTGCATCGCAGCATCAAGAAGGGCCAGCAATTTCCCGCGGCTTTCCTGGGTAACGAGATCTGCCCAGAGTTTGCCGCGCCAACGTTTAAGTTCGGCAGGCTCGACCGTGTCGGCTTGGCCTGCTGCATCAATCACGCGCGCCTGCGAATCCAGTACGAGCACGAGATCGGCTGCCCATTCCAGCAGGTCCGCCACGGCCTCTGCCTTGAGATCTCGAAAGTCTACTTTCGGGGACTCAAATCGTTTCATGGAAATCGATCCGCCTTGTCATTCTATGGTGCGCAGCGTTTGAACGATGACGTTCTGTCTCTGACGAACCTATTGTTATCCGCCCTGATGTTTTCGATTCGATGATTCTTTTCGACTTGATCCCTGGAGCACGGTGGACAGCATGGAGCGGTCAAATGACCGCAACAATCGTCCAAGACAATTTACATGGACTGATCTTACAAAAAAAATCTTGGGTTTCCTACTGCTTTCAACGATTTTGGTCGGATATTTTGTCAGATGTTTTGGACAGTCAATTGGAATGTCTATGGCTTTAAACGTCCAAACAAATTGACAGTTTCGCTTCATCGGTCTACATTGGTCCTCAGCAAAGACTTGGCAAGACCCCTTAGCCATCGATCGAGGACGACAGATCAGTATGACCACGATGGAGCGTGCCGCAACAGCATCTGAAATACGGGCCTTATACAGCCCGCAGGAGCGCCTGCGTCGCGATAAGACCGTATGGACACTTGTGCAAGGCGTCCTCGCTCCGTTGCAATTTCTAGTCTTTCTTGTGAGCCTTGCGCTGGTGCTTCGATTTTTCTACAGTGGCGAAGGCTTTGAGCTAGCCACCTGGTCTGTGCTTACAAAGACCGCGCTGCTCTACCTCATTATGGTGACAGGCGCCATCTGGGAAAAGGTGGTTTTTGGACAGTATTTATTTGCGCCTGCATTTTTTTGGGAAGATCTGGTCAGCATGCTGGTGATCGCGCTGCACAGTCTTTATTTGTGGGTGTGGTGGCAGGGACAATGGCCTGAGCGATTGCAACTCGGTCTTGCGCTGGCCGCTTATGCGAGCTACCTCATCAACGCCCTGCAGTTTCTGCTCAAACTGAGGCAGGCAAGGCTTCAGAGCAATGCCTCATTTCAAGGTGCTGCCTCGTGAATGCGCCCGATACCAGCCTGCGGCATGCGCCCGATACCAGCCTGCGGATGCATTGGCTGCGTGAGCGCGGCCAGCATGAGGTGTTCTGTGGCCTGACGGGCATCATGTGGCTACACCGCAAAATGCAAGATGCATTTTTCCTCATTGTCGGTTCTCGTACCTGTGCCCACCTGATGCAATCGGCCGCCGGCGTGATGATTTTTGCAGAGCCGCGATTTGCGACGGCGATTATCGAAGAGCGCGATCTAGCAGGTCTTGCTGATGCCCATGAGGAACTCGACCGTGTCGCCTCAGCACTGATTGCGCGCAGACCCGATATCGGTCTACTTTTTTTAGTGGGCTCTTGTCCTTCCGAAGTGATCAAACTTGATCTGTCGCGGGCCGCTCAACGCCTGGACCAACGATTTCGCAATCGGCTCCGAGTGCTTGCTTATTCAGGGTCCGGTATTGAAACGAGCTTTACGCAAGGCGAAGACGCCTGCCTCGCCGCCTTGGTGCCCCAGATGCCTCAACGCCATGCCGCTGAACCAGCGCACTTGCTGGTGGTGGGTACCTTGGCCGATGTGGTGGAGGATCAAATGCGCCGCCACTTTGCGGCCATGGGGCTTGAGCATCTCGACTTTTTCCCCGGCCGCCGGGGCATGGACCTCGCGGCCGTAGGTCCGCAGACATGCATCTTGCTTGCCCAGCCGTTTCTGGGCGAAACCCTGCGCTTACTGCTCACGCGAGGCGCTAAACATTTGCCGGCATGCTTTCCGCTCGGTGCCGAGGGATCGCTTGCTTGGTATCAGGCCGCTGCCACTGCCTTTGATGTGCCTCAAGCTCGGCAGCAGGAGGTCTTGCTACCGCTTGCCGAGCGCGCGCGGTCATCGATGCAAAAACATCGTCAAACACTTCAAGGGAAAAAGGTTTTCTTTTTTCCCGACTCACAGCTTGAACCGGCCTTGGCACGATTTCTCTACCAGGAGATGGCGATGCAACTCACCGAGGTTGGAACACCTTATTTGCACGGCCCCATCATGCAAGCGGAGCTCGATGCATTGCCCGCTGGTATCTGTCTCAGTGAGGGGCAGGATGTGGAGCGCCAACTCGATCGTTGCATGGCGGCAAATGTTGACTTGGCAGTTTGCGGTCTTGGTCTGGCCAACCCGCTTGAGGCTAAAGGTGTCAGCACCAAATGGTCGATTGAACTGGTCTTTACACCGATTCAAGGATTTGAACAATCGGCTGATCTTGCCGGACTTTTCTCAAGACCGCTTCGGCGCCGGGAGCTTTTGTCGTGAAACTCGCCGTCTGGACTTATGAGGGGCCACCCCATGTTGGTGCCATGCGGGTGGCCACAGCCATGAAATCCCTGCACTATGTGCTGCACGCACCGCAAGGCGATACCTACGCCGATTTGCTCTTCACGATGATTGAGCGACGCGATCAAAGACCGCCTGTGACCTACACCACTTTTCAGGCCCGTGATCTCGGATCGGATACCGCAGCATTATTTAAGCGCGCAACGCAGCAGGCCTATGAGCGTTTTGCGCCCCAGGCCATGATCGTGGGCGCATCGTGCACCGGTGAATTGATTCAGGATGACCCTGCGGGTCTCGCGCAAGCCCTTCAACTGCCGATCCCGGTGATTGCGCTTGAATTGCCCTCTTACCAGAAAAAAGAAAACTGGGGTGCTGCAGAAACGTTTTATCAACTCGTGCGCCATCTGGTCAAACGCGAGGAACATGGTTCAAGGCAGCAAGTGGCGCAAAGCCTGCAAGAGAGCGAGCACGAGGTGCGCTCGGTCGATCATGAGCCCCGCACCCGGCGTCCGCGCTGCAACCTGCTTGGGCCAACCGCCCTCGGGTTTCGCCATCGCGACGATGTGCGGGAAATCAGCGGTTTGTTGCATGACATCGGCGTCGATATCCATCTCGTCGCCCCGCTCGGTGCTGACCCTCGGGGCATCGCCACGCTCGGCGAAGCCGACTTCAATGTCCTGATGTATCCCGAGACTGGTTTACAAGCGGCGCAGTATTTGCAAAAGCACTGCGGCCAAGCTTTCACCAAAGAGATCCCCATCGGGATAAAAGGCACGCTTCGTTTTCTTGAAGAAGTGGCGGCACTCGCTGGGCTTGCGCTTGACCCTTCTCATCTGGAGGCGCTTGCTGCCCGCGCGCGGTCGGCTTGGTATGCCCGATCGGTAGACTCTAATTACTTGCACGGTAAACGTGTTTTTATATTCGGGGACGCCACGCATGCCTTGGCTGCTGCGAGGGTCGCAAGTGAGGAGATCGGTCTGGATGTGGTCGGTCTTGGCACTTACAGCCGTGAATGGGCGCGAGAGATTCGCAGCCTTGCTGAAAAGCTCGGTGCAAAAGCGCTGATCAGTGATGATTATCTGGAAGTCGAACAAGCCATCGAGGAGCTTCAACCTGAGCTTGTGCTTGGGACACAAATGGAGCGACACATTGCCAAGCGCCTTCGTATCCCATGTGCCGTCATTTCTGCCCCGGTTCATGTGCAGGACTACCCGGCACGGTATTCGCCACAAATGGGGTTTGAAGGCAGCAATGTGCTGTTTGACACCTGGATTCATCCTTTGATGATGGGTCTTGAAGAACATTTGCTTGCGATGTTTCGGGAAGATTTTGAGTTTCACGACGGGCAGGGTCCTTCGCATTTGGGCCAGGGCGCTGCGTCGATTCAAGCAGGCCAAAGCGCCGCGGTGCAGCGGGTCGCTCAAGAGGCTGAGGCGCTGCAAGTGCCAGCTGTGATGCAGTCTAAAACGCCGAGCGTTACAAGGAGCGAATCGATAGACCTTGCGGTAAATCCTCAGTTGTCAGATCGTCCAAGCCAGCAATCGGCCAATGAGCCAAGCTGGGACGTCGATGCCGAGCAGGAGTTGAAAAAAATTCCGTTTTTTGTCCGCGGTAAAGCGCGTAAAAACGCAGAGTCATTTGCCCGTGATCATGGCTTAACGCGTATCACCATCAAGACGCTTTACGACGCCAAAGCGCATTTTGCACGTTGAGCCAAAGACAAGGCCTAGCCAAGACCCATGAAAACCCCGCTCAGCCAACAAGCGATTCGTATCTGTGTGATCACACTCGATGCCCATTTGGCAAGCGCCATGGATCTTGCGCGCGAGCAACTCGTGCAGGAGCTCGGTGGCTTGAGCTTGAATCTTCACGCCGCCGCTGAGTTCGCAGCGGATCCGGCGAAGTTGAAGCATTGCCTTGAGGATATTGCGGCGGCTGACATCATCGTGGCGAATATGCTCTTTTTAGAAGAGCATATTCGATTGGTCTTTAGCGCTTTGGAAGCGCGTCGCTTGTCATGCGATGCAATGCTGGTTTGCTTATCGGCCTCGGAGGTGACCAAGCTCACCCGCGTGGGGCGCTTTGATATGCAAAAGCCGAGTTCGGCTGCGATGAACTTTCTCAAGAAACTTCGTGGTTCCGCGCGCCAAGTTGATCAGGCAAGCCAGGAAGAGCCTAGCAGCGAAGCGCTGAGCAAAGGCTACATGCGGCAAAGCAGTCAGGCCTCATCGCATCCCTCAAGCTCAGGGCAAAAGCAAATGGCGATGCTGCGCAGGCTCCCCAAAATCTTGCGTTTTATACCGGGCACAGCCCAGGATGTGCGGATTTACTTTCTCTGCATGCAGTACTGGCTTGCCGGGAGCCAGGGCAACCTGGGCAATATGCTTCGCCTGCTGATCGATCGTTACGCCAGTGGTCCGCGTGCCCATTTACGAGGTCGCTTGAAGATCCAGGACCCCATCGAGTATCCAGAAGTTGGTCTTTATCATCCTTCGCTCGAGACGGGCGTGACCACCGAACTTGCTGCACTGCCTTGCTTTCAGGACAAAGTCCGACGTCCCCGTGTCGGTGTGCTGGTTCTGCGCTCTTATTTGTTGGCCGATAATGTGGCGCATTACGATGCTGTGATCAGAGCGCTCGAGGCGCGAGGTATGCATGTCATCACGGCCTTTGCAAGTGGGCTTGATGCGCGCGCCGCCATCGAAGCTTACTTTTTTGATCAGCAGGGCAAGGCTTCAATCGATGTCTTGCTGTCGCTGACCGGATTTTCTCTCGTTGGGGGTCCGGCTTATAACGATGCCAAAGCAGCGCAGGATATTCTGCAAAGGCTTGATGTGCCCTATATCGCTGCACAAGCGGTTGAATTCCAATTACTGGATCAATGGGAGCAGTCCGAGCGAGGACTGATGCCGGTGGAAAGTACCATGATGGTGGCGATCCCCGAACTCGACGGGGCCACCGGGTCGATGGTCTTCGGTGGCCGCGGCCCTTCGCAACGCAATATGTCTGCGCATCCGGAGCGGGTGGGGACTCTTGCGGCGCGCGTTGATAAGCTCATTAAACTGCGTCATCAATCAGCGCAAGCGCGAAAGCTTGCAATCGTGATTTTTGGCTTTCCTCCCAACGCGGGCAGTCTTGGTACCGCAGCCCATCTCGATGTTTTTGCATCGCTTTGGCATTTGCTCCAGCGCCTTCAGCGTGAGGGCTATCAGCTTGAATTGCCCGCTTCGCTTGAGGATCTGCGCGAGCGACTCTTGCATGGTAATGCGATGCGTTATGGGACCATTGCCAATGTAGCGGCCAGCATCCCGGTTGACAGCTACATCGAACGCGAGACCTGGATTGACGCGATCAGTGCGCAGTGGGGCCCCGCGCCAGGTCGCCTTCAAAGCGATGGGCAGTCGATTTTTGTCTACGGGCTTGACCTCGGTGGTGTATTTATCGGTGTGCAGCCAGCCCTTGGCTACGAAGGCGACCCAATGCGCCTGCTTTTTGAGAAGCAATTCACGCCGACGCATGCTTTTGCGGCCTTTTATCGTTACCTGCGCGAGCAGTTTCAAGCCGATGCGATTTTGCATTTTGGTACCCATGGCGCACTCGAATTCATGCCTGGTAAGCAATGCGGCATGAGTCAGGCTTGCTGGCCGGACCGATTAATCGGCGATACGCCACACTTTTACTTTTATGCTGCCAACAACCCTTCTGAGGCGACGATTGCGAAGCGTCGTGCTTCGGCGACGTTGTTGAGTTATCGCACGCCGCCGATGGCCCAGGCGGGTCTTTATGCCGGTCTGCACGGGTTAAAAACCCTGATCGAGCGCTGGCGAGGGCTTGCACCCGAACTTCACGATGAGCGCGAAAGCCTTCAGGCGCTGATGCTGGAGCAGGCGCAGGCGCTCCATTTGATGCCAAGCGATTCATCGGCGAGTGAGCAAAGTCTTGCCCAGCTTCAAGCCAGGGTGCTAGAAATCGAACAATGCCTGATCCCGGAAGGTATGCACCAGCTTGGGGCCGTGCCGTCTCGCCAAAGCCTCATGGACTGGACAGCGGCGATGCTCCAGGCAGCCTGTGGCAACGCTGTTGCAAAAACATTGGTCTTGGCCGTACTTGAGCTGGCGCTTCAACGAGGGCATGCGGCTTCACAGCCCGCCTTGGCGCCGCATGCAGGCCTGGGGGCCCCGTCTAATCAAAGCATGGTGAAGCCCATGCAGCCCCTTCAGATCCCGCAGCCCCTTCAGATCCCGCAGCCTTTTCAGATCCCGCAGTCCCTTCAAGCGCTTGCTGCTGCTGAAGGCCTGTCGCTTGATGGTTTGCAAACCGTGATGCAAGCCCTTAGCTATCTTCAACAAGACCACGAGAGCGAGGGCCTGATCCGGGCGCTCGAAGGGCGTTTCATCCCCGCATCTGCAGGTGGCGATATTTTGCGCAATCCGGAGGTACTTCCTGCGGGTCGCAACATTCACGGTTTTGACCCCTTTCGCATTCCGAGCCGCTTTGCCATGGCCGATGGAAGTGCTCAGGCTGAGCGCCTGATTGCGCGTCATCAGGCCGATGGACATGGATTTCCCGAGTCGGTCGCCTTGGTGCTTTGGGGTAGTGATAATTTAAAGAGCGAAGGTGCGCCGCTTGCTCAAGCGCTTGCATTGATGGGTGCAGCGCCTCGCTTTGACAGTTATGGGCGACTCGCCGGTGCGCAACTTATATCGCTCCAACAATTAAAGCGCCCTAGAATTGATGTGATCATGAGTCTTTCGGGCATTTTCCGCGATCTTTTACCCCTGCAAACCCGAGTGCTCGCCGAAGCTGCATATCTTGCTGCAAGTGTGGATGAACCTTTGTCGATGAATTTCATCCGCCGCAACACCCTGGCGCACCAGGAAAAGCAATCCTGCGACTTCGACACGGCCTGCTTACGGGTGTTTTCCAATGCCGATGGGGCCTATGGCGCAAACATCAACCACCTGATTGAAAGCAGCCATTGGGAAGAGGAAGATGAACTGGCGGGGCTCTTTTCACGTCGAAAAAGCTTCGCTTATGACCGCCGTGGCGAAGCCTCGCAGCAACCTGAAATGCTCAAATGCAATCTTTCTCAGGTCAGCCTTGCCTATCAGAACCTTGATGCTGCTGAGACCGGCGTTACCTCCCTTGATCAGTATTTCGATAGCCTTGGCGGCATGAGTCGCGCGGTTCAGTCTGCAAGCGGCGTTGCCATACCGGTTTACATCAGCGATCAGACGCAGGGCGTCGCCAAGGTACGGAGTTTGCAAGAACAGGTTGACTTGGAAGCACGCAGCCGCATGCTCAACCCGAAGTGGTATGAGGCCATGCTCAAACATGGCTATGAGGGCGTTCGTCAAATCGAATCGCATCTCACAAACACCATGGGGTGGTCGGCCACCACCGGCAAAGTGCCTGCCTGGGTTTACCAGGAAGTCACAGAGACTTTTATCAAGGATCGCGCGATGCGCGAACGACTGGCGAGTCTTAATCCTAATGCCTCAGCGAAGTTGGTTCAGCGACTTCTCGAAGCCCATGAAAGACAGTATTGGCAGCCCGACCCACAAACCCTGCAAAGCTTGCGTGAAGCCAGCGATGACATCGAAGACCGTATCGAGGGTGTTTACGAGGACTTATCCGCATGAAAAGAATTCCTATTGTTGAAGAGCAGATCAGACCCCGCGGCGCAGCTGGGCCAGGGCGTGGTGCAGGCGATGGCGAGGGGAGTTTGCAAGTTCACCTTGATCCTTCCCAAAAAATCACAAACGCTAAAGTGTTTGCGGTTTACGGCAAGGGCGGGATTGGCAAAAGCACGACCTCGTCAAATCTTTCGGCCGCTTTTTCCAAACTTGGCAAAAGGGTGCTGCAAATTGGTTGTGATCCTAAACATGACTCCACCTTCACCCTGACGAAACGACTTGTGCCGACCGTGATCGATATTTTAGAACAAGTGGATTTTCATAGCGAAGAGCTTCGCATCGAAGATTTTGTTTACGAAGGCTATAACGGCGTGATGTGTGTCGAAGCCGGTGGTCCGCCAGCAGGAACCGGCTGTGGCGGCTATGTTGTCGGTCAAACCGTGAAACTGCTCAAAGAACATCATTTGCTCGATGAAACTGATGTGGTGATTTTTGATGTCTTGGGCGATGTGGTCTGCGGGGGATTTGCTGCGCCTTTGCAACATGCCGACCGAGCCTTGATTGTGACTGCAAACGATTTTGATTCCATTTTTGCAATGAATCGGATTATTGCGGCCATTCAGGCGAAGTCCAAAAATTACAAGGTCCGGGTCGGGGGCGTGATTGCCAATCGGAGTGCACAAACCGATCAGGTCGATCGCTTCAATACACGGACCGGCTTGAGCACGTTGGCACATTTTCCTGACCTTGATGCGATTCGGCGAAGCCGTTTAAAGAAAGCAACGCTCTTTGAAATGGAATCATCGCCCGAGCTTGATGCGGTGAAGCAGGCTTATATGGCGCTTGCAGCAAAGCTGTGGGCAGGTACCGAAGGCCTTGCACCGGAATCGCTCAAAGATCGCGAGATTTTTGACCTTTTGGGGTTCGATTGATGGAACAAGCTTCCTACCAACAGCGCCGTAACGAGGTGGAGCAGTACTTTGATCGCACCGCGTTCTCTGCCTGGGCGCGGCTTACCTCCGATGCCCCGGTGAGTCGAATCCGCGCGACGGTACGGGCCGGTCGCGAGCGGATGCGTGCCAATATGCTCCATGCGCTTGGGGCTGATTTAACGGGCAGGCGCATTCTGGATGCGGGTTGTGGCACCGGCGCCATGGCAATTGAGCTCGCACAAAGAGGGGCTGATGTCCTTGCGGTTGATTTATCGGGCCAGCTGATTGAATTGGCAAAAGAGCGCGCCACACTCGTGCCCGGCAAGGGGCGGATTCTTTGGGTGGCTGGCGATATGCTCGATGCAGGTTTTGGTCAGTTTGATCATGTCGTAGCGATGGACTCCTTGATCCATTACGAAGCTGTCGACATGGTGCCTGCGCTCGAGCAGCTCGCGCAACGCAGCACGCAAAGCCTGCATGTGAGCTTTGCCCCGAGCACCGCGATGCTTGCACTGATGCACGCTGTGGGGCGTTGCTTGCCACGCGCTGATCGCGCGCCTTCGATTGTTCCTCTGGCAGGCGAGCGACTCCTGCGTAGGCTAAGTGCGCGAAGCGCTTTTGAGCATTGCAAGCTTTGGCTTGGTGAGCGGGTTAACAGCGGATTTTATATTTCTCAATTATTGAACATAGAGCAAGCACCGCTGAGGGCG
>DENJ01000087.1:16096-21686 GCA_002359635.1 Burkholderiales bacterium UBA2647
CCGGGGTCTACAACAGTGAAGTCCGAGGGCGGCGAAGCAAGGCATGCGTAGGCTTGCAGCTTTCAACCGGCAAATGGCGCTTCAGCTGCGTCATATCAGTCCGCGTTTTATGCCCTTTGCTGATGCAGCGAGTGCCCAGCTCCCGCTTGGGCAACTGTTGCGACTTTCACTTTTTCAATGCTCAGTGGGCATGTGTCTGGTCCTGCTTACCGGCACCTTGAATCGGGTGATGATTGTGGAGATGGGTGTTGCGGCTTGGCTGGTGTCCTTAATGGTGTCGCTACCGATTCTTTTTGCGCCTTTTCGAGCCCTGATTGGCTTTCGCTCCGACACCCATCGGTCAGCGATCGGCTGGCGACGCGTGCCCTACCTCTGGTTTGGCACGATGATGCAAGTGGGCGGCCTTGAATTCATGCCTTTTGCGCTGATTGTGCTCTCCGGCGACGCGCAAGGACCTGCATTCGTGGGCCCCGCAGCTGCAGCGCTCTCCTTTTTGATGGTCGGCGCGGGTCTGCACACCACACAAACCGCAGGACTTGCGCTTGCTGCTGACCTGTCCACGGATGCTAAGCAGGCTCGGGTGGTTGCTTTGCTCTATGTGATGTTGCTTGCGGGCATGGGGATCAGTGCCCTGATTTTCTCGCTGGTGCTTGCCGACTTTTCCCAGCTTCAACTCATCAGGGTTGTGCAAGGTGCTGCACTTGCGACAATGGTGCTTAATTGTGTATCGTTATGGAAACAAGAGAAAAAAAATGCCGATCTCAAGGCACAGATCCCCAAGCTTGGCTTCAGAGCCGCCTGGCGTGATTTCGTGGGTAAAGCTGGCGCAAAGCGCTTTCTTTGGGCAACGGGCTTGGGGACAGCCGCTTTCAATATGCAAGATATCCTGCTCGAGCCTTATGGCGCCGAAGTATTGGCGCTTCCGGTTGCACAAACCACCGCGCTTAGTGCATTCACTGCAGCGGGCATGCTGATCGCCTTTGGACTTGCTGCTCGAGCGCTCAGCCGAGGGCAGCAAGCCTTAAAGCTTGCAGCAGCCGGCGCGGTGATGGGCGTTTTCGCGTTTGCTGCGGTGATTTTTGCCGGTCCGATGCAGTCGCCCGAGCTCTTTCGACTTGGCGCCAGTTTGATTGGCTTTGGCGGTGGACTTTTTGCTGTGGGCACGCTCATCACGGCGATGAATCTTGAACAAGGGCTATACAAGGGGCTTGCGCTTGGGGCTTGGGGTGCTGTGCAAGCGAGCGCTGCGGGCTTTGCGATCGCGGCGGGCGGTGTACTCCGCGACCTGTTGAAGCATCCCATGTTATCGGGTGCTTGGGGTGAGGCCTTGCAAAACCCGGATATGCCATACAGCGCGGTTTATCACATTGAAATCGCTATGCTGTTTGTCACGCTTGCGCTCATCGGTCCGATCACGAGGTCTTTGAAGTTGCAGCAGATGCCTGTAAATACCCAGGGCTTTGGGGTTGCCCAGTTGCCCGGCTGATCGGGTTGTCGGTGGATGTTTGATTTGTTTTTTAGTGGTACTGATTTTTACTGGAGGTGAATCATGTTGTTCCATTCAGGTGATGTCGGAGCAATTACCGGCTATATCGATGTAGCGCAGGTTGTGCTTTATTTGTTCTGGATTTTCTTTTTTGGGCTGGTGATCTACCTGCACCGCGAAGGCAAACGAGAGGGCTATCCCTTGCTGCCGGGCAATCCGGATCTGCCCGCGCATGTGCGCTATGAGGGCGCATTTGGTATGCCCGAGCCCAAGACCTTTAAGACAGCCCATGGGGAAATTTTTACGGCGCCTAATGGCAAAGAGGATAACCGCCCGATTGCAGGCAAATACACCGGCGGGGTGATCGGTGCAGCGCTTGAACCTGTCGGGGATCCGATGAAGCTTGCCATCGGGCCAGGTTCCTATGCCGAGCGGCTCGACAGACCCGATCTCACCTTCGATGGGCATCCAAAAATTGTACCGATGCGGGTTGCCAAGGATTACTGGATTGAGGCGCGTGACCCTGATCCTCGAGGAAAGCCCGTCTTCGGCGGCGATCACGAAGTCGCAGGTACAGTGACTGATGTCTGGGTGGACTTGGCAGAATCGGTGATTCGCTACTTTGAAGTCAGCTTGCCATCGGGCCGCTCTGTGCTGCTGCCCCATAACTTCACCCGGATTGGCGATCAGGCACTTGTGGTTCGGTCGATCTTTGCCAAGCAATTTGAAGATGTGCCAGCGATTAAAAAACCCGATCAGGTCACCCTGCTTGAAGAGGAGCAGATCATGGCCTATTACGGGGCAGGTACGCTTTACGCGACGCCTGATCGTGCAGAGCCGATCGTCTAAGCGCAACTCAAGCGCCAGTTGCCCCGATGCAAAAGTAAAGCATGCAAAAGACTGAAGGTTGAGCGATGAGTCACGATGATTTTGAACCGATACCCGGTCTTCCCGAGATGCTGCCGAGCGGCGAACGCATCTTGTGGCAAGGCGCACCACAGTGGCAGCGTCTGGCGATTGAGGCATTTCATGTGCGCAAGATCGGGGTCTATTTCCTGGTGCTGGCCATCTGGCAAATCGGCACCACGGTTCACGATGGCGGTAGCCTCGCGGAAGCCTTGATGGCCGCAAGCTGGATGATTGTGCTCATGATCAGTGCACTTTTGCTTTTACTTGCTTTGGCTGCCTTTTCCGCGCAGACAACGCTTTACACCATCACCAATGCGCGCATCGTGATGCGTTTTGGCATGGCCTTACCGCTGGTCGTGAATATTCCATTTCGTATCATTGCATCGGCTGACTGGCGAACCCGCGGTGAGCATAGTGCTGAAATTTGTCTCACCCTTGATGGTCGTGACGGCGCCCGTCTTTCCTGGGCGCATTTATGGCCGCACGCCAAGGCCTGGCATTTGCGTCATCCTAAACCCTTGTTGCGAGCTTTGGCCGATGGCGAGGTGGTGGCACAACTGCTCGCCCAGGCCCTCGCTAATCATGCGCTGAGCCAATCTGTAAGCGATAGTCCGCCCAAGCCAGTGAGGCTGCGCATCGCCGATCAGAGGCTTGAGCCTGGCGTGGCATAACACGATGTCCGCGATCCACGTCCGCCCGGCACCGCTGATTGCCATGGCTGGGCTTGCCCTGGGTTCCTTGATGCTTGTGAGCTGGCATCGGTTGAACCTACCAAGCACCCCGGCTGAGCCCCAGCAGCAACTCACGCAAAACATTGCCAAGCAGGTTGACTTGTTATTTGTTGACCAGGCTGACGGCGGGGTACTCGTGCAACGTAGCCCCGATGCGGCGGTGCTGGCACAAATTCTGGTCGGTGAAGGTGGCTTTGTACGCGCGACCTTGCGAAGTCTGATTCGCGAGCATCCGGGCCCTGCGCTGTCGGTGCAAGGCGACAACAGCAATCAAGCCCAGAGCATCACGAGCGCCAGACATCACTTTCGACTGGCAATGACCGAGCAGGGGCAGTTGCTGCTTTGGCATCCCTTAAGCGGCCGGGTGCTCGATCTAAAGGCTTACGGTCCAAGTAATCGTCAGGTTTTTCTTGAATTTCTTCTCGCTTCGGAGTCAACACCATGAGCACGCTGATGGACGACATCAAAACCACAAAGGACGCGCTTGATAAAGCGCGCGATGAAAGCATCATCAGCCCGAGATTTTACTCAACGGACTATGAGGCCATGGACCGTATCGACATCAGCCCGGTCCGGGCCGAGTGGGACGCAATGATGCAAGAGTTTCGTGATGACCCCAATGGTGAGCACTTTCAGCGCGATGAGGCTTTTCGAGCCAAGGTTGCTGATCTTGAACCGGCATTGCGTGCCGAGTTTTATGACTTTTTGATCAGTTCAGCAACCTCTGAATTTTCAGGTTGTGTGCTTTATAACGAAATCAAGCGCCAGGTGAATAATCCCGATATCAAGGAACTCATGGGCTATATGGCGCGCGACGAAGCAAGACATGCTGGATTTATCAACCAGTCGCTGAAAGACTTTGGGGTAAACATCGATTTGGGGGATTTGAAACGTACAAAAAAATATACTTATTTCAAACCTAAATATATTTTTTATGCGACCTATCTTTCTGAAAAAATTGGTTATGCGCGTTACATCACGATTTTTCGCCAGCTGCAAAGACATCCCGAGCTGCAGTTTCATCCGATTTACAGCTGGTTTGAACAATGGTGTAACGACGAGTTTCGCCACGGTGAAGCATTCGCTTTGATTCTTAGAGCGAATCCGCACTTACTGCAAGGCCACAATCGCTTATGGATCAAGTTCTTTTTGCTTGCTGTCTACGCCACGATGTATGTGCGCGATCACACAAGGCCCGCCCTACACAAAGCCCTTGGCTTTGACCCGACCGGCTATGACTACGAGGTGTTTCGGATCACCTCAGAAATCACGCGTCAAACTTTTCCCCTGACCCTTGACATCGATCATCCAGGCTTTCGTCGGGGCATGGAAAGTTTGCGTGAACTCGGCGTTGCCAGTGAAATGGCCCGCAAGCGTGGCGGTATGTTTGCCGCAGTCAAGCGCTTATGGCTGGGTGCCAAAGCCAGTTTGGTTTTCGCATCGGTTTACATGATTCCCGCAAAGGCCAATGCCCTGCCCGAACGTGTCCGACTCGCACCGGTCTGGTAGCAGGGTCATCGGGTCAGGACGCAAGTCCAGCAAGGCAATGGGCGTTTTGTTGATCAGCTGCTCAACAAGCCGGGGCGTGGCGCCTTGCTGACCCATTTTTTACTTGCGGCCTGTTTTGCTTTTTTGCTTTGGTGGCTGGGCACAGGTCTGGTGCTTTGGCTTGACGGTTTGCCTAAAAAAACCTTCGTGTGGAGCATGCTTGCGACGACTGTCTTGAGTGCGGCCGGCCTTTATGCCGTTTGGTGGACACAGGATCAGACGAGTCAATGGGCGGTTTATGTTGCATTCGCAGGGGGTTTGTCCGTGTGGGCTTGGCAGGAGATGAGCTATTACCTCGGCTTTGTGACCGGGCCACGCAAGAAGGCTTGCGAGCCCGGATGCGCGGGTTGGGGGCACTTTCTGCATGCCTTGCAGACAAGTCTTTATCACGAACTGTCCATACTGACGGGTGCGATCCTGCTTTGGGGGCTATCGCGCGAGGCTGAGTTTGCGCTTGCCTTTTGGACTTATATGACCTTATGGGCAATGCATGAAAGTGCGAGGATTAATGTGTTTTTGGGCGTTCGCCATATCAACGCTGAATGGTTACCCGAACATTTGCAATATCTGCGCAGCTTTTTGCGTGAGGCACCGATGAATCCTTGGTTTCCGGTGTCGGTAACCCTCGCGTCTTGCGCAGCAGCCTGGATTTTTTACCAGGCTTGGTTTTGCCAGGATCCGGCGCAAGCGAGTGCTTACTATTTGATCGGTGCGCTTGCAGTGCTCGCTTTGGTCGAACATGCGTTTTTGATGCTTCCTATACCGTTAACCGCGCCCTGGGCCTGGGCCCTCGGTAAAAGGCGACGTCAAGCCGCTTAGGCCCTTCCTGAAGCCCCAGGGGTCGGCTTTCGCAAGCTGACATGGGCGGTCTACAATAAGGCTATGGATTCCCCAGCAAGGCATGTCAATCAGGGCG
>DENJ01000040.1:0-799 GCA_002359635.1 Burkholderiales bacterium UBA2647
AAAAACTGCGCTGCAAGCGTTGCCACGGCTAAATAAAGACCTTTAATGCGCAAAGACGGTATACCGAATACCACGCCAAAGGCCATCGCAAAAACACCGCCAAGCAAGATCGCAAGGACCGCTGGCATGCCCTCGATTCGAACCAGCAGGTTGTAGGCTGCATAAGCGCCTACCGCCATAAATCCCCCGGTACCCAAGGAAATCTGCCCACAATAGCCCACCAAAATATTCAAACCAAGCGCAGCGAGCGACAAAATCAAAAAGGGAATGAGCAAAGCTCTGAAAACATATTCGCTGGCGATAAATGGCACGACGATGGCTGCCGCAGCGATCAAGGCGAGAATCAAATAACGATCCTGCGCGATCGGAAAGATTTGCTGATCAGCCTGATAACTTGTCTTGAACTGCCCATTTTCACGATAAAGCATAGTGCGCGATTTCCTGATGAAAGTGAGAGCGGTCAGACTCGGTCGATGATTTTTTCGCCGTACAAACCCTGTGGGCGAACAAGCAAAAAGAGCAAGGCAAGCGCATAGGCAAACCAAATTTCGATCCCACCACCGAGCATCGGGCCGATGTAAACCTCTGAGAGCTTCTCGCCCACGCCAATGATGAGGCCACCGACAATCGCACCAGGCACCGATGTGAGTCCGCCAAGAATCACCACCGGCAAGGCCTTTAAGGCCACCTGCGATAATGAGAACTGCACACCCAACTTGCTACCCCAGATAATGCCGGCCACCAAAGCAACAAAGCCTGCAACGCTCCAAACAATCACCCAAATCCGCTCAAGCGGAAT
>DENJ01000040.1:873-7546 GCA_002359635.1 Burkholderiales bacterium UBA2647
GCAGCGCTCAGTTCCTCTTGGTTCACCAAAATGCCGCCCTGAAAAACATCTTCAAACAAAAACATCGGCTCTTTGGGCAAGCCCACATCAATCTTGTAAATATCTGAGCCAAAAACCGTCTGGCCAAATCCGTCCATGAAATAAGTGATGCCCAACGTCGCCATTAATAAAGTCACGCCTTCTTGGTTAACAAGCTTTCCTAGGACAAAGCGTTCGACCACCCAGGCAAGCATCACCATCACCCCCATAGCCAAGATAAAGGCCATCAGATTGACCAAGGCCTTGTGCTCGATACCGAGCAAAGCTGGGATCCATTCGGCAAAGCGTGCCATCGCCAGCGCAGCGAACAAAACCATGGCGCCTTGGGCAAAGTTAAATACCCCCGACGCTTTAAAAATCAGCACGAAACCAAGAGCAACCAGCGAATACAACATGCCAGTCATTAAGCCGCCAATGAAGGTTTCCAGAAACGGACCCATGTTTAACCCTTATAAGACGCGAAAAGACAATTCATGGCCAAGCCTGTGTGTGCCGGTACGGCGATAAAAGGCCTAAACCTCATGCCGCCAGCGCGCTTTATGCAAGCTGCTCACAGGTTTAATGCGAGGTGCCCAAATAGGCGCTGATCACTTCTTCATTGCGACGGACTTCATCGGGCGTACCATCACCGATCTTTTTTCCATAATCAAGCACGACAACCCGATCGGAGATATCCATCACCACACCCATATCGTGTTCGATCAGCACAATCGTGGTGCCAAACTGGTCGTTCACATCGAGCACAAAACGGCACATATCCTGTTTTTCTTCGACGTTCATGCCTGCCATCGGCTCATCAAGCAACAACACCTGGGGCTCCATCGCAAGCGCACGCCCAAGATCGACCCGCTTTTGCAGGCCGTAGGGCAGCCGGGCAACCGGTGTTTTCCGCCAGGCCTGAATTTCCAGAAAATCGATGATTCGCTCAACAACTTCCCGATGTTCTTGCTCTTCGCGTTCTGCAGCACCGATACGCAGGGCCTGCTGAAAAATATTCGTCTTCATTTTCAGATTGCGCCCCGACATGATGTTGTCGATGACGTTCATGCCCTTGAATAAGGCCAGGTTTTGAAAGGTCCTGGCAATACCCATCTCCGCCACTTCCCGCGAATTCATGTGATCGAAGGTCTTGCCGCGAAAGGTAATATTGCCATGTTGTGGTGTGTAGACCCCGTTAATACAGTTGAGCATTGAACTCTTGCCGGCGCCATTTGGGCCAATGATCGCGCGGATCTCGTGTTCGCGCACATCAAAACTGATATCGGTCAAGGCCTTCACCCCGCCAAAGCTGAGCGAGATGTTCTTGACATCGAGAATCACCTCGCCAATCGCTTGCCGGCTCATCAAGCAGCCTTTGCCAAGGCTTGCTGTCGCTTGGCATTCGCGATGCGGAGCGTGGCGCTGACTGCGCCGGTTCGACCGTCTTCAAACTTCACTTGCGTCTCCACATACTGACTGTCTTTGCCTGCAAACATCGCCTCTACCAGCACGGCGTACTTTTGCGCGATAAAGCCTCGCCGAACCTTTCGGGTGCGGGTGAGTTCATCATCATCGGGGTCCAACTCTTTGTGCAAGATCAAAAAACGACTGATTTGCGAATCGGCAAGCTTGGGATCCAGCGCAAGATCGGCATTGGTCCGATTCACGCAATCCTGGATCAAGTCATAAACCTCGGCTTTCGCAGCCAGGTCGTTATAACCTGCATAAGGTAGATTTCGACGCTCAGCCCAGTTGCCGCAAGCCTCAAAGTCGATGTTCACAAAACAGCAGACTTCGGCTTGACCCTGCCCGAAGGCAACGGCTTCTTTGATGTAGGGGAAAAACTTTAATTTGTTTTCGATGTACTTGGGCGCAAACAGGGCGCCATTGGCCAACTGACCCACGTCTTTAGCGCGATCGATAATGCGCAAATGACCTTCCTGGTCAAAGTAGCCTGCGTCGCCGGTGTGGTACCAACCCTCGGCATCTCTAACTTCTGCTGTCGCCTGCGGGTTTTTATAGTACTCACGCAACAAACCAGGGCTACGCACCAGGATCTCACCGCTATCGATAATTCGGACTTCGACACCGGGGACAGGCTTACCCACGGTGTCAGCACGCACATGGCCGTCGGGTTGCACGCAAACCCAAACCGCCGTTTCGGTTGAACCGTATAGTTGCTTGAGATTAACCCCAAGTGAGCGATAAAAAGAAAACAAATCGGGTCCGATCGCTTCGCCTGCGGTGTAGGCGAGCTTGATTCGACTCATGCCAAGCGCATTGCGCAAGGGACCATAAATCAACAAGTCACCCAACTGGTATTGCAGGCGTTCGGCAAAACTCACCGTGGGGTCGCCATCAAGTATGCGACCGCCAATCCGTTTGGCCAAGGCCATATAGTGCTTAAAAAGACTACGCTTGCCGGGCGAGGCGTCTTCCATTCGAATCGTAACGGTTGTGAGCAAGCCCTCAAGCACCCGAGGCGGGGCGAAATAGTAAGTCGGACCGATCTCGCGCATATCGATCATGACGGTCTCTTGCGACTCCGGCATATTGATGGTGAAGCCGTTAATAAGCCACTGGGCATAGCTGAAAATGTTTTGACCGATCCAGGCCATCGGCAAATAAGCAAGTACTTCGTCCTGAGGGCCTAAGCCCTCTTGCTGAGAGACTGTTCGCGAGGGCAGGATCAGACTTGCATGGGTATGCACCACCCCTTTGGGATTGCCTGTGGTGCCAGAGGTGTAAAACATCGCGCAATCGTCGTGAAAACCGCCCGCATCAACCGCCTGGCGAACCTTGCCGGGATTCGATTGTTCGTAGCGGCTACCCGCCTCAAGCAGCGTATCGATCGATTCAATGCCGCTTTGTTGGTAATTGCGCAAACCGCGATCATTGTCATAAATAATGTCGCTAAGCGCTGGGCACTGCTCGCGAATTTCCAAAACTTTGTCGGTTTGCTCTTGATCTTCAACCACCGCAATACGAATCGCGGCGTCTCTGAACACATAAACCATTTCGGCTGCCACCGCGTCCTGATACATCGGGACCGGAATCGCACCCAAACACTGGGCAGCGATCATGCTTGCGTAAAGCCTCGGGCGGTTGTCCCCAATGAGCGCGATATGGTCGCCGCGCTTCAGTCCACGCGCAGCCAAACCTGCAGCCATTTGCAACACCAGGGTTGATAAGGCCGACCATGTGGTGGTTTGCCAGATGCCGAGATACTTCTCGCGTATCGCGGGCGCATCAGGCCGCATGCGGGCGTGGGCGAGCAAACACTGCGGAAATGTTAAAGATTCCATCAGTGCCCCAGCTTGAGAAGCTGAAATAGCCGGTTCGGCCATCGTCTCCGTGCTCCTGTGTTGTTGCTGTGATTCGCGGTGTGCGCCACAGCATTTCATTTTTTGGAAACTCGGAGTGTAAGGCTTTGCGCAAAAGCCCGGTTGTCGCCTGTCCGACAATGTCACTTGAGCGACAATCGAATCATTGTTATAACAGGCTTGCACAAACCGCCAACGATCTGAATGCCCTGTATACCGATGTCTCAAACCTGCTTTTGACATGCCTAAGTCCCAGCGCCCGCTTGAACAGTTGCTCAGCGAAACACCCTGGATGGCTTCGCTCCCCGATGAACTCGCCCAACGTGTCTTGCGAGAGACCGTCACGCGCAAAGTGCCATCTCAGGGCTTTGTCTGCCGCAAAGGCGAAACAGTCAGTGCCTGGATTGGCGTGATCAGCGGACTGGTGAAAATCAGTTCGGTATCCGCCGAAGGCAAAGCAGTCACCTTCACCGGTGTACCGAGCGGAGGCTGGTTTGGTGAGGGGTCGATGCTAAAAAATGAGCCGCGACGCTATGATGTGGTTGCATTGCGCGAAAGCCAGATCGCATACCTGCCCAAGGCATTGTTTTTGCACCTGCTTGACAACAGCATTGCCTTTAACCGTTACTTACTCATCCAGCTCAACGAGCGGCTGGGCCAGTTCATTGCTACCGTGGAACACGAACGGTTGCTTGGCCCGGAGGGAAAATTGGCCCGGATCATCGCGCAATTGTTTAATCCCGTGCTCTATCCCGGCAACCGAAGCGAATTACAGATCTCGCAAGCCGAGCTCGGTTATCTCACCGGCTTGTCGCGTCAACGTGCCAACCAAGCCTTACAAAGCTTAGAACAAGATGGTTTGGTCGAAATCGCCTATGGCGCGATCCGTATTCTTGATCTGGAAGGCCTGCGCAGCTACGAAGCTTAGTGGCGCCTGCAGGCCCCGCCGATCGCAGGTATCAGCCAGTCAAACTCCGTAGCGATAAAATCAGTAACGATAAAAGCCCCAGCCCGTTTTTCGGCCAAGCCGCCCTGCCGCGACCATTTCTTTGAGCAGGGGCGCTGGCCGATACTTGGAATCATTGAAGGCTTGATAGAGCACGTCCATCACCGCAAGCTCAACGTCAAGGCCGATCATGTCGCAAAGCGCAAGCGGCCCGATGGGATGATTGCAACCTAAGCGCATGCCTGCGTCGATTTCCTCAGCACTGGCCAGGCCCTCTTGCAGGGCGAAAACCGCTTCGTTGATCATCGGGCAGAGCAGTCGGTTGACCACAAAACCTGCGCTATTTTTGACGCCAATGGGTGTTTTACCGAGAACCCTGGCAAGGGCGGCAACGGTTTGGGCAACGCTTTCACTGGTTTGCAAGCCCGAGATGATTTCGACCAATTGCATGACCGGTACGGGATTGAAAAAATGCATGCCTACAAAGCGCTCAGGCCTGGAAGTGGCGGCGGCAAGTGCGGAGATCGAAATCGACGAGGTGTTGGTCGCTAGAATCGCTTGCGGCTTGGCGATGGTATCGACTTGTTTGAGGATGCTGCGTTTTAAGCCCTCTTGCTCAGTGGCTGCTTCGATAATCACATCGGCCTTGGCGAGCGCTGAAAGCTCGGTTGCTGTGCTTATCCGGCCAAGTATCTGCGCCTTTGCTGTCTCATCAAGTGCTTGCTTCTTGACCTGACGATCCAGCTGCTGGGCGATGCCATGCTGGGCTTTTTCAAGCGCGGGCGCTGCGATATCTTGCAAGACCACCTCAAAGCCCGCCTGCGCACAGATCTGGGCAATGCCTTGTCCCATCGTGCCTGCGCCAATAATGCCAATCGATTGAATACCGATCATCAGCGCCTGGCTTGATGCATCGGACAGTGCGCTGCTGCTTGCTGTGCTCATGGAAAAACCCCCTGGGAAAATGCAATCGCGAGATGATAATGTTTATAGGCAAGGAGAGAGACAAGACGATGAAAGCCACCATGATGCAACAGGCCTTGAGCCTGAATGAATTTTTAGAACGCGCAAAAGCCCTCTACCCCACGCAGCGCATTGTGTCGCGTCTGCCTGACAAGACACTGGTTGAGCACAGCTATGCGGTGTTTGCCCAGCGCAGTTATGCACTGGCTCAGGCCTTGCTCGACTTGGGATTAAAAAAGTCTGATCGGGTGGCCACGCTTTGTTGGAATCACCATGTACACCTTGAAGCCTACTTCGGCATCCCAGCGAGCGGTGGCGTGATGCACACCTTGAATTTGCGGCTTGCGCCCGATGAAATTGGTTGGATTGCGGCGCACGCCCAAGACCGTTTTTTGATTGTTGATGATGTACTGTTGCCACTTTATAAGCAGTTTGCACATTTACATCGTTTTGAAAAAGTGATCGTTTTTGGTTTTGGTGGCCAAAAGACCCCGCTTGAACCCGAAATGATCGATTATGAAAGCCTCATCAGTAGCATCAGCGTGAAGGCTCGGGAAAGCTTTATACCTGTTGCCCACGATGAAGATGATCCGATTGCGATGTGCTACACCTCAGGCACAACCGGTCGGCCCAAAGGCGTGGTCTACTCACATCGCTCGACCGTCTTGCATTCGCTGATCTCGAGCCTGCCTGACTACATCGGCTTATCAGGGCGCGATGTTGTCATGCCGGTTACCCCCATGTTTCACGCCAACTCATGGGGCATTCCTTATGCAGCAGTGATGGTAGGCGCAAGCCTTGTGTTTCCTGGGCCACACCTTGGCCCTGCCGATTTACTCGATCTGATGCAAGTCGAGCCGCCAACGGTGTCGCTTGGTGTGCCCACGATATGGATGTCTTTGATCCAGCTCTTTGACGCAAATCCGGGCCGATGGACGATGCCCAAAGCGATGCGCTCGCTTGTGGGTGGTGCTGCGGTTCCTGAGTCGATGATTCGGGCCTTTGCAGCCCACGGCGTGGCAATCACACAGGGCTGGGGCATGACCGAAACCTCCCCGGTTTGCACGATTTCGGCGATCAAGTCGAATTTGCAAGATCTTGGCCACCATGAACGTTTCGCGCTCCATGCCATGGCGGGGGTTACCGTACCTTTGGTGCAATTGCGCCTGCGCACAGACGATGGCAACGATGCACCTTGGGATGGCAAGACAGTGGGCGAGATTCAAGTGCGAGGTCCAACGATTACAGGCTCGTATCACTTGGTTGATCAAGACCCCGAGAAATTCACCGATGACGGTTGGCTGCGTACCGGTGATGTCGCAAGCATGAATAGCGAAGGCTACCTACGAATTAGCGATCGCACCAAAGATTTGATCAAATCGGGCGGTGAGTGGATCAGTTCGGTGGACTTAGAAAATGCCAT
>DENJ01000080.1:0-12958 GCA_002359635.1 Burkholderiales bacterium UBA2647
GTGAAGTGGCGCGCCTACAGCCCGGCGACGGCAAGAATTGCTGAGCTGGTCGGGGCTCAGCCAGTCACCATTCAAGCTGCCGAGCTCTCCCAGGCCATGGCAACAGGTGTTGTCGAATCCTACATGTCATCGGGTGCTACGGGGGTCGACACCAAAACCTATGAACATATCAAGCATTTTTATGACACCCAGGCCTGGATCCCCAAAAACGCTGTCATCGTGAATCGCAAGGCCTTTGATGAACTCGATGCTGCAAGCAAGGAAGCTATCCGTCAGGCGTCCGCAAAAATGGAAGCCAAGGGATGGGAAGCGTCAAAAACCGTGATGGCCGATTCCCTAAACACCTTGAAAACCAATGGCATGACGATTCATCAACCACCGGCTGCGTTGAAGTCCGACATGCAAAAAGTTGGCGATACCTTGCTCAAGGAATGGCTGGCAAAGGCCGGACCCGAAGGACAGAGTCTGATTGATGCCTTCCGCAAGCCGTAAAACGCTTAACGCGCTGTATGACGGTGCCGCGGCCCTTGCGGCACTGTTCATGGTGCTTTTGCTTGCGGCTGTGTTGTCCTCGATTCTGGGCAGGCAGTTTCACTTCATGATTCCAGGCACTGACGCCTATGCGGGCTATTTCATGGCTGCGTCAGCTTTTCTGGCCCTGGCGCACACCTTACGGCGAGGAGAGCATATCCGGGTAAGTCTGGTGCTTTCCATGCTGCCTGCGCCCTGGCGCAAGCGCATGGAGATCTGGGCAGGCGCTGTCGGCGTGATGCTGGGTGCTTTGTTTGCGGTCTTTTCGATTCGATTGGTGATGCAATCACTGCGCTATAACGACATATCAACCTCCAATGATGCAACCCCCTTATGGATTCCACAGCTCAGTATGGCGATTGGAACAGTTGTTTTTTTCATTGCGTTAGTCGATGACTTGATCGACATCATCACCGGAAATAAGCGCGCCAGCGAGGGCTTATCGCGTCATGAATGATCTTGTGATTTCGGGTCTACTGATCCTTGCTTTGTTTTTGATTCTTGGATCGGGCGTATGGATCGGACTCACGCTTTCCGGCGTGGCCTGGATTGGGATGCAATGGTTTGTATCAAGGCCTGCAGGCGATGCGATGGCTGTAACAATTTGGGGCTCTTCTTCAAGTTGGACCTTAACAGCACTCCCGCTTTTTATTTGGATGGGCGAGATCCTATTTCGCACGCGTTTATCGGAGGATATGTTTAAAGGCCTTGCACCCTGGTTGCAGGGGCTGCCCGGACGCTTGCTTCACACCAATGTGGTTGGCTGCGCGATTTTTGCCGCGGTCTCGGGTTCGAGTGCGGCGACCTGCGCCACGATCGGCAAAATGACCCTGCCCGAACTCATGCGGCGCGGGTATCCCGAGCCCATGGTGATTGGCACGCTAGCCGGCTCGGGAACCTTGGGACTGCTTATCCCGCCTTCGATCATTATGATTGTTTACGGCGTTGCTGCGGAAGTATCCATTTCCAAGCTTTTCATCGCAGGTGTTTTGCCAGGTGTTTTATTGTCAGCACTTTTTTCTGGTTACATTGTTTATTGGGCTTGGCGGCATCCCGATCAGGTCCCCAAGGCCGACAGTGCGCCAAGCCTCCTCGACAAACTCAAAGCCTCAAGTAGTCTCATGCCTGTACTACTCCTGATTACCGCGGTGTTGGGTTCGATTTATGCGGGGGTTGCGACAGCGACCGAGGCTGCAGGCCTCGGTGTTGTTGGTGCGTTTGTTCTGTCGTTATCCCAAGGTTCCCTAAACGTGAAGAGCTTTAAGGAATCATTGCTTGGTGCCACCAGGCTTTATTGCATGATTGCGCTGATTCTAGCGGGCGCTGCCTTTCTCACCCTATCGATGGGTTATATCGGCTTGCCTCGTCATTTGGCGTCATGGATTGGCGGTTTGGGACTAAGCCGCTTTGAGCTGATTGTGGTTTTGATGCTGTTTTATGTGCTCCTTGGATGTTTTCTTGACGGTATTTCGATGGTGGTACTGACCATGGGCGTCATCATGCCGACCGTTCAGGCTGCAGGGATCGACCCGATCTGGTTTGGGATATTCATTGTCTTTGTGGTCGAAATGGCTCAGATCACCCCACCTGTAGGGTTCAATTTATTTGTGCTTCAGGGCATGACCGGCAGACAGTTAACCTATGTTGCCCGGGTGTCGATGCCTTTTTTCGCACTGATGATGCTTGCCCTGCTCATCTTGTATTTCGTACCGGGACTGGCAACCTGGCTGCCGGCCCAGATGAAACTTTAAGCCCTGCTGCCAATCACGCATGAGTCCTGACTACGATGCGATTGTCGTTGGTGCAGGTGTCATCGGCGTCTTTACGGCCTGGGCATTACAGGCGCGCGGTTTAAGCGTTTGTTTGATTGATCGCGACGAAGGGCCTGCCCGGCAGACATCGGCTGCAAATGCCGGTGTGATTGCACCCGGTTATGTTGCCCCTTTTGCCTCGCCAGGCGCCGCGCGCAAGGCCTTCTTGAACTTGTTTGAAGCCGATCGTGCTTTTTCCTGGATGCCAAGTAAAAGTCCCTCGCAATGGCGTTGGTTGGCGCAATGGCTTGCGCAGGGAACATCCCTCAAGTATCAGCAAAACCGGGCGGCAATGTTCGCACTTGCGCATTTCAGCCAAGGCTGTCTGCATGCGATCGCAGACGGGCTTGGCCTTGCCTATCGTTCTGTGGCTCATTATCATGTTATTTTTAGAACGAAACACGATTTTGATCGTTCTGAAGGACTTAGACATCAATTGAAGCTTTCTGGTCTTGAGCACACGATACTCAAGCGTGAGGCGCTTTTTGAGCTCGAACCCGCGCTCGCCGATGCAGACCTGCAGATCGAGGCAGCACTGCGTGTCCAAGGCGATGAGGCAGGCGACTGTGCAGGTTTTGTTGAGCACCTGTGCGAGCGGTTAATTACAGGTGGCGCCCAATGGATGGGCGCTGTTGATGTCAGCGCGATCCGAGTTAAGCCTGAGGGTGTCAGCCAGTGTGTACTCGCCGACGGTCGCAGCATCTCGGCAAAGCATCTCGTGCTTGCAGCTGGTCCCTGGAGCAAGGAGTTACTTGAGTGTCTTGAGCTTAGGCTACCGATCTACCCGATTCGAGGTT
The DNA here is from genome assembly GCA_002359635.1 of Burkholderiales bacterium UBA2647. Taxonomy (GTDB): domain Bacteria; phylum Pseudomonadota; class Gammaproteobacteria; order Burkholderiales; family Burkholderiaceae_E; genus UBA3064. Next base: position 3,140 of record DENJ01000080.1, read on the forward strand.
TTTCGCTGACCTGGGACCAAGATGCCATGTCGCCATCAGCAAAGCATCGCGTCCGTGCACTGGGCACAGCACTTATGGATGACCGCTATAAGATTGCCCTTACACCCTTGCATCACGGAGGCCCAAGCAGCCTGCGTGCTGCCGGCATGGCATTGCTTGGTCCGCCGTCAGCACATGAGGGCATTGGTATCGACCGCCAGCGTGAGGCCGCCGACACGCTCTGGCGTATTGCCACGCAGTGGTTCGAGGGTCTTGAGCCGCTTCATCGCGATCCGAAAACCGCGGATGCACCGCCCTCACCCCGGTTTTGGATGGGCTCCCGTCCCATGCTTCCAGACGGTCTTCCCCTAATCGGCCGATTGCTCGGCGCCGGGAAGCGCGGCGGGCTTTGGATTAACAGCGGTCATGGCAGCACAGGCTGGGCCATGGCGGCAGGCAGTGCGTATTTACTTGCTGATCAGATGTTGGGCCTTAGCCCTGAGCTTGAGCAGCGGATCCGGCATGAGGCGATGGTGGTCAGGCCAGCCTCCCGAGCTTATGATCTTGATGCAAGGCGTTTTTGCCCAAGCCGCTGGCTTGGCCGCAGGTTTAACACGCGATGAGCGGATTTGGTTGATGCTAACGAGTCGGTTCAGCGAAGCGCATTTTGTCTACCCACAAGCTTCGGCCCGTGCTTTCGAGGCCTTGCAATTAGCGCTTACAGGCGATGGTGCCCTCATGCAACATGCGGCTTTGGCGATTGCGCGGCTTGCAGGTCAATGCATGCAAACATGCCCACAAGGCAGCAGCATCTTGGTCCTTGCTGGGCCTGGTAACAATGGCAAAGATGCCTTGCTCGCCATGCAAACGCTCAGCCAATGGGGCTGGGATTGCCAAGCGCTTGAAGGACTTGAGCCGGAAACACTCGCAACATTAGATCACTGCCTGCCTGAGCAGGGTCTGGTGATTGATGGCTGGCTGGGTTTAGGGCAGCGGCGTGCCTTGTCGGAAAATCTCGCCGCAGCAGTCGATCGCGTTAATCGTTGGCGTTTACAAAAAATACATCGATATTGCCTGAGTATCGATCTGCCAACGGGCTTACACCCTGATCTCGGACGTGCCTGGCCAATCGCCATCGAGGCGGATGCATGCTTATCGCTGCTAAGGCCGCTGCGTGGTTTGTTCACAGGACAGGCAAGAGCACACTGGGCGTCGCATTACTTTGCCCCGCTCATCAGTCCGTCCGCTCACGAGCACCGTGGCCAGACCACACAGCTTGGCGATCATCAGGATCACGATCCCTCAGGTGCCCAGCCGCAAGTCCCACCACATCGCCTGATCAACGACCTTTCTTATTTTTCAAACTATCGGTTGGCATATCGTGAGGCCGATGCGCATAAGGGCTTGATGGGTGATGTGCTGCTCGTCGGCGGTGCACACGGCATGGACGGTGCGCTTCGGTTGGCGGCCCAAGGCTGTCTCGCGATCGGAACGGGTAAGTGTTTCGTTTTAACGCTGAACCCGAGGGCAAGGCTCGACGGCTTTCCAGCCCAAATCATGCAGGGCGATCGCGGCCTGCTTGCGTCAACAATGACGACCAGGGCCAAACGCGTCGCGGCCATCGGCTGCGGGCTTGGTGTTGGCGATATTGCAGCTGATTATTTGCAAACCGCCATCGCATCGATGCTGGATTTGGTCCTTGATGCCGATGCGCTGAATTTGTTAGCCGCAGATCATCATCTGCTTCAGGCCTTGCGCGAAAGCATGCTGCTTCAAAACCAAACCCCATCCCTTACCGGACACTTATCCGACTGTTTGGATACAAAGACGAGGCCACGGCCTATGCGACGGGTTGTGCTGACGCCCCACCCACTTGAGGCAGCGCGGCTCTTGGGGATTTCCCGCGATGAGCTTGAAAGCGATCGTTTTATGGCGGTGAGTCGATTGGTCGATCTGACAGCTTGTACGGTGATCCTCAAAGGCGCAGGCAGTTTAGTGAAGTCGCCGGGTGTTCAAAGTGCCATTGTTAATCGATCGGCACCGGCGCTTGCTCAGGCAGGATCAGGCGACATGCTTTGCGGCATGCTTGCCGCTTTGCTCGCGAGGCACTCAAACATTGATGCTCAGGTCTTGGCCATGGCGGCTGCTTTTTTACATGCCGACGCGGCTGCATGCTGGACTGAGAGCATGGGCCGCAGCGCGGCGATGCCTTTCGATGACCTCGCTGATTTGATATCGAAGCGCTTTGGCCAGATGGTTTGATGCCTCAACGCGGTGTAGCGCGACCCGCGCTTAATCGAATGCCTTCATCACAACGCGCGGCAAGCCCTTCATCATGGGTGACTAAGACCAGCGTTGTGCCGTGGCTACGGTTTAAGTCAAACATCAGATTCGCGATCCGCTGACCTGTCTGTGCGTCAAGACTGCCCGTTGGTTCATCTGCGAGTAGCAATTGCGGTCTGATTGCAAAGGCTCGGGCCAAACCAACCCTTTGCTGTTCGCCGCCCGATAAAGTGCTTGGATAATGATGCGCACGATCGCTAAGCCCGACTTCGTCTAGCAGTGCTATCGCCTGCGCGCGGGCGTTAGCAAGCCCCTGAATCTCCAGGGGCAGCATAATATTTTCCAGCGCCGTAAGCTGGTGAAGCAACTGATGGTTCTGAAAAACGAAACCTAAGTGCTGGCCACGAAATCGCGTGCGTTGTTCCTCGCTGAGTGTTGCTATATTTTTTCCAAGAATTTCCAAGGAACCCGCACTTGGAAGATCCAGTCCCGCCAGCAGGCTCAACAGGCTTGATTTACCAGAACCTGACGGTCCGGTCACGCAAAAGCTGCAAGCCTTCGGCACTGTGAAACACAGACCGTCGACAATTGCCAAGCTGCGATCAGCATCACGAACAACACGGGTTAAGTCCTTTGCGATAATGGCGTGCATGAAAAGTCCAGGAAAACAGGGTAGAAGGCATTGGATCAGGCGGTCTACTTCAATGGCCGTTAGCGCATTCGGTTGCCTGATCGTGCAGCCGATACGCGCCGGAAGTGTAGCCGCAAGTGAAAAAACCGCCCCAATGGGAACCCTTTTGGTGCTCGGCGACAGCTGGGCGGCGGAGTATGGGCTCAAGCGCGGCCAAGGCTGGGTGTCACTGCTTGAGGCTAAATTCCAAAACTCAGAGCGCTATGCTGCGATTAAGGTGATTAACGCAAGCCTGAGCGGAGAGACGACAGCCGGTGGCTTAAGTCGCCTTCCCGCACTGCTTGAGAAGCATCGCCCTCGATGGTTGTTGATTGCCCTCGGCGGCAACGACGCACTGAGAGGTCTTCCGCTCGAAACAACCCGCACGCAGTTGCTTGCGATGGTCAAGCAATCAAAGGCCAAAGCCGCGAAGGTCTTGTTGATTGGTATGCGTATGCCACCAAATTACGGGAGTTACGGACAATCATTTGAACGCCTCTTTCCAGCCATTGCAAAAGAGCAGCAAATCCCACTGATTCCCTTTTTGATGCAGGGCAAAGAATTTGACTTAAGCTATTTTCAAGCCGATCGCATCCACCCCAACGAGGTTGCTCAGCCTCATATGCTCGAACAGGCCTGGCCTGCCATTGAGCGGTTGGTGCGCCCAGCCGGAATCGAACCGGCATGATCGCAATGATCGAGGGATTTTAAGTCCCTTGCGTCTACCTATTTCGCCATGGGCGCTCTTTGACATGTTGCCGAGTATACGCAGATCACCCTTGCCATGCACACATGCCTTGCGGTTGCACAGACCGGGGCCGATCTAAGTTATGATCTCGACGACGCTCATTTTATGGCAAATCCATGCGGCAATTGTTTCTTCGATTCGCAGTACTCGCGCTCTCGGTCTGTATCGTCTACAGCCTGTTTGATATCGCCACATCAATCAAAGGCTCTGAGCCAGTGGGCGAAGCACCCTGCCCGACCGCGTGTAGGAATCCCTGATGCGATCAGTAGGTTTGGAGGCGGGGGTCGGAATCGAACCGGCGTCCACGGCTTTGCAGGCCGCTGCATAACCACTCTGCCACCCCGCCAGGGATGTAAGCGCTTCACCAGTGCAACCCGCAACGACTCAAGAAGGCGCCCGGCGCGAAAAGCCGAACTTGGCTTTTGTTGTTGATGAAAAACATTGGAGCGGGAAACGAGTCTCGAACTCGCGACCTCAACCTTGGCAAGGTTGCGCTCTACCAACTGAGCTATTCCCGCGTGATGACCAGACTGTGAAGTATGGCGTGAAGCGAAGATTTTGTCAAAAGAACCGAGGGTTCACGACCATGCATCAGGATCTGACGCAGCGTTTTTGGTCGAGGGTTCAGCCATCTTTTCCGGGGTCCATCGCACCCCGAAGGTAGGGCCAAGCTTGGTTTAAATAATAGAACATAGACCAGATCGTCAGCAGCGCTGCAATCAAGACGAGCCACTGTCCCAGATGCAACAAATCAAGACCCAGCCAGGGTCGTCCCCAAAGCAGCATCGGAATCGAAACGAGTTGAGCGACGGTTTTCAATTTGCCGACCCAATGCACCGCCACGCTTTTTCGCTGCCCTAGCTCGGCCATCCATTCACGCAGCGCTGAAATCGTAATCTCACGGCCGATAATCACAAAAGCTACCCAGGCTTCGACCCGTCCTAGGGTGAGCAACATGACCAGTGCTGCAGCGACAATCAACTTGTCGGCAACCGGATCTAAAAAGGCGCCAAAGGCCGTGGTGACCGAGAGTTTTCGGGCAAGCCAGCCGTCAAGCCAATCGGTGGCCGCAGCCAACACAAAAAGTACGGTTGCCAGGCCATCACGCATTTCAGCACGTATCGGCAGCACGTAAAGCACAACCAACAAAGGAATAGCAACAACCCTCGCCCAGGTCAACCAATTTGGAAGTCTTGCGATCATGTGTGCAATTGTTGATAGAGGGATTCAGCGAGTCGCTTCGATACCCCTTCGACTTGGGCGAGTTCATCGACGCTCGCGGCCATCACACCACGCAGTCCGCCAAAGCGGCTAAGCAAGCGTTGCTTGCGCCTGGGTCCTATGCCTTCAATATCATCAAGCCTTGAATGCTGCCTGGCCTTATCGCGTTTGGCCCTCATACCCGACACAGCCACACGATGCGCTTCATCGCGAATCTGTGCGATCAACATCAAGACCGGCGAGTCTGATGCGAGTTCTAGCGCTTCCCGGCCGTCGGCAAACATCAGTGTTTCAAGCCCAACCTTGCGTCCCTCGCCCTTGGCGACGCCAACGATGCGATCGAGTGGAAACCCCTCCCGGGCAAAGAGGCGAGCCGCAACCGAGACCTGACCTTTACCACCATCGACAAGCACGAGGTCTGGCAGGGCTTGTGGATTCGACGCATAGCGGCGCTCAAGCGCCTGAGCCATCGCGGCATAGTCATCGCCTGCGGTGATGTTTTCAATATGATATCGGCGATAAAGTTTTGATTGCATGGCATGCTGCTTATAGACCACGCAGCTTGCCTGAGTGGCCTCGCCCGCGCTATGGCTGATATCAAAGCACTCGATCCGGAAATCCTCAGAGGTCAGGGTGTTGTGGGCAGCAAGCGTTGCAATCAGGGCTTCCGTGCGCTCTTGTGCACTGGATCGTTGAAACAAGTACTGCTTTAAGCCAATTTCGGCATTGGTTTGAGCCTGTTGCAACCATTGCCTGCGTATGCCTTGCGGACTCTTAAGCCACTGCACGCTGAATCCGGCCTGTAGCTCACACCAGGCCCTGAGACTGTCGCTGGGTGAAAAACTCGCAAGCATCACGGCGGGAAGCGGTACAGATTCGTAATAGCCCAATACGAAGCGCTCTAAAAGTTCGTGCTGTGCTTCATCGGCCCAGGGGTCAATATCGCCTTGCCCCGGCAAACTCAATTGAAAGCTTCGATCGCCAAGATGCCTGCCCCCACGGATACTTGCCAGCACCACACAGGCTCGCCCGCCTTGATGGGCAACTGCGATCACATCAACATCATGTTCCCCCTCGGATTCCATCGATTGTTGTTGTAACACTTTTGAAAGTGCAGCCATGCGGTTGCGGTAAACCGCAGCTTTTTCAAAGACCATCGCTTCACTGTGTTGAAACATCAGGGCTTCAAGTTCTTCGAGCACCTGCTTGCTATCACCGCGCAAAAAGCGCAAGGCCCGCTGAACATCAGCGCAATATTCGGTCTCGTCGATAAGGCCAACACATGGTGCACTACAGCGCCCGATCTGATGCTCCAGACAGGGGCGCGTTCGATTCGCAAAAACCGAGTCATCACAGGTTCGTAGGTGAAAAACTTTTTGAAGCACTTGCAGACTTTCCTTAACCGCCCAGGCGCTTGGAAAGGGCCCGAAAAACTGTCCTTTTGCCTGGGTTGATCCGCGGTAATAGGCAATGCGGGCAAAGCGATCCTCGCTGACACGAAGGTAGGGGTAGCTCTTATCGTCGCGAAACAAAATGTTGTAGCGCGGTTTGAGTTGTTTGATCAGGTTATTTTCAAGCAACAAGGCTTCTGTTTCGGAGGCGGTGATGCTGAACTCAACCGCATTGACTTGACGCACCATATGCGCAATGCGAGGGCTCAGTTGGCGCTGCTGAAAATAGGAAGACACCCGGCGCTTCAGATTGCCCGCCTTGCCAACATAGAGTAGGTTGGCTTCCCGATCAAACATCCGGTAAACCCCCGGACGCTGCGGCAAGCTGGCGATTAGCGCCGCGGCATCAAAGCTTGCAGGCGGCGCTGGTAAGTCTTGCTGCTTTTCCATGTCAAGTGACTCAGAAGTTCGTCGGCTAAATCGGGGCGGTTGCATACCAGGACCATATCGCAGCCGGCAGCAAGCGCTGCTTTTGCCCGATTCGTAATCGAACCCGCAACGCTTGCGGCTTCCATGGTTAAGTCATCGCTGAATACAAAGCCCTCAAACCCCAATTGCTTGCGCAAAATCTCGCTGATCCAACGCTTTGAAAAGCCAGCCGGCTTGTCATCAACCGAGGGATAGACGATATGGGCAGGCATGACCGACCGCAGCAGTGCACCGAGCCCCTGGTAAGCCAACGCATCAACGCTAAGGATTTGCGCCAACGATCGCTCGTCGACCGGGAGTGCAAGATGGGAGTCAGCGCTTGCCCAACCGTGTCCTGGAAAATGTTTGGCGCAGTGTGACATGCCCTGAGCATGAAGACCACCGATGAGGGCACGGGCAAGCATGGTCACCACCACTGGATCATGGTGAAAGGCTCGCTGACCAATCACCTCAGACCGGCCATGATCTAAATCAAGAACCGGTGTAAAGCTTAAATCAATGCCACAAGCCATCAATTCGCTGGCCATACACTCGCCCGCTGCAGCAGCGTCGCGACAGGCTTTTAAGGGGTCTTGATCCCAAATTTCGCCAAAAACGCGCATGGGAGGAATGGCGGTAAAGCCCTCACGAAAGCGCTGAACACGGCCACCTTCGTGGTCTACGGCAATCAGCAGTGGCGGAACACGAAGCTCGTGAATCTCATCACAAAGCCGCTTTAACTGCCTGCGGTGCTTAAAATTTCTTGAAAAAAGAATCACGGCGCCCACAAGCGGATGTTGCAAGCGCTCTCGCTCATGGGCGGCAAGTTTTGTTGACTGCACATCCACCATGACGGGGCCACGTGGTCTTGCTATCGCTTCACGAGTCATTGGCTTTTCTCATGGCTTTCTAAGATGACAAAGGCGATTGCAGCGTCGTGCTCATCGCTGATCGACACATGCGCATTGAGCTGACGCGCCTCAAGCCAAAGCGCGAGATCCCCGTGAGCATGGACATAAGGCTTGCCAGCGTGGTCGTTGAGGACTTCAAGTCTTGGCATCAGCATGGGAGACCGCAGACCCAGTCCCATGGCTTTTGAGAAAGCCTCTTTTGCAGCAAAACGTTTTGCAAGATAGTGAATGCCCTGTTTGTGCTGCCGTTGTAATCGTTTGTTGAACACATTGCGTTCCTGCGGCCCGAGTACCCGCCTCGCAAACCGCTCACCCCAACGCGCAAAGGCGGCATCAATCCGATGGATCAAGACACGATCGATGCCTATGCCGTAGGTTGGCATACCCGCTCACGGATCAAACGCTTCATCTCCCGCACGGCATCTCGCATGCCCACGAAAATGGCGCGCGAAACAATCGCATGCCCGATATGCAATTCCCGGACACCGGGTAGTGCCGCTATGGGTTGAACATTGACATAATTCAGTGCATGGCCGGCGTTAAAGCGCATGCCAAGGCTTCGGATGAGATCCCCCGCTGCTGCAATGCTTTGCAAGGCTTCAGAAACCGCTGGACTCTGAGCATCACGCCCGCCGTCGAAAAATGCGGCCGCATAGGGCCCGGTATGGATCTCACAAACTTTTGCCCCGATTCTCGCGGCCGCCTCAACCTGTGCCAGTTCAGCATCGATAAAAACACTGCTCATAATCCCTGCATCAGCCAGCCTTGCGATCACATCGCGCAGGCGCTTTTCCTGCGCGAGCAGGTCAAGACCACCTTCAGTGGTGATTTCGTGACGCCCCTCTGGAACCAGCATGGCCATTTGCGGTTTGATCTTGCATGCGATCGCCACCATGTCATCCGTGGCCGCCATCTCCAGATTCAGCTTGATATGGGTCAGCTCAACAAGCCTGCGCACATCATGGTCCTGGATATGTCGGCGATCCTCGCGCAAATGAACGGTGATCCCATCAGCACCGCCCAAATGGGCTTCGACGGCTGCCCAGACAGGATCAGGTTCGTAAGTGCCCCGCGCCTGCCGGACCGTGGCCACATGATCAATGTTTACGCCGAGTTCAACCATGATTTGTGTTTCGCCTTTGTGCTTGCTGATCCCGGGTGGCTATGGCTCGCCAGGGGGCAGCGATCTCGTCATCGATTGCAGTTCAAACAGCATTTTACGGGTGTATAGCGCTCGCCCTTCCAAGCAATGTCCAAGAATAAGCCTGGTTAAGCGTTTGGCCTGTTGACGATGGACGCCCTGCCCGGGAACGCCTTGTGCAAGCGAACGCAAGGTATCGCCCTCCACAAGGCTGCCGCTGTACTCGGCATCATCAGCTGGATTTGCTGAATATGCAGCTACCGTCTCTCGCACATCATGGCTCATGGCCGCTTTGTCCGGGGCCATGCGGGCATCGCCCGGGGCTGTGCGTGCATGAACTAGGGCCATGCGGGCATCGCCCGGGAGGCCTGTTGTAAGCCTTTTAAACCCTGCTTCTGGCAGCCAGCGGTATTGGGCATGCGGCTCGATAGCCTCGCCGTCGCAATCGACTTGCAGATCCGGAGCGTAGCCAGACTCACGCAATAAGGTCCATTCAAAACGCCGAAGGCAGTCTTCATGCTCGCTTGCGTTAAGCTCGGTCAGCTCGATCAGCGTCTGCAAATAAGCGTCATAAAGTTGCGGATGAGCATCATCGCGCGGCAACAGCCTGATCAGGAGTTCGTTCAAATAAAAAGCACAAATCAGGGCTTGCGCCTGCGGTGCTTCAATACCTCCGACCCATTCGGCAGCGGTCAGCGTCTGCAATTCCCCCTTGCCCACCCAGGCTAGACGCAGGGGTTGAAAGGCGAGCAATACAGGTCTTAGCTCTGAACGCGGTCGTCTCGCGCCCTTTGCAATCAGCGCAATTCGTCCGTGATGCCGCGTAAAAACATCGAGAATAAGCGATGTTTCCCGCCAGGCCACCCGATGCAATAAGAATCCCGGTTCATCGCTGATGCGTTGGCGGCGTTGATGATGAGCCGTGCCGGCCATGCCTACTGCCCATAGCCATAGGCAGCAAGCCCTTGCTCGTTTGAGGCCCAGTCATCGCGCACTTTCACATGCAG
>DENJ01000080.1:12967-13610 GCA_002359635.1 Burkholderiales bacterium UBA2647
TCCATATCGCGCCTTGCGTCGGTACCGATACGTTTGATGCCTTGTCCGCCATGTCCTAAAACGATTGCTCGCTGGGCTTCTCGCTGCACGACAATCGAAGCCTCGATACGGCGAAACGAGGCTTCTTCGCCAAATTGTTCAATGAGCACGGTGCTTTGGTAGGGTAGCTCGTCGCCAAGCAAGCGGAAAAGCTTCTCGCGGATGATCTCCGCAGCGAGGAAGCGTTCGGATCGGTCTGTCAAGGCGTCGGCATCAAAGCGCGCCGCATCCTCGGGTAAATGTGCTTTACAGGCCTGAAGCAAGACCTCGATTTGCGTNNGGGGACGATCGCCTTAAATCGTGAGGTTTGGGACAAATCTTGCGCCAGTGTGTAAAGCTTGGTCTGGACTTTAATACGATCTATTTTATTGAGCACTGCAATTTTATTCTCGTGAGACGCTATCCGCGAAAATACCTGCTGGTCCTCATCAACGAGACCTTGTGCGGCGTCGATCACCCAGAGCAACAAGTCTGCCTCTTCGATCACCTGTTCGGCAGTCCGGTTGAGCATGCGATTCATCGGCGAACGCTGTTTGCGTTGCCAGCCAGGGGCATCAAGAAAAATCAGCTGCGCGTCGGTATCTGTCCGCAGCCCCAAAATCCT
>DENJ01000088.1 GCA_002359635.1 Burkholderiales bacterium UBA2647
CACCATCGATTTCAGGCCCCAACGCCTGATACGCTCGGCCCATGCAACTGAGCCTCGCCCACCCCTCAGCTCAACCACCGAAAGCCACCCTCGGTCACGACCTGTCGGAGCAGGCGTCAAGCCATGGCCATAGGGAGCAGTCTGGCGCTCCCTGCACGTCTCCCCCCATCACCGACGAGGCAGCTTTTGCCTTCTCGCAATGGCAAGTGCTTGCCAAGGCGCATGCCGATGAAGAGGCTTGCCTTTGGCTCGCACACCCAAGCCTTGTTGCGCCTGCGCTAAGCCCTGCGGGGTCGTCCGCCGAAGCGCTTGCACCTCACAGCGTCTTGTTTGTTGGTGCGAGGGTCCGCAAGTTACGTTCCGCATAAAAAGAAGGATCGTGCAGTGGATGAGGATGAGGAATGGATCAAATACAGAGAAAGGTTTTCAGAAGTTTATGACAAATCAAATTATTCGAGTCTATTTCAGCGCTTAGCGATGCAATCGAGTCATAAATTGCTGGAGAGACCGATATTGAGCAGTCATGACTATGGCATGGTGATTGAAGTTGGTGCTGGAACAGGCGAACATTTGCGCTTTGTAAGGCACAGATTCGAGGAATATGTGCTCACTGACCAAGATTCGAAGGCGCTATCGATTGCTTCACAAAAACATGCATCCCTTACGAAGGCCAAGTTGACATTTAAGGTACAAGAGGGATCCAAGTTGGATTATCCCGATAAAAGCTTCGATCGACTTATTGCGACACATGTCTTGGAGCATATTTACCAGCCTCAAATCGCACTGAAGGAATGGCGAAGGGTTTTGAAGCCTGGGGGATTACTTTCGATTCTCATTCCCACCGATCCTGGATTGGCGTGGAGGTTAGGTCGGAGTCTGGGTCCTCGAAGAAATGCAAAAGCTTTGGGGATTCCATATGACTACATCATGGCGAGAGAACATGTCAATTCGTGTAACAACCTTGTTTCATTGCTGCGCTATTACTTCAAGAATGCGAGCGAGACATGGTGGCCGCTAAGGGTACCGGCAATCGATCTGAACCTATTTTTTGCATTTCACGCTACGATTGAGAAAAGTTAAGCAATACTTGAATATGCGGGCTGTTCTCTGCGTAGTCGCACTTGCGCCCATCGGCACTTTCTTAGCGCTGACCGTATCCAGGTTCTTTTGTTCGCCACGCTCCAAGTCGCACGAATCAGCCTCGCTGCGCGCTTGAAGTAAAAGGTCGGCTGCCCACCAGCACGAGGGCGTTTCACGAATCGCAGCATCAAGCGCTGCATAGGCTTGCTCAAAGGCTGCCGCCAAGAGCTCAGCCTCAGCGATCGCAGCTTCACGGCCCCTTGGGCCGCCTTGAGGCCAGCTAAGCACCAGACCGTAGCGCCCAAACCCTCTGCGCTCAACGCGCATCCATCCAAGCTCAGCGCCTGCTGCCTGCGCAAGCCAGGCAGGTCCCTGTGCCATCAAGACGCGGGCGCCTAAAAACCGCACCGCAAGTCCACGGCTTTTTGCCGGTGCTGGACTGTCGCAGGCAATCACCACCACTGCCCCGCCTTGCAGCGCGCGCACAAGGCTTGCCATGCCATGCTCCACATACACCACATGTCCTTGTCCAAAAAAGCGTTCCAAGACCATTTTCTTGCGGGCGAAGTGCTCGCGGATCACAGCGGGAACCTGAGGGTCCTCCACAAGCACTGTGGCAGCTAAGTACACTTTGTGCCCGCTGGCGGCCAGGTGGCACAGCGGCGCATAAAGGCTCTCCCAATGCGCAGTGAGCAGCACCACGCCCCGGTCGCGGGGCAGGCCTTCAAGCCCCTTGATCTGGCATCGGTTGGCGGCTAATCCCAGCCGCTCAAGCCTTATCACATCAAACTCCTCCACGCTTTCCACCCAAAAGCGCCCCAGCACCCACAGGCTGCGCTGAATCCGCGCCCGAAGGCTCGATGGCTTGGGCTGCAAGCGCGCATAGACTTGCGCTGTTGCCTGCCGCACATAGCGACGCTTCAGCGCGTAGCTGCGCCACTCCAGATTCAGGCTAAAGCGCAAAAGTGCCCGCAAGCCGCAGGCAGCCAGGGCCAAAGGCGCAGGAAGCCTTGCGGCAAGCTTCAACGCGCTGTAATCGAGCCAGGCAGCAAGGCCGTAGCGATCCATGCTTTAAGGGCGCAGCCGGTCAGCGCAAAGGAGCATGGAGCGGCTTTTGAAACACAAAGAGCTGATAGTCCATAAAGCCAGCTTCATGGATGCGCACATAGTTGCTAAGCACCATTTCCCAGTAGCGTCCTCGCCGATCGCGGCCCAGGCCCTGGGCCTTTTGGTGGGCGTTGAAGGCCAGCACATGCTTTAACAAAGCACGAAATATTTGGCTGCCCAAATCGCGTTGCTCGCAGACCGCAAACCCTGCCTCCTGCGCCCAGCGCCGATAATCCGCTGCGCTGGCAAAGTAGTTGCCTTTGCGAAACTGGATTTTCTCAGGGTCGAGGCAAGTCATATCGGCCACCAGCGCAGTACCCCCAGGCTTGAGCACGCGGCAGTTTTCGCGCAAAAAAGCTGCCTTGTCGGGGTAGTGAAACGATGACTCCACACACAGGCTGAATTCCATGCAGGCATCGGGCAGCGGCACCAGCATCGCATCGCCCAGTAAGCCCTTAAAGCGCGATTCAAGGCCAAGGGCCTTGGCGTTGCTTTGCGAAAGCGCCCATTGGCTTGCCGACAAATCAAGCCCCGTGATCCCAACGCCGGGCAGCCGCTTGAGCACCCCAAAGCTGATCCCGCCAAGCCCGCAGCCAAACTCCAAGGCCTCACCCTGATCCCAGCCCGGCTGCTCGGGCGCGTGCTGCAGCAAGGCATCTAGCAGCAGGCCTAAGAAGGCTTGCTGCGCGGCATGAAGCGTGTCGGTGCCTTGCGGCCAATAACCGAAATTAAGCATCCCGGTGGGCCCGCAAGCCCTGAACGCGCTGAGCTCTTCGCAATAGCTGCGCATCGATTCATAAAAAAGAGCAAGCGTAGGGTTGGCTTCTGATGTCATGGGTTCCCAGCGGTGGGCAAGCTCGATCATGCCTTGTTCATGGGCAGGGGAGCGGGCATCGAGATGTAAAACGCCCACCCCCTGATCATAAAGCTGCAGGCCTCGGCTGCAGACCAAAAGCACATCCAGTCGAAACTGCCCTTTGCATAAGGGCAAGTCCGAAAGCACAAGCTTCGCAACACCTCGTCCCAGGCCGTCTTGAGCAATGGCCTCGGGTTTTTCAAAGGTTGACACCGCAGCCAGGCACTGGCCGGTGCCTGTAATCAGAGCCACAGCCACTGTGGGCAATTCAAAACGCAAGCCTTGCGTCTTGTGCGCGGCAGGCTCAAGCGGGCTCATTTGCCAACGGATTTCAAGCGCAAGCTCACAAGGCGTTCCAAAGTTCATAATCAGCCTGCGCGAAGCTTCATCGCCAAGCGCAAGGCTCTTGCCTTGATGCCAAACCCGCACAGACTCAAGCCTGGGGTTGGCGGCAAGGGGCAGGGCATTCGCGTGGTGCGCGCTGGTCAGCGCATTCGCTTGGGGCGCGCTGGTCAGCGCTTCAGCCGGGCTTGCGGGCAGCGAGCTTGCCTCGGCATGTGCCTTCAATGGCTCGGGGCTTGCCGGCTTGATTGCGCTTGCCGCCCGCCCGGGATTTGATTCCCTATCAATAAACTGGCTATAGGCTGCAAGCACATCGGGACAGGGCCCGTAGGCCATGAGCTTGCCTTGATCAAGCCAGATCACCTGGTCGCACAAGGCCTCAATTTGGTAGAGCGAATGCGAACAAAAAAGAATGCTCTGTCCGGCATCGCGAAAATCCATGATTTTTTGAAACGATTTGCGTGCAAAGGGCCCGTCGCCTACCGAAAGCGCCTCATCGATGATCAAAACCTCGGGATCCACGCACACCGCGACCGAAAAGGCAAGGCGCACAAACATGCCCGAGGAGTAGGTCTTCACCGGTTGATGAATGAATGCGCCGATATCGGCAAACCCCAGGATCGCATCAAGGCGCTCGCGAACCTCATCGCGTGATAAACCCAAGATCGATGCATTTAAATAAACGTTATCAAGCCCGCTAAACTCAGGGTTAAAGCCTGCACCGAGCTCCAACAAGGCCGCAACCCGGCCTGCGACCTCAAGCTTTCCGGCACTTGGCGACAGCGTGCCGCTCAGAAGTTGCAATAAGGTCGACTTGCCTGCGCCGTTGCGCCCCACAACGCCTAGCACCTGCCCTTGCCCAAGCGTGAAGCTCAGCGGATGCAAAGCCACAAAGGCTTGTGGCGGAATCGGAGCCGTATGTATTTTTTTGCCGCCATGGCGAATCGCCTGTGCAAGCCCGCGCAGGCCCCTTTGCTGCGGCGCATACCACTTGCAAAGGTCCAAGGCACGAATCAGCGCGCTCATGAATTTGCCAAGCTGAATCCAGCCACAAGGCGCTTCGATCTCAGGCTTGGCTCAAACCACATCGGCAAAGCCTGACTGCACCCGCACAAAAAGCCAGTGTCCGAACCCTGCAGCGGCAACACTGCCAAGCGCATAACCGAGCAGTGTCGGCCAGGGTGGCCACTGAGCCTGCAAAAGCACCGCACGTAGGCTTTCAATCACAGCGCTTGCCGGGTTGAGAAAAAAAGCCCATTGAATCCACTCGGGCACACTCGCAAGCGGGTAAAACACAGGCCCAAGAAACATGAGTGCAGCGCTCAGCGCCGGGCTCAACTGGGCCAAGTCCCTCAGGTACGTGCCGGTTGCTGCAAGCACCCAAGCCACCGCACACAAATAGGGCAGCACAAGCGCCAGCAACACCAGCGACAGTGGCACTGAAACCAGGAGCCAACGCAGCATTGGTTGCGGGTCAGCGTTTGAGATGGCTGCGCTCGCGAGCATGGACACAAGCAAGACGAGCATAAGAATCAGCCATTGGACGACACTTTGCAACCACGCTGAAATCGACAACACAACCGCAAGTAAAGGCAAAGGGAAAACCACCCGCCGAACAAGTTGGGGTTGGTCGCTGATGAGTCGGGGCGCGCGGCCAATCACCTCGGTGAAACAAGACACGACCAGTAAACCAGCGTAGAGATTGAAGGCAAATTGCAGCGATTCTGGCACCGCTAGGGTGCTTGTGCTTTGCAAAGACGGCGAGGGCCAGCGTGCCGAAAACACGCCTTGAAAGACAAAGACGTACATCCCAAGCATCAGGAAGGGATAAAGCAAAGACCAACTTGCCCCCAGCAGCGTGCCCTGGTACCGCTGCGCCAGGTCGCGCGCCACAAGCGTCTTCAGCAAGGGCCAATGGGCAAGCGGATTCCATTGTGAAGCGTGCATGGGTTCTAGAGCTTAGAAGATATAACGTTTTTGAAGCGTACTGAGCAAAATCCACAGGCTGCAAAGACCAAAGCCCAACAGTGCAAGTGGTAATGCGCGGCGCATCAATCCAGGCCGTCGGCTAGCCTCAACCGTTTTGGGTGCATGTTTTGCATCAGCTCTTGGGTCTTCCATCTGCACGAATGGCTGCGGTAGCATCGCACAAGCCAGCAAGATCGCTGGAACAAGAAAGTAGCGTCCCTGTACACCCTCGATCACGACCGCCGGATGTACGGTCCAGGTTGCAAGCAAAGCACAAAAAATCACCACGATCGAAAGCATCGCGACCACGCCGCAGGTCCATCGCCACAGTCGCGCATCGGCTTGTGGCGTTGCAGCGGGCGTTGGCGCGAAAAAGGGCATCGAAGCAGGGCGCTTCTGCGTGAAGAAGGGTAGCACCAGCAGAAGGAGCAGGCCGGCACCAAGTATCGCGTATTGCCAGGGCAAAAGGGGCGTATCGAGCCAGCCCAGCACCCCGATAAACGATGTGAGGTAAAACTGGAGCAACTCGGAAGAGCTAAGCGTGCGCGCCAAAACGCCGAGCAAGGCAAGAGGCGAACTCAGGTAGTGCATCGCGATGTTTAAAGCGCTCAGGCTGCGCTCGATGCGAAGATCCAAGGTGTTCATCGCTGCATAAATCGTCCACCCGCCACAGCACAGCAAAAGTACCAGTGCCCACCAGGCCAAGGACGCTTGTCGCAAACGAATCGCAAGCAGCGGTAAAAAAGCAAGCATGGGCACAAGATGCAGCCGCGTGGTACCGAGAAGCAATAGACTCGCACACAGCGCCCCGATTTGCACCCGGCTCAATGGCAATCCGCAAACCATGGCTCGCGCGACCATACTGATCACAAGCACTGCCAAGCCGGTCGTCAACCCGTCGATTGTGGGTGCTGCAAACTGAAAAAGGCTCATCGGCAAGGCAAGAAAACCAAGCGCCATTGCTGGTGGCCGCCAGGCGCCCATCTGCTGCCATGCCGCAAGCAGCAATGCCGCGCAAAGCATGTGAACGACGAAGCGGGCAAGTTTGTAGCTTTCCTCGATTGTCCAGTCAAGCGCCTCACCGAGCCTGAGTCCGATCGCATGCGGCAGGTAGATGAGAGGCAGGTAGTAGCCCGTCCCCGCCACCGGCGCAAACACAAGTTCTGCCGCCGCTGGGCTTTGCGCGGATCCTTCGGGAGTCTGAGGTCCTGGTTTTGCTGCGCTCAAAGCGCCGGTGCTTGGCGCTGCAGACCAGCGCAGTTTGGAGATCTCATCGCGCTCGGCAAGCGATGTGCGTTGTGCCTCGGGGCCTGCCCAGCCACGCAGCATCCCCCAGGCCCAGCGATAAAGCTGCGGATCGACGCGCCCACCCGACATCTTGCCATCGGTTTCATTCAAGAGCCACTGCCCATGCGCGATCATCCAGGCTCGCCCGATGTGTTGGGTTTCATCGGGCGATTGCATCGGCGGCATCCGCGTTGCGATGCTGTTAAAAAGCGCACACAACATTAGCCACAGCAGGATCGACTTAGCCAAAGGCGCGCGCAACAACATGAAAGGCTTCGATGTCAGAAGATTCGCGGCTGCCCTGTGGCCAGGCCACCCAGGTGACGACCTCAAAATGCTCGTCATCAAGCAATCGTTGTAGACCGAGTGCAGAATAAAAGCGTCGATGGGTGGTGCAAAGCGGTCCGATGGCTTCATACTCAAATCGACCGGCGGCTAAGTCGCCAAGAACCGGTGCAAAGCCAATATGCGGCACCGACAACAACAAAAGACCGCCTGGCTTAAGAAGGCAGCGCATCAACTTGAGAAGTTTGCCTGGCGCTTCAACATGTTCGAGGCTATCGAGCATCGCTACAAAATCAAAACTGCCAAACAATTGCAACGGGATCGGCTCCCTGCTATCGAATACCTTCAACCCCTTTGCCTTGGCCTGCTGCATCGAGGCTTCATCCACTTCAGCAAGCCAAGCCTCAAGGCCCTTGCGCTGATCACGCGCAAGGGCGGCAAAACCGCCCTCACCACCTCCCCAGTCAAGAAGGCGTCTGCAGTCTTGAGGGACATAGCCAAGCATTTCTTCGCGCTTGGCCAGTCGATAGTCATAAAAACAATGACTGTAGGGCCAGAACAACGGCTCTACCAAGACCTCGCTCGCCTTTGGGTCTTCGCACGGCGCAATAAGGCCCATCGCCAAGGCTGCTGATTGCCACAAGGCCGCATCCCAGCCAGCATGTCTGAGCAACCAGTAGGCGGGCTGCTCAGAGGGTGGCTTGCCTGCATAAGCCTTGCTCGCATCGCGATTGGTGTCTGCGCGAAGGCTTTTGACAGCTTGGCCAAAACGCTCAAAACCTGCACCCGTGGCGTAATCAACAGGCGGACATTGCGGGTAGCGCGCGATTTCATGTGCACTTGTTGCGCGGTAGAGCTTGGGGTGTTCAAGCTCGGCCTGATCGGCGCTGAGCGCTTTCACGAGTTCAGCAAAGGATCCTGTCATAAGGCATTGCTTAAAGGGCAAAACCAAGAGCCAATCGCGACAAAATGCTTGCATCATGGCCTTGCGTTGATGAGCGGATGCTCGGCCGCTCAAGTGCCAGAAGCGATGCACACCACCTTCGCGATAAAAGCGAGAAAGCGCCGATGCACTTTCTTCATCGCTCGCTTGAAGTGAATCCGAGCTCTCAAGCCAGCAGGCTTCAAGTGTTGCCTTGCCTTCGCGCAAGCGACCCAACGCAGGCTGCCGCACTTCGTGGTTTTGCAAGGCGTCGCTTACCGTCGGCTTTTGCGCTGAACCGAGCCTTGTGGCGTCTTGCGCTGGTTGGCTCGCGATTTTTATCGTCAGCACGAGGTCGTCTTCACAAGCCATGCGCACCGATGGCGTCGATAGCGCACCCAAAGTTTCAAGGCGATGCGCCCATTTGTGCAAATACCTGCGGCCTGCCTTGAGAAAGCGCTCAGCAAGCACCTGCGAAATCCCGCTGCGCGGGGTTCGGGACCAGTGTTCGCAAGGCGCATGCACAATCGCCGCTTGGAAACCTTGCGCGTCCGCTTGCAAGGCCAGATCGCTGGCATAAAAGTCCCAGCCCAGCGTTGCGTCCATGCGCAAACCACTGCTCAAACGCACCGCAACAAGTAATTCGTCGATGCCAAGAGCCAGGCATGGCAAAGCGATGGCACCCTCTAAGTGCAAGCCCCGATCGAGCACCTCGCCAGCATGTTGATGATCCGCCGTGGTGCCATAAACGCCAAGGACCGCTAAAGCGGGCCAGCGCAACTGAGCCTCGTGAAGCGCAGCTTCAAACGCCGCAATCCACCCCGCGGGCAGGTACACATCTTCATGGACCCAGATAAGCCAGGGCGTTGCAGCGTGTTGCTCAGCGATCGCGTTGAAGGCCTCGGCCGCACGTTGTGCTCCCAGCACCAGGTGCAAATGCGGGTCTTGCTCGTTGAAGTCGGGCGAGGCAAGCAAGTGCTGCGATGCGATCGCAGGATCGGAGACCGCACAAACAAAGCTGAACATGGATCGCTCGGGTTTCGATGAAACCATGCCCCTGTCTGTTGCCTCAAGCTTGCAAGCTATCAATCGACTCACCGAAGGAAGGAATCACCCAAGACAGGAACCACCGAAGGAAGGACTCACCGAAAATCGGTGTCGCCAGACAGCATCCACAGGCCACCGCCCAGGCAATCGGCAGTATGCGCTTCGGGATACACACTAAGCGCGATATGAAAGCCCAGCTTCTCGATCCGATCGGCAGGGCAGTCCACAAAATATGAAGCTGAAGCCTCGCTGCACCATGAACGCAGGTAGCCCAGCTTTTCAGACCGCAGTTGCCAAAGCAGGGCAGCAAAGGCCTGAGTCTTCATGATCGGAGCGCAAAGCCAATCAAGTAGCTCACACGCCAAACCATCGTCGGACATACGCTTGAGCACTGCCGCAGCCACAAGCGGGCCTGTTGCGCCTTCGCGCATCAGCACCCAGCGATACCCACGCTCCAAGGGAAAACGCCAGCGCCAGTAGGCAAGACTGCGAGGTACTGCCCAATGTCCCTTGTCTGCCAAGGCCTCAAGCATTTGCTTGGCGATGGCGTCAAAGCGATCGCTATCCCAATCACCAAGCGCCCATTCCGTGGCTCCGCTCAGCGAGCTGATGCCAATAGGGCTCGCATCACCATCATATGTAGGAGTAAAACGATCTAAAGACCAATACAATTCGAACATCGCATCGGCTGCCCTGTAGCAAGCTTGCAAAACACATTGCCTCATGTGGCGGGCGTTGGGAAAACCGTAGGCGATATCGAATCGGGGGCTATCGACCGGTTGCTGTGGCAAAAGCTTTAGGGCTGCTTGATGGTCCTTGGCCCTGCGCACTTCGTCGGCTTTGTGAACTTCATCGGCNNACTTCATCGGCTTTGAGCACTTCATCGGCTCTGGGAGCATCCGCGAAGGGTCTGAGTCGCTGGGGGGCAGCAGCCCTTAAATGGGTTGCTAAATAAGCGCGGGTGAGCTTGGCAAATCGATTAGCTTTGGCTAGACCATGACGCGCTTTGGGATGGATCATCACATCGCCAATCTGTAGCGCGGCAAACCGCGTTGAACCGCAAACAAGCTCGCGCGGAAAGCCAGCGTAGTGTCCGATCAACCCTGCCTCATGCCACATGCCGATCGCCAGACCGTCATAGGTTTTATTGCTGAGATACTTCCATGCATACCACTGCGAATCGGTTTTGCTCGAAAAACATGCTTCAAAAAGCTCAGCGACCGCCGCTTCATCGGCTAAGCCCAGTGGCCGCATAAACTGCGGATCGGCGATAATCGTGGCATGCGAAGCATTCTTTTCATTCATCAAAATTTCCCCGGCCAGTTCAAGCACCTTGCACCAGCGCTTGCTGCTCGCGGCCATCATGTCAAGGCGCTTGCAATCACCGGACAAGCCGTTTCGGGCGTTGACCTAAAGCTTTACAAACCGCAGCGCGGTACTTCCTCGCAAATCCACCCTTGGGTGGCTGAATTCGAAACCAAAGTGATTCGCGGTGAAGCCTGCGGGCAGGCCATGCTTGCGCTTCGGACAACCGGCTTCAATCCTGATCTTATCGTAGCGCATCCGGGTTGGGGAGAATCGCTCTTTGCCAAAGACGTGTGGCCCAAGGCCAAGCTCTTATCGTTTTTAGAGTTTTACTATGCCTCTCAGGGCACCGATATGGGGTTTGACCCCGAGTTTGCCCGCAGCGGCTTTGCAGAAGATGCCCGGCTGCGACTTAAAAACGCCAACAATTTGCTGGCGCTTGAGGCAAGCGACTGGGGACTGTCGCCCACAGCGTGGCAACGCAGCAGCTTGCCGAGCTTTTTCCGCGACCAGGTCAGTGTGATTTTCGACGGGATCGATACGGAGCGGGTCCGCCCCCAAAACGATGTCAAACTAACGCTAGGAAAAAGTGATGCGCCAGCCGACCAGCAAAGCGTGCTCAGCTTCGGTGATGAGATCATCACCTTTGTAAATCGCAATTTAGAACCTTATCGCGGCTATCACATCTTTATGCGCGCCTTGCCCGCAGTATTGCGCGCCCGCCCCCTTGCTCGGACCTTGATTGTGGGCGGTGACGGTGTCAGTTACGGGGCAAAGCCGCCCGATGGAAGCAGCTGGAAGCAAAGATTTTTGGACGAAGTCCAAGGCGAGCTCGATATGCGCCGGGTGCATTTCCTGGGCAACATACCTTACCCATCGTTTTTGCGTTTGCTGCAGATCTCGGCCTGCCATGTCTATCTCACCTACCCCTTTGTGCTTTCCTGGAGTTGCATCGAGGCCATGGCAGCCGGTTGTTTGCTAATAGGTAGCCGCACGCCGCCTGTGATGGAGGCGATCCGGCACGAAGACAATGGCCTGCTGGTTGACTTTTTCGATGTGCAAGCGCTATCGGACTGCATGATCGATGCCTTGCGCGATCCGGCTGCATATGCCGGCTTGCGACTCAATGCCCGACGTGATGCGCTAAGCCGCTATGACCTCAAAACGGTTTGCCTGCCAGCGCAAATCGACCTGGTTGAACGATTGCTGGCCTAGCACTC
Organism: Burkholderiales bacterium UBA2647; assembly: GCA_002359635.1. Lineage (GTDB taxonomy): Bacteria > Pseudomonadota > Gammaproteobacteria > Burkholderiales > Burkholderiaceae_E > UBA3064. The sequence goes on from DENJ01000088.1 coordinate 11,420, forward strand.
GATAGGCGCTGCGCCAGTCGCCGAATCGTTCGCAGCGCCAGTCGCCGCATCGTTCGCTGCTTGAATTTCCGCGTTAGGGCGACTTCAAGGCCTGGTCAGCCGCGTCGAGACTGATTTCGTTCAAACCACCCAGTCCTGCCATCAACCGCCCCCAACTGACCAGCGCACGGGCGTTGGCTCTAGCCAGGTCGCGTTGTGCGGCAAGCGCCTGTAGTTGGGCCTGATTCTCATCCATCCGGGTGAAGATGCCCGCCTTTTGGCCGCGTTGTGCCGATTCAAGCAGCACGCTCAGGGCTTGCAACTGACGCGCCTGGGCTTGCGCCTCGCTTCGCGCCGATTCAAAGTTTCGCCAATCTCGATCCAGTTGCACCGTGAGTCGTGACTGCGCCGCGTTGAGATCGCTTTGCGCCCTTCGCACATTGGCATCGGCCTGCCGAATCATTGAACCAACCGCACCGCCAGCGTAAATCGGTATCGAAATCTGAACACCGATCTGACTGCTGCGAAACTCAGTACCGATGGTATTGTCCATCGAACTTTTGGAATTGGAGCGGGCAGCAAATAGGTCAGCAACCGGCAAGTCGTCGGTGCGCGCTTTGCGCAGCTCTTCGCGGGCAATTTGCAATGCCGCGCGTTGGGCGCGGATCACTGGATTTTGCTCAAGGGCCGCTTCGAGCCAGCGCGCAAAGTCGGCGTGAGCAAGCGGCAGCCGTTGTGCGCTGATGTCAAGCAAAGTCAAGGGACTCGAGACTTCGCCTGTTACCTGGGCCAGCGCGACTTTGGCGTTTTCAAGCATAACCTCCGCTTCCGTGAGCTGGCTTCGTGCCTGGGCCTGCCGTGCTTGCATCAGCTCCACATCGGTTCTTGTACCGTCGCCGGCTTGAAACTGCCGCAGCACTTGGTCGCTCATCCGCTGCTGCACTGCGAGGCTTTGGCGGGCTGATGCTACCGCAACGTTGGCTGCTGCCCAATCGGCGTGAATCCCAATCAAGCGCTGCGCGAGATCTTGCCGGGCACCGAGCAGGGTCAGCTGGGCATACTCGGCTTGCGCTTTGCCCTGTGCAAGTGAAGCCCAGATCTTTGGTCGGTAAAGCGCCTGGCGAATCTGCAGGCTGGCATTGTAAGCGGGGTAGTTTGAAAAGCTTCGATCAATCGGACCAAGAGTCGTTTGACTTCGCGAGTCGGTGTTGTTGACCGAACGTTGTGCGCTCGCCGACACTTGGGGCATCAGCGCCGCTTTCGCTTGTTCTAAGGGCTCAAGACCAGCATCGCGTTGCGCAAGCGCGCTCTGATACTCTGCATCGCGCTCAAGTCCTTTTTGGAAATCATCGAGCAGGGTCTGGGCCTTGAGCGGAAATGCACAGAGCGCTGCAAAAAGTCCAAGCGCAATGGCTCGAGGCAAAACGCCAGGGATGCTGAGGCCAGCGTCCATGCTCACGCTCAGCGCTCCTTGAGTCCAAGGGACATGCGATCCTTGATGGGTTTGAAAACATAGTTCAAAAGACTGCGCTCGCCTGTCACAACAATCACGTCTACAGGCATGCCAGCGTGCAATTCGACGTTTCCGAGCGCCTTCAGTGCGTCGGGAGGTACCTCAACACGCGCAAGATAGTACGGAATACCTTGCGGCGTGGTGAGCAAGTCCGCCGAAACCGACAGCAGTTTTCCATCCACCACCGGCGTCGTTCTGGGGTTGAGCGCCGTGAACATCAGTTTTGCCGGAATGCCAGCCTTGATCCGCTCAATCAGGTGTGGCTGGATTTGAGCCTCCACAATCATCCGCTCATCAGTGGGAATCACATCAAGAATGCGTGTGCCGGCGGCTAAAACTGCGCCGATCGTTGAAACATTCATCCCGACCACCGATCCGGCAACAGGCGACCGGATCTCGGTACGTCGCAAGTCGTCTTCCATCGCAATAATGCGTTCTGCCTGCGCCCGAGCTTCTTTGCTCACCTCAGACAGCTGCATTTCGACTTCCTTACGATACTCTTGCTCGCGCTGCGTGATTCTCAGCTTTGCCTCAGCCACCTGGTTGCCGATGCGCGCAATGCTGGACACGCCGTCGGCAAAGCTCGCCATCAGCGAAGCGAGTTGACGTTGCGATTCTTGATGGCGATTACGCGCATAAAAACCATCCCGAACCAAAGGTTCTAGCGTTTGTATCTCTTGCGATAAGGTTTCGATTTGCGCCTGACGCTGTTTTTGAACTTCGACGAGACCTTTAACCTGCTCTTGCAGGCCAGCAATCGTTTCGCGGTAGGCTCCCAGTTCGCTGGCCAGCGATTTTCGGCGGGCTTCAAACAACTGCCGCTGCGAGGTCAGCGCAAGTGTTACCGGCGCTTCATTGGCGCGCCGCAAAAGGTCGGCAGGAAAGTTAATCGCTTGAGCATCGCTTTGCTCAGCAAGCAGCCGCGACTCACTTGCACGCGCACTCAGGTAGAGCGAATCGGCAACCTCGCGTTGCGCACGCATTTGCGTGGGGTCCATCGTGAGCAGCAATTGGTTCGTGGCGACCAAATCCCCCTCTTTCACATGGATCGCTTTGACAATTCCCGAGCTCACATTTTGAATGGTCTTGCGTTTGGAATCGACGATGAGTGTGCCGTGCGATGGGACACCTTCATCGAGCTTAGCCAAACTTGCCCAGGCTAGAAAACCACCCAGTCCAAGAAAGATAACCGCCAGACCAATCCGCAGCGGGGTGCGAAAGTCACGAGGGGCGCCTTCGCCTTTCTTTTGAGGTCCCCCACCTGCGACGGCTCCTGAAGGCAGTGCAGCTGTCTTCACTTCCTTTGCGCTCGTCTCGATCGTGAGAGTTTGCTCAGGCCTTGCCATGGCTGCCTCCTGTCGCACTCCGCTGCTCCGCCTGCGCTTGCAGTTGCTGCTGCTGCTTTTGCGCAGCTTCCTGAAGGGCTTGTAGCACCTGCTGTCGCGGCCCATGCGCTTGCACCATGCCCTCGCGTATCACGAGCATCGAATCGGCAACACCCACGATGCTGGTCCTGTGGGTGATCAGGACCACCGTTTGCTGTGCAGACTTCGCCTGCATGACGGCTCGCACCAGGGCCTGCTCACCGGCATCGTCCAGATTCGAATTCGGTTCATCAAGCACAATCAACGCCGGATCACCATAAAGGGCCCGGGCCAGCGCGATCCTTTGCCGTTGCCCGCCCGATAATGCCGATCCGGCCTCACCGATTGGCGTGTCGTAGCCCTTGGGAAAGCGCAAAATCATGTCATGCATGCCGGCTTTGGTCGCAGCGGCAATCACAAGCTGGGCATCGATCGTTCCAAATCGCGAAATGTTTTCGGCAATGGTTCCATCAAATAATTCGATGTCTTGGGGGAGATAGCCGATCCAAGGGCCTAACTCGTCCTTGTTCCAAAGGTAAATATCAGCGCCATCAAGCCGCACCTTGCCCGCCTGAGCTGCCCAGACGCCCACGATCAATCGCGCAAGCGTGCTCTTACCGGAGGCAGAGGGTCCAACAACGACAAGGATTTCACCGGGTTGCACCGCAAAACTTACTCCCTTGAGCACCGGATTGGGTGCACCGGGAGGCGAAGCCACAACGTTTTCTACCGTCAGTACACCCTTGGGCCTTGGCAATGACATACCGGCAAGGCGGGACGGAAACTCCTCAAGGAGTCGATTCAAGCGTTCATACGAGGTCCTTGCCGCTGCAAAGCCTTTCCAGGAACCAATGGCCATATCAACCGGAGCGAGGGCGCGCCCTGCGAGGATCGATGCCGCAATCATGACACCCGGTGAGGCAAGATTTTCAAGCACGAGCAATGCTCCAATGCCTAGCACAGCCGATTGCATCGTCAGTCGCCAAAACTTGATCGTGGCGCTGATCAGTCCACCCCGATCAGACGCTTCTGATTGCTTCTCAAGCAGACGATCCTGCATCACTTTCCAACGTGCCCTGAGGGCAGGTAACATCCCCATGGCCTCAATGACTTCTGCGTTTCGCAAACTGCTGGTGGCAAAGCCCGAGCCCATCATCGCCGCTTGGTTTGCTTCTTCAAGGCCTGGCTTGGTCGCCCGTTCGTTGAGCCAGGCCAGCAAAAAGCTGACGACCGCGCCAATTAGCACGAAGGCGCCCAATACGGGGTGAAAGAGGTAAACGACCAAAATGTAAATTGGCGTCCAGGGCATATCAAAAAATGCAAACAAACCGTTGCCTGTGACAAATTGCCGCACTTGCGTGAGATCATTCATGGCAGCACCGGCGGCTCCCATCCGACCACGAAGATTGCGCTCAAAGGATGCTGTAAACACCCGTTGCGACAGCTGATCGTCGACCTGATTGCCAAGTCGAACGAGCACTTGCGAACGGATTTGCTCAATCCAGGCCATCACCGCAAACGCGCCTAGGGTAATCAGCGAAAGCATGATCAGCGTGGTTTCGTTACGACTGTTGAGCACCCGGTCATAGACCTGCATCATGTAAAGCGACGGTGCGAGGTAAAGAAGATTGATCGCGCCCGAAAAGCCGCCCACGGTCCAAAAGACATTTTTGTAGCGGCCTAAAACTTCGAGAATTTCGCTGCGAGTGCCCCGTTGGTGGGACTGGCGTGAGATTGCTTGCATAGAATTCCAATTTTCGCACACATCCAAAAGGATGCTGCGATGTTAGCGATTGTCGGCAGCCGTGGGATACTGCGCGCTGAGCACAGTCTTCCTTCCCATGCCACATGGTTATCGATCCCTCCATC
>DENJ01000086.1 GCA_002359635.1 Burkholderiales bacterium UBA2647
ATGTCCCGATTGCCGCAGATCGGTCCACGGAAGGCGCGGAAATACTCACCATCAGCCTTCCATCCCAGGGCAAATCAGCATCGGTCACGATTGCCGATACATCGGCTGACGTTGACGCATTACCGCCCAAACTTGCGCAGTCGATTCCACCGTATGGATCCGTCAATGTTCCAGCGAACACCAATCTCACCTTGATTTTTGATGAAACGATTCAGTTTGGCAGCGGCACGATTTCGCTCATTGACGCCTTAGGCAATATTTTCGAGTCCTTCAATCAAGGCAGCAAAGGGGCAACAATCCTCGGGAGCACGCTCACGCTTGACCCAACAAACGACTTGATCAACGGAGCAAGCTTCCGCGTGCGTATTGACCAGGGCGGCATTTTTGATCTTTCAGGCAATGCTGCGATCCCCGGAATCGCGCTCGAAATCAACGTGGTCGGTGTGAATGACCCTGGCGGCGGAGGTGGTGGTGGCGGTGGCGGTGGCGGTGGCGGCTAACGAGAAATTGAACGCCGCATTAACGATTCACCACAAAGGCAAATTCCCCCCGCAGATTTCCTTCATGCCAGGGTTCCTGTTGACCGCGTGAGGCCTCTTCAACATCACGAGCAACCCGCTTGAACATACTTTCAATCGGAAGATTCGGGGTAAGAAGATGCTTCAGTAACATGCCGGTGTAGAGGCCGTTTTGACCAACGCCATCCTCCGCAACGCTTCCGGGGCGGGTTGCATACGAAATCAAAGTCCCTTTTGGCGCTTCGATTTTGGCAAGCCCTCCCGACAGTGAGCGTGAAGCCACCATCCATGGGTTATTGCGGCAGGCATCGAGCATGATAATGCGCAGTTCTGACTTGACCTCGTCGGCGAGGTTCAAGACCTGTTGTAGTGCCAAGCTCTGCGTTGGTAAATCGAACTGCGTTTTAATATCTGCATCGACAGAAGGAAAGTAGTTTTCGTTGCGAAGCTGAATTCCGTGTCCGGCGTAGTAAAACACGAAGGCCCCTCCGGGTTTGAGCTTTTGACTGATGCTGGCAAGCGTGCGTCCAATCTCGAGGACCTTCAGATCAAGTGCAAGGGTGACGTCAAAACCGAGTGCTTTTAGCCGCTCGGCAATGGCCTTAGCGTCATTGGAGGGGTTACGAAGCGCCCAACTGCCGGAGTAAGCAGAGTTACCAACCACAAGCGCCACACGATTTCTAAAGTAGCTGGGATCGGCAAGGTTAGCGACCGCAGCCGATTGGCGAGCCCGGTCAGCCTCCTGGAGTTTGTCTCGCAGCGCTGCAAGCTCTTTTTCAAGGCGAGTGCTATCTTCCACTCGCCGACGCTCTTCGGCCCTCAGCCGCTCGGCTGCCGTCACACGCTCGCGCTCTGCATCAATCGCATTGGCAAGCTTCAGTTCATTGTCGGCGCGCTCTTTTTCTTTTTGTCGTTCTTCAGCGATCCGCTTCTCTTCGGCCGCCTGGCGTTGGGCAAGCGCTAGACGCTGGGTCTCAGCCTCGCGTTGTTGTTTCTCTGCGAATCGCCTCTTGGACTCTTCCGCCGGAACGCCTTCGGCAAGAAACTGCTCAATGTATTTGAGCCGCTCCTCAAACTGACCCCTGTTGAGTGAGGTGCGACCGGAGTCGATCAACACGTCACAGCGGCAATCCTTCAGATGGGGATACTGTCCAAGCGCTTCGCTTAGCCGTTTCTCACAGGCAGGCAAGGCTGTCGCCGCATCCTGCCCTGACCAATTCCAAGCGGTGAACTGAACAAATGGGCACAGACTGGGTCGAGCCGTGACCGCAAGCGCATAGCTGGAATGGGCTCTGGCAACGCTTTGAACATCACGAAACTCCGATGAACTGATGAGCCCTTGGCGACTTAGCAACGGAAAGGCGTTCAAGCAAGCCGAGCTGCCATCAGCAAATCGAATCTTGGGATCAAAGAATCCGCAAGACCCCTGTGCGATGGAACTGGTTGAACAGCCAAGCCAGAGAAAACAAAATATCCGGATCAAGTGCTGCCACATGTCTTTTATCCTGCGTGCAAGTTCGGAATCCCCTCTCGAGGTCATCAAACCAACGATAAAAACTTTTGGACTGGTTCTTCATACTAAGTCGAATCAGACGAGGTGGCGACCTTATCCCTCCCAACGCTAGGCCTTGTGTAGCCAACACAACGTCGCTGTTGTTCTTCTTAGCCCGGCGCGAGGTGGATCCTTCAGTTTTTCTTTTTTACCTCGTCTTTTGATTTGTCATTTTGGCTGGGTGTGACCAGATCAACGGCTGCACCAACAGTTCGAACCCCAGCTTTAGCGGCGGTGGCAGCTGTGGTTACTGCAAGGTCAGCGACCGCAACCACGGCGCAACCTGACAACACAAGAAAAAAGGGGAGACTGATGACCCACTTCATGCTCAATCCTTCATCGGTTTTGGTAGAGTTTGGTTTATGAGACAAATTCTACGAAGTATACTTTTCAGCGCTGCGTTCGGTTACGCCACACTCGGCCTTTCGAAGGCCTGCTGGGGAGCCGAAGGGAGGTTCGCCCTCATCATTGGCATTGGCGAGTATTCCCAAGCATCGCAAATCACAGCGCTGCCGGGTGTGCCGAAGGATATGGAGAACGCCAGAAAGATGGCCCATGCCATGGGTATCGAGGATGCGGCCATTGTTGAACTTCGCGACAGCCAAGCCACCAAGGTGAACATTGTTGCAGCCCTTGAGAGGCTCCGTGCACGAGTGCAGGACGGTGATCGGGTATTGATTTACTTCTCGGGCCATGGGACGCGCTATGGCGCAGGCCATGTGTGTGTAGAAGGGCTACAAACCTATAGCCCGGGCACATTTTCCGAAGCCGATATATTGAGTGAAGCCGACCTTGCGCAATACACCTATCCGATCAGCGAACGAGCCGACAAGCTCATTACATTTGTCGACGCTTGCTTTTCTGGAGGCGTCCTGGGAGCCAGGACAAGATCCTTGGTTACGGACTTGGGAATTCGACCGAAAGTGAGTCCAAGCGCATCTAATTGCTCGGTTGCGGTCAATCATCGCACGACCCGCAGCTTTGAACCGGCCATGCTGCGCCTTGGAGCCGCCAAAGAAAACTTCGTGCAGATTGCAGCGGCTAACTACAACGAAGTGTCTTGGGATTTTCCCGAGTTTGGGGGACTTGCAACCCACAGCTTCACGCAATGCATGCTTGGCGATGCACGGGATTTGAATAAGAGCGGTGCGATCTCGCTTGAAGAAATACGGCGTTGTGCGCAAATCAAAGTCGATCAGACCATGAAACCCCACCTGAGCAAAGGCATGCTGAGTTCCACGATCCAGATCCGCGGAACACGCAATCTGATTGTGGTGGCAGCAAACGAAGAAGCCAGCAAGCGCGATGAAGAAAAACGCCTCACCGATGGGGGCAAACCCGAAGAGGAACGTCGCAACGAGGAAAAGCAGCCTGCCCAAGAGAGTCGACCTGTTGCCTCCAAGGCAACGCTTGAGGACATCCTGGCGCAGCGCAATGGGCGGCTTAAATTAGATGTGACAGCGCCCAAGCAGCTCGTCATCAACAAGGATCCCTTGAAGGTCGAAGTTCGTTCCAATACCGATGGCTATTTGTATGCTGTCATGCTTGGTTCTGACGGCCAGAGCTTCTACCTGCTTTTTCCCAATAAGCTCGACCACGATAACAAGGTCAGAGCTCACACCACCTACAGCCTTCCCAGACCCGGATGGTCGATTAAAGCGGGTGGGCCAGAGGGTACGAACCATATTCTTTTTGTGGTGAGCCAATCACCCCGAGACCCCAAGATTTTTTCACCTGATGAGGCAGCCGGTGGTGGTCCCTTTAGCTTCGCAGTGACTGATATGAATGCGCGTAAACGCTTGATTGATTTCTTTACGGGTCAAGGCGTGCAAGGTCGTAACGGCCAAATGGCTGCAACACTTGTATCAATTCGGGAAGTGCCATGAAAAGGATGGTTATGAAAAGCGCCTTAAGCTTCATGGCGCTCAGCTTCTGCCTGCTGGGTGTTCATTCATCCCAGGCACAGTCTCGCGGGGATGCATCGGTTGAAGAGATTGTCCAAGCGCTCACGCCTCCATCCAAGACGCGCAGCATGGGCAGAAACATGAAAGTGGAAGCTGCCAAGATCGATCTCACGGTCAATTTTGACTTTGACTCGGCCAAGCTCAAAGAAGAAAGCAGACCCCAGCTCGAGCGTCTTGCTGAAGCACTCAAGGCTGACCGCTTGGCGAATCTGAAGTTTCAAGTTGAAGGTCATACCGACGCCCAAGGTTCAAGCATCTATAACGAAGCACTCTCAACAAGGCGGGCTGCCAGTGTTGTGAGCTTCCTCAACCAATCCGGCATCGAAATGCAACGCTTACAGTCGGTCGGCAAGGGTTCCACTGAGCTGCTCGAACCTTCAGATCCGAAATCTGCCAAGAACCGCCGTGTTCGGATCCTCACGCTGGAGTAATCCCATGAAGCACAGCCTAGCCATCCTCGCGACGATGTTCAGTCTGAACCTGCACGCCCAACCCTTGCAGCTCGTGAGCGAAGAAGAAATGAAGGCTTCCGCAGCGGTTGGTGGACTCCCGACACCGCGCTCCACGCCACAAGCTGGCGCACCTCGGATCGAGCTCTTAACGCCCGATGTTAAAAAACCGGTCAACGTTCCCACGAAGATCGAGGTAAAGTTTTCGGGCAACCCTCCTGGCGAGCCAAAACCTGAATCGTTTAAGGCCTTGTACGGTGCATTCAAGATCGACATCACGCAAAGACTTCTTGGGGTTGCCAAGGTCACAAAGGAAGGTATTCAAGTGACCGATGCTTCGTTGCCATCAGGAAAGCACCAGTTACTCCTTTCGCTGACAGACACCCTTGGACGTGAATCACAGCAGGTGATTTCGTTTATCGTGCCGTAGTCGACCGACCTCGTTTTAGACGTCTCAGACCGGAGATCAAGTGTGAATTCCAAACATAGGTTGGCTGCACTAAGCTTTGCGTGTCTCTTGTCCGCAGGCATGGGCCATCAGCAGGCACTCGGACAAACTGCGCCTGAAGCCATTCGCTTTATTGATCTATCAAAATTTGATAACGATCTTGAGAAGGCATTAAAGGAAAACAAAGAGTCGATCAGTGTGATGTTTTTTGAAAAAACATCCCCCAACAACATGCCGAATCGTTTGCAAAAATGGGTGACAGCCGTAGAAAAATCGGGCGGCAGAATCGACATCGAACCGCCACCGGATGAACCCCGGCCTCGAAGCCCAGCGATGCTGATTGGCTTGCTCGGAGGACTATGGTCAAGCATCAAAGCCTGGGGTGAGATTCGAGAACGCGCATTGCTCGATGCCGCTCAATCAAGAAATGTGCTGATCCATCTGGAGCGTAATGCAGCCGGTGAGATCATTGTTGCCAAGCTTACGTTCACGCCGCGACTCTAAGGTTCGTCGCAAACCGCAAAGCGGCGCCAAATCGGGAAACCCGCGGTTAAGCAGGCTCACAAACCCGAACACCGAGTTGTGAGAGTAACCCGAGCTTTCCTTGCCTGAAAACTTCCGACTGATTCTCCAGCAGCTTGAGCGTTTCTTGATCGTTCTCAATTGCCTGCCCTTCCCTGACGAGTCGTTGACCACGTGCTTGCATGACCTGCCAAACGAAATTCGCCTGTTCATGCGTCTGGGTCATACCTTTTGCAGATGCGAGCATAAAGAGTTGTTCAAATCGACCCACAGCGACCCCGCCACCCGTGGCTGGTGAGGCAAGATGCCCAAGATCACCACTATCAAAGGCTTTGCGAACAATCCATTGGTTGAGTCGGTCACAACGCAGCTGAGCCTGGCGACATGCGGATGGGGATTGCGCAAGGCTAAGATGGCCCAATCCGATGAGCATCGCGGTTGCCTGAATCATTTGTTCAGTCGTAATGGACGGCGCATCCGCCTTAACAGCCGCCTCAACCTCGGCAAAGCTCGGAAAGCTGGCGCATGCGGTTAGCTCAACCGCTGCGTTGGGCATTTGCTCGATCGTTTGATGCGTGGTCAGCTTCTTGATCGCAGAAATAAACACTTCGTAAATCGAACGGTTAAGGTCAACCTCGCCAAGAGGCGTTTTGAGCTTGAAATTAATCGTTTCCGGCGCTGTAACCAATGCCAAGCGCAGCGCTCGAATCTCGGCGAGTCTTTCCATGAGACTTAGGCGACGAGGGCCACGGATATACAAGTCTCGGCGAAACTGTTGATTCGTGAGGTAATCGCGGATGCTTTCTCGCATGACGGGGTGCTTGTACTTCGCCAACAGCTCTCTACCTTGCTGATTCATTTGAATCGCTTCGATGTGGTCAAGAAGACCCGAGGGTGCGGCGAAACTAAGTTTTGCCTCGCTCATGGCTGCATGGACTTCGGCAAATGACATCGGCTTCCAGTCGGCGTTAAAGTATTCATGGGCCAGGTAGTGACGATTTTGGCCCTGAAGCTTTTTCAGTCGCTCGGTCACCGCGGGATTAGCCTTGAAGTAAAGCGCTTCGGCGTCAAGCAATTCCTGAGCAAACGCTAGCGACCCATCGATACGATCAATCAGTCCAAGCATCTCACCTTGAGCGCTTGTTGCGTGCAGAGTCAATAACTCACGCAGAGGCAGCGCTGAAGTCCATCCAGGCATCGCGTTATACGACACATACACCAAACCACCTGTGTCAAGATGCTTTCGGATGAAGGCTACCAGCACCTCGCGGTTCATGGCCGAGATCCAGGACCAAACACCGTGCAATGCAATAACCTGAAAGCTTGGCAAGTCGGTACGCGAAGCAAATTCTTCGAAGCTTGCGTCAAAAACTTGTAATCCACTGCCACTGGCTTGTGCCATTTCTCTTGCCAAACCGACATGCGAAGGATTGAGATCGACGCCCCAAAACTCGCCTTCAAGCGCAGCGGCATGGATATTGACAGAAAGGCCCTGACCAAATCCTAATTCTAAGTATCGTAACGGTTTTGGAGGGGTCTGATTCAATCCAGCGTGTAGTGCAGCAAACCCCATCAACAAGGGGTTGAGTTCCCGATAGTAACCATGGGTGTAATCGATCTCAGAAACATAACCAGATGCCCAACTCACGACAAACCTCTCCCTTTTTCGGCCATTAGCGTTTAAGTTTAAGGCATGTGTTTGCAGTCGACGTAAAGGCCCCCATACCGGGCGTTGCGTAAACGCCAGGGCGTTTGGCTAGCCTCGATTCAATTACCGACAAACGGCATGCTCCATTGACAAACGGCAAATAACGCTAAGATCTGTCTGATCGAAAGGAGACGTCCATGGCTGTAATTCGAGCATCAACATTGGGTGAACTCGTCAATGGCACCGAATTCGATGATCAGATTTTCGGGAGCTCTGGCTCTGACACGCTCAATCCAGGACAAGGCTATGACCGAGTGTTTGGCGAAGCAGGAGACGATGTTTTTCTTGTCAGTGATCGCTGGGACGTGCTTTTCGAAAGCAGCGGTAACGACACCGCTCTGGTCTCCATCGATTTCGTCAAACCTGCCGAGGGCATTGAGCAGTGGATACTCATAGATAGCGCTCGAGCGCTGCCCTATTGGATTGATGCCCTGGTCGCCGAAGAGGCGTTGTTTGCGCAAAAATGGCTCGGCCCAAATCGAACCTTCGCCTATCACTTCGCAAGCACGCCGCTTAACTACTTCAGCGCGAACGATCGAAAGGGTTGGGAACCCTTTACCGAGGCGCAAAAGAGTCTGACACGTCAAGCGTTCAGCTATCTTGAGTCGCTCTTGGATTTGCGTTTTGTGGAAACAACGGATCCTTATCAACCGAATGTGATTGTTTTATCCAATAATTCACAAATCGACACAGCCGGCTATGCCTACTTACCCAGCGATGTCAGCTCAGGAAGCGACGTTTTTCTGAGCGCCACGCCGGCAAATCGCAAGCCAGGCGAATGGACTTATGCCGCGCTCACCTTGATCCACGAACTTGGTCACGCCATTGGGCTAAAACATCCTTTTGAAAACACCAACAGCACAGCAGCCGTTCCTCCCGTCCTTTCCAAAGAAGAGGATCGTACCTTTTGGACGGTGATGAGCTACACCGATCAAGCCGTTGGTTACGCACTAAAACTTGCTACGTTTGATATTGCAGCGCTTCAATATTTATACGGACCGAGCAAGCAGCCGCAAGAATTTGATAACAATTATTTTTTAAACCCTAACGGAAGCAATTTCATCTGGGATAGCGAAGGATCCGATTCCATCGACGCGGGCTCGATTTCAGACCCTGTTTTCCTGTCGCTTCATGATGGCGATTGGAGCTGGATCAAAGCGAAGGCTGAGCGCATTTCAGCGCCCGGTCAGATCACGATCAATATCGGTACAAGTATCGAATCAGCCCGCCTGGGGTCAGGGAGCGACACCGTGCTCGGCAATCAGGAAGCAAACCGCCTTAGCCTTGGCGCGGGCAACGATTGGGCCTTTGGACTGGAAGGCGACGACATAATCATCGGAGCAGCTGGTGATGACATGATCGATGGCGGTTTGGGACGCGATCGAGCAGTTTTTGAAAAATCGCGGGATACCTACCGCGTAGAGCGCCTCTTTGATCTCCAGCATGCAGAACAGTTTGAAAGCCTGCTCCTTTCTCTGCCGGGATCAACGGCTAGCTCAGTTGGCTCAACAACTGCAGCGGCAGCGGAGATTGAGAAGACCCCGCTGTGGCGCGTCACCGATCTGCAAAATGGAGACGTTGATTGGCTGCGCGGCATCGAAATACTTGAGTTTGCCTTCCCGAAAGGGGGCAACGCTGCGGCTACGCAAGCGCCCCTGGTAAGTCTCGAGATTGATGGTGTGTCAGCAAGCGCGTACAGACTCTACGGCGCTGCCTTTGGACGGTTGCCGGATTTAGGAGGCCTTGGCTATTGGTTGGAGCAGTTTGAAAAGTGGTCTCCAAAAGCTGCCAAACCCCAAGAAAACCCCTATCTTCGGGAAGTCGCAGCTAGGTTTCTTGAGCTTCCTGAGTTTCGCAGCCTTTACCCCGAGGGCTTAACGAATCAAGACTTTGTCAAGACGCTTTATCGCCATGTTTTCGATCGTGAAGCTGAGCCATCGGGTATGCTTTACTGGACTTCCGTTCTCAACGACCATGATCTAGACGCATCGAAAGGCGCATCCCGCGCAGACGTATTGGCCTACGTTTCAGAAAGCGAAGAAAACATCCGCCGATCGAGTCGGCTCATTGCCGAAGGAATCGAGTACATCCCTTACGTTCCACCGGGCACTTAAACGGACCACTTGACAACGATGAAACGCGCACTGATTACCGGTATTACCGGACAAGATGGATCATATCTTGCGGAGCTACTGCTTGAAAAAGGCTATCAGGTGCATGGCATCAAGCGTCGCGCATCGCTTTTCAACACCTCAAGAATTGATCACCTCTACCTCGATCCGCACATCGAAGACCGCAACCTGATCCTGCATCACGGCGATCTCACCGACAGCTCTAACCTCATACGGATTGTTCAACAAATTCAACCGGATGAGATCTATAACTTAGGCGCACAAAGTCATGTTGCCGTGAGCTTTGAATCTCCGGAATACACAGCCGATGTGGATGCCCTTGGTGCACTGCGCTTACTTGAAGCGATTCGCTTGCTTGGCCTGCAGCATAAAGCCCGTTTTTATCAGGCTTCGACCTCTGAGCTTTATGGCTTGGTACAGGAAATTCCCCAGCGTGAGAGCACTCCCTTTTATCCGCGGAGTCCCTACGCGGTGGCGAAGCTCTATGCGTATTGGATCACTATCAATTATCGGGAAGCCTACGATATCTACGCTTGTAACGGTATTTTGTTTAACCATGAATCGCCCCGACGCGGTGAAACATTTGTCACCCGGAAAATAACCCGTGGGCTAGCAAATATCAGCCAGGGACTTGAGCAGTGCATTTATCTTGGTAATTTGTCGGCGCTGCGCGACTGGGGACATGCAAAGGACTATGTGCGTATGCAATGGCTCATGCTGCAGCAAGAGCGAGCCCGAGATTTTGTGATCGCAAGCGGGCAACAGGTCTCGGTGCGCGACTTTGTTCACCAGGCCTGCCATGCACTCGGCCTTGAGCTTGAGTTCACAGGAGAGGGTGTCGAAGAAATCGGACGCGTCGTCGCGGTGAGAAACCCAACACAAAACCCCGCGATTCAAGCTGGCGATGTCATCGTTCGGGTCGATCCTCGGTACTACCGACCCACTGAAGTTGAAACGCTGCTCGGCGATCCGTCACTGGCTCAACAATTGCTCGGTTGGCGTCCAGAGATTTCACTCGAGGCGATGATTGCGGAGATGATTGAGCATGACCTGGGCGTGGCACAACAACAGTCATTACTACGCTCCCATGGCTATGCTGCAACCGTGAGCCGGGAAGACTGAGCGCGTGATTACCTGCCTGTCAACACTCTTGCTTGACGATTGGAGTCAAAGCGATGCGGCCTGAATGTAACGGGTCTGTGTATGTAGCCGGTCATCGCGGCATGGTTGGATCTGCCATCGTTCGTGCACTGCAAGCGATGAATCATCCGCAGATCATTACAGCAAGCCGTCAGGATTTAGATCTTTGTGACCGCGCGGCGGTGTTTTCATTTTTTGATCGATATAAACCGGCTTTCGTGGTCGATGCTGCGGCAAAAGTGGGCGGAATTCTTGCCAACAGTCAGTTCCCGGCCGATTTTATTCAGGATAACTTGCAAATTCAAAATCACTTGATCGAGGCTGCACATCGCTTCGCGAGCAAGCGGTTCTTGTTTCTTGGCTCAAGTTGTATTTACCCCAAGCTTGCCCCACAACCGCTTAAAGAGTCCTATTTGCTCAGTGGTCCCCTCGAACCAACCAATCGACCCTATGCAATTGCCAAAATCGCAGGGATTGAAATGTGCTGGTCCTACAACCGGCAATACCCATATGCTTGCGGCTATTTGGCAGCGATGCCTACCAATTTGTACGGTCCTGGTGATTACTACCATCCCGAAAACAGCCATGTGATTCCGGGCTTGCTGCGGCGCTTTCACGAAGCAAGGATGCGCGATGTTGCAGTCGTCAGCGTGTGGGGCAGCGGCCGGGTACTTCGGGAGTTTATGCACGTTGATGACATGGCAAGGGCGTGCCTGGGTTTGCTCTTCCTTGAAGAAGACCGCTGGTCATCGCTACTTGGCCGTGACGGTGCCGATGGCGAAGCACCGATTGTGAATCTTGGCTGCGGTGAAGACGTGAGTATTCGCGACCTCGCGTATCTGATTGCCAAAATCGTCGGATTCAAGGGGCGTATCGAATTCGATGCGAGCAAGCCCGACGGCACACCGAGAAAGCTCTTGGAAATCTCGAAGTTGCGTGGACTGATGGCGCATGATTGTGTTGGCCTTGAACAAGGGCTTCGAGATACCTACGCGCAGATCAGCGGTGCCTGGGAGTCTCAACGCCTCAGCTAGTGCGAGCAGCCTATAATCGGGGCATTCATGCCAAATTCCGACGCGAGGCAAACAATGAACCCGTCAAGACCCCCGCTTCCAAGCCATTTGAACTATCAATTCACCAACCGATGGTTTGATGATAATTCGCGCGGCGTATGGGACGAGTTCATCCCGAAGCTCATGCCGCAGCGAATTCTGGAAATTGGAGCGTATGAAGGCGCGGCAAGCTGCTATCTGATTGACGTTCTGAGCAGGCAGCAGTCACTTGAGCTTCACTGCATCGACACTTGGGAGGGCAGCCTCGAACATCAAGCAAGCGGGATTGATATGCAAGCAGTTGAGCAGCGTTTTCTCACCAACATTGGCATTGCAAAGATTCGATCGCCACACCCAACCCGCGTATTTGTTCACAAGGGTCGGTCCGACCGTGAATTAGCCGGCATGGTCCATGACGGCAAGCAAGGATATTTTGATTTCATTTTTGTTGACGGGTCCCATATGGCGAGCGACGTGTTGCTCGATGCCTTGCTGGGATTTCGCCTCCTGCGGGTTGGAGGCATCATGGCATTTGACGATTACTTGTGGTCGGATCAGCCTCAAGGCCAGCCTAATCTGCTGCGAACACCCAAAATAGCCATCGATTCGTTTACAAACATCTATAGCGGAAAGCTAAAGCTGTTGCCCAAACACCTTTATCAAATCTACATCGAAAAGATTTCAGACTAGCTCATTACGGAGTAATCAGGAAGGCTACTCTCTAAAAGGATATCGCCCGCGCAGCGCTCAAGCATAGCCTTGTGCAACTGGTCGCGCTGCCTG
>DENJ01000037.1:0-2861 GCA_002359635.1 Burkholderiales bacterium UBA2647
ACGATTGCGCGATGAGTGCAACACCACAAGGCCAAGGATCCGCATGAGTAGCCCTTCGCTAGATGCATTAAAGACAAGGCTTGAAGCGCTTTTTGAAGGGCGTTTGCGTGCGCTCGTCGTGGATCGCGGGGAAATTAGCATCACGGTCGCAAGCGCTGAGCTTTTGTCGGTGGCAATCCTTTTGCGTGATGATCCGGCACTGCGGTTCGATACGCTGATTGACCTTTGTGGTGTGGACTACATGAACTTCGCGAATGCGGCCCATGAAGGTCTGCGATTTGCAGTTGTCAACCATTTGCTATCGGTTCAAAACAACTTGCGGTTGCGACTCAAGGTTTTTGCGACGGATGAGGATTTTCCGGTTGTGCCCAGCCTCACCGGCGTATGGCCCTCGGCGGGCTGGTACGAACGTGAAGCCTTCGATCTCTATGGCATCGTCTTTGATGGCCACAGCGACCTGCGCCGCATCCTGACCGACTATGGTTTTGTGGGCCATCCCTTCCGTAAAGATTTCCCGGTCTCTGGCTATGTCGAGATGCGCTATGACCCAGAGCAGCAAAGAGTGATCTATCAGCCGGTTTCAATAGAGCCCAGGGAAAACGTGCCCCGTGTGGTTCGCGAAGACGGCTACGGCGTAGGTAGGAACTGAGCATGGCAGATATCAAAAATTACACGCTCAACTTCGGGCCTCAACATCCAGCGGCGCACGGTGTATTGCGTCTCGTGCTTGAATTGGATGGCGAAGTTGTGCAGCGTGCCGATCCCCACATCGGACTTCTTCACCGAGCTACCGAAAAGCTCGCTGAAACCCGCACCTATTTGCAAAGCGTGCCCTACATGGACCGGCTCGACTATGTGTCGATGATGTGCAATGAGCATGCTTATGTGATGGCGATTGAAAAGCTGCTCGGCATCGAGGTGCCTTTGAGGGCGCAATATATTCGGGTGATGTTCGATGAAGTCACCCGCATCATGAATCACCTGCTTTGGCTTGGCGCGCACGCGCTTGATGTGGGCGCAATGGCGGTGCTTCTCTATGCTTTTCGTGAGCGCGAGGACTTGATGGACGCCTACGAGGCCGTCTCTGGCGCTCGCATGCATGCAGCGTATTACCGACCGGGTGGTGTTTACCGCGACTTACCCGATCAGATGCCCCAGTATAGCGCTTCCAAAGTTCGTAACGAATCTGCGATCAAGGAAATGAATCAGGCAAGACAAGGTTCTGTGCTTGATTTTCTCGAGGCCTTCACCAACCGCTTTCCTGGATGTGTCGATGAGTATGAGACCTTGCTCACCGATAACCGTATCTGGAAGCAACGCTTGGTGGGCATCGGTGTGGTCGATCCGGATCGCGCTAAAGCGCTGGGTTTCACCGGTGCGATGCTGCGCGGTTCCGGTGTGGCTTGGGATTTGCGCAAGAAACAACCTTATGAGGTCTACGACCTGGTTGATTTTGATATTCCTGTGGGTCGTAACGGTGATTCCTATGATCGCTATCTCGTGCGTGTTGCTGAGATGCGAGAATCGAATAAGATCATTAAGCAGTGTATCGAGTGGCTGCGCAATCACCCGGGGCCAGTGATCAGCGGTAACCGAAAAGTCGCACCACCGAGTCGTGTGAACATGAAGTCCAATATGGAGGATTTAATCCATCACTTCAAACTGTTCACCGAGGGGATGCATGTGCCGCCAGGCGAAGTCTATGCAGCGGTGGAGCATCCCAAGGGCGAGTTCGGGGTGTTCATCGTCTCCGATGGTGCGAATAAGCCTTTCCGGGTGAAATTGCGAGCCCCTGGTTTTGCTCACCTTCAAGCGCTTGACGAAATGTCGCGTGGGCACATGATCGCCGACGTGGTCACCATTATCGGTACGCAGGATATTGTGTTTGGAGAGATCGACCGATGAGTGCTGCTCACGGCGCCCAAAGTCTTGCCGGTGCGGCGCAGGCTGCTCGCTATCGCCTTAGCAACGCGGCGCAAACGCGCATTGACAGGGAACTTGCCAAATACCCTCCCGATCAACGACAGTCGGCGGTCATGGCCGCACTGGCAATCTGTCAGGACGAACACGGCTGGGTGAGCCCTTGCGTGATCGAGGAAGTTGCAACTTATATCGGTATGGCGCCTATTGCAGTTCAAGAAGTTGCGACGTTCTACAACATGTACAACACCGCGCCGGTGGGTCGCTTCAAGCTTGGTGTTTGCACCAATCTTCCCTGCCAACTTCGCGATGGCAAAAAGGCCGCTGAATTTTTAAAGGCGCGCCTTGGCATCGACTTCAACGAAACCACGCCCGACGGGGTCTTTACCCTGAAAGAACTGGAATGTCTCGGTGCTTGCGGTGATGCACCGGTGATGCTGGTCAACAACAAGCGGATGTGCAGTTTCATGGATGCACAAAAACTTGATGCCTTACTGGCCGAGTTGCGTACCGCTGCAAAGGAGTAATGCAATGGGAGCTAATGACACAGCAGCAGTGATCCCCGTGGCCTCGGCCCAGGAGAGTTGTTTTCACGGTCGACATATCAATCCCTTTATTTTTGCGGGTTTGAATTCGGCAGACGGTTGGCAGCTTAAAGATTACGAGGCGCGTCAGGGCTATCAGGCTTTGCGCAAAATTTTGCTTGAGGGCATGACACCCGAGCAGGTGATTGCGGAATTGAAGACGGGCGTATTGCGCGGTCGAGGTGGGGCAGGTTTCCCGACCGGCCTTAAGTGGAGTTTCATGCCGCGGCAATTCCCTGGGCAAAAGTACCTGGTTTGTAATTCAGACGAAGGTGAGCCTGGCACCTTTAAAGATCGCGATATTCTTCGATATAATCCGCATATCGTTATTGAAGGCATGATCATCGGTGCCTACGC
>DENJ01000037.1:2946-3071 GCA_002359635.1 Burkholderiales bacterium UBA2647
CACGCGCATCATGGTTATGGTGCTTATATTTGTGGTGAGGAAACCGGACTTTTGGAGTCGCTTGAGGGCAAAAAGGGTCAGCCTAGATTCAAGCCGCCGTTTCCAGCAAGTTTCGGTCTTTATGG
>DENJ01000037.1:3173-3536 GCA_002359635.1 Burkholderiales bacterium UBA2647
GGCGATGTAAACCGTCCGGGCAATTTTGAGGTTCCCTTGGGCACGCCATTTGCCAAGTTGCTTGAACTTGCAGGTGGTGTACGCGATGGACGTAAGCTCAAGGCCGTTATTCCTGGCGGATCGTCGATGCCGGTGCTGCCTGCTGACATCATGATGGCAACCGATATGGACTATGACTCGATCGCAAAAGCAGGATCGATGCTTGGGTCAGGTGCGGTCATTGTGATGGACGACACCCGTTGCATGGTCAAGAGTCTGCTCAGACTTTCTTATTTTTATTACGAAGAGTCATGTGGCCAGTGCACGCCCTGTCGAGAGGGCACAGGCTGGCTTTATCGCATGGTGAATCGCATCGAGCACGGT
>DENJ01000030.1:0-3078 GCA_002359635.1 Burkholderiales bacterium UBA2647
GTTTTCACCCTCTGCCATCACAAAGTTGCCCACCTCGTCAAGGGCATCGGGTTCAGGGATCATGGGGACTCTCTTTCTCAATGGGTGCCTGTGGCGGGCACGGGGGATTGCGTACCAAACTGGCGCAGGCGGGTACGAATTTCGGGGGCCGTGAGGGTGTTGGCCGATCGCACGGCGATGTAGCGGTAATGGCCGTCGGCCACCTTCAGACTGAACAGGTGGACCAGCCCCAACTCGCAGGCGATCCAAGCGCGTCTGGCCAGAGCATGGAGGCGGTTTCGGTCCTTCGACAACAGGCCACTGCCCGAGTCCGAGCGGTCCAGCAGCAGAAAGCCCTCGTGGTACTGGATGGACTGGCCGACCAGGGCGTTTGCCATCCAGTCGCACAGACCGGCTTCGGTGAGTTTTTCGGGCGGCACGTACACCGGAGGGGTAGCCACGCCAGCGTTAACGCCCAGACCGAGATGGCTGCGCGTGGTTTCAACAATGGTTTTTGCGTTCAACATCAAATCTCCAGGCGTGAGTTGGCCTACCACCACCGCCCAGAGGGGCGCGGCGTTTGCAGTTCTTGAAGGTTCTTACCGAGCGAGGGGGCTGGTTTTCTCAGCCACCCCGCGGTCGGTCAGGCGGCCGGCCGTATGCCGAACATGCGCAGGTGCATGCGCAGGTCGTCAACACGGCGGTAGAAGGTGGCAGAAGACATCCCAGAGGCCTTGGCGGCGCTGGGAACATCTTGGTAGGCAGCAAGCAGGTCGAACAGGCTGCGCTGTTCGTCGCTCATGTAGGCCAGCGCAGTGAGCAGGTCGTGCTGGGTGCTCGAGTTCGAAAACAGATCATCGTCGCCGTCCCAGTCGGAGAGCAGATCCTGCGGGTGATCTGAATCAATTTGCCCCCCATCCTCATCGTTGGCGGATGACTGGGAGGGAAAATAGCCATGAATCGCCCGATCAATCGCGACGACTTCCAGAGTGTCAACGTGCTCTGGCTCAGCAAAAACCAGTTTTTGCTTGTCCGCCTTGCGGGCGTTGAGGAAGTCGGCTGTCCGGTGTGTCGAGACCAGTCCAGTGAACGTACCCGATGCTCCGCGGGATGGGTCGAACTGGCCCTTGCGCTCGTAGATGTCGAGCAGAATCTCCTGGTACAGGTCCTCCCGCTCGGTCGGGCTCAGCCCGGCGGTAACAGCCGCCCTGTAGGTACGGGTCTTGGCCGCCCCCACTGCTGCACAATAAAACGGATCGTTTGCTGATACCGTTTTCGTTGAGTTAAGGGTGCCGCAGTTTTGCTGTGCTCTGTTTTTCGGGTTTACCGGCCCGGTACGGTGATTTCCAGATTGATCCACGATTTCGACTCCGTTTTAGATTGCATGGAGTGATCATCGGGTCAGGTATGAACAATTGAAACAAGGGTCCGCCGGTCACCGCACGGGCTCAAAAGGACGCCGCACAGGACCCAGCGGAGGTCGTACGGTCTACGAAAATCTGGACGTCGTACGGCCTCCTACGGAGACCGTATGTCGATTTCACCGAAAGCGAATGCCGTTGTTACGAGCATATTCCCGGATCCAGTCCGCCACAGTCCGATGGCTTCGCTCAATGCCTCGACTCTGGAGTTCGTCGACATAGTGATCTGCGGCTTTTTCAGCACTATCGAACCGACGAGAGTTCTGAGCAAAGTCATCTAGTACCGACTGCTTGATATTTCGATTTTCTTGGTGACGAATATTGTTATTGGCTTCAGATCGCTCGCGTCTTTGCGCATGGTCCTCAGCCTGTAGATCCCGTTTAATCTCGTCACGCATTCTCTCGTAGTCTTCAGCCGTGATTCTCACGGCGGCCCCAGCCTGAAGCTTTTCGATCTTTGCCTGATATTTCTGTTCAACCCTGTCGACTGCACGAAGTCGTTCGGCAAAACAAACAGCCTCGATCGCCTCGAAAAGTTTTTTCCCGAGCTGAGCAACCTCACTGGGTTCGTATGTTCTCTTCTCTCTTTTGACCCACCCGATTGGGTTTAACTGAAGCTTGAACTCTAGGGTTCTGGCGTAGTCTGCCAAGAAACAAATTGCATAGACCGCGTAATACTCGTAGTCCTTGACATCTTTGACGTCCTCTAAAGCCGCTGGATCAAAACCCCAGTCGAGGGCTTCAGTCAGGGCATCCAGATCCGGTGTGTTATCCGCTGTGTGGATGTCGTACTCATCGTAAGCCTCAGACTTGAAGTCGATGAAGTTTCCATCTTCGTCAGTTTCAAGCAATCCGTATTTCTGATCGTCCCGGATTTCATCGAGCTTGCGCTCTTTTTCGTGCTCAAAGTAACGCTCGATTAAGTAAGCTGCATCGGTTGCTATGGCTTGGATTTCGGCGCCAGTCCGATTTGCCAGTCTGAGAATTGAACGAGCACGGCCCAAAACATTCTGCGCTTCGTGAAAAGGTGCCCACGGCAATTGACCCTTCAAAGGGTCAAGATGTTCAAATTGGCTGTACATGCGCATGATTTTCTCGTCCTTTTTCTAATTCTTTTGAATTCCTTTTCGGATGGTGTCTCACCATCAGTAGGTCAATGTTAAGTCACCGCCGCAGGTCTGAGAAAGAACACGGTGTACGCCGGTATGAACCTTCATGCCAGCACCCCTCCCTCGCCCCAGACAAAAGAAGCCCTCAGAGCGGTCCCCTGCGGCCATCGTGGGCGTCATCCTGGCCATGGCCGTCATCCGCATGCGCGACCGCCAGGATGGACTTGATAACCTGACCGAACAGAGCGTTAGTACGGGGTGTCCTGACCACCAAGGAGAACCCCAGTGACTGAACCCGTTGTAGCCCGCGTGGCCGCCCTCAAAACTGCCAGTACTGCCGAACTCAAGCAGATGTGGCGGGACCTCTTCCACCAAGACGCGCCCCCGTTCAACCGCCGCTTCCTTGAAACCCGCCTGGCGTACCGCATCCAAGAGTTAGCCTACGGAGGTCTGAAGCGAGAAAGTGCCAAGCGCCTCGAGCTGCTGGGCGAGCAGCTCGATGGCGGAAAACAGGAGGTCCGGCGCCGCCGGCTGGACAACCGCCCCATTGCCGGGACACGGCTGATCCG
>DENJ01000030.1:3111-3760 GCA_002359635.1 Burkholderiales bacterium UBA2647
ATTACCGGCACCAACCGCAATGGGTGGGCCTTCTTTGGGCTGGGCTCGGCAAGGAGCAGCGCATGACGGCAGAACGTCGCCTGATCTGCGCCATCTACACGCGCAAGTCCACCGAAGAAGGGCTCGACCAGAACTTCAACTCGCTGGACGCCCAGCGGGACGCCTGTGAGAACTACATCGCCAGCCAGAAATCGGAAGGCTGGCTCATGGCGCGGGAGCGCTATGACGACGGTGGCTTCTCCGGCGGCAACATGGACCGCCCGGGCCTCAAAAAACTGCTGGAGGATGTCCGCAGCGGCATGGTCGACATCATCGTCGTCTACAAAATCGACCGGCTGTCGCGCTCACTTGCTGACTTTGCCAAGTTGGTCGAGATTTTTGACGAGCACAAGGTCACCTTCGTGTCGGTGACGCAAGCGTTCAACACGACCACCTCCATGGGCCGGCTGACGTTGAACATCCTGCTGTCCTTTGCCCAGTTCGAACGAGAGTTGGCTGGCGAGCGAGTGCGCGACAAGATTGCGGCCTCACGCCAGCGCGGCATCTGGATGGGCGGAATGCCACCACTGGGCTATGACGTTGCAGACCGAAAGCTGATTCCCAACCCGGAAGAAGCGAAGATCGTCCGGGAAATGTTCACGAGGTTCGC
>DENJ01000057.1:0-5864 GCA_002359635.1 Burkholderiales bacterium UBA2647
CCCTGAAGCGCGTGAACCTCGATGCCGCCGAGCCGACGCAAGGCACTTGCCATCGGTACGCTCGATCCCATTAAGCGCGCGGCGTCAGCGTCTGCTTTGAATTCACGCTGCCTTGAGAAGTAGGCCACGATCATGCTTGCCAGAATGCCAAAGAGGATTTCGCAAACGATGGAGGTAATCATGTAGGCGATGCCAGGGCCTTGCTGCTCTTGATCGCCTTTGCGTAAAAACTGATCCACCGCATAGCCAATCACCCTCGANNGTGAGCGTGACCATGTCGCCGTTGGCCACGTGGGCGACTTCATGCGCAATCACCGCTTCGGCTTCGCGTCGATCCATCATTTGTAGCAATCCGGTTGATACCGCAACCAAGGCGTTGGACTTGCTCGGTCCGGTTGCAAAAGCATTCGGTTCACCGTCATAGATGGCTACCTCGGGCATCGGAATATTGGCTTGGTGCGCGAATCGGGCAACGGTGTTGACGAGCCAATGCTCAAGCTCATTTTGCGGACGCTCAATCACGCGGGCACCCGTGCTCCACTTGGCAATCGGTTTCGACATCCAAAGCGAGATAAAGGCGCCACCGAAACCCATGAGGGCTGCGAATGCCAAGAGCGTGCCGAATTGCAAACCGTTAGCGGTGAGGAATCGGTTAACGCCAAGCAAGCTGGCTGCAACGCTCAAGACCANNACCACAGCCAAATTGGTGGCAATGAACAAAACAATGCGTTTCATGGTTTTCCTCTCATCAATCCTCAATTCAAAGATGCCCTAAGCCGCCCTTTGCAAAGATGAGGATAACGAGCGCGGTTTTCAAGACCGCTTTAACCCTCGCCGGGCCAAGGGCATGATGATGGATCGATCGGCGAGCTGACGGCAAGGTTAGTGATCGATCGGCGATTGAAGCGCCTCAAGTCGACTTATGCGTCGTAAACAATCACAGGAAGGCCTTCAAAGCGTGCTTTCAGCTGCAAGGCGAGATAAAGCGAAAAATGCCTTGACTGCATCAAATTGCCGCCGTGAAACCAGAGCCCTTCCTGGGCGGTTGGCTTCCACATGTTGCGCAATTCGCCTTCCCAGGGGCCTGGGTCGTAGCGAGTGTCAGAGCCTAAGCCCCAGCAGGGGCCAATCTTACGTGCTACCTCACGCGATATGAGGCTCTCGGCCCAGCCATTCATGGGGCCATAGCCCGTTGCGCAAACAATCAAGTCCGCTGGCATATGTTCGCCATTTGAAAGCACTGCGCCGTGTTCGTCGAGTTCGATGATCTCCGCCGGACTGCGCAGGCCAATTTTGCCTTCAATGATCAGTTGCGAGGCACCGACTTCGATGTAATAGCCCGAGCCTCGGCGCATATAAGCGGTGTGAATACCGCTGTCGTCTTCGCCCATGTGCACCATGAAGCCAGCGCGTTTTAGCCCTTCATACAAATCGGCATCCTCGGCTAGGACGGTCTTGACCATCTCGCGCGAAATGCCAGGCATCAGTCGGTGGGGCCATGATGCAGCCATCAGATCGGCTTTCTCGGTACTGATGCCAGCGGCAAGCGCTTCTTCGGAGTAGAGCCGGCCCCAGGCGTGCTTTTGCAGACTCTCTGATCGAATCACAATCGTTGGGGAGCGTTGAAGCATGGTCACCTCGGCACCCTGTTCCCATAAATCTGCGGCAATATCGTGCGCAGAGTTGTTTGAACCGAGCACGACGCAAGCCTTTCCCTGCCAGCGCTTTTCACCTTGATAGCGACTTGAGTGCATCAAACTTCCCTTGAAAGCCTCTTGACCTTTGAATTGCGGCATGCGGGGTACGCCCGACATACCTGTGGCAAGTACAAGATGTTTGGGCCTTAGGGTTTTGGGCCGGCCTTCATGCAAGACCTGAACTTCCCATGCCTTGCGGGATTCGCTGAACACCGCCTTGCGGCATAAGGTATTGCTCCAGTAGGCGAGTTCCATGAGCTTGGCATAGCTCTCAAGCCAATCGCCCATTTTGTCTTTGGGCGTAAAAACTGGCCAATGATCAGGGAAGGGTAGGTAGGGTAGATGGTCATACCAAACCGGATCGTGCAAACATAAAGAACGATATCGTTTGCGCCACGAATCCCCCGGGCGCTCATGCTTATCGACAATCAGATGCGGCACGCCAAGTCGTTGCAACCTTGCGCCTAGTGCCATGCCTCCCTGGCCACCACCAATGATTAGACAATAGGGTTGATCCTCGTTGCCTATGCGGCTCAACGCTTGCTCGCGCTGCTCAAGCCAACTCAACCGGCCCTTGATCACGCCGTGGTTTGTGCCGCGTTCGCGGGTGCCCAGCTTCCCAGTCTTTTCCTCAAACCCATGCAGGCTTTGCAAGGTGGTGAAGAGCGTCCAGCATAGTCCTTGCTTAAGTCTTAAATGACCGATGCCGCGACCGATGGCTGTGGAAAAGCTAAACCAGCACTCATCAAAGCCTTCAGGATGGTGCTTGACTTCCGTGATTTGTATGTCGCCAACGGCGCAACGCTGGGCACTTGACGCCACCATCGAAGCGATGGCTGTCTTGCCTTCAAGGGTTTTAATTGTCCATGTGTAGGCCAGAAAGTCACGCCAAAAACACTGCTCATGAAAGGCAAGCTCGGCCCACTGTGGACTTGCGTAGGGCAATAACTCGAGCCACAGTCGGCAGGACTCTTCGGCTTGTGCTATAGGACTTTGTACGATTTTCTGGTTTTTACCGACTGTCTCGTTTTTACCTGTTGTGTTGTGGTTATGATGTGTATAACTCAAATCAGAGAAGGCTTTCATCAGCAGTGGTGCTCGCATTCAAGGCGTGGTGCTTGCATTTAAATCAGCCAGGACGTTTTAAGTCCGGTGCGCCGGTATAGATCCGGTTGTAAGTCGGTGCGATCACAACCTCGTTTAGACAGACATGGGGCGGGGCTGTAATCACATAGCGAATAGCATCGCCCACATCCTCAGGCTTGAGCATGCGATCCATGTCTTCCTGCGGAGGCGGTTTGGGCCGGGTGCGCAAAATCGGCGTAGCAACTTCGCCCGGGCAAACCAGGCTTGCTCGAATACCATGAACGCCTTCTTGATCATTGAGTGATTCCACAAGTGGCGCCAAGCCTTGCTTGCTGGCCCCATAGGCTGCCCCGGTAAAGGTCAAATAACGCCAGCCCGCCCATGATGACACCACCACGATACTGCCGCCGCCCTGAGCACGCATCGCAGGCAGCACAGCACTGATACAAAAAGCAACACCATTAAGATTGATTTGGGTCACTTTGGCAAAGGCTGCGGCGTCAAGCTGGGCCCAGTATCGATTAGGTACATTGGTGCCTGCCGAACAAACCAAGGCTTTCGGGCATCCATACTCATGGAGGATGGCTGAAGCGACCTTTTCAACAGCCTGTGGATCGGCAACATCAAGCGGCATCGCATAAGCTTCGATGGATCGTTCTTGAAGTTGTTGCTGTGCCGATTGAAGCTCGGCTTGGCGTCTGCCACTCACCACCACACGAAAGCCTGCTTGTCCTAAGGCGATGGCGCTAGCAAGACCAATCCCTGTAGCGCCACCTGTGATCCAGGCAAGCGGTTTAGCTGGATTTGATGGTTGATTAGATATCGTTTGCATAGCGTTTTAACATAGCCTCTTGGGTTTCAATCGTTGCTGACATGCCGGTTTGATCACGAAGCATCTCGCCCATGGTTGGAAAATTTGTTCGATCGATATGATGTTGTGGATTCCATAAATGAGATCGCATAAAGGCTTTAGCACAGTGCAGGTAAGCTTCATGAACCTCCACATCGATCAGGCTTCGCGGGCGATGCCTTAAATGAGCGAAGACCGCAAGCAATTCAGGATCAAGGCTCACGAATGCCTTGCCATTGACCCGCAAGGTTTCGTCCATCCCGGGGATCATAAACAAGAGACCGATCTGCCCAGTTTGAACAATATTGCTCAAGCTGTCCAGGCGCTGGTTGCCCGGTGCATCGGGAATCAAAAGCCTGCGCTCATGCTGGTAGCGAACGAACCCTGCCTCGCCACCTCGGGGGCTTGCGTCAACCCGGCCATCGGCGCCGAAGCTTGCCAACACCAAAAAGGGTGAGGATTCAATAAAGCGCTTGCAATGGGAATCGAGATGATCGAGTTGTTTACGCAGTGCGCGTTCGGAGGCGGCCGGGTAGAAAAGGCGAAGATCCGCTTCGTTTGTTAGGCGCAAGACGGGTTTTGAGGCTGATTCGTTTTGCTCATGCGACATAAGCAATCGCTTCAATTTCAACGCGCAGGCGCGGATCGACCAATGCCTTAACTTCGACCAGCGTCGAGGCCGGCCGGTGTTCGCCAAAATAAGCCTGACGCAAAGGGTTGATCAAGCCCCGCTCACTGATATCGGTCATGAAGAGGGTGACTTTGACCACGTTTGCAGCCGACGCGCCAGCATGACGCAGGCAACGATCAACACTTTGCAAGGCGAGTTCGAATTGACTGACGGTGTCGGCTGGAATTTGTCCGTCGGCCCCGATGCCGACTGCGCCAGACACATAAACATGGTTGTCGGCTCGCACCACATGACAGTAATGAGAGAAAGGTTCGGGCTCTCCGGGCACCATCATCCGTTTGATACGCATTGAAAGTCTCCGCTAGCCTTGGTATGAAAAGAAGGCTTTAGCTTGGTCGGTCGAAAAGGCTTTATCTTGAGGCATTGTTTGCCACAATAGGAGGGGATGCAAGCTTGGGAGGGCGAAAATCATGCACAGTGAAATGGAAAAAGAGCATTTGGTGGGTGCAGGCGATCGGGTCAGGATAAGCATCAAAGACGGCGTTGCCGATGTGGTACTGATTCGTGGCGAAAAAATGAACGCGCTCGATCAGGCGATGTTTGACGCCTTAATTGAGGCAGGTGAGCATTTATGCCAGGTTTCCGATCTGAGAGCCGTGGTGCTCTCGGGCCAAGGTAAGGCTTTTTGTGCGGGTCTTGATATGGGTCGTTTCGAAGGCATGGCATCGGCACAAGGCCAGTCACATGAACTTCGGTTGATGCCACGCGTGTATGGCCATGCCAATGCGCCCCAACATGCGGTTTTGGTATGGCGAAAGATTCCGGTGCCTGTCATCGCAGCCGTGCATGGGGTTGCACTTGGCGGCGGGTTTCAGTTGATGCTTGGTGCCGATATGCGTTTTGTCGAACCGCAGACCAAGCTTTCAATCATGGAAATNNAGGATTTTTTCCGGACAAGAGGCCTTTGAACTGGGGCTGGCAACCAGGCTTTGTGATGATCCACGAAGCGAGGCGCTCGCAATGGCTCATGAGATTGCGTTGCGAAGCCCCGATGCGATTAGGGCGGCTAAGCGGCTCTACGCACTTGCCGACGACGGCGCTAGCGAAGCAGCGTTGCTCTTGGCTGAGTCCCGCGAGCAGGCAGCATTGCTTGGCTCTGCTAACCAGGTTGAGTCGGTGCGTGCGAATCTTGAAAAGCGCAGCCCGGTCTGGCGATGACCATGAAGCAAACCATACTTTTCACCGACGAGGACGGGCGTGCGCGTTTTCGCGAGCGTCTTGAAAGCCTTGAGGGCGGCAGCCCTGCGGTAAGGCTCAGCGATCTTTACTCGAGCGGTGGCTTTCAGTTTCGGGAAAGCCCCGTGGGCTATGAAAGCGCTTTTCACTGTACCGAACAGCCGCAATGGATTGTGGTTTTGAAAGGCTGCATGGAGATCGTCTTGCAAGATGGCAGCACGCGTCAGTTTAAGCAAGGCGAGTATTTTTTCTGTGCCGATGTCTTGCCTGCAGCGTCGATCTTTGATCCGACGATCCACGGCCACCGATCGCGTCAGTGTGGCGAAGAAGTCTTGCAAACCATGTTTATCAGAGCCTAAGAAGG
>DENJ01000057.1:5870-10451 GCA_002359635.1 Burkholderiales bacterium UBA2647
CACTTGAACCGGCATTGCCATGGGGCTCACGCCGATAAGACTTGCATGCCAGTCGAGAAGAAAGCCGGCCCATACAAGGCTTCCCAAGACGACAGCGATCACAGTGGCCGAAGCTTTACTGCGCGGTCGTTCGATGGCAAGCGCTGGCGAGGCTTCCGGCAAACCGGCTTCGTGTTCTCTGTCGCGCTTTCTTGCCGCCCGAAATGAGGCAACTGACCAGAGCAAAAAGCCACCAAAAAGTAAAACATCAGCAGCCGTGCCGTTTGATAAAAGATGCGCAAAGGCCCAAAGCTTGACGCCCAAGACCATGGGGTGGCGCAAACGCTTCTTAAACCAATTGCCGGGGACATAGGCTGCGATCACCAAGATCATCGCAAACCAAACGAGCAAACTTGAGGCATGTCGAAACCCCAAGGGCAACTCATAAAGTGGGATCGGCTGCATGCGCGCTTGACCGTAGCCATAGATCAGCAACACAAAGCCCAGGACTGACAAGAGGGAATAAATACCTTTCCAGGGCTTTTCGCCCCAGCGTTGAACAAGCCTTGTGCGTAAGGCTTCGTCAAAAATTCGGATCGAATGGATCCCTAAAAAGATCAATAATCCGGCGATTAGCCATGTCATGGCGATTTTCCCTTGCGTTCAGGTTTAATGACGAGAGCATAAGATAAAGTCCACAACCTTTTGCTGATACCGCCTTCATACCAATCATGATTCTTCCAAACACCTTTGAAGCTGCCTGGGAATGGCGTGGGCCCACTTCTGCCAGTGATTCACAGCCTCCCGCGACGGGCGCATTTGAAGATGACGAGGCACATTATTTTTGTTTTCATCGTGGTGGTCTTTTGGTGAGCCAAGATGAAAGCACTGCTCAATGGCCTGTTTCCAGGGGTTTCATCGCGTTGTTGCTTGCTCCGACTGAGCTTGAAAAGCATCCAAGCCGCCGTTTCATCGGGTATTGGCAAGGTCAGGCATGTTGGGGGCTGCGTATCAGCCAGCAGGAGTTTGAAAATTTTGACGCGATGCAGGCGCAGGGCTTAGACAAAGGCTTGCGATTTGAGCCCTTGCGTGCGCTTTTTAATCGACTTCCCGATGATGTTCTGGCGATTGCTGGTCGGGCGATCCAAATTCTGGAATTTGACCGCAGCCACCGGTATTGCGGCGCCTGCGCAAACCCGACCCTGCTTCATGAGGGCGGGCGTTCGAGGCGCTGTCCGTCGTGCGGCGAAACAAGCTACCCCAGGGTGGCGCCGGCGATGATGGTCTTGATTAAGCGCGATGCCATGTTCGGTCGTCAATTGCTCCTTGCCCGATCACCCCGTTTTCCGGCGGGGATGTATAGCGCTTTGGCAGGTTTTGTGGAGCCTTCAGAGTCGATAGAGTCTTGTATTCATCGGGAAGCCTTCGAGGAGGTCGGCGTTCGGCTGCGCAATATTCAATACTTTGGCAGTCAAAGCTGGCCATTTCCGCACTCATTGATGATCGCCTATGTGGCTGACTATGCTGGCGGTGAGATTCAGTGTCAGGAAGGCGAAATCGAGGATGCCCGCTGGTTCACGCTTGATGCCCTGCCTCAACTGCCCCATCGTTTATCGATTGCCAGGCGACTTATCGACGGTGTCATTGCCCAAGCCAGCTGATGCGGCGACACTTAGCCTACGCGCTGATTCCGATTACGCCCGCTTTTTGGTCTGCAAATTATTACGTTGCGGCCAAAGCGGTCGGTGAAATCGAGCCGCATGCGCTCGCCTTGTTGCGATGGGCATTTGCGCTTTGCTTGATGTTGCCTTTCGCCTGGCCCGCTTTAAAGCGCGATGGCATGCCCACGAAGCAGGAGTGGATCGATAGCTTTGTGCTGGGCGGCCTCGGGATGTGGATTTGTGGCGCTTTTGTTTATTACGGCGGGCGAAGCACGTCAGCCTTGAATATGGGTTTGATGTATGGGGTTTCACCGCTCTTGATTGCTTTGTTTTCGGCCTTATGGCTCAAGGAGCGATTCAATGCCCGGCAGATCCTGGGTGTAGGCTTGGCCTTCACCGGTGTGGTTTGGATCGTGACAAGAGGCGATCCGCTAGCGATCGGGCGTATGCAATGGGTCGAGGGCGATCTTTGGATCGCTGTCGCCGTGCTTTGCTGGACCGCTTATTCGCTGTTGCTTAAGCAACGCGCATCGCGCCGCGATCCTTTTGCCCGTTTGAGCCTGATCACCGCTTGTGGTGTCGCGATATTGATCCCATTGACCTGGGTCGAGTCGCAACTTGTTCCAGGTTGGCATATCTCTTGGCAAGGCCTTTGGCTTGCGGTGATCGCCGCGGTCTTGCCAGGTTTTGGCGCCTATCAGGCTTATTCGTATATGCAGCAGCAGTTGGGCGCCGCGCGCACGGGCGTGGTGTTGTACCTTGGTCCCTTGTATGCGGGCGTGATGGGTTGGCTTCTCCTGGAGCAGTCCATAGCGGGCTTTCACCTGCTGGGTGCTGCTTTGATTTTGCCGGGTGTTTATCTGGTGACGATGCGAAAGGCCGACGCCTAAGGACGACGAGACCGCGGCGTTGCAAACTTAGGACCCGGGACTCAAAAACCCTGGCAGGCGCGCGCCGTCCCGAACACTTTGGTCGGCCTGCGCTTCTGCCTGTCTGATCGCTGGTAAGCGATCGATCACCCTTTGTAACGACGTCTGAGGAACAATAACAACCCCATCCTGGTCAGCAACCACCACATCGCCACTGTTGATGGGATGGCCTGCGATGGTGACCGGAAAACCGATGGTCCCTGGCCCGCTTCGATGAGGGGAGTTGGGTGTAACACCCATGCAATAGGCAGGAAGTCCCACGGCACGCAGCCCGGGCAGATCGCGCACGCAGCCGTCGGTCACAAAGCCGATGGCACCGGCATTGCGGGCCATGCCGAGCACCAGATCTCCGGTGACCGCACAGCGGTGATGCTCGGCGGTTGCACAAACAATCACATCGCCTGGCGCTAGATACTGAAGCGTATGGACGAGAGCGAGGTTGTCGGCGGGACCGCAATCACAGGTGATTGCGACGCCGCAAAAGCCCCACTGCGCTGCGATTGCGGGTTTGATGCGGTAGTCGAGGGCGCCTGAGCCGCCGAGGGCATCGACAATAAATCCGGTCGGGGTCCCCGCCAAGCTTGCAACCAAGCTCGCTTCCGGTCGCTGAATCGGTTCAACCCGAATGCTTGGTAGTGAGTCGATCATGGCCTGACCTCTTGATTAAACGCCTTTGGGTTTTCTCATGGCGGCAAGGCGATCGCCGCTTGTGATTTGTACTTTGCGGCTTACGCCATCGCGCAGCAAGGTCAACTCGACGCGGCTTCCAGCCGGGCCTTTAGCCCAGAGGCGGCGATAAAAATCGCTCAGCCCCGTAATGGCCGTGCTATCAAGGGCAAGGATGCGATCGCCCCGCTGTAGGCCGGCAAGCGCTGCCGGACCATCAGGGCTGAGACGCTGAATCTGCAGACCACCCTCGGGATGTTCCTGGCTGTGAATCCCAAGCCAGGCCTGTGCCGGGCCGCTTCGTCGACCGTTGGCAAGCAAATCCTCCAAAATCGGCTTGAGCAGATTGATCGGCAAATAAAGATTACCGGGGCGGGGATTAAAACCGCCTGTTGCGTCTGCGACGACCAGCGAACCGATGCCGATCAGGGCACCCTCATCGTCAAAAAGTCCTGCACCGCTCCAGTTATTGACTGCGGGGATGGTCATGAGCGGCGCGTCAACCAAGTATTCCCAGTTGCCCGCATAAGGCTTGCGTGAGACCAAAAAAAGTTCGGTGAGTTCTTTTTCGCTTTGGCCCAAGGTAAGCAAGCGGCGTGGCAGTTTCAGCCCATCCGAGTCACCCATGCGAATCGCTTGCAGCTTCAAGGGCACCAGTGTTTTGACGAGACCAAAGCCGCTGGCAGGGTCGTAGGCCGCCACACTTGCGGGTAGGCGCCGCTGCTGATGGTCAAGCACATCGATGTCCTCGGCTTCAATGAGCAAGTAGCCGACCGTCAAGATCAAGTTTTCGCCGATCACCACGCCGGTCCCGATGCGCTGCGGACCCAGACTTCGGCTGCTGGGCGACTCGGGATCGGCACTGACCTGAAGCGCGACCACCGATTGCATGATGCGCCGGGTCTGTTCGAGACTTTGTGCCTGCGCTGAAGCGGCTTGCCAAAGCAAGGCGGTCAACAAAAGCAATAACCCTTGCCGGATTAAGCCAAGCAGCCCCGCTCGCGAAGCAATGGTGGGGCTTAAATGGCTGTGCTCGCGAAAAACGATAGGCTGCTTCATGGTGGGACTCAATAAGCTGTTGACGGCATGAATCGATCCAAGAACTTTAGAAGCGGTTCAAGACCAACCCTTCTTCTCTAAGTGGTCGTCACGCCAAGATAGGACATCCTGAAATGAAATGGAAGCTTTTCCCCCTGAAAGCAGCGCAGTAATTGGTCTTTCACGCGGCACCGTACGGATGGCACCATCAAGCCTGATCATTGATTTGTTAACTGTTGAATCGATCCAAGACTTGTAAGATTGGCGAGTTGATCGAATATTCGTTTGCCATCGACGCCATGCGCACG
>DENJ01000059.1:0-182 GCA_002359635.1 Burkholderiales bacterium UBA2647
CAAACTCTTCAGTTTAATCTCTGCTGTTTACATCAAGGTCCTGTTCGTGAAAACAGGATTCACTCAAACGGAATATCTGACATACATCATTATTTCCGTGTGAGCGTTTGGTTGGACATCGCCATCCATGCGCCCACACTTATCGGCTGTTTATTTGTTAAGGATCAAATCCGATTACTTAG
>DENJ01000059.1:219-16148 GCA_002359635.1 Burkholderiales bacterium UBA2647
GGGAGATTATGGGGCCCTTTTTCAAAGATGTCAAATCGATTGCAAGGCATGCACCGTCAGCGCGGGCAAGGCCGGCTGGCTTGCTTGAAGTGCTGCGATTCGGGCTAGACTGCTGTCGAACCGTCCTCCCATAGAATCCGGGGGCATAAGCGCCGCCGGCTTGGCCTCAGGCTAAGTTGCCTTGTCATTCCATAAGGAGCGTCATGACAGCCCAAGAATGCGCCGAGCGCGTCCGTGATGTGATGTTTGCTGAAGATACTGCTGCCAAGGCCTTAGGCATTGAGATTCTCAGCATCGGAGCAGGACGCGCAACACTGCGGATGCTTGTTCAAGACCATATGACAAACGGGCATCACATCTGTCACGGCGGCTTTATCTTCACACTTGCAGATACAGCCTTCGCGTACAGTTGCAATAGTTATAATCAACGATGTGTCGCTGCCGGTGCGATGATCGATTTTGTAGCAGCAGCGCACGTTCGTGAACGCCTGATTGCTGAGGCCTTCGAAGTGAGCCGCGGGAAGCGCAGCGGTGTTTACGATGTTCGGGTCACGCGGGAAGATGGTGGACTGATTGCCGTTTTCCGCGGTCGATCGGCAACCATCAAGGGTCAATTCTTTGAAAGCAGCCATGCTTAGCCGCCTATGCAAAACAATCAACTTTCAGGATCACCAGCAGGCTTAATGGGCGAAGGCCGTGATGCGCTTTTGCATCCATCCAGGCCGATTCAGCGCTCAGCCCAGGGCCTTGTCCTCGATCCCATAGAAAAGGCTTCGGTCGATGAACTTCAGGCCCTGCAGTTTCAGCGGCTTAAGGCCAGCCTTGGGGCTGCCTATGCGCAAGTGCCGCATTACCGACGTCGATTCGATGAGGTCGGTGCCCATCCCGAACAGCTGAAAAGCCTTGAAGACTTGGCCAGGTTTCCCTTCACCACCAAATCAGACTTGCGAGACAACTATCCCTTCGGGATGTTTGCGGTGCCCAAGGACAAAATCGTCCGCATCCATGCATCAAGCGGCACGACGGGAAAGCCGACGGTTGTTGGATATACTAAAAATGATATCGATACATGGGCCCAACTGGTCGCACGATCGATTCGCGCGTCTGGCGCAAGGCCAGGCGATATGGTTCACGTGAGCTATGGCTATGGCCTCTTCACAGGCGGACTTGGAGCGCACTATGGGGCGGAGCATTTAGGACTCACGGTGGTTCCATTCGGGGGTGGACAGACCGAACGACAGGTCCAACTCATCCACGATTTCAAACCCGACATCATCATGGTCACCCCGAGCTATATGCTGGCGATTGCCGACGAATTTGAGCGACAAGGCTTGTTGGCACGTGAATCAAGCTTACGCATCGGGATCTTCGGTGCGGAGCCCTGGACCCATGAAATGCGCAGCGAAATCGAGCAACGCATGGGGATTGATGCAGTCGACATCTATGGGCTATCGGAGGTGATGGGTCCGGGCGTTGCAAACGAATGTATCGAAACCAAGGACGGCCCAACAATCTGGGAAGATCACTTCTACCCTGAAATCATCGATCCGGAAACCGGCAAGGTATTGCCTGATGGTGCATTTGGTGAATTGGTGTTCACATCACTCACCAAAGAAGCGCTGCCGATCATTCGTTATCGAACGCGTGATCTCACACGATTGCTGCCTGGGACCGCGCGTACGATGCGACGCATGGAAAAAATTACCGGACGCTCTGATGACATGATGATCGTTCGGGGTGTGAATGTGTTTCCCACTCAGATCGAAGAGTTGATCCTCAAGCAAGCACTTCTTGCCCCGCACTATGTCTGTGTGCTCACCAAGGACGGCCCCCTCGACACCTTAAACGTGCGGGTTGAACTCAAGCCTGAGCATGCAGGCTGCAGCACACTGGAACGAGCCAAGGCCAAGGAAAGGCTTGAGCATCAAATCAAATCTTATATCGGCACCAGTGTCAACGTTGTTGTCGAAGAAGCCGGGAGCATTGACCGGTCGCTTGGCAAGGCAAAGCGCGTGATCGATCAACGCAGCTAGATTTTTTCTCCACAGAGCACGAGGACTGTTATGTCATTTAGAGGCATCTTACTCAACAACCAACCGAGCTTTTCGGCCACTGTCCAAAACATCGAACGGGCTCAACTCGACGAACATGCAGCCGCCGGCAACATCCTGGTAAAACTCCACTATTCCACAATCAATTACAAAGACGGGCTTGCGCTGAGCAATAAGTCGCCGGTGGTGAGGAAATGGCCGATGGTGCCTGGAATCGACGGTGCCGGTGTTGTCGAGGAAAGTTCGGACCCCCGCTTACCGGTCGGCAGCGAGGTGATATTGAATGGTTTCGGCGTCGGCGAAACCCATTGGGGTTGCCTTGCAGCTTATGCCCGATTGAAAGCCGAATGGCTGATTACCATGCCCGATCATATGGACGCAAAGACCGCGATGGCGATCGGTACGGCGGGTTATACCGCGATGCTTTGCATCCAGGCTTTGGAGCGCCAGGGCCTGAAGCCTGATCAGGGCGAAGTGCTTGTGACAGGCGCAGCCGGTGGCGTTGGAAGTGTTGCTGTGTCGCTGCTTGCCACGCGCGGCTACAAAGTGATCGCATCGACAGGGCGCGCCAGCACGACCGATTATCTTCAGCATCTTGGTGCAAGCCAAGTCATCGATCGTCACACACTCGCCACGCCCGGTAAGCCCTTGCAAAAAGAGCGCTGGGCCGCTGTTGTAGACACGGTGGGCTCAACCACCCTGGCAAATGCGCTTGCACAATGCAAATATGGTGCAAGCATCGCCGCCTGCGGCCTTGCAGGCGGTATGGAACTTCCGACGACCGTTGCGCCGTTTATTCTTCGTAACGTTCAATTACTCGGTATTGACTCGGTGATGGCGCCGCATGCCTTGAGGCAAGATGCCTGGCGGGCCTTAAGCGAAAGCCTGGATCGTAAGCACTTAGCGTCTATGACCACCGAAATTTCGCTTGCCGACTGTATTGATGCGGGCGCAAAAATTGTTGCCGGTGAAGTTCGGGGACGTCTGCTTGTTGATCTCAATCGCAGCTAGCCAGCGGACTAGCGTCAAGCGACATGATGATTCCTTATCGACATCGTCACCAGGAACAATCTTGAAGTCATGAACACAAGTTTGNNAGTTTGAACTCATGATCACAAGTCGCCTTGAGTCCTGCGCGGCTGTGACGCCCCTGCGCTACCGGATTGAGGCCTTTGATCCGAAAGGTCACTGTTTTCGCGTCGGTTTCATCATCCACAGGGATGCCTTTTGGCATCCCTGTGATGCGCAGAGGATGCAAGCCGAGGGCACAGCGGCCTACCCGGAAAAGCTCACCTTACACATGGCCGCCTGGATTCCCGGCAGCTACATGATCCGGGAGTTCGCAAAGCATGTCCTCAAGACAGAAGCCTTTTTGATCGATCCGCAGGCCGACCCTCTAACAAAGGGGGCAAAAAGAAAAGTTCTAAGGATTTCCAAAACAGCAAAGGCACGTTGGGAAATCACCGGGCTGCAAGCAGACGCTGAGCGTCTTGCAGCAGGCCAGGAAACGCTCGCTGTATATGTCGAGGCGATCATTTACGCTTGGGATTTATCGGTCCGTGCCGCACACCTTGACCAAAGTCACGGCTTTTTCAATCCGACAAGTCTTTGTTTCAGACTCGAGGGTGCTGAAACACTGCCTTGTGACATCGACCTCATCGAGCCCGATCAAGGTCAAATCAAAGGCCCTTGGGAAGTTGCCACAACGCTTCAAAGGCTAGAGCATACGCCTCAATGGGCCTTTGGCACCTATCGCGCACGAAACTATGACGATCTGGCGGACCATCCGGTTGAAATGGGTTCTTTTTCAAAATTTTCCTTTCAAGCCTGCGGTCTGCCTCATTGGTTGGTGGTGACGGGTCGACATCGATTCGATGCCAGCCGTGTTTGTCACGATTTGAAGAAAATTTGCGAAACACAGATTTATTTTTTTGATGCCGCAGGAAATGCACCCTTTGAACAATTCATGTTCCTGCTTACCGTCCTTGGCGAGGGCTACGGCGGGCTTGAGCACAGGGACTCGACCGCGTTGATTTGTAAGCGCGACGATCTGCCGGCACCCAATAGCCTTAAGTTGCGGCAAGATGGCTCACCGGAAGATCAGCAAACTGAGCCAAGCGAGGCTTATCAACGGTTTTTGGGCTTGGCAAGCCATGAGTATTTTCACGCTTGGCATGTGAAACGGATCAAGCCCGCGGTTTTCGTCGACTACGATTTCGCGCAGGAAAATTACACACGTTTGTTATGGATTTTTGAGGGATTTACGTCTTATTACGATGACTTGATGCTTCTGCGCGCTCATGTGATCTCCAAAAAGCGCTACCTGAAGGCACTTGAATCGACCATGAATCAAGTACTTCGAAATCCATCGCGAAGCGTTCAAAGCCTTGCTGATGCCAGCTTTGATGCCTGGATAAAATACTACCGCCAAGACGAAAATGCCGCCAATGCGCTCGTCAGCTACTACGCAAAAGGCGCGGTTGTGGCGCTTTGTATTGACCTGCTGATCCGCAAGGAAACCCGTCAAGAAGCGAGCCTCGATGATGTCATGCGTTTCTTATGGCAGCGATACGGCAAGGCTTTTTATACAAGCGGTCAGGCGGGCGAAAAGACAAGCGCCGGACTGGAGGAAACGGGATTCTTACCGGCGCTTTTTGAGGCTTGCGGCATCAAATCAAGAGCCAAGCGGCAGAGGTTGGCGAGGCAAATCGATGCATGGGTGGAGAGCACGGCCGAGTTACCGCTTGAGCGTTTGCTCGCTAGCGCAGGGGTGAAAGTCTCCTACAAGCGGGCGGGTCTGAGCCACGGCATGCGATACAGCATGCACCAGCACAACATGGTGCTCAGTGCGGTACTGATTGGATCTGCAGCCCATGAAGCGGGCTTATCGGCAGGCGATCAAATCATTGCGATCGACGGCTTACGCGCAAGTGAGTCCACGCTCAAGGAGGCGGTTGATCGCTGCGAGTCACCCATTGAAATTCTGGCATTCAGACGCGATGAGTTGTTTCGCACCACGCTCAAACCAAGCAAAGATCCCCATCCGGAAGTCGTACTCGAAGCTAACGTCGCTTAACCCTCCTGAGCTGGGAGGCTTCGCGTCATCGATGAGGGCTCGCTCAAAACAAGGGATTTGCTTCGGTGCCTCGTATGGCTTCTAAGTCCTGGGTGTTCAGCCTTGCGTAGCAAAAAGCGCTCGTAGCGCCTCGCCGGGAACCGGCGCACGCATAAAGGCCTCTCCGACCAAAAAGCCATAGACATCATGATCAAGCATGATTAAGACATCGCGGCGGCTCAAGATGCCACTTTCAGTCACAAGCAAGCGGTCGGGCGGGATCGCCGGCAGTAGGCTAAGCGTTGTTTCCAAAGCGACCTCGAAGGTATGTAAATTTCTATTATTAATACCTAACAAACCCGTTTTGAGCGCAAGGGCTCGGTCAAGCTCTTCTTGGTTATGAATTTCAACCAACACATCAAGCCCACAATCGTTTGCACAAGCCTCCAGATCCTGAAGTACCTGGTCACCCAATGCTGCAACAATCAGCAAAATGCAATCTGCGCCCGCCGCGCAAGCCTGGTAGACCTGCCAGGGATGGCAAAGAAAATCTTTCCGGATCACAGGCAATTTGCAGGCTTCCCGGGCAGCAATGAGATGGGCAAGTTCCCCCTGAAAAAAACCTTCATCGGTCAATACCGACAAACATGTGGCGCCATGGGCTTCATAAGAGCGGGCGATGGCGGGCGGATCAAAATCATCCCGCAAAAGACCTTTGCTGGGACTTGCCCGCTTTATTTCGGCAATCACCGCCGGCTTTTTGGCCTCAATGCCTTGCCGCATCGCCCGGGCAAAGCCGCGAGGCTCATCGGCCCGCAGTCGCTTTTCGGCTGCCCGCTTCATCTCGGGCAGCGCAATCTGCAAAAGGCCTTGTTCAACTTCCTTGGCCTTGACCGCCATAATACTTTCGAGAATCTTACTCATCGAGTCTGTCAGCCTTAGGCGCTCGCGCCAAGTTGCTGGCTGAGAAGTATGAAGCTTTCCAGTTTCTTCCGCGCAGCTCCCGATCTTGCTGTCTCACGAGCCAGTGCCAAGCCCTGAGCGATGGAATCCGCAAGGCCTGCGGTATAGAGCGCCGCGCCGGCATTCAGACAAACAATTTCGAAAGGCGTTCCAGCCTGGCCTTCGATCGCCTGCAACAACATCTGGCGGGATTCCTGGGCATTGTCCACCCGAAGGCTGCGATGACTCATCATCGGCATCCCAAAATCCTCGGGATGAATCTCGTATTCAAGGATTTCCCCGTTTCTGAGCTCACCCACCATGGTGGCCGCACCCAGAGAAATCTCATCCATACCGTCTTTGCCCCAAACAACGAGCGCATGTTTAGCGCCGAGATTTTTGAGCACACGGACCTGTATGCCGACAAGATCCGGATGAAAAACACCCATCAAGATATTGGGTGCGCCTGCAGGGTTCGTCAGTGGCCCTAAGATATTAAAGAGGGTCCGCACGCCGAGTTCGCGACGCACCGCCGCTACATTTTTCATCGCGGGATGATGATTCGGCGCAAACATGAACCCCAGACCAATCTCTTCAATACAGCGCGCAACCTGTTGTGCTTGAAGATTAATCTGTACACCCAGAGCCTCGAGCACATCCGCACTGCCGGATTTCGAGGACACACCGCGATTGCCATGTTTGGCGACCTTGGCACCGGCAGCAGCAACAATAAACATCGCAGCCGTCGAAATATTAAACGTATGCGAACCATCGCCTCCGGTGCCGACAATATCAACAAAATGCGGACCACCATCAACCTTGACCTGATTTGCAAATTCACGCATCACCTGCGCCGCGGCGCTGATCTCGCCGATGGTTTCTTTCTTAACCCTCAATCCCATGAGCAGGGCTGCGCTGACTGCGGGCGATAGCTCACCCCGCATGATCATACGCATCAGCGCGAGCATTTCATCATGAAAAATCTCACGGTGTTCGATACAACGCTTAAGCGCTTCCTGAACCGTTATCGTCATCGTTCCAGCCTTTATCAGTGTTTGAGGAAACGATCGAGCATGGCCATACCATGCTCAGTATCGATCGACTCCGGGTGAAACTGCAGGCCTTCGATGGGATGATCCCTGTGGCGTACACCCATGATTTCGCCGTCTGCGGTCTGCGCCGTAATGTCCAGACAATTCGGCAGCGATTGACGCTCAATGGCAAGCGAGTGATAACGAACCACCGAAAACGGGCTTGGCAATCCCGAGAAAATGCCTTGACCCTCGTGCAGCACAAGACTCGATTTGCCATGCATGACTTGTTGTGCCCGGATAATCCGCGCCCCAAAGACCTGCCCGATCGACTGATGGCCAAGACACACCCCCAAGATCGGAATTTTCCCGCAAAAATGTCTGATCGCCGGCATCGAAATGCCTGCTTCATTGGGTGTGCAAGGGCCCGGTGAAATCACCAAATGGCTCGGCCTTAATGCTTCCAGATCTTGTAAATCAGCAGCATCGTTTCTCACGGTTATAACCTCCGTGCCCAGGGCCCGAAGATACTGAACGAGGTTATAAGTGAAGGAATCGTAATTGTCGATCATGAGTAGCATGGGTTTAATCCTATCGACGCGGCAAATGACTCAATCAACCAACTCAGATGACCTTAACTTAATGTTCAAGACCGTTTTCCACGAGTTCTGCTGCCTTCAGCACCGCACGGGCCTTCATCTCAGTTTCCTGCCATTCGGCCTCGGGTGAGGAATCGTAGACAATCCCTGCCGCAGCTTGAACGTTCAATATTTTATCTTTGAGAATACCGGTTCGAATCGCGATCGCAACATCCATATGTCCAGACCAGCTTAAATAACCCACAGCACCACCGTAAATTCCGCGGCGGGTTTGCTCCAAATCATCGATCACTTCCATGGCGCGAACTTTGGGCGCTCCGGTGAGGGTACCTGCCGGAAAACTTGCCCTTAAGACATCCATATCGTCGAGACCATCTTCAAGCAGACCTTCAACATTCGATACAATATGTTGAACGTGTGAGTATTTTTCGATCACCATTTTTTCTGTGACACGAACGGTACCGGTTTTTGCAATTCGACCGAGGTCATTACGCGCCAGGTCGATAAGCATGAGATGTTCGGCACACTCCTTCGGATCTGCAAGCAATTCACGCGCAAGCGCCTGGTCTTGCTGAGGCGATAAGCCTCGTCGTCTCGTGCCGGCGATCGGTCGAATCGTGACCCTGGTTGCCCCTTCGGGATCTTCCGTTTCAAGAATTTCTTGTCGTACCAAGATTTCAGGCGAAGCACCCACGATCTGGAATTCACCAAAATCGTAATAATACATATAAGGTGAAGGATTGATCGACCGCAGGGCTCGGTAAAGCGCCAAGGGGGGGTGATCAAAGGGCTTGCGGATCAATTGCCCGATTTGCACCTGCATCAAGTCGCCTGCGATGATGAGTTCTCGCGCTTTACGAGCAGCCTCGAGATAAGCCGGTTTATCAAAACCGCGTATCTCGCTGCTTTCCAGCCCTGGCGCCGGCACCGGTTCTTGGACTGCGCGCTGAAGCTTTGCCTTCAGCGCCCTTAATCGCTTTTGAGTTTGCGTCCATGCATCAGGACTGCGTGCATCTGCATAAACCACCAGATAAAGCTTGCCGCGGAGATTGTCGACGATTGCCAACTCGTCGACCAGCAAGAACAGCATGTCGGGTGTTCCGATAGGATCGGGTTTGTTGCATGGACCAAGACGGGGTTCAATGAATCGCACCAGGTCGTAGCCCAAATAGCCTGCAAGCCCGCCGCAAAAACGTGGCAACCCCGGACGCAGCGCCACCTTAAACCGTTTGCGATAGTCGCGGACGAAGGTAAGCGGGTCGCCACGGTGCGACTCGATCACCTTGTCGTCGCGAAGAACCTCTATCGAATCATCGCGACTCCGGATGGATGTACGCGCTGACAATCCAATAAAGGAGTAGCGACCGAAGCGTTCTCCACCTTCCACCGACTCCAGTAGAAAGCTGTTTTTCCGATGGCCCGGTTCGTTAAGCTTGCAATAAACCGACAAAGGTGTTTCTAAATCGGCAAGACATTCGCTGATGAGCGCAATGCGATCAAAGCCTTGAGCTGCAATCGCTTTAAATTCAAACTCTGTCATGGTGATCCGCTCCTGCCAGCCTTAGCTTTCATTGCCGCTCCCGTTTGCCCTTGTTGGGCTCCAGCGCTGAGAAGCGCGCACCGGTTGCGATGGAGGGCTGGCTTTTGCTACGCGTCGCTACCAGGTGCTGGGTTAATGCCAGCACCACCAACGCCGATCGGCGTTTTTAAGAGGTAGTTTGATTGCAAAGTCCATTGTGCAAATGCATCGATGCTCGGAACTATACCATCGCAGTCAATCTGATCAAGCGCCACACCCTCCCGATAGCCGTAAGGCAACAAAAAAACCGGCATGCCCGCAGCACGCGCGGCTTTCGCGTCATTGGCAGAATCCCCAAGCATCCATACCGATTGCGGCATCAGGCCTAGCCGCCTGGCCGCCTCCAAGAGCGGTTGCGGGTGAGGCTTCTTGTGAGGCAAGGCATCCCCACCCACCGCAAATCGGAAATAGTGCGAAAGTTTCGAACGCTCAAGTAAACCTTCCGCGAAAGACTGATCCTTATTGGTAACAACCGCCATCGGCACTTTTGCCCCGTACAGGCGCTCCAAGCCCTCGATCACGCCATCAAAGGGCCTGGCCCAGAGACCGTTATATTGTTCATAAAACGTGCGAAAATGTCGCATCCCTTGCCGGAGCGATTCGGCACTTGCATCGGCAGCAAGATCGTCTGTGATTAAACGATGAACAAAGCGTTCGGCACCTTTGCCAATAAAACCCAGGATGCGCGCATCGCAAAGCGGCGGCAAGGCAAGTGCGTCTCGAATCGCATGGCCTGTTTGCACAAGATCTTTGGCTGTATCAAGCAAGGTGCCGTCAAGATCAAATAACAAAGCTTCAATGCCAGCACTCAAGGCTTCGGTCATAAGCACCTAAGAAAGCGTGACGTGAGCGCGCTCGATGGCAAGCCTCATCCGCCCCAGAACCTCACGATAGTGACCATCGGCATCGGGCGCAGAAAACA
Organism: Burkholderiales bacterium UBA2647; assembly: GCA_002359635.1. Classification (GTDB taxonomy): domain Bacteria; phylum Pseudomonadota; class Gammaproteobacteria; order Burkholderiales; family Burkholderiaceae_E; genus UBA3064. The sequence goes on from DENJ01000059.1 coordinate 10,399, forward strand.
CGGCGGACCCTGCGACGAAGCAATCCGCGCCCGCCAATGCAATCTGTGCAATGTTATCGGTTTTGATACCACCGTCGACTTGCAAGACGATTGAACCGCCACCTTCTGCCACGTGGCGGTCGATCATGGCACGGGCAGCTCGAACCTTTGCCAGCGTGGCAGGCAGAAACTGCTGCCCGCCAAAACCCGGATTTACCGACATGAGCAGTATCAAATCAAGTCGATGCATGGCAAAGTCGAGCAGGTGGAGCGGCGTTGCCGGATTGAGCACAAGCCCTGCTTTGCAGCCCTGATCCTTGATGAGTTGCAAGGAGCGGTCAATATGTTCCGAGGCTTCCGGATGAAAACTGATCCAATCAGCACCAGCTTGCGCAAAGCCGCTGATTAGCGCATCAACAGGTTTCACCATCAAATGGACATCGAGGGGCAAACGGGTATGGGGTCTGATCGCATGACAGACCATCGGGCCGATCGTGAGGTTAGGCACATAATGATTGTCCATCACATCCACATGGATCCAATCGGCGCCGCTTGCCTCAAGCGCCCGCACTTCTTCTCCCAGCCTAGAAAAGTCGGCGGACAAAAGGCTCGGGGCAATGCAGTGGCGGGGTTTCATCGGTATGCTTGAGTTCATACCGGATTGTAATCAGGACCCGGGCGAATGTTTATTGTCTTCATGTCACGGTTTGCGTGCATGATTTAGGGCGTACTGATGTTTAAAGGCATTCCGACGTCGCTTCATCGAACTGGATTTCATGATGGCTGAAAACCGTAAAGCAAGCTACCAATTTAAGATCTCCGTGAAGACGGTTTATCTGCCCGAGCAATCCTCACCGGAGCAACAACGCTACACGTTTGCCTACACCATCACCATTGCCAACACAGGGTCCATACCTGCCCAACTGATCAGCAGGCACTGGGTCATCACCACCGATGACGGCGAAGTCAACGAAATCAAAGGTCTTGGGGTGGTTGGGCAACAACCGCTCATCGCGCCCGGACAAGGCTTTGAATACACAAGTGGCTCGCAGGTGAACACACCAACCGCGACCATGAAAGGTAGTTACTTTTTCGTTGCCGAAGACGGCGAGCGATTCGAGCAGGAAATTCCGCCTTTTGTGTTGAGCATTCCCCGCACGTTGCACTGAGCGCTCAGCGTTTGCCGCGCATCGTCCACCATACAATGAAAAGAACGAGTGCGAGAATGCCGAAGGCTTCAAGATAAATCACCCACATCGTGAATCACCCTATCGTCATCAGGAAAGCTAAAATCTCGTCGAAAACTGTCGACAAACCCGGCTAAATCTTGTTGTTTTCATCAAGCATTTTTTCAAATTGCGCCATCGGCGCATAGCCGGTTAAGCGCTTCCCATTCGGAAAGAAGATCGTCGGCGTGCCGGTCACCCCGAGACTGCGCCCAAGATCCTTAAGCTTAGCAATCGGCGCATCACAAGAAGGCGATGCGGTCGGCGGCGCTTTTCCCGAAAGCATTAAATCATTCCATGCTTTCACCTTATCGCCAGCGCATAGTGCGTTACGCGATTTCACTTCGGAATCAGGGGAAAGCAGTGGCAGCACAAAAGTATATATCGTTATGTCTTTAAGACTTGCGAGATCAGCCCGTAACTTTCGACAATACCCGCAATTCGGATCCTCAAATACAGCCATCACGCGCCGTCCACTACCTTGAACCTGCTTAAAAGCCAGTTGGAGCGGCAGGTCCTTGAATTGAATTGCTGATAACTCTTCGGTTCTTTCACGCGTGATATTTCGATTATTTTTTAAATCGATCAATTGGCCTTCGATGAAGGCGTAGGCAGCCTTCTCGTCAACATAAATGAGATCGGTGCCGAGTCTTACCTCATAGAGCCCTGCAATCGGTGAGCGCGCAACGGCGTCAACCTTGTACTTACCCTTAAGCCATGCCTCTAGCGCCTGTTTAATACTCGCTTCGACAGCGCTCGGTGCAGAAGCCGATCCCTGCGCGCTTGCCTGGTCTGCAAACGACGAGATGAGCGCAACCGACAGCAGGCTTGCCGCCAGATGTCTTGAGAGGCCTTGTCGTTGTGCTCGAAAACCTTGAGCTTGTTTCCAAAAGTTTTGCATAAAGCTTTCCGTACAATTTTTAGAATGGATGCTTGTTGCGCGTCGTCGCAAGGACGCGATCAAGCGATATCGAGTGCTTTCACCGCGGCCCCTGCCTCACGGCTTGCTGAATCATCGCAGACTGTAACCATGAACTCGCTGCAACCCGCGACCAGGCCCAATTCGCAAATCCGCCAATCAGTCCGGGTAAAGGCGCTCGAAAAGCCTGATGCAAGCCTTTGGTGAGCCATGACATCGCAAGCACCGCCTCAACACGGCGGCGGGCATAACGTTCTATAACCGTTAAGGCGCCAGGATCGTGTCGGGCACTCCTTGTTGACAGCACAGCGATGAGTTCGATGATGTCACCAATGCCCAGATTCAGCCCCTGGCCTGCCATGGGATGGATAACATGCGCAGCGTCGGCAATCAGCACGAGGCGATCGGCGAAGGGCCGATCACATAAGGCTTCGACAAGCGGAAACGATGCGGGTCTGTTGATGCAAGCGCGCAATCCAGGCGCATCGCATCCTTGTACATCGATGAATGCCTGAACATGTCGACAAAGCGCTGCGGGTTCGAGCCCCATGAGGGATTCGGCAACAGGCTGCGGCGCCGACCACACCATACTCATCGCGTGGCCGGGCAGTGGCAATAGCGCAAGAATGCCCTGGTCGCTAAACCACTGAAAGGCGGTATGCCTGTGATGGCTGTCGATGTCAAAGTTGGCGACCACAGCACTCGATTGGTAATCAAAGCGCCGACTGGCGATGTTGGCAAGCTGTCGAAGCTTGGAGCCTGCACCATCACAACCCATCAGCAGCTTAGCGTGAAGCTGCTGGCCGTTTTCAAGTTGAATCGAGCGCCGCGAGGCCGGCTTGCCTCCTTGATCAGCCCGCAGACTTACCAGCGCGTCCTTTAAGCGGAGCACGCCTGTCATTGCTATCGCTTGCTGTCCAACTGCAATCAGCTCGGACTGCTCCACTGTGAGCGCAAGCTGGTCAACGGCAGCCCGGTATGCGTCAAGCACGATGGGCTGAGGACTGGACCAGGACGCGGCCTCCAAATGCATTCGGTCTATCACGCCGACCCGCGCTGCATCAATCGCCGCCGTCAAACCTTGTTGTTCCATCCAGTCCCAACTCGCTGGGGAAATGGCAAAAATGCGTTGATCGAATCCATCTTGTTGGCGCGACACCGCCGGGTCGGGACCGACCAGCGCACATCGATAGCCTAGTCTTGCGAGGGCTTGTGCGGCAAAGAGACCCGCAACCGAGGCACCGATGACCGCAATGTCGACGTCGATTTCCCCACCGGTCGACGAAAAAGCCGAAGTGGGTCCGCCGCTCGCCTGGAAAGGCATGGCCGGTAGCGGCATCGGCGCAGCAGTTGGACTCAAAAAGTCTTGCATTCGATTGGTTTTTTGATCGCTGATTATAGGAGGCCCGTTATGCTTGGTGCGCTAAGCGCCTTCAAACTTGAGGTCCTCTATGCGACGGGCCCGGAGAACACGACCATGATCAACAAAATACTAGCCTCTGCGCAAGAAGCGCTAGCCGATGTGCATGATGGTGCGACGATTCTGATCGGTGGTTTTGGCAGCGCCGGTCTGCCAACCCATTTAACAGACGCGCTCATCGCAAAAGGTGCTCGAGAACTGACGATTGTTAACAACAACGCAGGCAATGGCGAGCAGGGCCTCGCCGCCTTGATGAAAGCTGGCTGCGTGCGAAAATTGATATGCTCATTTCCGCGTCAGGTTGACTCCTGGGTTTTTGATGGGTTGTGGCGCGCAGGGAAGATCGAACTCGAATTGGTTCCGCAGGGAAACCTTGCTGAGCGCATCCGCGCTGCCGGCGCTGGTATCGGGGCTTTTTACACCGCCACCGGATTCGGAACCGAATTAGCCAGGGGCAAAGAAACACGACGGATCAATGGGCGCGATTATGTGCTTGAGTACCCGATCGACGCCGACTTTGCACTTGTAGCTGCTGAAACAGGTGACCGTTGGGGAAATCTTACGTACCGGAAAACCGCAAGAAACTTCGGACCTATTATGTGTATGGCCGCAAAAACCGCGGTGGCCCAGGTCCATCGGGTCGTTGAACTTGGCTCGATTGATCCCGAACACGTTATTACCCCAGGTATTTTTGTCAAACGCGTGGTGCAGGTCGAACGCGTGCGCTATGACCCGACCCCTGCTAAGCGTGGAGAACAGCAGCCATGAATCGCTACAGCCGTGATCAGATGGCACAACATGTTGCCCGTGATATCCCTGAAGGAGCTTATGTGAATTTAGGTATCGGCATGCCCACGCTTGTTGCAAACCATATACCGCAAGATCGGGAAATCGTTCTACAAAGTGAGAATGGTTTATTGGGCATGGGGCCTGCGCCGAGTGCAGGCGACGAAGACTATGATTTGATTAATGCGGGCAAACAGCCGGTTAGCTTGCTTCCGGGCGCATCTTTTTTTCATCACGCCGATTCATTCGCCATGATGCGCGGCGGCCACCTAGACATCTGTGTGCTTGGCGCTTTTCAGGTTGCCGTGAACGGCGACCTGGCAAATTGGCATACCGGTGAAGCCGATGCCATACCGGCAGTCGGCGGTGCAATGGATCTTGCGAGCGGTGCGAAACAGGTCTTTGTCATGATGGAACACCTCACCAAAAAAGGTGAGAGCAAAATCGTCGAGCGTTGCAGCTACCCACTCACCGGATTAGCTTGCGTGACGCGGGTCTACACCGACCTGGCAACCCTTCATATCACCGCGCAAGGCTTGCTCGTGGGCGACTTGGTTGACGGTCTCAGTTTAGAGGCGTTGATCAAGCTGTCTGGCGTCAAGATGCGAGCGCTCTCGACCGGCTGAGCGAAGCATCAATGCGCTAAACCGGAAGGCCTTCCTAACCGTAAGTCCATGTAAGGCGGCAGGAGGGCCTACACCGTGGACAACGCACTATCGCTTGCTTTTCGGATTCAAACCGCTGTTGGTGCCCTACATGCAGCACCGTCAGTACAGGCGCGCCCGAGACCGCAAATCATGCCGCGCAAAGTGAACGCCCCTGTTAAGCCCGGAGAATTTGCGGCAACGCTTGAACAGATCCGGCAACGCCAGGCAAGCTAGGTCCGAGTCAAAAAAACCTCTGACTGTTCTTCGCTGAAGTGTCTTTCGTAGACACTGCTCCTCATGCAGCCTCCTGCACCATTAAAAGAAATCGATCGCCTCGAGTAGAAATCCACCCCCCGCACTTCACCCTGCTGCCGCGCCAGTGGCCTTTGCTTTTCGTTATGATGGAGGGTATGGACACTGCAGCAATGAAGAAAAAAGTCACCTACTGGGAACGCGTTCGTTACGATAGTTCAGCACAATCGTCGATGTATGTCGTGGTTGATCAGGGGCGATTGGTCATGGCCACCACCTCGCTAGATCTTGCGAGACAAACATTTGCGAAAGTGCGGCAGGGCTTGGATATCGATGGCCTGGTCGGAGAACACCCTTCATCGACCGAACCATCCGGGTCCGCTCACAAAGCCTCAGGCGACGAGGGATCGGCCGATCAAGCGCCAGCGACGGAACAGAGCGCCAACTAGCAGACTTGCTGGAAGATTAGTTTGCCGCGTTTGACCGTTGGTAGGTTTTTGCGAATTCGTTGGCAGAGCTCA
>DENJ01000032.1:0-1934 GCA_002359635.1 Burkholderiales bacterium UBA2647
GCGTGGACAAGCATGGCACGCACACCTGTGTTTTGCGATACCAGTACACAGCGCTGCAGCGCGTCTTGGAGTAAAGCCGCACCCAGCTTCATGCCTTGTGCCCGGGCGTCGACTGCCAAGCGAGCAAGTACCATCACCGGAACTGGGTCAGGCATATTCTGGCGATTGGACCGCTTTGCGTCTTGGTGCGCGACGGCACCTGCAGCCAAAGCGTAGTACCCCATGACCTCTCGCTCATGGGTCGTCACAACGAAGGTGCGACTGGCCCCGCTGGTTTGGTTGCCCAGCGCGCGGCGCTTGAGCCATTCATCGAGCACGGATTCACCGCAGGCGAATGAAGTGACATGGTGATCCTGTGATAGTGACTCTGGAGGGCGCAAATTCATGCGCCAGCCCAAGGTGCCTTCACTGCAAGCAAGCGTTCAAGTCCAGGATTGGGTTGTACAGGAGCATCGAGCAGCGCTGTGAACTGCCGGAATTTCTCCTCATCAAGGCTAAAAAACACCTGGTCGAGCAGCACCGACTGGGCCTTGTCGCAGGCGGCTTCAAGCATGAAGTCAGACCGGTTCTTTCCAAGTAACTGCGCGGCCTGGTCGATCAGGTCGCGCTGCTGAGGCAGGGCTCGCAAATGGATGGCGGCGTCCCGCATAACATGCTCCAACTAAATACACAATAGATACACAAAACTTACCTGTCTGTGTAGCTAATGTCAACACACGATTGAGATACGCCTGACCTTTCGCTCGGGGTGTATAGCTTCTTTTAGACCGCCATCGCACTACCCCGGCGGCGAAGCTCCTGCTTTGCACCACCTCTGAAACTGTTTTGAGCTTTTGCTCTCGACCACCCGCTTCTTGTAAAGCGGCATTTCGAACAGCCTTTGCGACTGGGTTACGCGGTCTGCGCGAGGCGGCATATAGCCCGAGTAAATCGCTTGCGCCGTCATCACGAACAGCGGGGGTTGCAGGAAGGTCCGGTGGTCGCGGCCCGGCACCGGAAAGAGCAGCGGTGTCCGGGTCATCTATTTCACACGTCTGGCCGCCGGTGAGCTCTGTATGCTGCTCGTGTACCCCAAGTCAGCACGTGACACGATTCCTGGCCACATCCTGCGCATGTTACGAAAGGAACTGGAAGATGGCATCGAACAAGAAGGTTAAGCGTGCAACGAGCGAGGAATCGCTCGGGATGAAACTGCTGCAGTCGGTTCGCGAAATGAAGGCTCGCAGCTTCGCCCGGATCACCGAGGTGACTCCAAACGAGGTCGTGCTCGCACGCCAGGGCACGGGCCTATCGCAGGCCGAGTTTGCAGCCGCCCTAAGTATTTCATAACGCACCCTGCAGGAGTGGGAGCAGGGCCGAAGATCCCCTTCGGGAGCAGCTCAGGCATTGATTCGGATGGCCAGCAAGCATCCAGACTAGGTGCGGGAAGCGTTGACTTGACCACGGGCGAAATTGGCGAAGTGCAAGCGACAGACGCCGAACCCACCACCGTGAATCCGCTGCTTCGCGTTCTTCAATCCCTCGAGGTCGAGCTTCATCACGACAGGCTCCGTTGCGATCGCGCACGACTGGATCAGTTGCTGCACCCAGAGTTTCACAAGGTCGGTCGCGCTGGTCGTGCCAACGCTTCCTCGGCTTGAGGTCGTACGGAGAATGTTGTGAACAATCGATTACTCTCGACAGGTCTACAAAGTCGTCCTGACAGCGTCGTCCGATCGATGGCTGGGGGCTGCGTGATCCGCAGACCCGACGCCGTCTGGTTCTGCGACTTCGAAAGGCGAGCCTCGGACAGCTTGGTGACGTCAAGCCGGTCCGCCAGAGGGCCTAGGAGGTGCGCGAGATCTTCGGTCCAGGATGGCGGAGGCACTACGCACGTCGCGGCGACGCTCTCATCGTGATGCTCGGGGGCGGAACAAAGGGCGACGGCCTGCCCT
>DENJ01000032.1:1996-2559 GCA_002359635.1 Burkholderiales bacterium UBA2647
GTACTCATGCGCGCATCCTCAGGGGTTGATTCATACCCGGCAAGGTGCCATGCTTGGTCTGCATGTACCCTCGCTTGTTGCGCGAGCAAGCGAGCTTTCCCCGAGAACCTAACGATTTGCAGCCATGACCATGCCGATAAATATCGATCAGTTAAGCATTGAAGCGCTCGTGGCGCTGAATCACCGAGTGATTGCGCGCATCAAATTGCTTGAACAACGCAGCACGATGAATTCCATGGTGAAGTTCAATGTGGGAAGCCGCGTAAGCTTTGATCCCGATGGGCACATACGCACCGGCACGCTCATTAAGTTCAACCCCAAGACGGTTGTGGTGCTTACCGACGACGGCCAGCGATGGAAAGTACCACCGCAGTTCTTGCGCCATCTTGTTGAAAACCAAAACACAGCCAACGTAACGCCCATGCGCCGAGTCGATCGAGATCGGACTGACTGAGGCATTGGTGAGCGATTTAAATGCTGCGACACCAGTGTCGAGCAACTCGGTAAAGACGCCGTCTACGCCGAACTTCATGTGGTAGACCATTTCAGCCTGCGGGTCTTTA
>DENJ01000012.1:0-9186 GCA_002359635.1 Burkholderiales bacterium UBA2647
GCGCTGGTTGATCGTCTTGCCGATGAGTACGCTGCGGCCCGTGGGGCGATAACGGTCTAGGCTCGCGCTAGAGCCAGCGGGCAATCAGCCCGACCAGCAGCGACAAAAGCAAAGTGGAGCCCAAGGGCAACCAAAGGCTTCGCTTGCCCAGTTTCAGTTCCAAATCACCGGGCAATCGTCCCCAACCAAGTCGGCGCAGCAAAGGCTGCAGGCCGCTGAACAGCAGCAGCGCGAGCACAGTAACGAGTAACCATCTCAGCATGGTTCAAGACCAAGCCGGCCACTCCGATCGCCCTGGCGAAAGCCGATGAGATCAAGGTTTTCCAGGCCGCGACCGAGCGCCATGAATTTGAAGAGTTCACCCATCTCAGCCTCTGAGAGCAGTTTTTGTACACCAGCAAGTGCTGCAACGGCCTGCCTTGAACCCCAATGGCCTTGTGTTTGCGCCCATTGTGCCGCGATATCCAACAAGCCTGTATTCATCAAAAACCTCGCTTGCGAACAATAACCCGAAAGGCTCATCCCGGACTGCAAGGCAACACGGGCAATGGCAGTGAAATCAACATGCACACTCAAATCCTGCTGGCCAGGGCCTGCCAGGACATCGGTTCCGGCGCGATGTTCGCGGTGGGTCATCAAGGTACCTTGCTCGCGTTGCGGGAGATAATACTCATGGGCTGGAAAACCATAATCGACAAGCAATAGCAGCCCTTGCTCAAGTAGACCTGCAAGACTGCGGATCCAGGCTTGCGCCTGCTCATGCCACTCAATCAGCATACCGTCAGGCCAGTCTTCTTGCCATTGTTGCTGGCAAGAAGACTTTAAGGCCTCAAGGCGGACGGACCATGAGGGATCGCATAAACGGTCAGCGAATTGCCAAGGCGGCAACCCATGGCCTACCTGGGCCCCGCAGGTCCGCTCGTCGGGACCGGTCGCGGGATTTGCCTGCGCTTGCGCCTTGAGGCTGAGCCCTCGTTCGTACCACTGAACCTCGCGCTGCTGCACGCATCGATGCACAAAAAGGCGTACGGGCATGGCGTCGAGCACTTCATGGGCCAACATCACGCCGCGAAACCCTGCTGCCGGAAGCCGCTCGAGCCAGCTGACTTGGGGCTCGAGCGCTGGCATCTCGAGCTTGATCCGGTCTTGTTGCTGCTTGATCAAGCCTGCTGATAACTCAAGGATCTGATAGTGAATCGGCCGCTTGACGGCTTGCGCATGGCGCAGGATTTGGCTGGCAAGGCGTCCGTCGCCGGCTCCAAATTCGAGCACCGTGTCACTACCGATGGCATCGAGCACCTGAATGATTTGCCGGGCCACGCAATGTCCATACCAAGGACTGATCGCCGGGGCTGTCACAAAATCGCCTGCGGGGCCGAATGGCGATCGTGCCCCGCTGTAGTAGCCAAGTCCGGGGGCATAAAGCGCCATCGCCATGAATCTTTCAAAGCCAAGCCAACCCGAGGCCTTTTGGATCTCGTCTTGGATTAAATCGGGCAAGCTGCTTAGCTTAGACATGCTCATGGTTGCGCAGGTTACACTGCGCGGCCAAAGCGCCAAACTGAAGCCCCATCCGCTCAACATGCAAGCTCAAGCCAGCACGCCCCATTGCACGACCGAGGTCAGGACCAAAACGGCCCTGGTTACCGGTGCCGGTAAGCGAATCGGTCGCGCGATTGCGCTTGGACTGGCCAGGGCACAATGGAATGTTGTCTTGCACTATCACCACTCGCTCGACGAGGCACAACAAACAGCCCATGAGGTTCGTGCATTGGGGCAGCAGGCCTGGACGCTTGCTGCTGACTTATCGGATCCTGATCAGGTGCTTCGTCTTTTCAGCGAAGCGCTTGGGCAAGCCCAAGACCTCGATGCGCTGATTAATAATGCCTCGCGTTTTGCCTGGGACGGGCCAAAAGATGTCGAGGCCAAAGGCTTAATTGCCCATTGGATGCCCAATCTTGTGGCCCCCGTGCTGCTTAGCAAGGCCTTGTTTGAACATTGCAGCCAAGCCGCTGCTCCCAAAGAAGGGGTTGTTATCAATTTACTTGACCAAAAATTGCAAAACCCGAACCCCGATTTTTTTTCCTACACCTTAAGCAAAGCCGCCCTCTGGCAGGCCACTGACTTAATGGCCCGCGACTATGCACCTTTTTTGCGTGTGCTTGCGGTCTCGCCGGGCATCACCATGCTCTCGGGCGATCAAAGTGAAACGGGCTTTGCCCAAGCTCACCAACAAACCCCTTTGGGGCGATCGTCTGAGCCCGACGATATCGTGCAGGCAATCGTCTTTTTGCTCCACGCCAGAGCAATCACAGGCGTGAATTTACTGGTCGATGGCGGGCAGCACTTGCAAGCAAGCGCGCGCGATGTGATGTTCACCACCAGCGACCGCCTCGAATCGGAATCAAGTTCATGAGTAGCCTGCTATTACATCCCCAACTAAGCGACTGTCGTCGTATTTTTATCGAAGACCTGGAGGTCCAGGCCTCGATCGGTTTTCATGAATTCGAACGCCAGGCGCGCCAACGGGTCAAGATTTCTGTTTCACTTTTTGTGCCGGTCGAAGCCTCGCGTTCAGGGCGCGACGATGTGGACGACACGCTCGACTACGATAAATTGCGCGAAGGTATTGCGGCACTCGCGGCATCACGCCACTTCAATCTCCAGGAAACATTGATTGATGAGGTGCTCAGCTTTTGCCTCAAACTTGGGCCCGTGCGGGCAGCGACCGTCCGAACCGAAAAACCCGATGTCTATCCGGATTGCAACACTGTAGGCATTGAATCGATTCGCTTTGCAGCGACATGATGAGCGACAAGCTTGCCTACGAACGCAATAAATTGCATAAGCGTTTATTGCGTCTCACCGGTCAAGCGATCGGCGACTATCACATGATTGAGGCCGGCGATAAAGTCATGGTCTGCTTATCTGGTGGCAAAGATAGCTACGCCTTGCTCGATTTATTGTTGACCTTGCAAGCGCGCTCTCCAGTCGCCTTTGAATTGGTCGCCGTCAATCTCGATCAAAAGCAACCAGGGTTTCCCGCCGAGGTGCTCCCCGACTACTTAAAGCGCATCGGCGTCACTTTTCATATCGAAACACAGGACACTTACAGCATCGTCACGCGGGTCATTCCTGAGGGGAAAACCATGTGTTCGCTTTGCTCGCGACTCAGACGGGGTATTTTGTATCGGGTGGCTGATGAACTCGGTGCAAGCAAAATTGCCTTGGGCCATCACCGTGACGACATTTTAGAAACCTTTTTCCTGAACCTCTTTTATGGCGGCAAACTCAAGGGCATGCCCGCGAAATTGCGCGCCGACGACGGCAAACATATGGTGATTCGACCGCTCGCTTATGTGCGTGAGCGGGACTTGGAAGCCTATGCATCCTGGCGTGCGTTTCCCATCATTCCCTGCGATTTATGCGGCTCTCAAGACAATCTCAAGCGGCAGGAAGTCAAACGGTTGATGCGCAGCTGGGAAAAACAATTTCCTGGCCGGGTCGATCATGTGTTTGCCGCACTCGGCAGGCTGGTCCCTTCGCATCTGATGGACCGCGCAGCCTTTGATTTTCAATCCTTAGCCCTTGATGACGCGACGCGCGAAGGCGATATCGCCTTTGACCCGCCGGCACTTGAATCTTGCGAATCGTATGGCCTCGATAACGATGCGCATGAGGATGAGGACCCGCAAACGAGGATGCTGACATGGCCTGCAAAGACGATCCCTATTGAGGTGGTTCGCCTCCAAGCTATGCCCCAGCGATGAATACCCGGCTGCTATCGATTCTGCGCTGTGTCGCTAGCCACAGGCTCGATAGCCTGCTTGTTGATGCTTTCCCATCACTTGCTCATCGCTTTTGGTTTCGTGCCCTGCGTGCATTGCTTCCCGGCGCAGCCCTAAGTCAGGCGCGCGGCGAGAGACTGCGGCAAAGCTTTGAATCCTTGGGACCGATTTTCGTGAAGTTTGGTCAGCTTTTGTCCACACGGCGTGATCTGTTGCCCGAAGACATTGCCGATGCCTTGGCAAAGCTGCAAGACCGGGTGGCGCCCTTTGACAGCGCGCTGGCGATTGCTGAAATTGAGCGCGGTCTCGGCCAGAAAATCGCCGATCTTTATCAGTCTTTTGAGGAAAAGCCTGTTGCCTCGGCTTCGATTTCGCAGGTTCATTTTGCCATCATGCATGACGGTCGCGAAGTGGCTGTGAAGGTTTTGCGCCCCGGTATGCTTGGTTTGATTGATGCTGACCTTGCGCTGATGCGTCGATTCGCATCGATTCTCTTGAAGCTTTCCGAAGACGCACGCCGCTTGCGCTTGCTCGATGTGATTGACGAATTCGACATGATTCTGCATGACGAACTCGATTTGCTGCGTGAGGCTGCCAACGCCAACCAATTGCGCCGAAATTTTGCTGATTCACCGCTACTGCTGATGCCTGAGATGATTTGGTCGGCAACCGCAGGCAATGTGCTCACGATGCAACGCATGCAAGGCATTCCGATCAGCCAGATCGAGGCCTTGCTTGAGGCCGGCATTGATCTGAAACGACTATCCCGCGACGGGGTGGAGATCTTTTTCACCCAGGTCTTTCGCGATGGTTTTTTTCATGCCGACATGCACCCCGGCAACATTTTCGTTGCCGCCGAAGGCCCCAATAAGGGACGTTACATCGCACTGGACTTCGGTATCGTCGGATCGCTGAGTGAAGAAGATAAGAATTATTTAGCACAGAATTTTCTCGCATTTTTCAGGCGAGACTACCGCCGTGTCGCGCAATTGCATTTGCAAGCGGGTTGGGTTCCCGACAAGGTTCGGGTTGAAGTGCTCGAGGCCGCGGTCCGGAGCTGTTGCGAACCTGTCTTCGACAAACCGCTCAAAGAGATCTCGCTGGGACAGGTGCTGATGCGCTTGTTTCAAGTCTCCAGACGATTCGGGGTTCAAGTGCAACCTCAACTCGTGCTATTGCAGAAAACCTTGCTCAATGTTGAAGGGCTTGGCCGGCAGCTTGATCCTGATCTTGACCTCTGGGTCACTGCCAAGCCGTTTCTAGAACGATGGATGCGTGAGCAACTGGGCTGGCGCGGTGTTTTGCGTCGGGTCACGCGAGAAGCTGAACTTTGGAGTGTTTCGCTACCCGAAATGCCCCGACTTGCGCACGAAGCGCTTCAACAGCTGTCGCTTCGAAGCAGAGGGCCGAATGCTATTGAAGCAGCGCTCAAAGAACTTGGCGCTCAGGTCAAAACAACACGTCGCTGGCTGATCGCTTGCGCATTATTGCTGGTAATGCTCTTAACTGGCACGGGGCTATTGCTGTCGGGGATCATTGATCTCGATAGCATCGACGAAACATCAGAATCGCAGACCCTCACTCGAAATCAGCAACCCTTAACCGTGTGGAGGAGACTATGTTAATTGCGCTTGTTTTGGCTTATGTGGGATTGACTGTCGTTGTGGGACTGGTTGCGGCAAGACATGTTAAGAGCTCTAAAGATTATTTGGTTGCCGGACGAAGTCTTCCGCTTTACATCAATATGGCCACGGTTTTCGCCACCTGGTTTGGCGCAGAGACTGTGTTGTCGGTCTCTGCAGAATTCGCCAAAGGCGGCTTGAATGCGGTGCCTGCCGACCCCTTCGGCGCAAGCTGCGCCTTGCTGTTTGTGGCTTTGTTTTTCGCCAAAGTCTTTTATCGCATGGACCTGCTGACGATCGGCGATTTTTATCACAAACGATACGGCAAATCGGTTGAGGTCATCACGAGCTTTGCCATTGTGGCGTCGTATCTCGGCTGGACTTCGGCACAACTCACCGCGCTTGGCCTGGTGATCGCTGTGCTTTCTGGCGGCAGCATCGACCTCAACACGGCCATACTGATCGGCGCCGGGGTTGTGGTTTTTTACACCATCTTTGGCGGCATGTGGTCGATCGCACTGACCGATTTGCTGCAAACCGTCGTGATTGTGGTCGGTTTGCTTTTTGTAGCGGCTTATGTGGGCGATCTTGCCGGCGGCGTTGGCAAGGTGATCGATGCGGCGATTGAGGCTGATCGTTTTAGTTTTTGGCCGACCGGTGATGCCGCAGCGTGGCTCGCCTTTGCTGCCGCCTGGATGACGATGGCGCTTGGCTCGATCCCGCAACAGGATGTCTTTCAGCGGGTCACGTCGGCCAAAGATGAGAAAACGGCGGTGCGTGGGACCTTGTTTGGTGCGCTGGCTTACTTCACCTTTGCCTTTATTCCGATGTTTATCGCCTACAGTGCTATCGTGATCGATCCGGCAAGCTTGGAGCTTTTTGAATCCGATGATGCGCGCGACGTGCAACGTATCCTCCCGGAATTGATTCTGTCGAAAACACCCCTTTGGGCTCAGGCGATGTTTTTCGGTGCGCTTTTGTCGGCGATTCTTTCGACAGCAAGCGGTGCTTTGCTCGCACCCACCGCCTTGTTTACTGAAAATGTGCTCAAGCCATTGAGCGGCAAGATGTCAGATCAACGCATGCTGTTGTTGTTGCGAATTGTTCTGATTCTTTTTTCAATTTGTGCATTGATGTTTGCACTCAATTCACGCAGCACCATGTACGAAATGGTGCAAAACGCCTATAAGGTCACCCTGGCTGGCGCGCTGATTCCGCTGGCTGCAGGTGTTTTTTGGCGCAGGGCGACCACCCAAGGCGCGCTGCTGTCGGTCTTTGCCGGCCTATCGGTCTGGTTGCTCAGTGAAAGCCTGGCCCCGGAAGCTTTGATACCGCCGCAGTTCAACGGTCTTTTCGCCTCCTTGATCGGTATGCTTTTAGGTTCGCTCGCCCCGCAACTGATTGGACATCAAGGTAACCACAGCGTGGTTGAAAAAGCGCTTGAATCCCGGCACTAGCAAAAACATGCCCGCGGGACGATCCCATAACACCGAAGCGACAATCCCGATGAAGCACTGGATCGATGTTGTTGTGCTTGCCGCTGGCCGCGGTAAGCGAATGCATTCAGACCTTCCTAAGGTGCTCCATCCGATCGGTGGGCGCGCTATGCTCGACCATGTTCTACACACTGTTTTAGAACTTTCATCCTTGCAGTCAGCCGCTTGGGAACTCAAGGCAATCCATCTGGTTCGCGGTTTTGCAGGCGATGCGGTAAAGGCTGCGGTTGAAGGGCTTGATCTTCAAGCGGCCTTGCGTGAGCGAGAGATTGCGCTTTTCTGGCATGAGCAACAGGATCAGCGCGGCACAGGGCATGCGGTCATGCAGGCGCAAGCGGCGCTCGCCGCCTCGGGGCACAGTCTCATTCTTTTTGGCGATGTGCCACTGATCGAAGCAAAAAGTCTTTGCGAGATGATCGGGCAGGTTTTTCACGCGGGCGACGGCAGCGAGGATCGCAGCATTATGCTCACCGCCATGCTCGATAAGCCAAAAGGCTACGGACGGATTCTTCGTGATGCCGAAAACAATTCGGTGATCGGCATTGTCGAGGAACGCGACGCAACAGAGGCCCAGCGGCAAATTGCCGAGATCAATAGCGGCATGATGCTCTTACCGAACCGGCACCTTGGCCGCTGGCTGGCGAAGCTCTCCGATCACAATGTCCAAGGCGAGTACTACCTCACCGATGTGATCGCCATGGCGCATGCGGAAGGCCATCCGGTGATCGGCTTTCCCCTCAGCGATACGCTGCAAATCCAGGGCGTCAACACCCTCGCTCAACTGATGGCGCTTGAGCGCGCTTATCAGCGCAGGCTGGCGGATCGTTTGCTAGCGCAAGGGGTGAGGATTATGGATCCTGATCGCTTCGATGTGCGTGGCACAGTCGAATGTGAAGCTGGGGTTTGTATCGATGTTAATGTGGTGTTTCAGGGCCATGTGCTGCTGCGACGGGGCGCGAGGATCGGCGCAAATTGCGTGCTGATCGATACCGAAGTTCATAACGATGCTGAGATCCTGCCCTTCACACACTGCGAATCCGCGATCATCGGCGCTCGCTCCCGCGTGGGGCCCTATGCGAGACTGCGGCCGGGAACCGAACTGGGTGAGGATAACCATGTGGGTAACTTCGTCGAATTCAAAGCGGCAAAAACAGGGGCACATTCAAAAGCGAATCATCTGGCCTATGTGGGCGATGCCTTGATCGGCTCAAGGGTAAATATCGGTGCAGGCACCATCACCTGCAATTACGACGGCGCACACAAGCATCAAACCGTCATCGAAGATGATGCGTTTATCGGCAGCGACAGCCAGTTGGTTGCGCCGGTCCGTGTTGGCGCGGGGGCCACGCTCGGGGCCGGGACCACCCTCACCAGAGACGCACCTGCCGGTGAACTGACGGTGTCAAGAGCAAAGCAAGCAACGGTTTCAGGTTGGCAGCGCCCGCGTAAATCGGGCAAACCCTAGCCAAGACAAGCCGCTACAATCAAAACACACGATTCATCACGTTGTTCGACAAACGGGGTCTGATTCCAACCATGTGTGGCATTGTTGCGGCAACCAGCGCATCGCGTGACATTATCGGGCACTTGCTCCAAGGTCTTGAACGTTTGGAGTATCGAGGCTACGACTCGGCAGGACTGGCCTACTTCAGCCCGGAGCACCGTCGTACAGGCAAAGCCACTGTGCCGTCAAACTTGCGCCGATTGCGCGCGGTAGGCCGGGTAAGCCAACTCAAGCGCATCGTCGATGAGGTTCAAGCCGAGGCAAGCTGCGGCATTGCGCACACGCGTTGGGCGACCCACGGCAGTGTTACCGAGGACAACGCCCATCCGCACTTGTCGCAAGCACAAGGTGTTGCCGTCTGTGTGGTACACAACGGGATTATTGAAAATCACCAGGTCTTGCGAGAAGCCTTGCTTGCCGATGGTTATGCGTTTTCATCGCAAACCGATACCGAGGTTATCGCCCACCTGTTGCATCAGGCGCTTCTTGATGACAAACAAACCGGCGGCGTCGCCGATCTTTTCGGGGCCATGTGCCGGGTTGCTCCGCGATTGCGCGGCGCCTATGCGCTGGCAGCGGTCTGCTCTGTCGAGCCCGAGGTGGTTGTCGGAACGCGTTGGGGAGCGCCGCTTTTGCTGGGCTATGACGCGGTCGAAGGGGCAGCAGGTGGTGAGCGGTTTTTAGCGTCGGATGTTTCGGCATTGATTCAATCGACCCGGCAACTCTCCTATCTTGAAGAAGGCGATGTGGTCGAAATCAGGCCAGGTTCCCATCAA
>DENJ01000012.1:9253-13322 GCA_002359635.1 Burkholderiales bacterium UBA2647
AGCACTGGCCAACACCCTTGAAATGGTTCACGCAAGACAGGCCTTGACACCTGAGTTGTTCGGCCATGAAGCACAGGCTGTTGTTGCCCGTACCAGGCAGATTTTGATACTCGCCTGCGGGACGAGTTATCACGCAGGTTGCGTGGCGCGATATTGGCTTGAATCGATTGCGCATATGCCGACGCAAGTCGAAATTGCCAGCGAGTACCGGTATCGGGCATCGGTGCCGCTTGAGGGCACGCTGGTCATCACGATTTCCCAGTCGGGCGAAACAGCCGATACCCTTGCCGCACTCGAGCATGCCCAAGCCCTGGGGATGTGCGATAGTCTTAGTATTTGCAATGTTCCAGAATCATCGCTGATTCGCGCCAGTCGACTGCGTTTTCTCACGCGGGCGGGCCCCGAAATCGGTGTGGCCTCGACCAAGGCTTTCACCACGCAGCTTGCCGCGCTTTTTTTGCTTGCCCTGGTGATCGCTAAAGCCCGTGGCCGGTTGTCAATGAGCGATGAACAGACCTGGGTCGAACAACTGCGCCATCTGCCTGCAGCCATGAACGAAGTCTTGGCGTGCGAGCAGGCCATGATCGAATGGGCGCAACACTTCGCAGCGCGCGATCATGCGCTATTTCTTGGCCGCGGGGTGCACTACCCGATTGCGATGGAAGGCGCACTCAAGCTCAAAGAAGTTTCTTATATTCATGCTGAAAGTTACGCGGCAGGCGAACTCAAGCATGGGCCGCTGGCCTTGGTCGATGAGGCGATGCCCGTCCTGGCTGTGGCGCCCCAGGATGCACTCATCTCAAAGTTGCAAAGCAATCTGGAAGAGGTGCGCGCGCGTGGCGGCCGACTCTTTGTGATTGCCGACAGGGACAGCGCCATGGTCTCAAGCGATGGGCTGCAAATCGTGAAATTAACCGACCATGCAGGTTTGCTGTCGCCGATACTCCATGTCTTACCGCTACAATTGTTAGCCTATCATACCGCACTCGTTCGCGGAACCGATGTTGACAAACCTCGTAACCTAGCTAAATCTGTAACGGTGGAATAGTCAACATCGCGTCNNGTTTCAATTATTGAACCGAAAGCTTACGGGCAACCTGGGCTTGCTTGCGCGGCAGCTCGAGCGTCAAAATTCCGGCGTCAAATGTTGCGCTTGCCGCCGATTCATCAAGCTCCGATGGCATCGCAAAGCTGCGCATCACCGAACCCGCCGCAATCTCAGCACGAAGCAAGCGCTCGCCATCCTTAAGCTCGGCCTGGCGCTCACGTTTTGCGGAGATACTCACCGAATTCTTATCGATTTGTATATCGATCTGATCTTTGGAAACACCAGCAAGCTCTGCGCGGATCGTCCAACCCCTGGCAGTCTCGATCACATCGACTGGCATGGCAAGCGTGCTGCTGCTCGCACGGCTCGTTGCAGCCGGTGCAGCGATTGCGCGCGACCACTCGGGCCAGTTCGAACCTGCAAGCGCATTGGCAAAAAGATCAGCGGGAAAGACCGAGGAAAATGGTTCATACAGGCTAATACGTGTCATGATGATCTCCGATTAAGAACGTTGTCGATAAACGGTGCCGATTTCTGGTGCACCGCCGATGTTCCATAAGTCGGTTCTCTTTTCTCGATTTCAAGTCCCTGCTGATTCATTGTGGCAAGTCGCTTTGATACCTTCCTCAGACCCTTTCGATCAGCATCGCAATACCCTGGCCCACGCCAATACACATGGTGGTGATGGCGCGTCTTGTCTGACTGCGGTGCAACTGGCTGACGGCCGTCATCACAAGCCTTGCCCCAGAAGCACCGAGTGGGTGGCCCAGTGCAATCGCACCGCCGTTGGGATTGACCCGATGATCATCATCGGCAAGGCCCAATTGCCTCATGCACCCAAGCGCCTGCGCGGCGAAAGCCTCATTAAGCTCAAACCAGTCAATATCGGCAAGCGTGAGTCCGCTGCGCGCGAGCAGCTTTTGGGTTGCCGGTACAGGCCCAAGCCCCATGACACGCGGGGCAAGACCTGCCGTTGTCATCGCCACAATCCGTGCACGCGGCAAAAGCCCCTGCGCCTTGGCCGCCGCCTCGCTCGCGATCAAGACCGCTGCCGAACCGTCGTTCACCCCTGAAGCATTGCCTGCGGTTACGCTGCCATCTGCTTTCACCACGGGTTTGAGCTTGCCCAGCGATTCAAGCGTGGTATCTGCCCGAGGGTGCTCATCCTGTGCAATTACCGCTGGCGCACCCTTTTTCGAGGGCAACTCAAGGGGCTGGATTTCGGCCTCGAAAAAGCCTGCAGCCTGCGCTGCCGCGCATCGTTGCTGGCTGCGTAAAGCGAAGGCGTCCTGGTCCTCTCGGGATATCGCCAGATCGGAGGCCACATGCTCAGCGGTTTCCGGCATCTGGTCGACACCATAGGCCGCTTTCATTTTCGGATTAACAAAGCGCCAACCGATCGTCGTGTCATACACCGCATTGCTGCGCGAAAACGCGCTATCGGCCTTAGGCATCACGAAAGGCGCACGGGACATGCTCTCCACGCCACCCCCAATACCTATGTCAATTTCCCCAGCTCGGATGGCACGCGCAATCGTACCAATGGCATCCATCCCGGATCCACAGAGGCGGTTAATGGTTGCAGCCGGCACGGTCTGCGGCAAACCGGCAAGCAGGCTTGCCATCCGCGCCACGTTGCGGTTGTCTTCGCCTGCCTGGTTGGCACAACCCAAGATCACTTCGTCGATGCACGCAGCGTCAAGGCTAGGATTGCGCTTGAGTAGCGCTGAAAGTGCCATCGCCGCCAGATCATCGGTACGAATCGATGACAGCGCCCCGCCGTAACGACCAATCGGCGTGCGTACACCGTCACAAATAAAAACCTCTTGCATGTTTTTCCTCCGGGCTATGAATCGTGATCACTCAGCCGGCCTGGCGCAGTGTTTGTGCCACGATGACGCCGGCAGCTTAAACACCAGCTTGGGATGGCTGATCCTCTTCTTGATTGTGGCACGCGGCGCTTGCCGCGAGCGTTTCAATTCGTCGCCGAAGCGAATGCAGCAAGACAAGGCCTGGCACAGCGGCAATCAGCGTCGAGGCGAAAAAGTTCGGCCAGCCGAATTGCTCAGCCAGCAAACCGGCGCTTGGCCCCACATAAACCCTGCCGACGGCAGCGAGCGCAGAGAGCAGGGCAAACTGGGCCGCGCTGAAGCGGCGATCGGTCAGTGTCATCAGCAAAGCCACAAAGGCAGCTGTTCCCATACCCCCGCAGAGATTTTCGATGGCAATGGCCGATGCCATTAACCCATAGGATTTTTCACTGACAGCAAGCAGCCAATAAGCAAGGTTAGAGAGGGCCTGACCGATGCCGAACCACCAAAGTGCGGGCCATAGACTCTGCGCCAGCGGGCGCCTGGCCAAGTACCAGCCACCAAGCAAAGCGCCCAAAATCGTGGCGGCCAAGCCAAGTGCCTTGTTGACTGCCCCGACTTCGGCGGCGCTAAATCCCAGCCCGCGCAACAAAAAAGCGGTCGAAAGCGCACCCGCAAAAGCATCACCGAGCTTATAGAAAACCACCAGCGCCAAAAGCGCAACAGCCTGTGGCTGGGCAAAAAAAGCGTCCCAGGGCGCCATCAGCGAGGGGAAACGCACGCGTCGAGCGGCCCATAAAGCGCTGACAAAAGCAGCCAGCATGAGGATGCTTTCAAAACCAAGTTTTAAAAACTGGTTGGCGCGGGGCGATAAGGCCTGGCTCGCCTGCGGTGCAAACTGCGAACCCAGCGCGTAGACCGAAGCGCCCACGGCAAGCATGACCAAAAATCCACGCCATTCCACCCATGCAGCGGTGCGGGCTGCGACCGATTTGACAGCCGGCACCCAAAGCACTGCCAGCGCAATCAAGGCAAAGACAAGGGCCATGGCACGAAACAAGCCCTGCCAGCCCAACCACCAATCGGCAAGCATCAGCGCCAGGCCGCCAGAAACCAACATCGCCACCCGGTAGGCAAAAACCGATACTGCAGCACCGGCGCCTCGCTCTTCAGCAGCGAGCAACTCATTGCGATAGGCATCAAAAACCAC
>DENJ01000012.1:13356-13547 GCA_002359635.1 Burkholderiales bacterium UBA2647
GCAAGAACCCCAAGCAGGTAAAGATCCTTGGCAGGCTCAAGGGTCGACATCGCAAGACAGATCAGCCCGATCAGCGCCGGACACAAGACCATCCAACCCTTGCGACGCGCCAGACCTGGCAAATCAAAGCGATCAAGCAGGGGCGCCCATGCAAATTTGAAGGTATACGGCAAACCCACCAGCGCAAAAAA
>DENJ01000052.1 GCA_002359635.1 Burkholderiales bacterium UBA2647
TCAAAACCCGGGGCGGTTCACTTACGCTCAAACAGCCATTTTGCAGTTTCATTGGATTACCTAATTCGGAAGGGATCGGGAAACCGCCGCTCGAGTTTCCGCTATGAGCGATATTGCGTTACTTGATCAGCGGCGCACCTTGCACTTGCCATCACTCGGCTGCGCCTTGGTTTGCCCCACGCTCGATAATGAAATCCCGATCAGTGAGGCCTTCCGCATGGTTGCTTTCAGATTGCGTGATGAGCACCGCGAGTCGAGACCCGCGTAATCCGGCGATAACCTCAGAAAGGCGTTGGGCCAATGCCGGTGCAATACCTTCAAAGGGCTCGTCAAGCAAAAGTAACTTGGTTCCAACAGCTAGCGCTCTTGCCATCGCGACCAACTTTTGCTGGCCACCGGACAGCAAAAGCGCTTTGCGATCGCTCATCACTTTCAGTTCCGGCAAAACCTTGTAAATCAACTCGAGTCGTTCCTCAGCTCGGAGGGTTTGCGAGACCCAAATCGGCAAAAGGATATTCTCTTCAACAGTCAACTCAGGAACCAGCCCTCGGTCCTCAGGCATGTACCCGATGCCCTGTGTCGCACGATAATGGAGGGGCATTGCACTGAGTGATGACCCGTTCCAATCAATCTGGCCTTGGACGGGCTTTAGGTGCCCCATGATTGTTCGCATGAGACTCGACTTTCCCGCGCCGTTGCGGCCGGTCAGGCTGAGAAACTGCCCCTCATAAATATTGAGTGAAAATCCGCGCAACGCCTGTACCGCTGCAATCACCACATGAATCTGATCAATGCGGAGCAAGGGTAATGACGTCGAATCTTTCATTTACGACGACCGGTAACATAAAGCTGAACTTGCTCGTCTGCAAGAACCTGGTCAGGGGATGAATCTGCAATAACCCGACCGCTATAAAAAGCTATAGCGCGCTTGGAATAGCGCTGCACGATTTCCATGTCGTGTTCGACAAATAGAACGCTAACGCGTTCATCTTCAAGCGCTGCCGTTACGGTATCCATCATCGGAAACTTTTCATCGATCGAAACACCGCTGGTTGGCTCATCAAGCAACAATAGCTTTGGAGTGCCGGTCAATGCCATCGCGATGTCGAGCAGTTTACGCAGCCCACCTGGCAGTTCGACAACAGTTCTATCGCGATATTCAAGAAGTACAAAGCGCTCGAGTAGTTTGTCCGTTGCGTCAACGGTTTCTGGACGATGCGAGGCGCTCGTCGCCGATAAATTTCCCTTCGAGCACGCTAAAGCAACCAACATGTTATCGAGCACGGTCAATTGGAGAAATACTTGGGGGATTTGGAACGATCTTGCGACCCCCATTTTCGTCACCTCTCTAGGCGAAAGTTTTGTAATATTTTGTCCAAGAAATTCGATCGTACCGGCATCGGGTTTGAGGTAGCCGGTAACCATGTTTGCAAAGGTTGTCTTCCCTGCGCCATTGCTACCAATCAGGCTAACTCGTTCATTAGGATGGATCACGATCGATACATTGTCTGCAGCGGTAACAGCACCAAACGATTTGTGCAGTCCTCTTGTGTCCAACAACGCACTCATTGTGTTTGCCCCCTTTTATTTTTACCCGTCCAAAGTGAGCCAATGCCTAAGGGCAAAAAACGTATCACGATCAAAAGGAAAAGCCCCAGAGCGAGTTGCCAGGTATTGGGAAAATAAAGTGCCGAAAATGAACGCACGAGCTCCAGAACGAATGAAGCGATATACACAGCGCCGACGCTGTGATGGCCCGCTAAAATTGCCGCGAAGACCAATTCCCCGGATGTTGTCCAGTAGCTAAAGTTTGGTTCGATATGGCCGAGTGTGACCCCAGTGAGCGCCCCGCCGATGCCAGCAAGAAATGCTGATACGACGAAATCAATACCAATATTTTGGTGAACTGAGCTGCCTAGGTATTCCACACGTAATTCGTTCTCGCGAATCGCAAGCGCGACGAGCCCCCGCGATGAGTCAAAATAAATTCGAATCATGATGGAGAGCAGGCCTACAGTTGCGAGCGACAGCCAGAACATCCCCAAGTTGGCCATTTCAGCCGACAGCTCAAGTCCAAAAATTTTTGGCCTGGCAATATTAAATCCATCGGAGCCGCCCAGGGTCTCGGTCTTTACAAGTACGCCGTATAAGACCATTGAAAGGGAGAGTGTTAACATTGCAAAAAAAATTGCTCGGTAGCGAGCAAGTAAAGGTGCGAAGGGAAGCGCAACCAAAGCGGATGCAAGTCCGCCGGCTGGGACCAGGAGTAATGCCTCATCGACGCCAGCATGCTTTGCAAGCAATGCGGCGCAGTAAGCGCCGGTTGCAAACACCATGCCTTGGCCGAAGGACACGACACCGCTGCGCATCATCAAAACAATGCCAAGCGTGACAATACCGTGGGATGCAGCCATTGTCGCGGGGAATAGCAGCCATTTGGGTATCCAGACTGCCGCGAGCCCAAGCAGGGCGATGCTAGCAATACCAAGTGAAATCGTTCTTATCATTAACTTTTTAAATCTTCCTTGCTTGGAGCCGTTGGAACAAGCCTTCTGGCCTGAACACAAGAACGATTGCCATGGCAACATAAATACTGAACAATTCGGCAGCAGGCCAGGTGTGGACAGCGAGGGCACGAGCTAAGCCAACAATCAGCGCACCTATTGCTGCTCCTTCGATCGACCCGAGGCCACCAATGATTACTACGGCGAAGGAAACGATAATGACGCCCACCGACAGCCCTGGTTGCACTGAAATCATCGGTGCTGTAAAAGCACCACCGAGTGCTGCAAGAAAAACTCCTAGCATGAAAGCAACCGTGTAAACCCGAGAAATGTTGACTCCCATACTTGCTGCAATCTCGGGGTTATGTATAACTGCCAACACAATCTTCCCACTTCTAGTTCTGTTAAGTCCCCACCAGACGACTAGTCCGCAAAACGCGGCGAGTGCAATTAGCATAAGGTCGTAACCGACATAGGAAAGAGAACCAAAACTAAGGTTGCCGAAGAGTCCATAAGGCTCCGTGACATAAAACGGATTAGCCCCCCAGATCAGCTTTGTCAGGTCTTCAAGAATAAGAAACAAGGCATAGGTGACAAGTACGAGGAGTACTTCGTCGCGACCATAAAAGACGCGCAAGAGTCCTCGTTCCGTGAGTGGGGCTAGCAGTGCGGCGGTCGAAACGCCAGCCATGAGCAAGGCAACTAAGGACCATGCTGGTGCAAAACCCATCGATCCAAACCATGAAACTAGGCTTGCTGCCGCATAAGCACCCACCGCGTAGAAGCTTCCATGCGCAATGTTTAAGATTTTCAGTACACCGAAAACCAAGGTGAGCCCTAGGGCAACCACAAAAAGCCAAGAGGCGTAAGTGATGCCGTCAACCAAAATAGTCAACCCCAGCATAGTCGCCCTGTTCGTTATGCGATTAACATCCAATTCGCAGTTGAAGGGAAAGCCGGATTGCCGCTTTCCTTAAAAACTCGCGAGCAAGGGGCTTTTGGCCCATTCCTAGCGACGGCAAAGTTTAGATAAGCCTCAAGGGCACTTTGCGCCTTTAAAACCACCTGCAATCCATTCCTCTGCCTTGACACCGGCAGGTGGGTTTACACATTCGGCGGGGAATCGCGAGATATCAACCAAGGTAACCATCTTCTTGTTGGCATCCCACTTAGTGCGAGCGATGGCTGTGTCCTGAATTGCCTGGTGCCCTTTGCCTAAGGCCATCTTGATTCTGCCTGCGGGTGAATCCCACTCAAGCCCGCGTAGCGCAGCAGCAACTTGCTCCATGGAGGGCTTCTTACCGTTGTTGGCTGCCATTGCTTTTTCAACCGCAGCTTTCAAGCCGAAAAGTGCTTGAGCCATGCGGTAGGGTGCTTGGACCGGATAAACGTTATAAGCCTTTTGATACCCCTGAAACCACCAGTCATTGAGCGGACTCTGAGGCGACATAAGTCCGTAGGCACCTCGGGCTCCGAGAATGACACCGTCGGGCATGCGCTGACCGAGTGCCGGCAGAACATGGTCACCGGCTGAGAGAACAACTTGGGTTTTTGAGAACACGCCTCGCGGCGCAGCCTGGAGTATGAAGGCCTGTAAATCACCGCCCCAAAGGCTCGAGTGGGTCACCGCCGCGGGTTTCGACAGCAGGGCAGAGATTTCGGTCCCATACTGGCCTGCACCGAATTTTGGACGTAAATCAATGCCCGGTTTCGATTCGGGGTAAAGCTGCGTCATGCTCAATTGAAAGTCGCGAAGGGAATCATGGCCCCAAGCGTAGTCTTGGTTGATGTAATTGACCGTTGGGGCTGCGATCTCGCGTGCTTTGAGGTAACGGGCAAGCGCCACATTGTCCATGGCTCCGTGCGCTGCGGTTCTGAAAACGTAGTTGTACTCCCGTTCTTCGAAAATCCTTGGCGTACCGCAGTCATACAGTATAAGAAATTTTTTCATCTCTTCTGCTACTGGTGCAACTGCTAGACAGTCTCCCGAGCTCACGAAACCTACGACGGCGTCGACCTTCTCGCGATCATAGAGGTTGCGAAGCTCTTGAACTTGTTTGGTTGCACCTCCAGCCTCATCAACGTAAACCGGGTCAATCTTTAGACCGCCAAAGCCCTTTAGGTTGAAGGGGGCAGGTGCTGTACCGTTGTTGAATTGTTCAACCAGCCACTTCGCACCATTAACAGCCGGGATGCCGAAGCTTTCCGCAGCCTGGCCAGAAAGGAAGCTAACGATACCAATTTTATAATTATCTTGGCTATATGCCGAGCTAAATGTAGCCGCAAGGGACGCGGCGAGTATGCCCTTAAGCAACCTAGTCTTCACAATTGTCAACCTCCTTGAATGATTTGTCTTAGCAGCACAAACTGCGATACAGGATACTAGCCTAGTCGCCTCTGTCGAAAATTTTGCCGGCGCTCCATAAGGTAATGATTGCAGGCCCGAATTGCGGATAGAGCCTTCAAGGAGAGATTGCGGAACGCCTTGGCACGACAGGCGAACGATTTTGTGCAGTCGCCCGGCATTGAGGTGTGGGCAACTGAGTTTGAACAAGCGCAGATTTCTACTCTCTTGCGGTAGAGGTGCGCGCCGCAAAATCGGATTGTTCCCAAGCGGGCGAGAGGCTAGGAAATGCGCGTGCACCTAAAGCAACAGCTTGTCAATACCGGCGTTTTTGTGTCAGCACTTCGCGCGGGCGGGGGAGCATCGCGACAAATATTGCGGCTCTTGCTGCGCAATTGGTTCACGCTCCTTTTGGGTGTGGCACATTGGAGTGAATACCAAGATGTGCTGGTAAGTTACCCCTGACAACGTCCACTACGCCCACCGAGCGCCTGCAGGTTCTTGCTCCGGTTGCCCGGGCGGTGCGCCGGGAAAGCATCTAATTTGGCTGGCCGCATTACATACCCAATAAGAGAACGACCATCTTATCGAGTCAGTAGTCGCCGGTTATGCCAACTTTATCGTCACCCATAACGCTCGCGATCTAGCGCGGGATGAATTGGCACGGTCGCACTTGCACGTTATCGATACCCTGCGCGATAAGTT
>DENJ01000010.1 GCA_002359635.1 Burkholderiales bacterium UBA2647
GCATCTAGTCCCACATCTAGTCCCGGATCTGCTTCAGACCCTAGATCATTATAAATCGCAAGATCGTCGGCCCATGCCATGACCCGCTGACCATCGACAGGATCCGCTTGCGCGCGCTCACGCAGGCGAAGTTCCGCAATGCGATGGATCTGCCGCAAACACTCGGCGCGTTCGACCGCTCGAGCATGCTTGAGTCTTCGCTTCCAGCAATTGAGAATTTCATGACGACTAAGACCGGTACCTTTCGGGCCGCCGATGGCAAGAATGAATGGCCATCCAAAGCGTTCACGGTACTGACGCTTTAATTCGTGGAACGCTTCAAATTCCTCAGGGCTACAAGCTTGCAAACCCGATCTTGTTTGCTCAGCGCGCGAGGCATCGGTTAACTGCCCCGCAATGGCC
Source organism: Burkholderiales bacterium UBA2647 (assembly GCA_002359635.1). GTDB lineage: Bacteria > Pseudomonadota > Gammaproteobacteria > Burkholderiales > Burkholderiaceae_E > UBA3064. The sequence continues at coordinate 403 of DENJ01000010.1, forward strand.
GCCTTAGCAGCTAATTCCGGGTGCGCTGCTATCAAATCGTTCTGCGCTTGCTCACCAGCCTGGTGCACCACCTCCGCAAAAGTGCGCTTCACCTGTGCAAGGCTTAGAAAAGGACGCCTCTCCAAGCTGCGCGCTGCGACCCAGGGACTGTGCTCATAAAGCCCATCAAGCATTGCAAGGGCATCGGACTTGCTTGCCGTGTTGATTGATTCAAGCCAAGTATTCATCAGAAGGAGTATAAGATCCCTCTGAGCTGACTTTTGCCGAAGCGTTTGAAAATCTATGGGAAAACTGAGTACACATGTTTTGGATACAGGTCGCGGAAGGCCCGCAGCCGGGATGCGCTTGCGTTGTTAACTTGCTTCAGCTTTTTCGCGATTGCCACTGGGTTGCAAGCTTGATCCCCCGCGGGGGGCCCGTTGGCGGGCAACTGTACAAACGCGCAGGCACCGCAGTCCCATTGAGCACCATCCTCATTGACCGCCGCAGACCCGGCGCATACTTGTCAATCATCAAGTCGAGAACGATAGCCTAGAGAACGANNGAGAACGATCTAGTTCATGGATCTTGCCACCTTTCCAGAAAACTGTCGTTATAGGGTTCATCTAAGATAGCGGGACTATGAAGCAAGTCAACGATCACGCCAGCAAGAGCGCCCAAAAAACATCCATGCCCTTTACGCGCTGGGGCGCTGATGTTTTGCAATTACATGGCCCCGAGCAGGCTGAACTTTTGCAAGACCATGTGCTTGAGGTCAACCCTGATGGTCTGATTCAAGCCCTGAGGGCACGCATACCCGGTGAAGCGGTCGAGTATGATTATCGGGGGATGGTGATTGCCCCGGGATTTATCGACCCTCACCTGCACTACCCGCAGCTTGATGTGATTGGATCAGCAGCAGACGGCTTGCTGCCTTGGCTCGAGCAACATACCTTTCCGGCGGAAAAAGCGTTCCGTGACCCGGCCCACGCCGAGCTGCTTGCAACGCGCTTTCTTGATGAATTGATTCATCACGGCGTCACGAGCGCTGCCGTTTATTGCACATCGCATCCCGGCTCGGTTGACGCATTCATGCAAGCTTGCAATGACCGTGACATGGCAATGATGGCAGGCAAGGTATTGCAAGATCGTCATTCACCCGAGGGCTTACGCGATGAAACCGAGCAATCGCTGCGCGATAGCCAGACACTCATTGAACGCTGGCACGGTCGTTCCAGACTAAGCTATGTGATCACGCCCAGATTTGCACCGACCTCAAGCGAAGCACAGCTTCGCGGCTGTGCAGAACTCGCGGCAGCCTATCCCGGGGTACGCATTCAATCCCATGTTGCGGAGCATCAGGCTGAAATCGCCTGGGTTCGTGCACTTTTCCCAAAGGATCGAAGCTATCTCGCCGTGTATGAACGGCTGGGACTGTTGCAACAACATTCCATTTGGGCGCATTGTATTCATCTTGACGACGAAGACCGCGCGTTGCTTGCAGCACGACAAGCCTTTGCCGCTGTTTGTCCCAGTTCCAATCTGTTCCTGGGAAGTGGTCTCTTTGATTTCAAGCAGACACCGTTTTCCTGGGGTCTGGCAAGCGATGTGGGAGGTGGATCCTCGTTTTCACCTTTCAGAACGATGTTGTGTGCCTATGAAGTTGCAAGGCTTCAGTCCCACTACCTTAGCCCAACGAAGCTTTGGTGGCAGCACAGCTCGGGTACCGCGAGAGCACTTGGCTGGAAACACTGCGCTGATGGTCTTCGCGCCAACACAGTTGCCGATTTCATCGTGATTGACCCGCGGGCAACAGCTTTGATGCAGCGTCGCTGGGAGGGCAGCGAGTCACTGGATCAGCAACTCTTTTGCTTGATTGTGCTGGGCGATGACCGTCACATTAAAGAGACCGTTATTCGGGGTAGAGCAGCCAAAAGCCGCTTCAGCCGCGAAGCAATCAGCTAAGCGGGCAGTAACTTGCGGTCGGCACAAGACAATCCATCAATCGAAGCGGCTATGTTCGAACAAGCTCAGAAGTGATACTCGAACTTCAGATTGGGTGTGTTTGCGGTTGCACCTGATCCAGCAGGACCCGACGCATCATTGCCGAATTTGTTCTTCCAGTAGTTATAGCCCACGCCCACTTGTATCGCACTTTTGGCGGTTCCGAGGACCGGTGCCATGTCGTACATCAGGGAAACGTCGATGAATGTTTCGGGTTTTGTTGGGGCATTAAACTCGTCCTTACCCTTCGCGGCAATAAAGTTTGCAACCCCTTTAAACCACAGACTCGAAACCGGAACTCCCCAGGCAGCGCTCAACATAGGGTGCGGGTCGTAGTGGTAACGTGGTTTTGAGAACTGTTGACCGCCTGAATCACCTGACGGCGCATTACTTTCCCACAGCTGCAGCAGGCTCACATTGAAAAAGCCGGCCGGAACAGCAAGGGACAAGGTAGGACCAACCACGAGCATTTGCTTTTTTGAGTTGTACGCTACATCTGTCTTGGTATTAACATCAAATCCTGCTGTCAAGCCGACACCTTTTACAGGCCCAAATCCCAGGGATCTGCCGCTGACCGCGTCAAGATCTAGCGTGTGTCGGTAAATGGCGTAGACCTCGCGTGCACCATCACCATTCGCAAGCACGTGCTGCGGGTCATTTTTATCCGACATCAAGTAGTCGATCATGACGAAGTTAGAGCCATACTTGTAGCCACTTGCATGGCCAAAGGTCAAAACATGTTTCTTAATGTCCTTTGGATTAAAGGGCTCTGAAAAACTGGTTCCATATTTATAACCAAGGTAGGTATCGCTCCAGTTTGCGGCCTGCGCAGAAGTACCAATGGTCAGACCCAACAAAAGTGTTCCCAGCGCGTTTGCGAGCGTTCTTTGAGCGTAAACAGTCATCATAAGAGACCTTTCAAACCATGATTGATGAAGAAAAAATGAGGTAGATGTCGGTATTGTGACAGTTTTTCACAAAGCACGATGCGTGCCATGCACTGACTTACGACGCCAATCAGCCACAGCACCTGTTTTTTCAAGCGCTTCAGTTGATGAAGCCGACAGGGCAAAAGGTTGGGTTTGTTCGCATGATTAAAAAACACCACCGCCTGGGCGCACCGTGGCAACCAGCATTGAATTATCATGCTGACAAGATGGAGCGTGTAACGAAGCAAAGGTTGGCAATTCGCCAGATCATTAAGGATTCGCTGCGACCCCTGCTCGCCCAGGAAATTCTTGAGCAGGCGAGGCCTATCGTGCCGGCGCTCAGTCTTGGCACGGTTTATCGAAACCTCAAAGTCATGGTTGAAGAAGGCGAGATCAAGCCTGTGTTTCTGCCTGGTGAAAACCCGCGCTATGAAAACGCAGAACATCATCACCATCATCATTTTCAGTGCTTAAGTTGCAGACGCGTTTTTGATATTCACGCCTGCCCAGGTGAGCTTTCCGAGCTTGCACCAAAGGGATTTGTCGTTGAAGATCACGAGCTAACGCTTTATGGACGTTGCCTGGATTGCAAACAGACCACAAGCGGCGACCATGCGCTAGCGATCAATCAAGACGAAGCCCTAAAGCCTTAACAACCTTGCCATAACGTTCTAGCTCAGCACGCAACATCGCCGAAAACTGTTCAGGCGAATTGCTGATCGGGTCGGCACCATTACGTTCCATCAGGGACTTGAAATCTTCTGTCGCTGCAATCTCAACCAGGGTTTTGTTCAGCCGGTCGATGATTGGCTTGGGCGTGCCTGCTGGTGCGAAAACACCAAGCCATAGCGTTGCTTCAAAGCCCGGGTAGCCAAGCTCTGCAACCGTTGGAACATCGGGCAAGGCAGGCGAGCGTTGCGCAGTTCCCACGGCCAGTGCCCTGACTTTGCCGGATTTAGCGTTTTGCAAGAGTGCGGGCATTGAGCCAAACAAAGCCTGAACCTCATTACCGATGACCGCGAGGTCTGCCTGCGCATTACCTTTATAAGGTATATGTTGTAGATCAATACCTGCCGCACCCTTGAGCATTTCCATCGCCAAATGGGTCGTTGAACCATTGCCTGCCGAGGCAAAATTCATCCTGCCAGGCTCCCGTTTAGCAAGTGCGACGAATTCTTTAAGGTTCTGAGCTTCAACTTTTGGATTGATAACAAGGAGATAGGGCGTCACCGCAACCAGGGAGATCGGCGCAAAGCTTTTCACCGGATCGTAGCCAAGTTTGCTGTAAACCCCTGGTGCGACGGCATGAGTGCTCGTTGTGCCAATGCTGAGGGTGTAGCCATCGGCAGGCGCTTTTGCGGCAGCATCGGCACCAATGGTGCCACCCGCTCCCGCTCTATTTTCGACAATAATCTTTTGACCGAGTCGATCGCCTAATTTGGTCGCCACAACCCGACCGATAATGTCGGTGGATCCACCGGGGGGAAACCCTACGATCATACGGATGGGCTTGTTGGGATAGTCGCTTTGCGCCTGCGCCGGCGCAAGTGCGCATAACAATTGCCCCAACGCCAGGCTCAGCGCGAAGCAGCATCGGCCAAATGATCGTGGGCTCGGCAGATAGGCAGCATGCCACCATGCTGAATAGGCTTGTTTCAGTGTCGCGCGCATCCAAAGTCCTCTTTGAGTGGATAAAGTTGATATCGATCGTCATCCGAAAGTCATTAAAGTCATTCGAAAGTCATTAAAGCGGTGCCTGTTGCCAATCTGCCGCTGGCTCACCTGGTTCTGCCCTCAAACCCGCCGCCTTGATGGCTTCAATGGCACAATATTCATCACGGTCTGAAGCATCACCGCTAATGCCTACCGCGCCGATTGCCTCCCCTGTCTCATTAAGAATTAACACGCCACCTGGGACGGGAACAAATCGGCCCTGAGACGCTGCCGCAACCGCGTTCTGAAAAGCAGCACG
>DENJ01000063.1 GCA_002359635.1 Burkholderiales bacterium UBA2647
TTGTCCTGCATGGCAAGTTCGTGGACGCGCTCGCCTTTGCGGTCGAGCCACTTGAGGATTTCCGGAGCCAGACGAAATGCACCGCCCAGAAGGCCTCCAAGAAGGGTCTCGATCATTGGGCACCTCCCATCAACTTGAGCTTGATGGCAGCGCCGACCACCAGCGCTGCCAGGATGCCTGTTGTGGCGACCTTGATGGTCGTTTGCCATGCGGTCCTTCGGGCATCACGCCACGCTTCGAGAAGATCACGAAGCTCCCTGATATCCCGCGCTGCACTCCCGTTTTCGAGACCAAGGTGCGCGAGACATCGCTCAGCTCCGCGTTCGGCAGCGCGAGTCAATAGCTCGTCGAGGTCCTCCTGGCGCATGCTGAGGACCGAGGGGTTCTGTGTGTCATCGGTCATGGTCGTCTCCAATAAGAAAAGCCCGCGCTGGCGGGAGCCAGGCGGGCGGGATGTGGAAATGCTTTACTGGGTCAGGTAGTGACCACGGGAATTGGAAATGGCTTAGATCGTGGCGATGTCGTGGCCTCATTAGGCTGCATGAACCCGAACACATCCCTCCGAGCTTCAGGCAGGACGCCTTCTATGTAGACCGGCACTAGCCCGGTTAGAAATTCGATCCCCGCAGCAAAGATCGGCAAAGCATCTGAGTAGGCGTTATTGCAGGATGCCTCCCAAAGCGGCCCTTCCAAGAACATGCATGCGCCCTTGCAGATGTGAAGCACAGGGCACTTCGGACAGTCTTCGCGCTTGGTCCAATGCGTTGAGGTGCGCAGCGCCACCGAACCAAGATCACTGACATGGCCAATGCGGTGACTCTCTCCATTGGGAGCGGTTGACTGAGCGCTCACGTTTTGGCAGGTGAGCACATTGCCGCGAAGATCGACCGCTATCGAATCGGTGTGATCCATGCCACACTTTTGCGCCACACTTGATGCTGGACGTTGGAGACGGATGGAGTTAACGAAGGACGCAACCCGATCCCTCGCGCCAGAGACCCTGTCCGCCTTGCCCTGTCGGATCTCCTGGAAGGCGGTCCGACGGAATGAATGGGCTTCATCTGAAGACAGTGATAGCGCCAAGCCGCCCGGATCGTAAGCATCAACAAATGCGCCCTCGGCGATCATGACGCCCGGGTCACCGGTCAGATCGGTGAAGAACTGCTGAATCGCGGCCCTGGAGATGTTTGCGCGGTTGAGCATTGCGTTGAAGCTCACACGCCTATTAGGTGCAAGTCGTCGATATAGATCCAAAATCGCTGCACGCTTTTCAGGGTCATCAAGTGGATCAGGCCCTCGCACATGCTGCCCCGGACCATCGTGAGAGATGCCAACACTAAAGCCCATGTCATCTAGCCATTGATTGATGTCGGCGTTCAGCAGCGACCCATTGGTGATCACTGAAAAGCCAGCGGCTGGGTACTTGCGACGTAGGGCATGCGCGAGCGGACGAAGGGTCTTGATGTAAACCAGAGGTTCCCCGCCCCAGAACTCAATACGCTCGGGCGGCATGGTTACCCACCCATCTAGCCCCGCAACAAAGGCGTGAACCTCGGTAGGATTCGTTTCAGCAACCCGCGGCACAAAGCGCTGCGAACAGTACTCACACTCGTAGTTGCATGACAGGCCAAGAGAGATCTTCAAGACCCGAGGCGAATCCTTTCGGGCTGGGGTGTCTTTGCTGGTGGCGAAGGGTTGACTTGCGGGCTGGACGGATGCAAAGGACCTCACAACCGGCTGCCCGGTTTGCAGGTTAGTGAGTTCCGAGGTCTGGTTGTCGTATCGGAGGGTTGGACCTGCTGGCCCGCCCGGGGTGAGGGTATGAATTACAAAAGTACTCATGGCTTCCTATTGGTAGAAATTGACTGCACGCGTCACGCAATCTCTATTTCGAAGTGGACCTCGACGCTTGGTGTCGGCGCTCGGTAAACGTGGCCGAAGTGCACTAGATGGCTAGGAAAAACCAGCAAGCGATCAGGCTTCGGATCGATGAACCGAACCCTCTCCTCAAGGGGTAGTACCTTGGTGCCAAAGGGGCCCACTGGGCTTTGAAGAACTAGCGATCCGTTGTGATCCCCACACGCATGTTTGGGTTCAGCTGCGGCATCAATCCAGTAGATGGCAGACAGCGCGGACGGCTCAACATGCGGAGGGACGAAATCGCCATCAAGCTGAACCAATTCGCGACCGGTGATGGATGCGACATGGACCCCAAATGCAACTTCTGCCGCCCTAGAGACGATTGCGAAGAGAGCCTCAAAAACCGGCTCTTGGACTGCCAGAGACTCCCGGTTAGCTCTAGACCAGGGTTTCCCGTTCGTGTTGTTGGCCCGGTATGCGGCCAGGGCACGCTCGCAAAGAACGCTGCGTTCGCGTTCAGATATGCCCAGTTCCGTTACGAGGACTGGGACCGCAAACAGCGCTTGGAGCATCAGACAACCTCAATCGTGATGTCGTCCACGCCTGGAAAGTACTTCCAGCCTGCTTTGATGCGAACCTGCTCACCTGGGCTCAAACCAGTGGCAAATACAGGGACGGCGGCAGTACCCTGAGTCGTGGCGACCCTGGCCCGAGGTAAGACACCTGAGACCGCTTCCAGATAGACGGTTGCCTGCCTTTCAATCGGCTGTTCGGCAGCGTCCTCAAGCTGAATAGTGATCGTCGCCTGGCCATCGGCTGCGATGGTTGACGGACCCGACAAACGCAGGTGCGGTAGCAATAAGGTTCTGTGTGTTCCGCTTGAAGCCGCTTGGCTCCACTCAAGAGCCAAATCACCCTCAACTGAGATATCAGCGTCGCGGCATCGCTGATTCATGTTGACGGTCAGAAACAGCTCGTCGTCCGTAGCGTCGGCAAACGGCACATTGATTCCCAGAATCAAACTCTGCTGCGACATCGTTGCGAACTCGGTTGCCGCAAGTCGTGCAGGAAGCGTAGCCACAAAGAGGGAGAAAAGCGGCCCCAAACGCCCATCCTTGAGCGACAGGAAATAGCACTGGTGGTCGCACCAGTCAGGGCGATTTCTGAGCGCTGCCAGATTGACCCGCACCTCCTGTTCCTCTGCATCAAAGACAGGATCCTCTTCAGCATGATTTGTTCTGGCCAACCGGTATCGAACGATCAACGACCTGCTTTCTAACTCGCGCGAGATGGAGACTTGGTGGAATGCATAGGGATGAAGAAGCGGGTTGCGTACTGCAATGACTTTCATGATCGCCCCCATCAGCAGCAACAGTCGCAAGCACAGTTGCAATTGCAGTTGAAGTTGTACTGGGTTCTTCGGACAGAAATCTGGCTGCCGTTGTCCACCAGCTCATCGCGCACAAAAGATGCGCTGCCGCAGTTAGAAACTACGGATGTTGCGTTGTTGCCCACCGGGCTGCAGTTGCCTGTGTTACCCGGGCAGTTGCCAACGAAACAGTTGGCGATGGCGCTGAAAAAGTAGTCATGTAACCACCCGTAGTTTGCGGTCCACATAGATCCGCTGTTGTTCATGTACATGTCCCAGTTACCGTCAGACTTCAAAAAGCCCATCAGGTTGCTGTTGACATGCAGATAGCGGGTCACGTTGTCGGTGTCCTGCATATTGATGGTCGGAGCGGAGTTCTGTATCGTCAGATTCCCCGTCATCGTGTCGCCGGTCTTGGCGACTCGGCTGGACAGATCAATGTTGACCGTCGCGTTCCCAGCGGCATCAGGTCCAGCACCGTTAACCGACCTCACAAAGGCTGTGGAGTCATAGCCATCGAGCTTGTCGGCGTCCGCGGCCTTGGCGGTGATGCCGAGGTAGGCAGCGTTGTGGTTGTGTGTGCTAGAGGCAAAGGCGCTCGCATGTTGGCCATCGAGCAGGTCGGCATCCAGTCCAGTACCTGCACCATCCACAGTCAGCAGCTTCGCCAGGACATCAGCCGCCGTGTAGCTCGCGGCATTGAGCTTGGCGGCGAACTGCGTATCGATGCCGCTTGCCAAATCCATGATGAAGCGCCAGTTGTCCGGGTTGGTCCCGATCAACTGGTAGAGCTTCAGTTGGTCCGTGCGGTAGCACAGCATCCCGATCTGAAGGTTGGTCGTCGGGAAGGTGGTGCCGCTGTTGCACGAAATAGCCGTCTTGTCGTTGTTCAGAATCTCGATCAGAGAATCGGACAGCGTTCTGGACGACGGTATGTCGGTGAAGTTTTGCATCTAGTACCCTTGTGCAATCCAGGTGAAGGAGCCGGTCACACGCGTGCCGGAACTGTTTTCGAGGACGGCGGTGAAGCCAGTCGTTGTAACTGCGCCTAGCAGCCGAGG
>DENJ01000044.1 GCA_002359635.1 Burkholderiales bacterium UBA2647
GGAATGCTGCATATCGCACCACCCATCACCACGATGGCATCGGTTTCACCAGTTTGGTCAATAGCCTCTTGCAAACGTTCGCTGTATTTTCGCGAGTCCTTAAATTTCAGTACATCAACCGCGAGCACTTCCTGACCGATTTCAAAGCGCCCTTCTGGATCGAGCAAACTATTGATGCGTTCTCGAGCTGACATCCTGAGATGATGATGACACTTGGGGCAAACATTCACATTGGTTTGCAAGTCGGCTGAGTAAAGCACCACATCGCAGCTCGGGCACTTCACCCAAAGCCCTTCGGGAATTTTCTTCGCTGAACCCGGCGCACGCTGAATGCGCGGGGGAAGCAGTTTATCCAGCCAACTCATAGACGACTCCTAGCAAAAAACCATCGCGGTTTAGCGCTTCACCTAAGCGTCCATACCGCTGCGAATGTCGGCAAGCAGACGGCCTACAGCGGCTTCGGCATTGTCTGCACCAACTTGCTCCATCTCCTGGATCAATCTCGTTCCTATAACTACTGCATCAGCGACTTCTGCGACCGCACGCGCGCTGAGGGCATCTCGGATGCCGAATCCCACACCAATCGGTAAGTCCGTGTATTGCCGGATCAAGGGCATCTTCGCCGCAACCGCTTGCACATCAAGGTGTGCAGCCCCGGTAATACCTTTTAGACTGACATAATAAACATAACCTTTTGCATGTTTCACAATATCGCGTATGCGTGATTCAGTCGTTGTTGGCGAGAGCAAAAAGATCGGATCCAGGCCTGCGGTTTTGAGCGACCGGGCAAAGTCTGCGGACTCTTCCGGTGGGTAGTCCACCACCAACACACCATCAACACCCGCCGATTTGGCTTCGTCCACAAATGCCTGCCTGCCAAAACGTTCGATCGGGTTCGCGTAGCCCATCAACACAAGCGGCGTATGCTGATTGCGCTGTCGAAATGCCGCCACCATCGCCAGGCATTGACGCAAACCGACCCCTTGGCGGATCGCGCGTTCGGTCGCTCGTTGGATCGCTGGTCCGTCTGCCATCGGATCGGAAAAAGGAACACCCAGCTCGATAACATCAGCACCTGCGGCAGCAAGCGCGTGCATTAAACCGACGGTATGCGAAGGGCTTGGGTCGCCCGCAGCGATATAAGGAATAAGACCTTTTTTGCCACTGAGCCGGAGCGCATTGAAACGCTCGTCGATGCGCGAACTGGTCATGAATGGCCCAGCTTTCGGCAACTCGGCCGGCAAAAGAAATCCAGGCCGCTCGCTTCTGCAACAATATGCAAATCCTTATCACCGCGACCGCTCAAGTTCACGAGAATAATTTGATCTTTTGCCAAGCTTGGCGCGAGTTTGGCTGCATGCGCCAAAGCATGGCTCGATTCCAAAGCAGGAATAATGCCTTCAATACGGCAACAATCGTGAAAGGCGGCTAAGGCCTCTGCATCGCTTGCCCCGACGTAAGTTGCTCGACCGCTGTCCTTGAGCCAGGCGTGCTCGGGACCAACGCCTGGATAGTCAAGACCAGCAGACAATGAATGCGTTTCTTGAATCTGTCCGTTGTCATCCTGCAGCAGATAAGTCCGGTTACCGTGCAAAACACCGGGGATGCCACGCTGCAAACTGGCGGCATGCCTTGCGGTGTCGATGCCTTCGCCGGCGGCTTCAACACCAATCAAACGCACCCGCTCATCCGGGATGTAATCATAAAAAATGCCCATGGCATTGGACCCACCACCCACGCAGGCGAGCACATAATCGGGTTGCCTGCCTGCGATCTGCGGCATTTGCTCAATGCATTCCTTACCCACAACCGAATTGAAGTCGCGCACCATCATCGGATAGGGATGGGGACCGGCAACGGTGCCAATGATATAAAAGGTATTTTCAACATTCGTCACCCAGTCGCGCATCGCCTCATTCAGCGCATCCTTGAGCGTACGCGAACCGCTTGTCACTGGGATGACCTCGGCACCGAGTAGTTTCATCCGATAAACATTAGCCGCCTGTCGGCCGACATCTTCCTCGCCCATGAAGACCACACAGGACATCCCAAAGCGCGCCGCGACGGTTGCCGTTGCCACGCCGTGCTGCCCTGCCCCGGTTTCAGCAATCACACGCGGCTTGCCCATCCGCTTGGCAAGCAAGGCTTGGCCGATCGTGTTGTTAACCTTGTGTGCACCGGTGTGATTGAGATCCTCGCGTTTGAAGTAAATCTGAGCACCGCCAAGGCGCTCGCTCCAGTTTCTTGCGTGATAGATTGGACTCGGCCGGCCCACAAAATGCTTCAGTTCTGACTGAAATTCAGCAATAAACTCGGGATCCTGTCGATAGTGCGCGTAGGCATCTCTCAGCGCTTCAAGCGCATGCATCAGGGTTTCAGAAACGAAAATACCGCCGTAAGGGCCAAAATGCCCTGTTGCATCGGGTAAGTCATAGGGCTTCATCGCATGGCCTCTTGGTTAAAACAGCTTGTTCGGATGCCCGCACAAGATTTACAAAAACTTCCATTTTGCCTGCATCCTTGACGCTTGGCGAAGCACCCTGAATACCGGACGATACATCAACTGCCCAGGGGCGCAGGGCCTTGATGGCTTCGCTGACATTGTCGCCGTTGAGGCCTCCACTGAGAATCAATCGATCGGGGCGACGCTCGGACTGTCCAAGCCAGGTCCAATCAAAAACATGGCCGCTACCACCATAAGCAAGCTTGGCGTCTGCATCAACCAAAAATGCTTCGCATGTTGCAAGCGCTGCTGTCATCCGATGGGGCGCAAGCTCCCCGCCTGCATGCCGTCCTTCGCTCGCAAAGGCTTGCATGGCCAACTCAAGACTTTTTGGATGTTGCATGCGAACCGCCCGCCAAAATCGTATCGGTGAGGACGCAAAACATTGCTTGGCTGATTCATCACCATGAAATTGAATCACATCCAGGCCAAGGCGCCGATGGGCTGCGTGTACATAAGCGGGATGAGCGTTCACAAAAAGGCCCACACATTGCATCGACGAGCCGACCTCGCGCCGCAAGGCGAAGGCTTGCTCTAAATTGAGCGCACGCGGGCTCTTGGCATAAAGCACTAAGCCGATGTAGTCCACCGCGAGCGATTTGGCAAAAGCAATGTCTTGCTTTCGCACAAGCCCGCAAAATTTAATCCTGACGGTCAAACCTTAACCTCGATCACAAAGACTACCTCTTTTAATCACCACGATAGCGCAGTGAGCATCACAGGCCCGGCAAAATCTCCTCCGTGCTGCACAAGGTCGGGAAAGCCAATACATCGGGCTGATACTGCGCGCCGGCAAAGTAAAGCCCGCTCGCAGCGAAGGTTGGTGGCAAAAGGCTGCGCTCACCTGCCTGCAGCCAAGCACGCATTTTCGAAACCGGCTCGTCGCCACAGCCAATGGCAATCAATGCACCCACGATATTTCGAATCATATGATGCAAGAACCCATCCGCTTTGACTTGAACCAGGAAAAATGGCGGATGTGCCCTAATATTCAAATCCTGAATCGTTCTAACCGGCGACTTAGCCTGGCATTCGGCCGCCCTGAAGGCCGAAAAATCATGACGCCCTTTTAGCGCGAGCGCTGCTTCTCGCATCGCGGCAACATCTAATGGACGGTAATAAAAACCGGACCGATTCATCCAATGCGGATGCCAAGCCTCTCGGTTGTAGATCACATAGAAATAGCTGCGTGCAATCGCACTGAATCGGGCATGAAAATCGGCCGAAGTCTCCTGTGCATTGCAAACCATCATGCGACCAAAACCATGCGACCGCTGCTGTTCGTAATGCTCGGCAAGGTGTCGATTCACGCCCTTAATCCATGCCTGAATCGGCCTGAGCGCCTGGGTATCGAAGTGCACGATTTGGGATAAGGCATGGACGTCAGCATCGGTACGCCCTGCACAAAAGACGCGCACCTGCTCCATTGCAATTCGGGAAATCGCAAGCTCCAAATCGTCTTGCAAACTCTGCCGGTTGGCCTGCGTCTGCCAGCCACAATACCCCCTGCCATCATAGGCGACCCGCAAAGCGACACGGGGCATGCTTTATGTCTCGTCGCGCTTCGATTGGCTTTTGTCGCGAACACCCTCGAAAAAGTCAAGATTGGGCAGGGGAAATCGACCGTCCACGGCTTTTTCAAGTTCGCTTGGTTCCTTAAGGGCCGCGTCGCGACCGGCCGCGCGATTGATCGCGTCGCGGGCCTGCCGCAACTCGGGCGGCCATGATTCGTCGCTGCTTGACCCCGCAGGACTCATCGGCGTGCGCATCCGCCAAAGCAGCACGAAACCTGCAAGCAGCGCAGTGATCAAGAGACTCGCAAGGACCATGCCTTCGGTGGTTTGTAGCCAGGCGGGCGCTACGCGTTCACTTGGCGGGAGGGTCGTGGGACTGGCTGAGGCTTGCAATTGTTCACGCTGTTCGAGCAGGCGCTTTAAATCGGCAAGCTGCTGCTCAAGCAATTGAATCCTGGCCTGGGCCTCGCGCAGCGCCAATTCATTCATCAGTGCTTGCTCGCTGCCTGCCGCTGTGCTGCCGGTATCCGGTTTAACGGGCGCAAGCTTCAACTGCTCGCCGCTACCCGGTGCACGCTGGGGCTTGGCTAAGGCATCTGGTTGCTCATGCGTTGCCGGCGCGCCGGCAGCAATTTGCCTTGCCCTGAACTTCGGAACACCTTGAGCAACGAGTCTTCTATAACGTTCAAAAATTTCTCTCTGTATGCCGATCTGCCGGTTAGCCTCAAGCCGCTGTGATTCATCGGGTGCCGGGAAAGGAGGCAATTCAAGTATCGTGTCAGCACGCAAATGATGAATAGACCCGAAAAAAGCATGCGGATTCGCTTGATAGCTTTCCCACATGAGCGTGTTGAGCGGGCATTGATCGCTCACATAGGTCGATACGATCTCGCCGAGCGTTTGCCCCGGTAAGGTCTCAAGCCGCATGCCGCCGCAGCGCGCTTGCGCCAAGGCATTCGTGCCCAAACACAAAAACAATGTCGCGAGGCCGGCACGCTTGAACGCCCTGCGAAGCATCAGCAACCGATCAGTGCAAACGTGGCAACAGCATACGCAGCATACGCCGCAGAGGTTCTGCAGCGCCCCACAAGAGCTGATCACCGACTGTAAATGCGCTCAAATACTGATCGCCCATGGCGAGTTTGCGCACGCGTCCGATCGCAATATCAAGCCGCCCGCTCACCGCCGCAGGCGACAAGTGGGTCATGCTCGCTTCGCGTTGATTGGGCACAAGGCGAACCCAATCGTTGCCACTCGCAATCAAGCGCTCGATCTCCGCAAGCGGCAGATCCGCGTTGAGCTTGATCGTCAGCGCTTGCGAATGACAGCGCATGGCGCCGATTCGCACGCAAAGCGATTCCACCGGGATTCTGCCAGGGCCTGTCGCAGGTCGACCCAAAATCTTGTTGCACTCGGCATCGCCCTTCCACTCTTCCCTCGACATGCCGTTGCCCAAATCCTTGTCAATCCAAGGAATAAGACTGCCGGCCAAGGCGACCCCGAAGTGCCCGGTGGGCAGCTTTGAAGAACGCAGGCAGGAGGCAACACGCTCATCGACATCGAGGATGCTGCTTTGTTCATCGGCGAGAAGGCTTGAGGCTTCGTGATGCACAGTACCCATTTGCGCGATGAGTTCTCGCATATGCGGTGCACCGGCGCCCGATGCAGCCTGATAGGTCATCGCCGTGATCCATTCAATCAGGTCTTCGCGAAACAAGCCGTTGAGTGCGAGCATCATCAAACTCACCGTGCAATTGCCCCCGATATAATTCTTGATACCTTGTTCCAGACCTTGATCAATCACAGACCGATTCACGGGATCGAGAATCACGATGGCATCGTCTTGCATCCGCAAGCTTGACGCCGCATCAATCCAGTAACCGCTCCATCCTTTAGCACGTAAGGCGCTGTATGTCGCTTGGGTGAAATCGCCACCTTGGCATGTAAGCACGACATCGCAAGCGGCTAAGGACGCAAGCTCTGAAGCATCGGCCAAGGCTAAATCGCCCAAGGGAGCAGCACCACCCGCATTCGATGTTGAAAAAAAACGTGGACGAATCAACTCGAAGTCGCCCTCCTGCTGCATGCGTTGCATCAGGACTGAGCCAACCATGCCACGCCATCCGACCATCGCTACCAAGGGTTTCATCGCGAGGACGCCTCATGCAAGGCGGCAATGACCGCCTCGGCCATCATTGCAGTGCCAAGCCTTTTACAGCCGGGTTCCTCGATATCCGCCGTGCGGCATCCGCCCGCAAGCACTTTTCTTACAGCGGCTTCAAGCCGATCCGCAAAGGCGGCTTCATCGAGTGAATAGCGAAGCATCATTGCCGCTGACAAAATGCTTGCCAAGGGATTCGCAAGGCCCTTGCCGGCGATATCAGGGGCAGAGCCATGGATCGGCTCATACAGACCAAACTGTTTATCGTTGAGCGACGCCGAGGGCAACATACCGATCGACCCGGTAAGCATCGAGGCCTCGTCTGACAAAATGTCGCCAAACATATTGCCTGTGACAATCACATCGAATTGTTTGGGTTGTCGCACCAATTGCATCGCAGCGTTATCGACATACATATGGGACAGCTCAACATCAGGATAGTCCCTGGCGATCTCACTGACCACGTCGCGCCAAAGCTGGGTTGTTTCAAGCACATTTGCTTTATCGACCGAGCACAGGCGACGCTTGCGCTTCAACGCTGTCTGAAAGCCAACATGCGCGATCCGACTGATTTCCGCTTCGTTATAGCGCATCGTGTCGAAGCCTTCCCGTAGGCCCTGCGCATTCCGGTGAATGCCTCGCGGCTGACCGAAATAAATATCCGAGGTCAACTCACGCAGAATCAATAAATCAAGCCCGGCAACAATCTCCGGCTTTAGTGTGGATGCATGCGCCAGTTCCGGAAAAACCGTCGCAGGGCGGAGATTTGCAAAAAGATCGAAATGCTTTCTTAGCCTCAATAAGCCCTGCTCCGGACGCATCGGGCGCGGCAAGCTGTCGTACTGGGGGCCGCCCACTGATCCAAAAAGTATCGCGTCTGCAGCCTCACAAAGCGATAATGTTGCTTGTGGCAGCGGGTCCTTAGCCTCGTCGTAAGCAGCACCTCCAACGGCGGCAATTTCAAAGTCAAGCGCCAAGCCCTCAGGACGCAAACTCTCGAGTACGCGCACGCACTGTTCAGTAATTTCGGGACCAATACCATCCCCGGGCAAAACAGCGATTTTCTTACTCATAGCACATGCCTTGAGGCGCCGAGCCAGGGCTGCGTCTGGTGCCGGTTGGCTTCAAATTCACGAATGCGTTCCGCGTGCCGGAGTGTGAGACCGATTTCGTCATAACCATTGACCAGGCAATCCTTACGAAAGGGGTCGACTTCAAAACCCATTGCCCTTGAACCATCGACAAATGAAAGGGTTTGGGCTGGCAGATCAACGATCAGCTCAAAACCTGGAAAAGCAGCAACAGCGTGAAAAATAGCATCGACCTCGGACTCGGATAACACGATGGGCAATAGGCCGTTCTTGAAACAATTATTATAAAAAATATCAGCGAATGACGGTGCGATGATCGCTCTGAATCCAAAGTCTTCAAGCGCCCAAGGCGCATGTTCACGTGAGGATCCGCATCCGAAGTTTTTTCTTGCCACGAGCATTGAAGCGCCTTTAAAGCGTTGCTGATTCAACGTGAAGTCGGGATTCAGCGGGCGCTTGCTGTGATCCATACCGGGTTCGCCACGATCCAGATAGCGCCACTCGTCAAAAAGATTAGGACCAAAACCGGAACGCTTGATCGACTTCAGAAATTGCTTCGGAATAATCGCATCGGTATCCACATTGGCCCGATCCAAGGGCACCACCAAGCCACGATGCACGGTCAGAGCTCTCATACCTACCCCATTCTTCGAATGTCAACAAAATGCCCCGCCACGCCGGCGGCTGCAGCCATTGCAGGGCTTACCAGGTGAGTACGGCCGCCATTGCCTTGGCGACCCTCAAAATTGCGATTGGAGGTCGATGCACAGCGCTCGCCCGGTTCAAGCCGGTCGGCATTCATGGCGAGACACATCGAGCACCCGGGTTCTCGCCACTCAAAACCGGCTTCTTTAAAAATCTTGTCAAGCCCTTCTGCCTCGGCAAGTCGCTTGACGGGCCCTGAACCCGGCACCACCATGGCAAGCTTCACATGACTTGCTTTACGCTTGCCTTTGACGACCGCAGCAGCACTACGAAGATCTTCAATTCTAGAATTTGTACACGATCCGATAAAAACTTTATCAATAGCGATATCCTGAATCGCCGTATTCGGTTGCAGGCCCATATACTGCAAGGCCCGCTCCATGCCTTCGCGGCGCAAGCCGTCTTTTTCCTTATCCGGATCCGGAACACGACCATCCACTGAGACCACCATTTCCGGTGAGGTTCCCCAGGTGACCTGAGGTGCGATTTGCGCCGCATCCAAACGGATAACGCTATCAAAGTGCGCACCCTCGTCGCTTCTCAACTGTCGCCAATATGCCACTGCACGGTCCCAATCTTCGGCCTTAGGTGCCATCGGCCGCTGGTATAAGTACTGAATCGTTGTATCGTCGACCGCTACCATCCCCGAGCGGGCGCCGGCTTCGATCGCCATATTGCACAAGGTCATCCGGCCTTCCATGCTCAGCGCCCGAATTGCAGAACCTGCAAACTCGATGGCATAACCGGTACCGCCGGCGGTGCCGATTCGACCAATGATGGCAAGCACAAGGTCTTTGGCGCTTACGCCGCGTTGCACAGTGCCATCGACAGCCACCAGCATGTTTTTCATTTTCCTGGCGAGCAGACATTGGGTTGCCATCACATGCTCGACTTCAGAGGTTCCGATCCCAAAAGCAAGGCATGCAAAGGCGCCATGGGTGCTGGTATGCGAGTCACCACAGACAACCGTCATGCCGGGCAACGTAGCACCTTGCTCAGGTCCAATCACATGAACAATGCCCTGACGTTGATCAAGAAAGGGAAAATAGACCGGCACTTTAAAGGCCGCGATGTTTTGATCGAGGGTAACCACTTGCTCTCGGGATATGGGGTCATCAATACCATCAAGACCTCGGTCCCAACCGGTGGTCGGTGTGTTGTGGTCGGCGGTCGCAACAATCGATTCGGCGCGCCATAACGGTCGTTTCGCCATACGCAAGCCCTCAAAGGCTTGCGGGCTTGTCACTTCGTGCACCAAATGTCGATCGATGTAGAGCAAGGCCGTGCCATCCGATTCGGTACGCACAATATGCTCATCCCAAAGCTTGTCGTAGAGCGTTCTCGCGTGAGCTGCCATCAGAAAATCCCCTGTAAATCAGGGGGTTGATTATGCCATGCGGGTACCGGCGATCCTCGGCGTGATGGTTTGAACTTCGGAACACTGGGCGCGGTGTCTGAGCGCGTGATCCATGAGCACCAAAAGCACCATCGCCTCCACGATGGGTACGGCACGAATCCCGACGCAGGGGTCATGACGGCCGAGGGTCTGCACCTCAGTTGCCTGGCCATACAAATCAATCGAGGGCTTGCGGGTGCGAATACTCGACGTCGGCTTGATCGCCACGGAAGCGGTAATCGGCTGACCCGTGGAAATACCGCCAAGAACACCGCCCGCATGATTGCTCGCAAAACCCTCTGGCGTGAGCGCATCACCATGCTCGCTGCCCCGCTGCTCAATGCTTTGAAAGCCGGCACCAATCTCCACACCTTTCACCGCATTAATACCCATCAAGGCATGTGCAAGATCGGCATCGAGGCGATCAAACAAAGGTTCGCCCAGGCCCACGGGCACCCCATGTGCTTCAACATCGACCCGGGCGCCGCATGAATCACCTGACTTGCGCAAGTCATCGATGTAGGCCTCAAGACCTTCGATGCCTTGATTGCTTGCCGCAAAAAAGGGGTTGTGATGGACTTGTGACCAATCGTCTTTGGCAATCGGCAGCTTTCCGAGTTGGCTTAAACAAGCACGCACTTCGAGGCCATATTGTTGCTTTAACCACTTCCGGGCAATGGCGGCTGCGCCCACAACCGGGGCAGTCAACCGCGCCGAGGAACGACCACCGCCTCGTGGATCGCGAATACCGTACTTTTGCCAGTAGGTGTAGTCAGCATGCCCTGGTCTGAAACTTTGGGCAATAGCGCTATAGTCCTTACTACGAGCATCCTGATTTTGGATCAAAAGTGCAATCGGTGTGCCCGTGCTTCGTCCTTCATAAACACCCGAAAGAATCTGCACTTGGTCAGGCTCCTGGCGCTGGGTGACATGCCTCGAGGTGCCTGGACGCCGGCGATCGAGATCGGGCTGAATGTCTTCTTCGGACAGCGCAAGCCCGGGTGGACAGCCGTCGATAATGCAGCCAATCGCAGGGCCATGCGACTCACCGAAGGTTGTGACGATAAACAAATGCCCGATACTATTGCCCGACATGGCGTTGGCTCATTTGGATGATTGAAATTGGTAAAACGATTGATTAAGCCAACGGGTAACCGAATCAATTTCTTCTTCAAACCAGCCTGCGTTGACCCTCGAGGCACAAGTCTCCACCCGTTGACGCAAGTGAGCAAGCTGCTTGATCTTTCGAAAATCGGCTGAATAAATCAACTCACCTTTTCCTGCCGGAAACATACCGTTATGACAACTTACACAGCTTTTCTGATGAAGTTGTTCGCCCTCGGTCGCGTGACATGACCAAGCCATCATGAGTAAACCTATAGCGATCAAATACTGCCTGAGTGCTGTCTTATAGGTTCTGAGCATGACATGTTTCATAAGGTTTCACCGCAGCTGGCTAGACCACGTTCGAGGCGACTGGCAATAATCGAATGCGGCAAGATGCTGAGCATCGCATCAACCGCAGGGGTCTGACCCCGCCCGAAACACCACCAGCGCAAAGGAATGGCCAACTGAGGCATCTTGATGCCATGACTCGAAATCAGGCCTTTAATTTCCATTGCGATCTCAGCAACAGTCCAGCCAAGCGCTTCGTCGGGCAGGTGTCCCATCTGCCTGAGCTTGGTGAGGCAGGCTTTCAAAGCCGGTATGGCTTCAGATTGAAGCGCCTGGGCAAGACCTTCAACAATCACCGGGTCCTTAAGATCGGGCTCAATCATCAGGGAGCAAGCCCAGTCTGCAAGCTCCTCGAGCGTATTGACGCGATCCTTAACCAGCATGATCAAGGCGAGCGCCGCACGATCATTAAACCAAGCTGCATCAATCGAGCGTAATGCCAGTCTACGCTTGAGTTCGGCCAGCAAATAAGCCCCATCAGCCTGCTTCACATAGTGTTGATTAACCCAGCGCAGCTTGTCGTAATCAAGTTGTGCCGGCGACTGCGACAATGCACTGCCATCAAACCATGCAATAAAATCCTCGCGGGAAAAAAGCTCATCGTCGCCATGGCTCCAGCCTAAACGGGCCAAATAATTGACCACGGCATCCGGCATGAAGCCTTGAAGGTCGAATTCAATCACCGATACAGCACCGTGACGCTTCGATAATTTTTGTCCGTCCGGTCCATGAATCATAGGCAGGTGCCCATAAATGGGTTCCTTACCTCCCAAAGCACGAAGAATATTGATTTGCCTGGGTGTATTGTTGACATGGTCATCGCCGCGGATGACATGGCTGATCTGCATATCGAGGTCATCGACCACAACGCAAAAATTATAAGTAGGCGTCCCATCCGAACGCGCGATGATCAGATCGTCGAGCTCGCTGTTGGCAATCGATATCGTCCCCTTGACCATATCATGCCAAACCACATAGCCATCATCCGCATTTCGAAAACGCACGACCGGGGAAACCCCGTCAGGCGGGGACTTTC
Organism: Burkholderiales bacterium UBA2647; assembly: GCA_002359635.1. GTDB lineage: Bacteria > Pseudomonadota > Gammaproteobacteria > Burkholderiales > Burkholderiaceae_E > UBA3064. Next base: position 11,862 of record DENJ01000044.1, read on the forward strand.
CGGCACCTTGCTCAGGACGCCAGCGACCATCGTAGCGGGGTTTCAAACCCTGGGCACGCTGGGCCTCACGCATCGCGTCAAGTTCCTCCGGAGAGGCCCAACAATGGTAAGCGCTGCCTTGCGCCAGCATCTGCGCAATCACCTCACGATAACGGTCCATCCGCTTTGTTTGAAAAAACGGACCTTCGTCGGCTTGAAGATTCAGCCAGGCCATACCGTCAATAATGGCTTGGGTGGCCTCTGGTGTGGATCGCTCCAAATCGGTATCCTCGATCCGGAGCACAAAGCGCCCTTCGTGGTGGCGGGCAAAGGCCCATGCAAAAAGCGCTGTTCTTGCGCCACCGATATGCAAAAAACCGGTCGGGCTCGGAGCGAAACGGGTTCGCACGCTTGAGCCTTGATTGAGATTGACAGCGTTTAACGGCATGCTAAATGGAGAAGATTAGTGGATTTAGCCGTCACTATACCGATGCTTGCGCCATGGTCCGGAACCGACAGGGTGTGCCAAAGCGATCGGTATGAAGTGCTCAGTGAACAGGCAGATGATTTTTCAATGCTTTGATCTGCGCTTGACGCGAAGCTTTTAGACCAAGGTCTTCACTGGCAGGTGTACTGAACATGGCCACCTTTTCAAGAAAGAAAAGACGACCTTTCGGGCTAATCACCGATTGCGCCATTGCCGGATGTTTTTGAGACCATTCGCTTGATAGCGCGTGACCGAGTGACTCACCGAACTCAGGCAATGCGCTTGCAAAGATGTCTGCTTCATTGGCAAGCACCTGAAGCCAGGCCTCATCGGATAAGTCAAAGGCGCTTTGTAGCGCACGCTGATGATTTTCGGTAACGCTGAAAGGATCGGTACGCTCAACCAAACGCTTCACGGTTGCAATATCGGATGCGGATAAACCGAGTTCGCTGAGTACTGACGCTGCACGACTTGCGGAATGCTTCTCCATTTCCATCGGGTACTGATTCACGCGGCCGTCGTGTTCAAAATCGTGAGTGACCATCACCAGCATCACGAGCATTTCCTGCTCAGTTCGCAGGTCTTTAGCAGCATCGCAAGAAGGCGGCGTGGTGCCATGAGTGCGGCCTGCTTGACCAGATTGAGCGTCGAACATTGTCCAGGATGCCGATGCGATCTTGCGGGAAGCCAGCAATAGCGCTGTCATACACCAAAGCGTATCGGCGAAATGAAGTCGATTATGGTAAGCAGCCTCGAGTGCCTGTGCTGCCATGGCTGCATGCACCGCCTCGACCCGCCGGGCAAGATCCTCGGCAGCGTTGCGCAGTTGCTGATAGCGCGGGCTTTGTGCCTGGCTGCCAGCATCGTGCAAGCGCGCAAGACACTGGGCCAACACCAAAGGAAGACCCTGCCAGTGATCTGGCCAATCACGCCGTAAGCGGCTTAAGGCTTCTTTTAACTCGTCGATCAACATCTGCATATGTTAAGTGACGAATTGTGCCTAAATTTTTCGCGATCGGCTTATAATCCGGCTGCAAAGTCTGGGTGGTTAGCTCAGCGGTAGA
>DENJ01000017.1 GCA_002359635.1 Burkholderiales bacterium UBA2647
TTGCCATCGACGCCATGCGCACGCGAAGCACAGTCGAGGAACTTATCCTCAAGTTCTTCAAGGCTCAAGGGGTTCATGGCATTGCCTTTTGCAAAGCGTATCTCGCCGGTATCAAGCATGGAACCGTTACGTAATTTGAGGCGAACCCTATCGGCATAAGAAAAAGCCGGTTCAATAGGACAGTTCTGCTCGGTAATTGAAATCTTCAGTTTGGAAAACTGCTCGCGGACATCGGGTTTGGCAACGACCTGATCGGTCAGCTGATTAAGACCGACAGCACCCTCAACAAGGGCCGATGCAATAGCGAATTGCAAACTGAATTTCGCCTCAAGGCCAGTGCTGGGTTGGTGATTGCGCAACATCGACGCTTGAGCCACGCCGATCACCGCTTCGACCGACTCGACATCATCGGGCTTGAGGTGATGTTGATCGCGCAATGCAAGCACCCCGTCAATCACGCGGTGGGTGGCATAGCAAAGTGGGTAGCGCTTAATGCTCAAACCGGCGTGCAAAATCTTCCAGGGCTTGCCTAGCGAATCGGCGGGGCTGAAACGATCCACATCGTTATGTTCTGAAATCGCTTTCAAAAATCCTGCATGGTGCTCCATGGCATCGGGCGTGGCCGTCATACCCAGTCGAGCAAGACGCATTGCGCTGATGCCATGGCTTGCGGCCATCCCGGCATGGAAGGGTTTGGTCATGGTGCCAAAATTGGCAACCAGGCCCGCAGCAAAGGACCCCGCAATTGCCAGACCCATTTGGCATATTTGTGCTGCATCCCGGTTTAAAAAGCCACAGGCGGCAGCGGCGCCGATCACACCAAAGACCGCGGTGGGATGCCAACCTTTTAGGTGATGCGAACCTTTTTCACGGTTTACAAGATCAGCCCAAACCTCATAACCAACCAGGTAGGCGGTCACAACATCGCGACCGCTCCTGTTCAGGCGCTGCGCTTCAGCCATTATGGCAGGCACCAGGACCGTGGAGGGATGCCCGCCAAGCGCAACATCGTCGAAATCCAGCGCATGCGCCGCTGCCCCGTTAATCCACGCTGCGACCTCGGCGCTCGCCCTCTCGCTGCCCATCAACACGCTTGATGCGGCCAGGCCCTGAGCTGCCGACCCCTGAGCCGCGGACCCCGTACCAAGCCATTCCCGAACAATGCCAACGACCGGCTCGTCCCGGCCAGCGATCATCGTGCCAATGGTGTCGATAAAACCGGTGATGGCGCGTTGAGACGCCTCATCGGGCAATTCGAGCGATGCGGCGCTTTCGATAAAGCTCGCATACTGTTGTGTCAGGGCCGAGGCTTTATGAAGGCCGTTTGCACTTTGATCTGATTTGCTTGCAGCGTTATTGCCTGTTTGCATACTCATCTTCTTTCTCCTCATCGTCTGCTGATCGCTAGACCTGTGTTCGTTAGCTGCTGTGCTGAAAAGGCTCGTCCTTGATGCGGTCGATGCGGCATCATCGTTGAACCCGTGGACTGCGTCCTGTGTGGCATGCGCACGTCATGAATCCGTCAATAGGATCGAGGCATGCCCAAGACATGCTCCGCCACATAAGCAAGGATTAGGTTGGTAGAGACCGGGGCAATTTGCATCAGACGGGTTTCGCGCCACTTACGCTCCACATCATATTCGCGGGCGTAACTAAAGCCGCCGAAGGTTTGCATACAGGCTTCAGCCGCATGCCAGGCCGCTTCGGAGGCAAGCATTTTTCCGATGTTGGCCGCATCGCCACAGGGCAGCCCTGCTTCGAAAAGTGTGGCCGCTTTGCGCAACATCAGTGCAGCAGCCTCAGTTTCTGCATGAGCTCTTGCGATCGGAAACTGAATCCCCTGATTCATACCGATCGGCCGGCCAAACACCACGCGTTCGCTTGCGTATCGGCTTGCTTTAGCGATAAACCAGCGGGCATCACCAATCGCCTCTGCGCCCACCAGGATGCGCTCAGCGTTCATGCCATCCAAAATATAACGAAACCCCTTACCCTCTTCACCGATCAGGCTCGACGCCGGGATCCGCATGTTGTCGAAGAATACTTCGGTGGTGTTGTGATTGATCATGGCATCGATCGGCCTGATGCTTAATCCACGATCAAGCACCTCACGCATATCAATCAAAAAGACCGACAACCCTTCCGTTTTTCGTTGCACCTGATCGAGTGCTGTGCTACGTGCAAGAAGCAACATCAGGTCCGAATGCCTTGCCCTTGAGGTCCATACCTTTTGACCATTCACGACGTAAAAGTCACCGTCGCGTTGTGCTCTTGTTTTCAGTTGCGTGGTGTCCGTGCCGCTCGAGGGCTCGGTAACGCCAAAAGCTTGCAAGCGCAGCTTGCCTGAGGCGATTTGCGGCAGATAGTGCGCTTTTTGCGCCTGCGAACCATGGCGAAGCAAGGTGCCCATGATGTACATTTGCGCATGACAAGCGCCAGCGTTACATCCTTGCGCATGAATTTCTTCCAGAATCGCAGCGGCAGCGCTCAAGGGTAGCCCTGCGCCGCCATAAGTTTCTGGAATAAGTGCCGCCAGATAACCTGATTCGGTCAGTGCTTGAACAAAGGCCGTTGGATAGGCTTGCTCATCTTCAAGGGCTCGCCAGTAAGAACCTGGGAAATCAGCACAAATCTTGCGCACCTGTGTTCTTATATCGATCCAATTTTCACCAAGATCAATCGAAAGCTGCGCCTGCCCTTGATTGTCGTTGATGGCGTTCATGCGCAGACCTCCACGGGAAAACCTGTACCCAGCCTTTGATAGCCTTTGGGAAGACCGGCTCTTGCCAGACCGCCATGCATGGGGATATCGGGTAGAGATTCAGCGACGATTTTGCGTACCCCGATCAAGGCTTCTAAATCAACACCGGTCCGCAGACCCATGCCATCGAGCATAAAACACAAATCGTCCATCACAATATTGCCTGTTGCGCCTGGGGCGAAGGGACATCCGCCGAGACCGGCAAGCGAGGCATCAAAGCGGCTGCATCCAGCTTCGATGGCGGCAAGCACATTGGCAAGCCCGGTGCCTCGCGTGTCATGAAAGTGAGCGCCCACAGGAACATCTCCCGCAAGTTTGAGTACCTGTTCCATCGTGTTCCGCACGAGCTTCGGGGTTGCGAATCCAACCGTATCTGCAATCACCAGTTCGTCTGCGCCTGCATGAAGCAAAGCCTCCGCATAATGCAGTACCGATTTGGTCGCAACCGGACCTTCATAAGAGCAGCCCAGCGCTGTTGATAGGCCCCCCACAACAACAGGGCGGTATGCCGGCTCAAGTGCATCGCGCATGGCGCAAATTCGGGCAAAGTCAGCGAGTGAGTCTTCTCTGGAGCGGCGCACATTTTTTTCGTTGTGTGTTCTAGATACCGACATCACAAAATTGAGCTTGTGTACTTTCAAATTAAAGCCGCGTTCGGCACCCTTTGCATTCGGAATCAAGGCCGCAACCACCAGCGAGGGAATCTTTAGCGATTCAAGGCTAAGTGCCTCGGCGTCAATAAACTGTGGGATTAATTTAGGCGGTACGTATGAAGTGACTTCAATTTCTGGAACACCTGCGGCTGCTTCTGCGCGAACCCAGGCAAGCTTAGCTGCCGTAGGCATAAATTGGGGATGGATTTGCAAGCCATCACGCAAGCCGACCTCCCGGACCAAAATATCACGCTGAGGATCTTGAGTTGCTTGCACGTTTTTGGTGCTCCTGATTGAAATCTTGTTGCGTTGAAAGGTGAGAAAGGGCGCCAACATCTTGTGATGATCGTTAGATCGATTATCGCCCTTTGAACTGCGGCTTCCGTTTTTCATTAAAGGCTGCCACCCCTTCGCGACGATCCTCCGTGTCAATCAAATGGTTATAAGCTTCAACTTCAAAGCGAAAGGCAGTTCGCAATTCCATTTGCATGCCATAGCGAATCGACTTTTTGGCTTGTTTGACTGAGCGTGGCGCATTGTCCGCAATCCGTTGCGCGGTTTGTAAGGCTTGTGAAACAACCTCTCCGGCCGGAAAAACCGCGTTGAGCACACCCCAGGCAAGTGCCTGCTGGGCATCAAAAGGACGGGCCGTGAGGATAATTTCCTTGGCGCGACGCTCCCCCACCGCGCGCGGCAGATTTTGGGTGCCGCCTGCGCCTGGCATGATACCAAGGCTTACTTCGGTTAAGGCAAAGCGGGCATCGAGCGAACCGTAGGCAAAGTCACAGGCAAGCACGGTTTCAAGTCCGCCGGCATAGGCGTGGCCGTTGACTGCGGCGATGACGGGGATGTGCAGATCTGTCAGTGTCCAATACTGGCGCTCAAAAAGTTCATGTTGTTTTTGCCAGGTTTCTCGACTCATCCCGTGGCGCTCTTTGAGATCACCGCCCGCACAAAAAATGCGATCGCCTGTTCCCGCCAATACAACGCATCGAATATCTTCGGCATCTTCGGTCAGCCTTGTCCAGAGCTTAAGCAAATCGTGCCCCATCTGGGTGTTGATGGCATTGCCCACCTCGGGTCGATTGAGCCTGACGAGCAGCAGGTGCGGCGCAACCCGTTCGCAGGCAAGTGTTTCAAAGCTAACTGCCAGAAGGCCCGGCGCTTGGGGATCATGCTTGGATTGGGTCATGGTGCTGTCTTTGTGGGATGGTCCGGTGCTAAGCTGCGATCCAAGCCGTCGGCGAGCCCCATGTTTTCCCACAGCCCGTTGGCCTCACCAAGCGACGGCGCCGCAGAGCGGCTTTCCGGCCGCTGGCCATTGAATCTGAGCGGCAGGCCGATGGTCTGATAGCTTGCACCTGGTATGGACTGAAGTAATCCCATCGCCGCCATCTGCGGATGGCGAAGTAATTGTTCTGTATTTTGCACAGGTGCGCAAGGCACGCCAGCCTCATCAAGTAGGACTTGCCAATGCGCGCTACTTTGAGTGAGCATGTGCGCCTCGATAAGACTGTAGATCAGCGCTTCGTTAGCGACCCGTTGCGGGTTGGAGCAAAAACGAGGATCCTCGGCCCACTGCGGCTCACCCAGTACGACCGCTAATCGTTTGAACAAGCCATCGCTACCCGCCGAGATCACGAGGTATTGGGAATCGTTACATAAATAAGCTCGGTAGGGGACGATCCCTTTCGAGCCAGAACCCTGCTTCGTTGGAAGCTCTCCTGATCCCTGATATTGGGCGGCAGGAATGGTCATGAGTGATGCGGCGGTCTCAAAAAGCGATACATCGACCACCGTCCCTTGAGCGCTTTGTTTGCGCTCAAGCAGGGCGGCCAAGATGCCGATCACAGCCCAAGTACCGGTGCCCATATCGATGATCGAAGGTCCAACCCGCACTGGCGGTCTGCCCTCTTCGCCTGTCACGCTCATGATGCCGCTGAAGGCCTGCATCAATGGGTCGTAGCCCGGACGCAAGGCCATGGGGCCGCGATCGCCAAAGGCGCCGATATTGCAGTAAATCAGCGAAGCCTTATTGGCGCGAAGGCTCGTGGCATCCAGTCCGAGTACCTCCACCTGGCCAGGCCTTAAATTCTGGAGCACAACATCAACCCGGTCTTGAATAAAACACTTGAGGGCTTGCAAGCTTGACGGGTCGCGCAAATTGCAGCTCACCGAGCGCTTGTTACGATTTAAACTTTGGAACACAGCGGACGCATCACCGAGATAGGGTGGCGCCCAACGTCTGGCATCATCACCTTCAGGCTTTTCGATCTTCCAAACCTCAGCCCCAAGATCGCTTAATGTTTGAGCGGCAAAGGGAGCGGCGACGCTGTGGCCAAGCTCAACGACACAAAGGCCGGACAATGGCCCTGTGCTTGATCTTTCTGATAAGCCTGTTGCCGCGACCGTGCTCTGTGCCCTGCTGGCATGGTTGCTTTGGCCTGCCTTGCTGGTTTCTCGCTTTGCTTTCATGCTCATCTTTTTTGGTGTTGACATGATGTTTTTAGTGTCGACTGATGTCAAACTTCATCATTCGATAAACCGGTGAACCATGCATTTTGATCGTCGCTTCGATGAATAAGCGCGATTGGGTGCATTTGCACAAGGCCATGATCATGATGCCAGCCTATGCCCTCTGCCCTGTTAGCGCCCAGGAGTGGGAGAGCCAGTTCAATCCTCGCGCGGCGGTCCCGGCCTTTGCCAGCTTTCAAGAGGCACAGGCTAAGCGGTCGGCAGCGTATCGCGAATCGCTCAATCACTCACAATGGCAGGGCGATGTTCCCTACGGTCCCGGTGAACGTCAAAGGCTTGACTGGTTCAAGGGGCGCGCCGGGGGCCCGCTTCATGT
>DENJ01000119.1:0-36148 GCA_002359635.1 Burkholderiales bacterium UBA2647
TCCTTCAAATAGCGTTCGGAAAAAGCCTTCTGTACTTCAGCCATTTTTCCGTAGTCCACCGTTTTTGCCCGAGCGTATTCGCTGGCTGGCAAGAAACGCGACTGAACCTCTTTAGGAATTGCACCAGCGCGCACTGGACGAAGGTAGGCATTGGCCCAAATCGCCTGGCCTTCGTCGGACAAGACAAAATCAAGAACCTTCTTGCCGTTTTCTGCTTGGGGGCCTTTGTTGACCAGACTCATCACATAGGGAACAACAACACTGCCCTCGGCGGGGATTACAAACTCCACGTTGGCTTTGTCCTTATATTTAGCGCGATAAGCATTGAAGTCATAGTCAAGCAGGATCGCAATCTCGCCGGATAGCACCCGCGCGTAGGATGTTTGCTTGGGCACGATGGGCTCGTTTTTCATCAGGCTTTTGAAGTAATCAATCGCCGGGTTGAAGTTATCGAGACTTCCGCCCCGCGCCTGGTTAATGGCGACTGCGCCCACATAACCCACAAATGCTGATGCCGGATCGAGGTAGCCAATCAAGCCCTTATACTCAGGCTTGAGCAAATCACTCCAGGACTTTGGAACAGGTTTGCCTTTCAGGGCATCAACGTTCACCATGAAGCCAAGCGTTCCTGAGTGAATCGTGAACCAGTAGCCATCCGGATCCTTCAAGCCGGCAGGTACATCGTTCCACTGGGCGGGTTTATAGCTCGCCACAACGCCTTCTTTTCGAGCTTGAATGCCGAAGGTCACGCCCAGGTAGGTTACGTCGGCCACCGGACTTGCTTTTTCTGCAACGAGCTGCGCCAAGGATTGACCGGAGTTTTTGTTATCCGGCGGCACCGTAATCCCCGTCTTGGCCTTGATCGCTTTGAGCTGCGAAGCCCAGTCAGCCCATTCCGGCGGGCAGTTATAGCAAATAGCACTTTGTGCAAGTGCCGATTTGCTCGTGAGTCCCAGCGCCATGAGCGCGACAAGTGGCAAGAAAATGACGCGAATCAACGATCGTATAAAGTGGCTCATGTTGCGATTTCCTGATGGTGGCCATTGATATAAAATAGAACGATCCGGATGATCACCCGCTTCAGTGGCGTCATCAACGGCTTCGTTGGAATCGTCGACGAACTCGGTGGAATCATCGACGAAACCGTTAGAATCATCGACGGCTTCTGTGAAAAGCTGATGACGCTTGGTTATTGACAGGGCCTTCGCCAGGCGGACGCTGAGCCGTCATCAAGTCCCCTTATAATATAGGGTCAATACGGTTGCTGCTCGCGCCTGATTTGACGAACTGAGTGCGCAACCAGTCCTCCTCACAAAAGAATCCGATCATGAGTAAATCCGACGTTATCGCGCCTAGTCAGCGCGATCCTTTGCCCAAAATCTGGGATGAAAACAGCAAAATTGGTGAAATGCTCCGTGGTCGTCGCGGTCTGATCGTCGGTGTGGCTAATGAGCACAGCATTGCTTTTGGTTGTGCTGCCAAGTTGCGTGGGTTTGGTGCGGAGGTCGCTCTAACGTATCTCAATGCAAAGGCAAAGCCCTATGTTGAGCCGCTTGCAGAGCAGATCGGGGCATCGATGCTCTTGCCGCTCGATGTGTCGCAGGAGTCGGCAGTGGCGAGTATGTTTGAACAAATCAAGGCTCAATGGGGCTATCTTGATTTTGTCATTCATTCAATAGCGTTTGCACCAAAGGACGATTTGCACGGTCGGATTGTTGACTGCTCGCGCGATGGTTTTTTGCAGGCGATGCAAATTTCTTGTCACTCCTTTATCGAACTCGCCCGCTATGCAGAGCCGCTCATGAGGCCTGGTGGTGCACTTGTCACGATGAGTTATTACGGTGCCGACAAGGTGGTTCAGAACTACAACATGATGGGTCCCGTGAAGGCGGCACTTGAGTCCACGGTTCGCTACATGGCCCATGAACTGGGTCAATCCAAGATCAGGGTATACGCGGTATCGCCGGGTCCTCTCAAAACAAGAGCAGCGAGCGGTATCGATCATTTTGATGAACTGGTACGGATGGCAGTCGAACGAACACCTGAGCATCGTCTGGTCGATATCGCAGAGGTGGGGCGTGTGGTTGCCTTTCTGGTTGGTGGTGCTGCCTCCGGTATGACGGGTGATGTGATTTATGTGGATGCTGGTCTGCATCATATGGCGTAGTGCTTAGCCCCGGTACTGATAGCTCATTGGCGACAAAAGGGCATTGCAACCTAACTTGTCGTGTAAATGATGAAGTTTAAAAAGATATCAACTAACGAATCGTTATAGGAAGTTTTGCGATGAGTAATGTTTTCGACCACATTGCCGCCGATCCATCGAGCTTTGCAAGACAAATGCATGATGTGCTCGAGTTATGGCGCCGGTCGCTGCAAGAGGGCGAAGCCGAACTGCAGTCTGGCGCCGGTAGCAACGATATTCTCAGCACCGCGGCCAGCCGAAATGGGCAGCGCATACGCGATACCCACGGCAAGCGCAGCGCCGACCTGATGAAAAGCAGCGAGGCGCTTGCGAGCGCTATGAGTCTCGCCCAGCAACAAGGCTCGCTTTGGGCTGACTGGGGAAAATACCTGCTTGATGCGACCGAGCGAGCCTGTCTCACCATGGATACCTTGCGCAAGCGGGGCGATATCTTTCTAGAACATGAAGCGCAGGGCTGTCCGCCTGTGCTTGCCTATGATTATGAGATCGTCATGGACGGTCGTGATCAGAAGTATCCTTCGAATTACCAGCTCTTGAGGATTCTTCCGCCCGAAGGCATGACGATTGACAACAGCCGTCGTCCTTATATCGTGATCGATCCCCGTGCAGGTCACGGACCAGGCATCGGGGGTTTTAAGACGGACTCCCAGGTCGGCGTTGCGCTTCGTGAGCATCACCCGGTGTATTTCGTGGCTTTCCGTCGGGATCCCGAGCCTGGGCAGTTTCTTTCCTACGTCACGCGCACTGAGGCCGCCTTTGTGCGCGAGGTCATGCGATTGCATCCTGATGCGCCCAAGCCTGTGGTCACCGGCAACTGCCAAGGTGGCTGGGCTACCTTGTTGTTAGCCGCAAGTAATACCGATCTCACCGGTCCCATTGTGATCAACGGCGCCCCGGTCACCCCTTGGGCCGGTAAGGTCGGCGAAAATCCGATGCGCTACAACGCTGGCGTGCTGGGTGGCACTTGGATACCGATGATGCTCTCAGATCTTGGGGGTGGAAAGTTCGACGGTGCCCATTTGGTTCAAAACTTTGAACTGTTAAATCCAGCCAGAACGCTTTTCAGAAAATATACCGATCTTTATCGTGATATTGATAAGGGAGATGAAGCATTTCTGGAGTTTGAAACATGGTGGGGCGGGTTTTTCCTCCTAAACGAGGCTGAAATCCGCTGGATCGTCGAGCAGCTTTTTGTGGGTAATCGCCTGACCAAAAACGAAGCGCGCCTTGAACCTGGCCGTCCGGTTGACTTGAAAGCGATCAGAGCGCCGATCATCGTCTTCGCAAGCCATGGCGACAATATCACGCCGCCACAACAAGCCCTCAACTGGATTGTTGACACCTACGCCGATGTGGGCGAGATTCGTATCCGTGGGCAGCGCATCATTTACATGGTGCATGAGCAGGTCGGCCATCTGGGTATTTTCGTGTCATCCCAAATCGCAAACAAAGAACATAGCGAAGTCGCTTCAACCCTTGAAACGATTGAAGCTTTGGCCCCTGGACTTTACGAGATGAAGATCGAAGACATCCACGAAGTCGATGGCAAGAAGCGCTTCACCGTGAGTTTCTCTGAGCGGACCATGGATGATTTACGCGCCTTGGATGATGGGGTTGCTGACGAACGGCCTTTTGCCGCCGTGGCCCGCACCTCAGAAGTGCAAGCTCAAATGTATGATGCTTTGGTTCGTCCATGGGTGAAGGCAAGCGTAACGAACAGCGCAGCTGAGTTCTCCAGAGCAGCGCATCCTCAACGACTGAGCCGGGCGATGCTCTCGAGCAAAAACCCGATGATGGCGCCGGTGGCAGCAGCAGCAAGCCGCGTTAAGGAAAACCGCCACAAGGCAAGCGAGGAGAATCCTTTTATCGCCGCGGAATCGCTCTGGGTGCAGGCCACAGAGCAAATGATCGATTTTTATCGCGATACCCGCGATATGGGTTATGAGCTTGCTTTTTATGGCTTTTGGTCAACGCCCTGGGGACGTGCGTTTGGTAGGACCCATGAGTCGCGCCGCACCTTAAAGACGGGCGATGAAGTTCGGGGATTGCCCGAGGTTGCCAAAGCACTTGAGGCGATTGATCAGGGCGGCTTTCCCGAAGCGGTGATCCGTATGCTTGTGTTATTGGCTGATAACCGCGGGCAGGTACGGCGCGATCGACTCGAGCGCTCGAGTCAAGTGCTCACCATGGATGAGCCCTTCAAGTCGTTGGGAGCAGAGCGTCGCGCCTTGATGATTCATCAACAAACCATCATTGCAAGTTTCGAACCGGAACGCGCTATTCAAACGCTACCAAGCCTGCTCCATGAGCCGTCTGAGCGGGAACTGGCCGTGCAGTTGGTGCAATATATTCCGGGTTCCATCGAAGAAATGTCCGCTGATACGCTGCATTTGCTTGCACGATTCCGTGAGGTCCTGGACCTTGATACCCGGATTGAGGACATTCACGAGAATCCACTTCACGGCGAGCTTGCGCCGCAAGCTCATGTTGACAGCGCGCTGACCATCGAGGTCTTGGAAGATGAGGGAAGCATTCAAACGCCGCCCCCGAAATCGCCTCGCGCAACGAAAGCCCGAAAGCCTGCAAAAAGCAAAAGCGCCAGGGGGGTTTAATGCGACTGATGAATCGAATTTTTTCAGAACTTCAGCCTGGCGAGTCGGCTGAACTCAAGCGGCTGATCACCACGGACGATCTCTTTGCTTTTGCAGCTTGCTCTGGAAACTATAACCCACTGCACCTGGCTGATGCGAAATGGTCTCAGCCTCAAGCGCATGCGCCGTCCCAGGAAACGCAGCAGCGGGTTGCGCCGGGATTATTTGTCGCCTCGCTGATTTCGGCAGTGCTCGGCACGCAGCTGCCCGGTGCAGGCACCTTGTATCGCCGTCAGCATTTGGCGTTTCACGAGCGAGCACATGCCGGTGATGAACTTGTGTGTCGCGTGAAGGTGCTCGAAAAACAGAGCGATGGTCTGGTGCTCTTGCACACGACCGTGCATCGGCTTGCCGACAACGCCTTGATTGTGAGTGGTGAAGCGCTTGTCAGTGCGCCTTCAGAGCATATCGAAGCAAACATTGACTTGCCTGGTCTCGTGGTGCAAAGGCACCGTCACTTTGAGCATTTGCTTGAAAAAGTTAGGGTATTGAAGCCCTTGCCGATGGCCGTGGTTTGTCCAACCGAGACCAATGCGCTGGCGGGTGCACTTCTTGCTGCGCGTGAATCGGTGATTGTCCCTATTCTGATTGGCGCAGAAGCCGCAATCAGGCGGGCTGCTGAGCAATTGCAAGAGGATCTTGCTGCATTTGAGATCATTGATGTTCAAGGCAGCGACGATGTGGTTGCCGCGAAAGCCTGCGCGCTTGTTCGTGAGGGTCGGGCTGCGGCTGTGATGAAGGGGCATTTGCATACCGACGATTTGCTTCGTCCTATGCTTGATAAAACCCATGGTCTTCGGGCGGGTCGACGATTCACCCATGTCTTTGTGATGGATGTCCCGGGTATGCCTGAGCCATTGATGGTGACCGATGCGGCCATCAATATTGCACCGGATCTTGCAACCAAAGTAGACATTTGTCAGAACGCTATTGATCTTGCGCGATCGATCGGTATGGAGCCACGCGTTGGCGTTTTAAGTGCCGTTGAAACGGTAAATCCGGCCATCCAATCGTCAATCGATGCAGCATTGTTATCAAAAATGGCAGATCGCGGCCAGATTCGCGGCGGTTTGGTTGATGGCCCTTTGGCCATGGACAATGCAGTAGATATTGGCGCAGCACGTACCAAGGGCTTAAAGGGCGGTGTGGCGGGGCAGGCCAATATTTTGCTTGTTCCCGGCCTAGACGCAGGCAACATGCTCGCTAAACAACTTGCTTATATCAGTCACGCCGAAGGCGCGGGCGTTGTCTTGGGCGCGAAGGTGCCTGTGATTTTGAACTCACGCTCCGATAGTGCGATGTCAAGGCTTGCATCCTGCGCGGTTGCAGTCCTTCACCATGCATCTCACCAACAAAGCTCATGAACAGTTCCGCATCAATGCATGACATCGGATCAGAGGCGGTACTCACCCTCAACGCGGGTTCGAGTTCGATCAAGTTCGCCTTGTTTTGTGAGGGTCATGATCAGCCACGCTATAGCGGTCTTGTCGATCGCATCGGCCCCGACGCGCATATGCGTGTCAATGATCAGAACGGTCATGCGGTGCCGATCAAAACAGGCGATCTTCAAAGCCACGAGACTGCGTTTCGGAGCATTATCGATGTGCTTGGTCTAAATGATCAAGGCAGGCGGCTTAGCGCTGTGGGCCATCGGGTCGTACATGGCGGCCAGCACCATGCGTTGCCAACTTTGATCACTGCGCAAGTGCTTGCCGATTTGGCAGCACTTATTCCTTTCGCACCACTGCATCAACCGCACAATCTTCGCGGTATTTCATTAGCGCATGAAGCATTCCCGGGTGTGCCTCAAATCGCCTGTTTTGATACTGCCTTTCATCGCAGTCATCCCTGGGTTAATGACACCTTTGCGCTGCCACGAAGGCTATACGACGAAGGCGTTCGTCGTTATGGATTTCACGGTTTGAGCTATGAGTATGTGCTCGGTGCTTTTCAGCAGCGCTTTCCTGACTTGTCGCAAAACAAGATCGTGATTGCTCACCTTGGCAATGGCGCTTCGATGTGCGCGATTTCTGAAGGGCGCTCGGTGGCCTCAACCATGGGGTTTTCGGCGCTTGACGGCTTACCGATGGGCACACGTTGTGGTCAGTTGGATCCGGGTGTTTTGCTTTATTTAATGGATCAGAAATCGATGACGGCGTCGGAAATTTCTGATCTTTTATACAAAGAATCCGGACTGCTGGGGCTTTCCGGGCTATCGAACGATATGCGCACGCTGCAGGCTTCGCCGGCCAACGAGGCTGCGCAAGCCATTGACTACTTCGTGTTCAGATGTCAACGCGAGCTCGGTGCCATGGCGGCCGCCCTCGGTGGTCTGGATGCTTTGGTTTTTTGTGGCGGTATTGGTGAACACGCAAGCGCGATTCGCGAGCGGATTTGTTCCCGCTTGGCTTGGATGGGTATTGAAATCGACGCGGCAAGCAATGAGCGCGGTGATGCTGTGATTTCATCGACGAGTTCTAGAGCGCTGGTGCTTGTCATACCAACCAATGAGGAGTTGGTGATTGCGAGGGCTGCGCGTTTATTTTCCGGAGGCGTTGTTTCATGAGGATAAGGCAATGAAAGGTGCGCTGAGCGCCCAAAGCGCAGCAGCCATGATTCCCGACGGTGCGCGCTTGATGATTGGCGGTTTTATGGCAGTGGGCAGCCCCGAGCGCTTGATCGATGCGCTGGTGGATCGCGCTGCGAAGCATTTGACGGTGATCGCCAACGACACGGCAATGCCCGGTAAGGGCATCGGTAAGTTGATCGATGCAGGTGCTGTATCCAAAGTGATCGCTTCCCATATCGGTCTGAATCCTGTGACTCAGAAAAAAATGATTGCAGGCGAGATTCAGGTTGAACTCGTGCCCCAGGGCAGTTTGATCGAGCGGATTCGTGCGGGTGGCATGGGTCTTGGCGGCGTCCTCACCCCAACGGGCTTGGGCACTGAAGTTGAAGTCGGTAAGCGGATGATCGAAGTCGAGGGTAAATCCTTCCTGCTTGAAACGCCCTTGCGCGCTGACTTTGCGCTGGTTGGCGCTTGGCAGGCCGACCATGTGGGTAATCTCAGTTATTTGCTCACCGCCCACAATTTCAACCCCATCGTTGCACTTGCTGCCGATGTTGT
This sequence comes from Burkholderiales bacterium UBA2647, assembly GCA_002359635.1. GTDB lineage: Bacteria > Pseudomonadota > Gammaproteobacteria > Burkholderiales > Burkholderiaceae_E > UBA3064. Next base: position 7,985 of record DENJ01000119.1, read on the forward strand.
CATCGCCGAACCCGAAAGCATTGTTCCCGTGGGCGTTATCCCACCGGATGCGGTCAAAACACCAGGTGTTTTGGTTGATCACTTGCTTGTTCGTGCGTCAAAGCCTTCACAGGCTTGAATCATCATCCAAGCAAAGCGAGTCGAAGGAAATCAGATGGACGCAAAAACCCTCATCGCCCGACGCGTGGCCCAGGAGATCCGTCCGGGTATGCTGGTTAATCTCGGTATTGGCCTGCCCTCGCTGGTGGCAAGCTATGTCCCCGCGCATGCGGGCGTTTTCTTTCAGGCCGAAAATGGCGTGATAGGTCTTGGCGCAAGACCTCCCGAAGGGATGGAAGACCCGCATCTGACCGACGCAGGGGGTGGTTTTGTGACCGCAGTGCCCGGCGCTGCAAGTATCGACAGTGCGATGAGTTTTGGACTCATTCGTGGGGGACACCTCGATATGACGGTTCTGGGAGGTTTGCAAGTTGACGAGCTTGGCCATCTCGCAAATTGGAAAGTGCCGGGGAAAATGGTGCCCGGCATGGGCGGGGCGATGGATCTCGTGACCGGGGCTGCCAGAGTAATCGTCGCGATGCAACATGTGGCCAAAGGTGAGTCAAAGATTGTCGAGCGTTGCACCTTGCCCCTCACCGCCTTGAGGCGTGTCGATCTAATCGTTACAGATCTCGCCGTCATCGAACCCAGCAACGAAGGCTTGGTGCTTCGAGAGACCGCTCCTGGCGTGAGCGTGGAAGAAGTCAGGCAAGCGAGTCTGGCTCGCTTGATCGTTCCAGATCATGTGCCTGCGATGCAGTTCCAGTGAATCCCAAGGCGTTTCAGGCTTATGATGCAAAGCTTCAAGGCAGAAGATGGCGCGCGCTTAGTCTTTGACGACGAGGGCAAAGGCTATCCTTTACTTGGTCTCGCCGGACTTACCCGCGATGCCCGAGATTTTGACTATCTTTTGCCTTATCTCCCTGAACACATTCGGTTCATCCGTCTCGATGCACGTGGCCGTGGCCGCTCACAGTGGACTGGCGCTGCAAGCTACAACCTCCTTCAGGAGGCAAACGATGTCTTAAGGCTTCTCGATGTCTTGAATCTGGCCGAAGTTGCGATGATCGGCTCGTCGCGCGGCGGGCTCCTTGGCATGCTTCTCGCGGCGACCCATCCTGACCGTGTCAAAGGACTTTGTTTTATTGATGTCGGCCCGGAGCTCAATCCGGTTGGTATGAAGCGGATTGCGCAATATGTCGGTGTCAAGCCCGACTTGCCGACCCTTGATGACATTGCGCAACGCATGCCCAAAGTGAAACCGGGTTTCGAGCAGGTGAGTGCTTTGCGCTGGTTCGAGGAAGCCCAACGTCACTATGTGCAATGCGACGATTGTGTATGCCTTCCTTATGATCCGGAACTTAGAACGGCGCTGCTGGCAGCGCTCGAAGCGCCACCGCGTGATCTTTGGCCGATGTTCGAGGCTTGCAAGGGTTTGCCGCTTGCAGTGATTCGTGCCGAGCATTCGGATGTGCTTTCAAAAGAGACGGTTCTGGAGATGTGCAAACGGATTCCCTCGCTTCACGCGGTCGAGATTCCAAAACGCGGGCATGTCCCGTTTTTGGATGAACCGGAATCGGTTGACTGTATTCGAAAGTGGATCGATAAACTTTGTTAGCCGCCTATATTAGCCATGCTGACTGTCTTTTGCACGAGATGGGCGATGGTCATCCTGAGTGCCCGGCAAGACTTGCTGCAATCAACGATAGGCTGATTGCGCAGGGCCTGCTTGATGTTATGGAGCACTTCGATGCGCCATTGGTGAGCATGCAAGCCCTGGCTCGGGTGCACAGCAAAGACTACTTGCAGCGGATTTTTTCGCTGTCTCCCGGTGAGGGCTACCTCAGGATCGATCCAGATACTTTAATGAATCCCCATACCCTGCAGGCGGCGCGCCGCGCCGCAGGTGCTGCGGTCTTGGCGACTGATCTGGTGGTGCAAGGCAAACATCGTATTGTATTTTGTAATGTTCGGCCACCTGGCCACCATGCGACAATTGATGAGGCCATGGGATTTTGCTTCTTCAACAATGTCGCGGTGGGTATTCGGCATGCTTTGGAGCACCATCAGGTTCAGCGTGTTGCCTTGATTGATTTTGATGTTCATCACGGCAATGGCAGTGAATCGGTCTTTTATGACGATGAAAGGGTTTTGATGTGCTCAACCTATCAGATCGATATCTTCCCCTTTCACGTCGCAGGCGAGCAAAGCCCGCGTCGCATCAACATCGGTTTGCCTGCGCGATCGCGGGGTGAGCTGTTTCAAAAGGCAGTTGAGGACCATTGGCTCGATGCACTTGATCGATTCCGACCTGAACTGATTTATATCTCTGCAGGTTTCGATGGACATGTGTTGGATGACATGGGTGGTCTTGGGTTGTTGGAGCGAGACTTTGCATGGGTCACCAGGCAAATGGTCCACCTGGCCGAAAAGCACGCCGGTGGCCGCGTGATCTCTTGTCTGGAAGGGGGCTATGAACTCGATGCGCTAGCGCGCAGTGCAAGCAGCCATGTGAAGGCTTTGCTGGGGCTTGATGTCTAAGCGCTTGCGAGGGCGAGAAGCGTGCTGTCGACATGATGTCGTCATCATCGCAGGGTAGACATGCTTGATGGATAAGCATGCCTTAGACCGATTTTTCAATCCGAAGGCGATTGCGCTGATTGCTGACGCGACGCGCGAACACGCCTGGCTAAAACCGTTACGCGAGGCTTTGCTCCATGGCGGATTTGCAGGCCCGGTTCATGAAGTGCTCATTGGCGGTGATCAAGATGCCTCAGGTGGCAAAGCGGCTTTCGCAGCTGAAGCTGTCGATTTGGCCGTTGCTAAGCTTGAACCCGCACAGGCGAAGATCGCTTTTCAATTGCTTGAACAGATGCGCTGCCGATCGCTTGTGATGCTTGGTCAGGCGGTGGATGAGCGTGCCGCGCAAAGCATTCATCAGGAAGCGCTTTCACGCGGTATCAAGGTTCTTGGCCCCAACACGCTGGGGATGCAAAGGCCTTCGCTGGGCTTAAACGCCTCGATCTTGGGTCCGATCGCGAATCCGGGTTCGATTGCTTTTCTTGCACAATCAGGCTCGCTTGCGACTGCTGTGCTTGACTGGGCCCAACAGGGCAGGCTCGGGTTTTCACTGATCGCCTGCCTGGGGTCTTACCCAGGGGTGGGTCTCGAGGCCATGCTTGATTTTCTTTCCAACGATACAAAAACAAAATCAGTCGTGGTCCATCTGGAAGGTATCCAAAGCGCACGTGCATTTATGTCGAGCCTCAGGGCCTTGGCGAGTACCAAGCCTGTCATCGTGCTCAAGTCTGGACGACAGCAGGATGCCAAGCGTGCTGCGCAAACCCACTGCCAGGCGGTGGTTGGACGTGATGAGATTTTTGAAGTTGCGCTACGACGTGCAGGAGCCGTTCGCGTTCATTCGATGACGGCGCTTTTCTCAGCGGCACAGTGTCTGGCAAACCACCTCAGGGCTACTGGGAACCGCCTTGCCGTGCTTACCAATGGCGGTGGCGTTGGTGTGCTTGCTGCTGACCGTATCGCGCATTGCAAGCTTGAACTCGGACGTCTTAGCGATCAACAGGCCCATGCGCTTAAGGAAAAACTTGATCCTCAGGCCGATGTGAGTCATTTGCTCGATCTCAGCGAGCAGGCTGATGCCGGACATTATCAAGCCGCGCTCGAAGCGATTGCTCAGCAACAGGCTATCGATGCGGTTTTGATTATTTTTTCGCCCAAGCATGGCATCGATCCGCTTGCAATCGCTAGCGCCGTGATTGAGCAAGCCAAGCGAAGTCATAAGCTTTTGTTTTGCTGCTGGATGGGCGAACTGGCAGTCAGCGAGGCCCGGGCAAGCCTTGTGAAGGCGGGCTTGCCGAGTTTTCGAAGTCCTGAGCTTGCCGTAGATGCTTTTCATAGCATGGTGATGTATGAAAACAATCAGCAGCTCTTGCTGCAAATCCCGCCGCCCTTAAGCGCACTCGCTAAGCCCGATCTTGACGGTGCGCGCCTGCTGATTGAAAGCGTGTTAGCGGAGCGACGATTAACACTGACGGAATTTGAGTCTAAAGCTCTGTTGGCTGCTTTCCATATCCCGATTACCCATACGGTGCTTGCCCGTAGCGCCAATGAGGCCATGCTCATCGCAACCCAGGTTGGCTACCCGGTGGCAATGAAAATTGATTCCCCGGACATCTTGCATAAATCGGATGTTCAAGGCGTTGCGTTGAATTTGTCGCATGCGACGAGTGTCCGCGACATGTTTGAACAAATGATCGAACGTGTTAAAGCCCTTAAACCCGGAGCAATCATTCATGGTGTCACCATACAAAAAATGTACGCCGGTGATCATCATCGTGAAGTTTATATCGGTCTTGTCAGTGATCCGCTCTTTGGCCCGGTCCTGAGCTTTGGCGCAGGCGGCGAGATGATTGAGTTGATTGCCGACCGCTCGCTTGAGCTTGCGCCCTTGAATCAGTTCTTGGCCCAACAAATGCTCAAGCGTTCAAGGGTATACCCGCATTTACAACAATGGCGTGGGGCAAAACCGGCTGACCTTGAAGCGCTTGAGCATATCTTACTGAGGGTCTCGGAGCTAGCCTGCGCGCTACCTCAGGTTGTTGAACTTGATATCAATCCCATACTGGTTGATCAACATGGTGCTATTGCTGTCGATGCACGGGTTGTATTGAGTCATACCGCGATACACAGCAGATCCCATGAGCATTTGGCCGTGCTTCCTTACCCGACCCGTTACGAACGCGTGTGGCCGCTTCGAGATGGCGGTGACTACAAGGTGCGACCGCTACATCCCGAGGACGCAGCCAAGCTACAAGCGCTTGTGAACAGTGTTTCTGCCGAGAGCCGCTATTTCCGTTTCGCTTCGGCCATGCGCGAACTGCCGCAAAGGCTTCTTGCGAGGCTTTCGCTGATTGACTATGAGCGTGAGATGGCCCTGATTGCGCTGGTCAACAAGCAATCCCCGGCGGGCAATGAGCAAGAGCAGGCGATTGCTGTCTCGCGATATGTGACAAATCCTGATGCAAAATCCTGTGAATTTGCATTGCTCGTTCACGATGACTATGCGGGCCGAGGCTTGGGAACCAGAATGATGCAGTCAATCATTGAAGTGGCTCGTGACCGGGGACTGGAACATATCCATGGTCTTGTGCTTGTCAACAACACAGCGATGCTGCGCTTGATGCGCAGCCTTGGCTTTACCGTATCCGCGATGAAGGACGATCCGGACTTTAAACTGGTGAGTTATCGGCTTGATTAGTTTGCCGATAGCGAATTTGTTTATAGCCAGCCCGCTCTCTTAAATCGCCGATACAACAGGCCCGACACCGTCCCGATGGTTGCCAGTGCTGCGGGATAACCATAAGTCCACGAGAGTTCGGGCATATGTTCAAAGTTCATGCCCCAGATGCCGGCAAGCGCAGTTGAGGCTGCAAAAATGGCAGCCCACGCTGCCAAACGCTTGGTCACCTCGGTTTCGTCGATGGTGACCAGCGACAGATTCATCTGTGTTGCCGTGGTGATGCCGTCGCGAAGCGATTCAAGATTCATCACGGTACGGGCCAGATGGTCATGAACATCGCGAAAGTATTCTTGCACGGCATAACATACGGGCGGCACGCGGCCGCCGTGGAGTTTGCCAATAAATTCGAGTAAAGGAAGCGCTGCATGCCTAAGGACGGTTGACTGTTGTTTCAGATGAAAAAGACGGCTGATGTGGGAGCGCGCGTCTTTTTGCTGAAAAATGGCGACTTCAATCGATTCGAGTTCATCCTGAAGCGCCTGGGTGATTTCAAAGTATTGATCAACCACATGGTCAAGAATGGCATAAAAAACATAACCAGGGCCGAGCCTTAAGAGATGCGGTTCGTCTTCGCAGCGACGGCGGACGCCAAGAAAATCCTGCTCACTGCGTGAGCGTAAGGACAAAATGAATTGCTGATTGACAAAAATATCAATTTCGCCAATTGAGATTTCGCCCGCTTTATACTGCAGCAGTTGAATCACCGAAAAAAGCGTTGTCCCGTACTCTTCAAGCTTGGGTCGCTGGTGACCATTGTGCGCATCTTCGATGGCCAGGGGGTGAAGACTAAAATGCGCCTGAAGCTGTTCAATTTCTTCTGGTTCGGGATCTTTAAGTGCGATCCAGATAAATGCCTCGCCTTCAAGAACGGTATCGGGAAGCTGATCGAGCTCAAGGGTCCTGAGGCGTTCTCCCGCGCGATAGATTGCTCCATTAACTAGCATGATGACTCCATGGCAGGACGAAAGAAAAAGGTCGTGGTGACCCAAGCGAGCTTAATTGCCGTCGTTCGATTCGCGCCGCAACAATAGCAAGGGTCCTGCGCCATCGACAAGTACCCAGCCGGTCCGATCGCCGCTTGCGCGATGCAAGTTGGGAAAGTCGCTCGCGCGCAAGACAACCTGCTCTCCAGGCAGAGGCAGGCGGTCTTCGGTCACCGCGCTTCGATAAAAGGAAAACGATGGCGCTCTCAGCTGGAAACTGACGGTTACAGCGTCGCCCGCGCGCGTAGCCAGCGCCTTAATGGGCGCTTGTAGCACTTGTCCCAGTGCAGGCAGCAACAAGAGGCAAACTGTGATTTGCAGGGCCAGTCCGATGTAAAGCCACCGGTTCAGCAAATGTTTGGTGAACATGGCAAAACCCAGGGCGCCAAATGCAAGCGCAATCATGCCTTGTTCGGTGGCGCCCCAGACCGCATGTTCTAGGCCGTGTTCGATCAGTGCGCGATAAAATCGATTGCCCGAAGGGGACTCAATCGTCAACAGCAAGATCGGGTGCAATGCTGCGATCGTTGCGATCATTAAAAGGCCAAAGGTACAGGTGCTAAGCCAAGTTAACTTTGCGATTTGAGGCGATAGGGCCGCTAACAAAAGCATAGGTAGGAGGGCGTACATGGCATAGTGCGGCAACTTGGTAGCAACAACACTGAAGACAGCCAGCATGCCAAGACCATGGCTTAGCAATCCGAGGGATGCAGCGCTAATGCCTTCATGGGCGGCCGAGCTGCCCGGGCCTTTTTGATCATCACTGGCTCGCAATGCATGCTTTCGCCATTGCTGCCATAGACTGCTGATCAAGACAGGTGTGAACGGCAGTGAAAGCAGCAAGACCATGATCAGGGTGTAGAACCATGAGCCCGTATGGCCTTCCATGGCTTGCATGCTGCGTCCAACATGATGCTTGCCGAATAAGCCTTGAATGAAATCGTCTGAAAAGCGCCAATAGGCATAGGCATACCAAGGCAGTCCAATTGCAAGCCAAGCAAGGCATGCCGTGGCATCGGAAAAGCTCCAGCCTAAGGCCTTGAAATTTCGGCGAACCATGCAAAAACCGAGCACGATAAACGCCGGTACAAGTAGACCGATCAGGCCCTTGGTGAGCAGTGCAAAAGCAGAGCTCATCCAGGCAAGGCGCAAATACTGTCTGGCTTTCGCCAGCCCTTCCGGGGTTTCCTCCCCGCTTTCTCGAAGTCTTATCGATTCAATGAGGCAACAAGAGCTTGCCGTGAGCCACAGGTAAAGCAAGGCATCGGCGGTTGCAGCATGTCTCATGACGAGCGGACCAAGACAGCTGCCGTAGAGCGCAAAGACCATCAAGGCGGACTCGGCTTGTTTGCTCCATCGAAAGGCAAAACGGGCGGCGATCCATGCGCTTGCAATCCCGGCAAGCAAGGAGACCATTCGCGCGCCAAGCTCTGTCTGCCCGAGTATGGAGATTGACAGCGCCTGTAGCCAGTAAACGAGGATCGGTTTATCGAAACGGGGTTTGCCGTTTAAAAAAGTAAATCCAAAGTCGCCGCTCGCCAGCATTTCACGGGTTGCTTCTGAAAACGCTCCCTCGTCAACATCAAAGAGGGCGGTGTTAGCCATGCCAAGGATGCCGAAAAAGAGGAAGCCCACTGCGAGCGCAGCGATCCGAAGGCTAATCCGCTTTTCCATGCGCTAAAGCGAGGCGAAGATCAGTGGTGTGCCTGGGCGGGCTTGGACCCACCGCCTTCGATCACTTGTCGAATCGCGTAAGTGCGTGCTTTGAAACCCGAGGATTGATTACGGACCACGAATTCGGCGAGAACGCCTGTACAAATCAGATGAATGCCAGACAACATCAGCAAGACCCCTAGGGTGAGCAAGGGCCGGGTACCAATAGCCTGGTCAAAGAATAACTTGAGCGTTGCAAGCCACAACAAAACACCGCCCCCCGCCAAAAACATCGGTAACCCTATCGCCCCAAAAAAGTGGGCAGGTCTTCCTGAGAATCTTAAAAAGAAGATCACTGTCAACAAGTCGACAAGCACGCGATAAGTTCTTGAGATGCCGTACTTCGATTGCCCTGCTGTCCTAGCCCGATGATTAACCGACACATAGCACAGACGTTCCGGGCTTGTAACGGTTGCAAGCCATATCGGGATGAAACGATGCATTTCTCCAATGAGTCGGATCTGCCGGAGGACGGAAGCACGGTACAGTTTGATACCACATCCTAGATCGATCGATTGCACCCCGGTTGAGAGGCTGATGAACCAATTCGCAATCCTTGAGGGCAGTTTGCGTGCAAGGAATTGATCTTTTCGATGCTCACGCCAACCTGCAACCAGATCGAGGTTTTCATCGCGCAGCTTGCTGAGCATGGGTCGGATATCTTTGGGATCGTTTTGCATATCGCCATCGAGCGTTGCGATAAACTCACCCCGCGATGCATCAATGCCTGCTTGCAGTGCTGCGGTTTGCTTGAAATTTTTTGAAAGCTGCAAGATCCGTGCTTGAGGAACCGTTTCGATAGCCCGCGCAAGTTCGCTAAGGGTTGCGTCGCGGCTACCGTCGTCAACCAGAATCAGCTCCCAGGCTTGTGCATCCTGCTGCAATTGCTCGACTAACTCCCGGCATGCATCGAAGGCGATTTCCTCTTCATTAAAAAATGGAACGACAACCGATAGGAGTCCCGTTTGCGGCGGTTGCGTGAATTCAGATAGAGAGTTCATAGGCGCTTTGAAGGTAATGAACGAAGCCAGCTGAGCCCTTGCAGGCATTGCCAGAAGGCCAAAAGCATGCCAAGCGAGATTGATGCCGCCATGCTGTGAGAGGGAGGAAGCGGGGTGAGTAAGAGGGCAAGGGCGAGGAGCAGGCTGCATAGCGGATGAAGCCAATCCCAATGGGGTAAGCGATGAGCTTGTCTTAGGGTCAGTCGACCACTTAGGTAGCCGACCGCTAAGCCCAGGCCAATACCCACCAAGACGTCAGCGGGCCAGTGCGCCCCGCTTGCAACGCGCGCAAGGCCGACGCCGATGACCATGGCAGACAAGAGCACTGCGATGGGCCTGCTTTGCCTTGGTCGCATGGCATCTAAGGCGAGTAACAATCCAAAAACAATGGCGATCGTCATACTATGGCCTGAAGGCATGGCGTGGTGGCTGAGGGTCTCGCCAATGATATGTAAATCATCAGGCATTAAGGCTGCCGGTCTGACCTCATCGATATTGACTTTAAGCAGACGAATCGCCAGGCTCCCGAGCACCGTTGCTAGCGCCAGCGAGAACACGGCGATTGCCTTGCGCGTCAGAATGAGCAGCAAGAAACTCGCGCCAAGAAAGTGCCCGAAAATATTGAAGCACCGCCACAGTTCATCGGGGTAACGGAGGGTAAGTCCCTGAACCTTATGCATCAGGTCAATCTGCGGGCCGCTTATCACAACACCCCAAGCGATCGATAGTCCGGCAAGCAGGAGGACGAAGCGGCGGTTGTCAAGGATGGGCGAAGGTTTCGGCTCGGTCACAATTGTGGCTCAAGAATCCAAGATGATAAGACCTTTCCGGCTTGCCCAATACCCGGCGGCCTAAGCCTCATAATGCTGTCATCTCATTTGGCAACAGGTTTCCTCATGTCGATCGCATGGTTCAAGCGTGCAAACGGGCTGGCCTGGCTGGCTGGTCTTGGCGTTTTCTTGCATGCGCTTGCAATTCATAGCCAATCCTTGCCCTATACAACCGACGAGCTGCAGTACGTCGCCTGGTCGAAGGATCTTGACTGGGGTTATTTTTCAAAGCCGCCAGGGATCGCCTTTGCGCTCTGGCTCTGGTCGACCATGGACCCGCTTGCCGGTGAATTGAGATTTTTCGCTCAGCTTTGCTATGGCTTCAGTCTTTTCATCAGTTATAAGTTTTTTAGGGAAGACGGCCAATCGCGCGGGCGAGCCTTGACGGCAAGCCTGATCCTCGGATCGATCCCCTTGATTGGCTTTGCGCAATGGTTTTTTACAACCGATGCTTTATTGCTGATCTGTTGGCTGATGGCTCTGGCCCTAGCGTGGCGTGCGCTTCAAGCATCGCAGGCGCAAAGCGCGATGCTCTGGTGGTGCGGTCTCGGTGTCGTCGTGGCGCTCGGTGTGCTCTGTAAGCATTCCATGGTTTTTTTCTGGGTCGGCATGCTGGCCTATTGGGTCTCGATTCGATCAAGCATGCGGCAGCACTGGGCTGGGATGCTGCTTTGTGGTCTCGTGTTTGTTTTGTTGTTGATACCCCATATGTTATGGTTGTTAGAGCATCCAGGCACAACCATCAAACACCTGATTGATTTGCAGCAGCGCACGTTGCAACCCGGTGAGGAGTCCGCAAACCCTCAGTCACTGATAAGTTTGGCGAGGGGGCTTAGTCAGGCGCTTGAATTCACGGCTGCCCAATGGCTTGGTTTGGGCTTTGGGGTCGTGCTTGTACTTCGACGCCGAAAGCCATTGAGTGGATTGCAGCGCTGGCTGCTGGTCCATTCGCTCACGGTACTCGCCGTGTTCGTGATTCAGGCGGGCGTAGGCCGAGCCAACGGTAATTGGGCCCTACCGGCGACATTCACCCTTGGGCTTGCAATCCTTGCGAATCATCTCCAAGAAGTCCCTGACGACAGCGCCGGGGTTGAAGCGTCAGGCAGCAAATCGAAGTTGGCGCTTTGGGTGATCAGCAATTTGCTGATCAGTTTTTTTGTTTCATTTGGTGCGCAGACCCTGAAGTCGCTTCGGCCCGAATCATTGTTGTGGATTGATCGCATTGATCCTTTTCACCGCCAGCGTGGCTGGGATGAATTCGACCGCGCGCTTGCTGTCCTGAATAAGCCTGCCGATATACCCTGGGGCGTAAGCGATCGGGATGCGGCAGCAAGGATTTTGCATCGATATGGTGACGGGCAAATTGTCTACCGTCCCTTGCCTGGCGCCAAACCCAATCACTTTGCCCTACGTTACCCCTACCAAAGCTGGGCGACGGCGCAAGCGGCTCAATCGAGCCCGTCTTGCATCTGGTTTTTGGCCAGAGATAACGACCCGGCGCAAACCAGGCGAAACGATTCGATTGCCCTGATCGAACGGCAGCGTCTTAGCGGGCGGACTGAAACATGGGTGGTCTGGCCCGAGGCTTGCCCTTAGTCTGGGCATGAAGCAATGTTTCCTGAACGCTTGAATCACAAATGGCTACACGCGGCGATTGCGACCATCGGCCTTGCAGCGCTGCCTTTATTTGCAGCGATTGATCTCAGGTTGGCTTCGTATTTTTACGATGAAACATGCCAATGTTTTCCGGCGGCTGCACTCATCTGGCTGCATCGCTTTGATGGCTTCATCGCCTGGGCGGGTCGGTTAGCAACTCCTGTGATGCTGACCCTGATCTTATTTTTCTGGTGGCGATCGTCCGGGGATAAGCAGGTCTTTGGTCGCCTGCAAGTGACGGCGCGCTACCGACGATCAATCAGGGCGCTTGGCTTCATGCTTGCGCTTGGGGTGCTTACACCGCTGCTCCTGATACACGAAGTCATTAAACCAGAGATCGGCCGGGCAAGGCCGCGCGATATTGAGTCATTCGCAGGTTCACAGGCATTTACGCCTGCATGGGTGCGATCGACAGCCTGTACAAGGAACTGCTCCTTCACGAGCGGTCATGCTGCTTTCGGAGCCTGGGTTATGTCGGCCTGGTATGTGGGGCGACGTCGTCGAGGGCTGTGGCTAGGCCTGGCTGGTGCGCTCACCGTGGTGATTGGATGGTCAAGAATGGCACAAGGCGCTCACTTTTTTAGCGATGTCATCGGATCCCTGCTGCTGGTTTGGTTAACAGCACAAGTGCTTGCAGCTGTTCCCTATTTTCGTTCTCGATCATAGAAATCATGCCAATCCGATCCGGCACCGTCGACGTTAAAGACCCGACATCGTCATTGGATATTCACGCGAATTTCACCTAACTTTCACGGCGTTTTAACGCAGCCTTGACAAGCTGACCTGCCACCCAAGGAGGTTCAGATGATGATTGTCGAAGCGCCAAGTCAGTCCCATGATGATCCTTTGACCGCTCCAGGGGCAGGGGATTCTTTGCAGCAGTGCCTGATATTGTTAAATGCGAGGCGGGTTATTGAGCTGACCTGTGCCTACTTCGATAGTCCTTTGTCGCAAAAACGTTTTCGAGATGGATTGGGTGACGATGAATAAGTGGTTTCGCGGTTTACTGATAGCGAGCTTGTTACTGCTTGGCGCCTGCGGTGGTGGCGGTGAAACATCCGACACCGGGTCAAACCGGGCTGCTTCATCAGGCCAAAACAATGCCGCACAAACATCGCCTTCGCAATCTGTGCCAGACAATGCTTCTGGATCTGCTAAATCCCTGCCCAAACCAACGCTCAGCTTTAGCGACACTGGTTTTAGCCTGAGCGATGGCCTGACCAAGGATGGACGTTGGACCGTGAGCGGCCTCAACGGCCTAGGCTGGGAGTATTCGCTCGATATGGGGCAAAACTGGATTCCTGGGTCAGGGAACTTTTTTGTGGTGCAAGGCGATGGACCCAAAATGATCTGGGTCCGTACACGGGACGATCAAGGCAACACCTCAGAGATTGTGACGGTCACTTGTACGCTCGACACCACGGCACCTGCTCCAATTGAAGCGCAGTCAGCACAAGAAGCAGGGCTGCGTCGGCTTGACGTCAAGGGTCTTGAGTCGCAAGCAACATGGGCGTACCGCTTTGACGAGCGAGACGATTGGCTTGAGGGCGCTGGATCGCAATTGTGGTTACTCGGTAATGGCGCGACGCGGGTTTTTACCCGCCAGATTGATGCGGCAGGCAATCCCTCTGCGACGACTGTGTTTGATTTGTCACAAGCGGGCGGTAACGATTGGGTCGAGTTTTCAGCCAACCCGATGGCGCCGACTAGCTTGGCCCAGATGCCGGCATCAGCCGAGGTCTTGATACTTCATGGCAATGTGCGCGAGGGAGATGTGGATTATGTGCGCATTGACATCCCGGCAAATAAATCGCTCGCCTCGTTCAAACTGGTCCACTATCGTTCTGAAGATAAGATCGCATTTTTCGCTTTGCAGCGCGGACAGGTTTTTGATGCAGGCAATGATATAAGCCGCATGATGGTCTATGGTCACTTGGGTCCGACTGATATGCCCGTACAGGGGTCAGTGCCCGTTTTCAAGCTTGGTCAGAACATCGCAACAAGCCTATCGGCTGCGCAAAGGTCTGCTGGTTCCATCGTCTTGTGGATGCAGCAAACCGGCAGCCAGAGCACTGACTACGCCTTCGAAATCCGCCTTCGTTCAAGCCCCTAAAGCCGTCACTTCAGGATTTGTCTCGTTGCGCGGCAGATCTTTTTTTCGCCATGGCGCCTGGACTTTGGCGAAATCTTGCAAAACTTTCACGCATCGATCGGCAGCGTAATCTGATTGTGCCGCTAACCAACCTACTGCAAACCAGGCCTGCGGGTGATGTGCGCTGTGCGACTTGTAGAGTGCATGAGCAACATGCAAGTCGTTATACTCGCCTAAGGCGTCTTGAGCATCGGCCATCACCTGCAAAAAATGTTCGAGACGCTTTTCCTGTAGCAGGCTTCGCACAAACTCAACACCATAGCGCAGGCGCTTCATACGCTTTCGCAAGTCGTGACGCTCATCAACACTCAGCTGGCCAAAATGGGCGCTCATTTTCCTGCATTTCCGATGCCAGCGATGAAGTACCTCAAGGAGCACGTCCTGAGCTGGCAGCTGACCCAATGCGTGATCGCTGTTAGCACGATCAAGATCGAGCTTCATGTCATGCTCTAACCACTCAAGAAACCACAGCTGACATTGCTTTTCGCGGATAAGATCGCGCGGCGATTTGAGGTCGGTAGGCGAGGGTAATTCAATAAGCGGCGCGTCAATCTCACGCAGTCTCGGCCATAGGCTCTCTGCGAGCACATCGCGGTCTCTGCTTGTGCCAAGCTCGGTCGCAAGCGACCGAGCCTGAGCATCCCAATGGGCGATCGCTTCAAGGCGCTGACCAAAAAGCTTCATCGCGGTGCGTAATCGCCGCAGACCCACACGGATCTGATGAACGTGTTCGGGACCATGGCCCTCTTCGGCTGCAATTTGCGATGCGTTTTGCATGACCTGCCTGCGGCAGTCCGAAAAAATCGCCAAAAGCGCCTCATCAATGTTGGCGCTGGCATCAAGCCTGATCAATCCGGCTTTCGCCGGCGAAGCAAAAGCACGATCCTCAAAGAGCATATGACCGCGCTGAGCTTTACTCCTTAGATCAATCCAAAGTTGATAACGTTTGATATAGCCAGCTGCCGCTTCAAGAACGGCAAGTGGCGAACCTTTGATCGATTCAATTTCGAGCTCCCGCACCCCGAGTTGACGGCTGTCACTTTGAATCATGCCCTCGTCAAGACAGAGCTCAACAAAGCCTCGCCGGGTACGTTGAATCTGGCTCTGCCGTCTGACATCGGTGGCGAAGCGTCGCTGCAAGCTCTCGCCCGCTGCCCGCTGCAGCAGGACCTGCAGTCTGCGGCCTGCGGGGCTCCTCAGGTGCCTGCTGATATCGAGAGCAGGCTCAGCAGCGCTGCGATCGGGTAAGCGAATATTGTCTTCTTCGCGGCTGATGCTGTCTTGACCTTTTCCTGCTTTAAGGGTTTGTACCCAATTGCGCCCTTCGCGGCGCAATCGAAGCGCCATGTCTTCGCTTGCAAGCAGGCGCGATGGAGTATCGAAATAAACCGCCTGGAGGCGTTGTGTGCGCAAATTATCGGGTGATCGGGCTTTTATTTCCTGTGCTAAAGCGGCCCTTGCTGATGCAGGGACCTGCAACTTAATCTCAATTTCAGTCATCCGGAGGCTCCAGCCCCGCGTTGGGGGCAAATCAACAAGCCTCTACCCTATACCAAATCGGGGCCAATCGCAGCTTTGACTTGCCAATAGGGCTCGGCATCTTTGCGCTGCAGCCACCAGAGAGCGCCTTTTTTGAGGCTCCAGCAAGCATCGCCGCCGCAGACCAAATGAGACATCAGCAGCCCGAGCAAAGGTTGATGGCCGACGACAACCAGATGTCCGGACTTTCTCAAATGCGCTTCATCGATCTTGATCGCCTGCAAAGCCTCCTCAAGCGAACTGCCGGGCAGCAATCTTGGCTCCGGGCGCACTTTTGCCGACAAGGTCATCGCGGTCTGGACGGCACGCTGCGCCGGGCTGCTGACCACCGCAAACGATTCAGGAAGTCTTGCATCGAGCCAACGGCTCATCCGGCTTGCCTGTTTTTTCCCGCGTTCCGACAAACTCCGCTCGAGGTCTTGTTTAACATCTTCAAGACTATCGCCAGCATCGGCATGTCGCCAGATGATTAGGTTCATCGCAACCTGCGGTCGAGAAGATCCCACCCTAGAGAGGGCCTCATACCGACCCGACGCGCGCCTTGAGATCGAGCGCGAGTTGCTCGCTTGGCGCGGTTTTGCTGAGTTTGGTCTTGGGCCAATCGATGATCTCAAGCCTGCCATCGGGATGTTCGACCAGCGCCGTCATGCTTTCGACCCAGTCGCCATCGTTACAATAAAGCACATCATCGATCATGCGGATCTCAGCCCGATGAATGTGTCCGCAGACAACACCATCAAACCCCCGTTTTCTTGCGGCCTGCGCCAGAGCTTCCTCAAAAGCGGTCACAAAACTGACCGCCCGCTTGACCTGATCCTTAAGCCACTGGCTTAGCGACCAATAAGGCAGCCCGAGCCGGGCTCTGGCAAAATTAAAGGCACGGTTCACCCGCAAGGCCAAGTCGTAGGCATAGTCACCGAGCACCGCAAGCCATCGGGCACACTGAATCACGCCATCGAATAAATCCCCATGCGTGATCCAAAGGCGTTTGCCCTCTTGAGTGACGTGAGTCGCTTCGTATTCAATTTCAATGCCGCCAAACTGCAAGCCGCAAAACTGGCGAATCGACTCATCATGGTTACCCGGCACAAAAACGACTCTGGTGCCCTTGCGCGCTTTTCGTAATATTTTCTGGACCACATCATTGTGAGCTTGTGGCCAGTGCCAGCGTCGCTTCAACTGCCATCCGTCAACAATATCACCGACGAGATAAAGCGTCTCGCATTCAAAACTTTTTAGAAAGTCAAGCAATTCGTCGGCTTGACATCCGGTGGTTCCAAGGTGGATATCCGATATAAAAACCGCCCTGTACCGATGCTCAGAGGGATCCTCTGGCATCAGGTAATAGGGCAGTGGACCGTTCATGCCGCTAAGGGTCCAAATCGCTGTCTGAAGCGCTGATCAAGCTGTTCCAAGGGCAAGATCACCGGAAAATCCGCACAATCGAGCTCGAAATCAACACAAGGTTCTCCCATGATCATCGCACCAGCCCTTAAGTAGGCCCTTAGCAGCGACGGGATCTCAATGTCTTCATGAGAGGCCGGTTCAAGGCGCTTGAGTCGTTGTAGCGGCCAGACGCGGAAGCTCTCCCCTGCATCGTGCGTTGGCATCAGATGCTGGTAGAGGCGCCAGACGGTCTCGGGGCCGTCTTTGAGCGATACGCTGACACAACCCATAAGGTGGGTGTAGTGCTTGCCGGAGAGCCAGCGCGATAGTCCTGTCCACATGAGCATCAAGCTTGTCCCGCCACGATAGTCGGGGTCGACGCAGGCTCGACCCAGTTCAACAATTTCGTGTCGCAGTGGATCAAGCCGGGTGAGCCAGAACTCTTGCTCTGCGTAGCGGCAACCGAGTTCTCTTGCGGCCTCGGGCGTCAGAATACGGTAAGTCCCCACAACCTCATCTCGGGCAGGATCGATCGCCACAAGATGGGTGCACCAGGGATCAAAAATATCATCATCATGCCGGGCATGCGCCTTGGCAACATGGGGCGCATTTTCGCGGAACACTCGAGCCCTGAGTTCGAGGGCCTGAGCGATACGACGTTCCGAGCGCGCGATCGCGACATGAATACGCGTCGATTGACAAAGCAACTCATCGCCCACCGAAGCTTTTGCAGCGAAAAAAGCCCGGTCTTCCACCATATTCATGTACAAAAACCCTCGATCAAGATAAACACGACCGAGTGTGAGTGCCTCGCTTTAAATCACGATGACAACTTGGTGTCGAAAGGATGACATAACAAGGTTTCACCCATCCGGATCCGATATCCTTCTTGGATTGTTGTATGAAATAGACGCTCAGGTGGTGCGAAGAGAATAATGGTCGAACCATGCTCAAACCAGCCGAGCTCTTCACCTTTTTCGCAAGCCTGATGACTCTCAAAGCGGTGTGGGCCGCGATAGGTCAAGTCAAGTTGTTGATCGATGGCGTGAATTCGCATGCTTGCAACCAGCACCGCAGCGACGGGTACCAAAACCAAAGCGCAAGGATTGTTATCGATTTCAAATCGTAAGACGGCGCGCTCGTTGCGACAGAACAAGCCTGGTACCCGTAAAAGCGCTGGGGGGTTGACATTCCATACGTCCCCCGAGTGGTAACAAACCTCTCTCAGTACGGCCTTGGCCGGTGCATGGAATCGATGATACATGCTTGATAACAAGCGGAGGGTCACGTAATTGGCGCCCTCAAGCTGCTGTGCCAAAGCCTTGTCGCCGAGTAAATCCTCAAGCCGATAGCTTAGTCCCTTGGCCTGAAATAGCATTTGCGCTTTGACTTGTCCGTGTGCCCCAACGATTGCATCGCAGGGACTTGTCCACACAGATGCGTCCTGGTTGATGGGCCGCAAGCCCTCACGGAGTTCGCGGATAAAGCATTCGCGCAAGGAATTGAAGTCCTTATGCTTGGCTTCGCTGAGGTCTAAGTCGGTGAAGACCTTCCAGATCGCTATCGAAATTTTGGTCAGCCAGGGATTTTCGATCTTTGCGAACCAACCCATGAATCGCGTGAGCGCGATTCTGGGAATTCGGTTTGTCAGCAGGAAATTGAGTTCATCGGAGAGTGTTTGCTTGAGTGAATCCGCCATTGCTTTGTTGACCTTTCTGCGCGAACAAGCTTTCACAAGCTTGTCATTTGACTGTTTTAAAAGTCGTTTGACCTCGGGGGTAAGTTCATGAGCCTATCAGTTGCAACCATCACCACACTGTCACTTTTGCCACCTGCTTTGCTGTGGGCAGCGCCAGCAGCCTATCGACGTTTACTCTTGTCGCGAGCCAAGCATCGATCTCTGGCCGGACACTCGAGAATGGCTCAAAGGGTGGCACGCCTGCTGCCAGGCTATCGCTTCGATGAGCAAAGCTTTTTTAGAGCGGACGAATGCGACAGTGCAATCGAGTTGGCAAGAAGATCTGCTTTTTATAACATGTCGGGGCGTTTCG
Source organism: Burkholderiales bacterium UBA2647 (assembly GCA_002359635.1). Lineage (GTDB taxonomy): Bacteria > Pseudomonadota > Gammaproteobacteria > Burkholderiales > Burkholderiaceae_E > UBA3064. The sequence goes on from DENJ01000119.1 coordinate 26,655, forward strand.
CCAAGCGCTATGCAAAATCGATTGAAGCCACGGAAAGAGCCAAGCAATCGCTTGCTGACTTGCAATTTATTTCGAACTATCGCGTGCCTTTCCAATTCAGTGACTTGGTGAAACGCCATTTGAAAATCGGAAGCGTTGTTGCGAATTCGCATGATGTATTTATCGAAGACCTCGACGGCAACCTTTTTTACGATCTCAGCGGTTCTTACGGTGTGAATCTGCTTGGCTACGACTTTTATAAACGAAACATCGTGGCCGCGAACGACGCTGCACAAGCGCTTGGACCTGTGCTCGGCATGTATCATCCGGCTGTCATCGAAGTGGCAGAGCGCTTGCGTGTGATTTCGATGCAAGACGAAGTGTCTTTCCATATGTCGGGCACTGAGGCGGTGATGCAAGCGGTTCGTCTTGCACGCTATAACACTGGAAAGACCCATCTGGTGCGGTTTTGCGGCGCCTACCATGGTTGGTGGGAGGATGTTCAGCCTGGACCTGGTAATCCGATGCCACCGCGTGAAACCTACACCTTGGAGGATATGAGCGAGCGTTCGCTTAAGGCCTTGCGGATGCGAAACGATGTTGCCTGCGTACTGGTCAATCCCTTGCAGGCATTGCACCCCAATCGCGCAGCGCCGGGCGACTCGTCGCTTGTTGACAGTAGCCGCAAGGCCGGCTTTGATCGGACTGCTTACACCGATTGGCTTAAGAAATTGCGGGCACTCTGCACCGCACGCGGTATTGTTCTTATTTTTGATGAGGTGTTTCTTGGATTCCGCCTCGCACCAGGCGGCGCTCAAGAATACTTCGGTGTGCAAGCCGACATGGTGACTTATGGCAAGACGCTTGGCGGCGGCTATCCATGTGGCGTGCTTTGCGGCAAATCTCGTTTTATGCGCCGCTACCGGGAGGATCGACCGGCTGATATTTGCTTTGCCAGGGGAACCTTCAACGCACATCCTTATGTGATCAACGGCATGTTGCATTTTTTACGTGCGCTTGAATCCGCACCGGTGGCTGCTCTTTACGAAGGGCTCGATGCGCGTTTTGAGAAAGCTGCTGCGGATCTGAATCAGCGATTGCGGCAGGCAAAGCTGCCGGTGCAGGTCGCGTCGATGGCAAGCGTATGGACAATCCTGTTTGAAAAGCCGTCGCGCTATAACTGGATGCTGCAGTTTTACCTGCGCGAGGCGGGTCTGGCGCTCAGTTGGGTAGGCTCTGGGCGTCTTATATTTTCGCTCAACTATCACGATGAGCATCTTGATACTGTTTTTGAGCGATTCGTGGGCGCATGCCTTGCGATGCAAAACGACGCTTGGTGGCATACGCCGCCCGAATTGAGCAACAAATCAATTCGCCGTCGCATTTTGAAAGAGCTTGTTGCGAGTAAATCAGCGGCATAAAGCCCTTAGCGCGGGCTAAGAACCCAAAAAAAGCCAGTAGTGAATTGACTACTGGCTTTTGGAAACACGCCGGAGAAGACTGAAATCTTCTTAAATCTTGCGTCGCCGTGCTGCGCGCTTGCGCATCAATTCGATGGGTGCGCGGTGGTAGAGCTTGATGTCGTGAAAAGGGTCTGTGATTATTTTTGTAGCCCAGACAAAGCCAGTCATCCAGCCGTCGCGTAAACCGAGTTGAATAACGCGGAAAGCCAGACCGCCGATGCCGAGCATGAACCAGAACTGACCAACGTCGCGAATCCATTCCTTCACGCCATTAGCGGGCTCAATCATGCCAAAGAGGCTGGGTTCGAACCAAAGTACGATCGGGGCAAAGGCCCAAATCGCCATCAGGACAATCTTCCGGCGAATGTTATAACCGACCTTGATAGCCTCTTTGTATTCGTGACTTGCATCGTTCACGTAATCATAGTCTTTGGGCTCAAAGAAAAAATGACCCGCCTGGCGGCTTGTCATCGATACCAACCAAGCGATCAGGGCTGAAACAACCGGATCGATGAGCAGATAAACGTAGGCAACCACAAAACTACAGGCGCTGATCAAGTGAAGCGATTGATTGACCAGGCTGTGGTGGTAATAACGGTGATCATCCCAGCGTTGCTCTTTAAGCATTTCGCCAAAACTTTGATTCGCCATCCTCTTTCCTCCGGGCTAAAAACGACTTGAAAAATCATGGATGCTGCGTACCTTTGACACGGCATCATCCTGCTGGCGCTTGATCTTTATCGTTTGCACGATAAGCACTTACAAGCCCCTGGGACAAGACTTTGCACGCGAACCGTGAATTCTTGTTGACAATAACATGACTTGTTCTTTACAAAACAGCGGCAGTTTGATGTCAGGGCTGGTTTGTGAGCAGGCGGCTTGCGTCGAAGTCGCTCGTCATCAGGCTGAGATCTTGGTTTGCCAACATCGATAACATCTGTTGTGGCTTGTGCTAATCACTGTGGGGACCCAAGATGGATCGACGTTTAAGGCTCGCCGTTGTGACAGAAACTTTCCCGCCAGAAGTCAATGGTGTGTCACTGAGCCTTGCCAAGTTGCTCGAAGGCGCTGGCCCGTTCTGTGATTGGCAACTGGTGCGGGTGAACCGTCACGATCTTGATGCACCGATGCCACGTGAGATTCGATTAGCGGGATTTCCGATCCCGGGCTATGCGCGCTTGCGGGGCGGCTTTCCTGCTTGGATCAGTTTACGGCGGGCATGGCGCGACGATAGACCTGATCTCGTCCATATCGCCACAGAGGGACCCTTGGGACTTAGTGCCCTCCAAGTCGCTCGCGCCTTGAATATTCCGGTTTGTTCTGACTTTAGAACACATTTCGAGCAGTATGTCGATCATTACAAGGTCGCATGGCTCGAGCCGTTTGCAAGCGGCTACCTGCGCTATTTTCATAACCGTTGCGATCTAAACTGTGTACCGACTGAGATGCTTGCCAAGCAACTTAAGGCTCAGGGCTATGAGCGCTTGGCTGTGGTGCCTCGAGGCGTTGATCTGGCGCGTTTTGGCCCGCAGCATCGTGATGAGGCATTACGCGCGTCTTGGCTCGGAACGCGGGCGCAGCAAGCAGGACCGGGCAAAGTGCCGGTGCTCCTATGCGTATCGCGAATGGCGGCAGAGAAAAACCTTGAAGTGCTGCTTCAAGCTCACCGCGCGGCGACGCAATCGGGGAGTCCCGCTCGATTGGTCATGGTTGGTGATGGTCCTATTCGCGCCAGCTTGGAGCGGGATTATCCCGAGGCGCTCTTTGTTGGCATGAAAACCGGTTTGGAGCTTTCCCGGCATTATGCAAGCGCAGATCTTTTTTGTTTTCCGAGCCAAAGCGAAACCTTCGGCAATGTGATTTTGGAAGCTATGGCGAGCGCTTTACCCGTGCTTGCTTATCGGCATGGCGCAAGCGCTGCATTGCTGCAGGATCAGGAGCATGGATGGATTTTGCGCGACTTCAGCCCTTCAGCATTTCACGAAGCGCTCAAGGCCGCCTTGAGCCAATGGACCACTCAGGATCCCTCACGCTGGCAGGCCATGGGCGAGAAGGTGCTTGCTAAAGCAAAAACCCAATCCTGGAGCAGCGTGGTCGATCTGATGCTTTCCCATTGGTATGCTCTTGCCTTTCCAACCATGAAAGCGAAGCCTGAGCATGAATCGTTTGCCCATCCGCAGCAGCTATGAGCGACCCCAAGCCTCATCATTATCGGGCGGGCGTGTTGCGCTCGTCGCACTTTCTGAGGCGCATCGCAGCGACCTATACGGATTGAGCACGGCCCCTGGTGCAGAGGAACGCTTTCGGTATTTGTTTGAGACCGTTCCGACGCCAGAAAGCTTTGAGCAATTCATGAGCAGTGCCATCGCGAGCAGCGACCCGATGTATGTTGCTGTAATTCGACAACAAGATGGACGCTGCCTAGGCCGCCAGTCGCTGATGCGAATAGCAGCCGATCATGGGGTGATCGAAATTGGGAATATCTTGTGGGGCCCGGAAATGGCGCGCACAGCTTTGGCCACCGAGGCCTTTTACCTGCATGCGCGTTATGTTTTTGAGACTTTGGGCTATCGCCGTTTTGAGTGGAAATGCAATGTGCTTAATGCACCCTCACGGAGGGCGGCGCTTCGCTTCGGCTTTCGTTTTGAAGGCGTTTTCAAGCAGCATATGATCGTGAAGGGTTTAAGCAGAGATACCGCCTGGTATGCAATGCTCGATCACGAATGGCCGGCAATCAAGGCGCGCTTTGAACGTTGGTTGAGCGCTGAAAATTTCGATCAAAACGGGATGCAAGTGAGTCGCTTAAGCGCAAACCCATGACGTTGCTGTTCAAAACCAAGCCCTATGACCAAGGCTTGGTGTGAGACGAAACTTTATATCGGTCTTGTTTTAGTGCTTGATTAAGCTTGCAGCAATCGAGCGATAGTCGATGGCAAAGTTACCGGTGGCAATACGATCTTTCAACTGGTCGAGCGCACGTTGGTCGCCAATGCGGTTGCCGGACGCAGACGCCGACATCGCGTCTATTGATGATTTCGTCTCAAGTACCGCGTCCTTACGTAACTCGAGAATGGCCGCCCTATCGTTGCTACCTGGAAGGGCAACATGCGTTTTTTCTAAGGCGCTTTCGATGGCACGAACGGTGAGCTGGGCAACCAGCGGTGATTGGGTCAGCTTGGAAGCGGCCTTTGATGCAGCTTGCGCTGCAACATCCGGCGCAATGCGTTTTGCCGATTCGGCTGCTGAAAAAATATTGGAAGACGTGTAATTCATGTCAACCGCCTATTGCTACAAAAGTGAAACTGAGTCCTGATTGAAGGTCCTTGGTACCGCCCTGGAGCTGCGATTTAACGCTCTCCACATTGAGGAATACGGTCTTTTGGAGGGCGCGGTTTAGAGCGGCGAGGACTGGGGCGCGCAAAGGCCCGGACCACGGGCCTTGTAGCCCCCTTATGCTATAGACTGCATAAAGGATTCCTATCTGTCGAGACCAAGTCATGAAATTGCTATCTTGTTTAAGCACACCCAAAAATCAACGCAGATTGCAAGACCGCTCAAAGCCAAGCTTTTGGCTGGGCCTTTTTAGCGCGCTCTTTTTGCTATCGCCGCTTGGCGCCGAGACGATTGTGATGTCCTCAACGACATCGACTGAGCAGTCGGGGCTTTTTGCCCACTTGCTGCCAAAGTTCCGTGAAGTCAGTGGCATTACCGTCAAGGTCGTAGCACTCGGTACGGGGCAGGCCCTGGATGTGGCAAGGCGCGGTGATGCTGATGTGGTCTTTGTTCACGACCGTGCGGCCGAAGATCGTTTCGTTTCCGAGGGATTTGCAGAGCGCCGCTACGATGTGATGTACAACGATTTCGTATTGATCGGACCGGCATCCGACCCCGCGGGCATCAAAGGTAAAGATCTGATCAGCGCCTTAAAGCAGATTGCTTCCTCGCAAGTCCTTTTCACCTCACGTGGTGACCGTAGCGGTACCCACGCTGCTGAACTAAGGTTTTGGAAGACGGCTGCCATCGAGCCCGCGGCCTTAGTGGGTTACAAGGCTTGCGGTTGCGGCATGGGTCAGGCGCTCAACATCGCAGCCGCATCGGGCAGTTATTTGCTTGCTGACCGCGGTACTTGGCTCAGTTTTAAGAATCGCGCCGATTTGGCGATCCTGTTGGAAGGGGATCAGCGACTCTTTAATCCCTACGGCGTGATGGCGGTAAGCCGCAAAAAACACCCGCATGTGAAAGCTGAGGCTGCCGAAAAACTGGTGCAATGGCTTGTTTCAAGCCAAGGCCAGGCCGCGATTGCCAGTTATCGAATCGCAGGCGAAGCCTTGTTTTTTCCGAGCGCGAAGGGCTCAAATGAATCGAGGCGCCCATGACGGCGCCCCTCGACTTGAATCCATCAAAGCGCGCCCGAACGAGCATCAACCAAAGCGCCCGGTAATGTAGTCTTCGGTTTGTTTTTTGCTCGGTTTGATAAACATTTGCTTGGTCACGCTGAATTCCACGAGCTCGCCAACATACATGAAGGCTGTGAAATCCGATACCCGTGCGGCCTGCTGCATGTTGTGGGTCACGATCGCAACCGTGTAGTCGGACTTCAACTCGTGCACCAATTCCTCGACCTTAGCCGTTGAGATGGGATCAAGCGCCGAAGTCGGCTCATCGAGCAAAATGACTTTGGGTTTCACTGCAACCGTGCGAGCAATACAAAGGCGCTGTTGTTGGCCGCCAGAAAGCGATAAACCGCTTTGGTTGAGTTTGGTCTTGACTTCGTCCCAAAGTGCTGCCTTTTTCAGTGACCACTCCACGCGAGCATCCATGTCGCTTTTCGATAAATTTTCGTAAAGTTTGACCCCGAATGCGATGTTGTCGTAGATCGACATCGGAAAAGGTGTTGGCTTTTGAAAGACCATCCCCACCTGAGCGCGCAAGAGGTTTAAATCTTGCTTGGCATCAAGAATATTTTGCCCGTATAAGTTGATTTCGCCTTCTGCGCGCTGTCCAGGGTAGAGCGAATACATCCGATTGAAGGTGCGAAGTAGCGTTGATTTGCCACAGCCCGAAGGGCCAATAAAGGCGGTGACCTTACCCTCGGCAATATCAAGGCTAACGCTCCTTAAACCCTGAAAACCACCATAGTAAAAATTTAGGTTTCTAACCTCAATGGCATTGACTGATTTGCCGGACGACTGGGTAGCTTGGTTCATTGAATAATCCTTGAATCAAATGGCCATTAAGAACTTACTTTTTCGCGGAAGACCACCCGCGCAACGATATTGAGTACGAGCACAGCAAGGGTGATGAGTAGGGCACCGCCCCAGGCGAGACGAACCCAGTTGTCGTAAGGACTCATTGCAAACTGGAAAATCACAACAGGCAGGTTGGACATCGGCTTATTCATATCCGTGCTGAAAAATTGATTGTTCAGCGCGGTAAAGAGCAAGGGTGCGGTTTCGCCGCTGATACGCGCAAGCGCAAGAAGCACACCGGTCACCACACCAGCCTGAGCCGCACGCAAAGTGACCATGGTAGCCACCTTCCAGCGCGGCGCACCTAGCGCAAAGGCGGCTTCTCTCAAGCTGCCAGGCACTAAGCGAAGCATGTTTTCAGTGGTTCGAACAACAACCGGAATCGCAATCAAAGAAAGTGCAAGACTGCCTGCCCATCCCGAAAAATGCTTCACCTGAGCGACTAGGATCGCGTAAATGAAGAGGCCAAGAATGATTGACGGCGCAGACAGCATGATGTCGGTCACAAAGCGGGTGACGGCTGCAGTGGTGCTTTCATCGCCATACTCTGCGAGATAAATGCCCGCAAGAATCCCGATGGGCGTGCTGATGATGGTTGAAAAGCCGACAATCAAAAGACTGCCCACGATCGCGTTGGCCAGTCCGCCGCCCTCGGAGCCCGGCGCCGGTGTCGATTGGGTGAACATCGCCCAATCCAGTGCTGCGATACCGTTTTTAAACAGAATGAAAAGAATCCATAACAGGACAAACAAGCCTAATGCCATTGCAAACATCGACAGCCCAACACCGATCGTGTTGGCAAGTTTGCGGCGTTGATAGAGCGCGGTGTTCATGTTTTGGCGCCTTTCGATTTTTCGTTACGAGCAACAAGGAGTTTGGCAAGAGCCAGCACCACAAAGGTGATGATGAACAACAGAAAGCCAAGTGCGAACAAGGCTGACAGATGAAAGTCGCCGGCTTCAGCGAATTCGTTGGCAAGCGTTGATGCGATCGAAGAGCCCGGCGCAAACAGCGAGGGCACGAGGCGTTGGGAGTTACCGATCACAAAAGTGACCGCCATGGTTTCACCCAAAGCGCGCCCAAGACCGAGCATCACACCGCCAATCACGCCTTTTTGTGTGTAGGGCAGCACCACATGGCGCACGACTTCCCAGGTGGTGCAGCCGATCCCATAAGCCGATTCACGAAGAATGGGTGGCACGATCTCAAAGACATCACGCATCACTGCGGCGATGAAGGGCAGGATCATGAAGGCAAGAATCAGTCCGGCAGCAAGAATGCCGATACCATTGGTCGCGCCACCAAATAGGGGGCCAATCAAGGGCATTTGTCCAAGGGTCGATTGCAGGGCCGGTTGGCCGTATTCAGCAAATAGCGGTGCAAAAATAAATAAGCCAAACATCCCGTAAATAATCGAGGGCACCGCGGCAAGCAGTTCTACGGCCGTACCGAGCGGCCGACGCAGCCAGACCGGACAGTTTTCGGTGAGAAAAAGCGCAACACCGAAGGACAGGGGTACAGCAATCAGCAGCGCAATCGTCGCGCTCGCAAGCGTTCCAAATATTGAGATGAGTGCGCCGAATTCTTCGTTGATGATGTCCCATTCGATCCGCCAAATAAAGGATAGACCGAATTTTTGGAACGTTGGCAGTGATTGAAGAATCAGTGAAACGATGATGCCGATAAGTGAGAAGAGCACCACCAGTGAAAAAAGCATGGTGAGCTTGTGAAACCAGAAGTCTTGGGTTTGCTGGCGCCTGGCTACGGCGACCATACTCGCAGAAGGCCCTTGGGCTGCTTGTGCTGCCTGATTGGCAGTTTGCATTGAACTCATGATTTCTTATGCCCCACAAAAAGAAGGCGCATGGAAATGCGCCTTCTAGAGATCACTCAATGGATCGATATCTGACAAACTTTGTCGCTATAGAAGCTTTCCATTTAACAAGCGTATCGATCTCGTATTACCTGCTTGTTACTTGTTTGCAACTTGAGACCAGACTTTTTGGCGGATCTGCTCGGTGAGGCTATCGGGCAGCGCAACATAATCCAGCTCTGCGGCCTGCTTTTTGCCGTTCTTGAACGACCAGTCAAAGAACTTGAGTACCTCTGCAGAGGCTGCCTTGTCGGTCGGCTGCTTGTACATCAGCGCAAACGATGCGCCAGTGATCGGCCAGGAATTAGCACCACGCTGGTTGACCAGCGAAATTCCCATACCCGGCGTGCCAAACCAGTCAGCACCAGCCGCTGCTGCAGCAAACGTTAAATCATCGGGTTCGACATATTTGCCATCACGGTTTAAAAGGGCAAGATGCGGGATTTTATTCTTTTTCGCGTAGGCATACTCGACATAGCCGATTGCGCCCTTCACGCGACTCACGTTGGCTGCAACGCCTTCATTTCCCTTGCCACCGACTGACGAATTGGCGGGCCACTTGACTGCGGCACCTTTGCCAACTTTTTCCTTCCACATGCTGCTTACCTCAGCGAGGTAGTCGGTAAAAATGAAGGTGGTACCCGAGCCATCAGCGCGGTGCACGACGGTGATGTTCTGATCGGGTAGGCTCTTGCCGGGGTTAAGTGAGGCAAGTTTCGCATCGTTCCATTTACTGATACTACCTGCAAACATTTCTGCAAGCACTTCGCCATTCACGCGCAACTCGCCAGGCTTAAAGCCCTCCAAGTTGATGACCGGTACAACGCCACCAAGAATCATGGGAAATTGAACCATCCCGTCTTTATCGAGTTCTTCGCCTTTAAGCGGTGCATCGGAAGCACCGAAGGTGACGGTTTTGGCACGAATCTG
>DENJ01000119.1:36246-41271 GCA_002359635.1 Burkholderiales bacterium UBA2647
GCGCCGGTGATATCCGAAGCTTGTGCTACGTTTGATAACAACGCGCTTGAAGCCGCTACAAAACTGATACCAACCGCCACGGTGCGGATGGACTGTGAAAACGATTTAAATAGATTCATTGACGGTTCTCCTAAAGACGGAGTAAGGAATCTATCGGCGGGTGATTACAGTGCTATGACAGCGGCGTGCGGTTAACTTGGTGCACCAATCCCTTTGCTGAGGTGCCATCACTCGCAACAGCAGCTTGTCCGAATCAAGCAGTAAGCACATCAGGCACGAGCAGTAAGCTCATCAGGTGACCGTCAAACCGAATTCTCAGGCTGTGGGTTGATTCATTAAAATGACATAATCGACCACTAAGGTTCAGGCTCGCTAACCAGGAGATGCGCGATGGAACACACGGCAAAAAGTTTCGACGATGAGATGCGGTCGATGCAAAAAGCCGTCACGAAATTGGCAGGTCGTGTCGAGCAGCAATTTCGCCGTGCCGTTCGGGCATTAACAGAGTCGGACCTGAGCCTTGCGACTGAGATCCTCAGACAAGAACGCATGATTGATGCAGAGCACCTAGCGGCAAGTGATATGTGTAGCGAGTTGCTTGCGAAACGGCAACCGCTCGCTCTTGATCTGCGGATCGTGATGGCTGCGATTCATTCAATTAACGATTTAGAGCGGATTGGTGATGAATCAAGAAAAATCGCACTTCGTTCCAGCAGTTTGATGAACCTGTCAATCCGCGATCATTTGCCGCTGACTGAAATCCTTGCATTAAGCGAATCGGCAGGGAATATGCTTCGCTCGGCAATTGATGCGATGGTGCGTGAAGACAACCACATGTTTGCGCGCCTGTCGGTGCAAGATAACGAGATTGATAAAAAGCGCGATCAGTTGCAGGCACTTTTGATCAAACTCGCATCAACTTTTCCGCAGGATACCAGCGCTTTCGTGGATGCGATTTTTGTGGTTCAGTCGGTGGAGCGTGTGGCTGACCATGCGCGCAATATTGCAGCATATGTTGTCGGTGTTGTTGAAGGTGTGGACGTCAGGCATAGCGATCAACATCACCAGGCCTGATTCAAAGGCGCCTTAGCGCGCCCGATGCAGGGTTTAATCGCTTAGACCCTGCTCTAAAACGCTACGCCGTGCCGACATGCGGCGCAAGCCGATAACCGCCACCACGCACCGTTTCAATCAGGCGGTCGTAGCCAAAAGGCTTAAGAGCCAGCCTTAATCGTCGCACGTGCACGTCGACGGTTCGTTCATCGATATAGGGTTGGTGCTCCCAAACCTCTGCAATCAACTGACTGCGCATGATCATACGATCGACGCGACGCATGAAACAATGAAGCAAGCGAAATTCCGTGGGACTGAGCACCAGGGTGCTACCGTGAATCGACACGCGAAGCGCCTCCGGCTCCAGGCACAAACCGTCGAGTTCGAGGCGCTCGCGGGCAATATCTGGTTGCGCACGACGAATCACCGCCCTGACACGGGCAATCAATTCAGCCATGGAAAAAGGTTTGGACAAATAATCGTCTGCACCGGCCTCAAGGCCTGCGATTCGATCAGCTTCCTGATTGCGTGCCGTCAGCATAATGATCGGCAACCTCATGGTTTCGGGCTGCCGCCGGATACTCTGGATGAGCTCGATACCGCTTTCATCGGGAAGCATCCAGTCGAGCATGGCTAAATGAAAGCTTTCTCGAGCGAGCAATGCGCGCGCTTCATCCACCCGCTCGCAAAGGCGTAAACTGTAGCCGGCGTGACTTAAATTGATTCTCAATAACTCTCGAATCGCTGCGTCGTCTTCGACAACGAGAACGCGTTCGCTTTCTGCCGCTTGCATGCTTTTTTAGTCCTGCTTTTTTGAACGCTCTAACGCGACAAAGCATTCGAGCATCAGGAGAGGCTACATAAGACTTATGGCAAGGCGATGACAGCGCGTTGACGCGACGATGACAGGCTTATCAGCGACGCGGATGCGATTGGCCTGCGATGACTTTAAACATTTGATCGCAGGCCTGTTTTCTCAAAGGCTTAGTTTCCTGCGGCATGCACCCGGCTCGCAGGAAACACGAGGGAAAACTGACTGCCCTTTCCAGGCTGCGAATGTACTTCGATTCTGCCTTGGTGCCGATTCATCACATGTTTCACGATGGCTAGTCCCAATCCGGTGCCGCCTGCGGCGCGCGATCGCCCGCGATCAACGCGGTAAAAGCGCTCAGTGAGTCTCGGTAGATGTTCTGAGGCAATACCGATACCGTTATCGATCACTGTTATCCATCCCTCGTGATCGCGGACCCGCCATGTCATACGAATGTTGCCACCTTCAGGTGTGTATCGAATCGCGTTGGTGATCAGGTTGCGAATGGCGCTTTCGATTTCATTGGCTGCGCCTTCCAGCGCAGCAGGACCTTGCAGATCAATGGCAACATCATGGCGACCTGCCGAAATAACCCTTGCTTCGTCGCACATGGACTGAAGCATGGTGTGTACCGCAATCGAGCTACCCTTGGGCGGTGCCATGGCGTTTTCAAGGCTTGAAAGTGTGAGCAAGTCCTCGACGAGTCGGCTCATCGTGCCGCTTTGCCGGAGAATCTCTTGTAAATAATTCTGGGTTTGTTCCTCGTTACAAGGAATACTCAGCATGGTCTCTGAGAAACCTGCGATCACGGTAATCGGTGTACGGATCTCATGGGAAACATTGGCCACAAAGTCGCGGCGCATCGCATCAAGTCTCGCCGCATCAGTGGTATCGCGGAAAACAAGCAGTTGTTCACCGGTATCCGATTGATGGAGGCGAAACTCAAAAATCCTACCGAGCTGGTCAGGCAGACTGCTGAGACTGGTACGCGATTCAGGCGATGCAATTTGATGTGCTTTATCGAGCATGTCGAGCACCGAGGGTTCGCGCAAAAAATGGTGGATTGGTTTGCGTTCCCCGAAAATCCCAAGTAATTGTTGGGCGGTCCGATTGGCCCACAAAACATGTTGAAAGCGATCGAGCACGATCACGCCCTCTGGCAATTCGTCGACCGCTTTATAAACATGATCGATTTCTCGGCGCATGTCTTTGAGCTCGCTGTCGCTGCGCTGGGCAATGATGTTGAGTCGCGAATAAATTGCACCCCAGGCACCTGGTGCGGTTGGCAGATCGCGCTTGCTCGGCAGTGCCAACCACCAACGCAGCTGCTGGATACGCCATATGTCGTAAAGCACCCAGGGGATAAGCACGGCTGCAAGCAAGGCCAGTGCAAGCGGGGCCTCGCCGCGCGAGGCAAGCCAGGCGGCGCTTGTGCCAAGGATGATGAGCAAGAGTAAGGGTTTGGGGCCTAGCATGCGCCGAGCATATCGCGCCAGCCTCAGGTTGGCACGAATCGGTAACCGCCTCCGCGTACGGTTTCGACCATTTGGTCACAGCCATAGGGCTGAAGGGCGAGCCTTAAGCGTCGGATATGCACATCAACGGTGCGCTCTTCGATAAAGACATGATCGCCCCAGACTTCATCCAGGAGTTTGCTTCGGCTCAAGACCTTGTCGGCATGCGACATCATGTAGTGCAACAGGCGAAACTCGGTGGGGCTAAGATTGATCGATTCCTGGTCCGCATTGACGCGAAAGGATTGCGGATCGAGGGTAAGCCTGCCGATGGTGATCGGAACCCCGCTTGCTTCAGGTGCGGTGCGTCGAAGCAATGCCTTCACCCGTGCCAGCAACTCGCGCGGGGAGAAGGGCTTGGTGATGTAATCGTCTGCACCGGCGTCAAAACCGGCGAGTTTGTCGAATTCCTCAGCCCTTGCCGTGAGCATGATGATCGGAAGCTTTTTCGTGCGAATGTCCTGACGCAGCTGTTTGGCTAACTCAACCCCTGAAAAATCGGGAAGCATCCAGTCAAGCAAAATTAAATCAGGCAGTCGATAGTCAATTTCCCGTTTGCCTTCGGAGGCATATTCAGCGCTCACCACCTCAAAGCCCGCATGGCTCAAATTGACCTGAATGAGCTCTCGTATGGCTGGTTCGTCTTCGATGATCAGTATGCGTGCGCTCATGTCTTCATCCTCGGCGCAGCATAGGTGCTCAGGATGACAGCCCGATGACGGCGTCGTTTTGTGCGCGCGCTTGAAGCGCGGCCAACCATGCACTCGCATCGCTGCCCGCCAGTGGCTTTAACTCATGTTGATGCTTGAGCAGCAATCCTAGGGTGTTGTGGATCAATTCAGGATCAAGACTCAGGGCATCAAGCTGTCTCAAGGTCTTGGTCCAGGCGATCAGCTGATCCATGCCTGGACGCTGCGCCAAGTCAGAAATCCGCAGGCCGCGCACGAAATCGATCACGGCTTGGCTCAGCCGCTCCCCTGCACCGGGCAGGGCAGCTTGGAGCATACGTAATTCGCGCGCTGCGCTAGGGAAAGCGCAATATTGATAAATTGCGCGACGCCGCACGGGGTCGCTGATTCGTCTGGCATCCCGGCTGGTGATGAAGATGACCGGTGCTTCCTGCGCGCATAGGCATCCGAAGCCATCGATATGGAGCTGATAATCGTCGAAGAAGGGAAGCAGTACCCCGTCTAGCGAAGCGTCGCTCTGGTCAAGACCCTCTAGAATCAAAACCGCCGGTCTTCCGGGCTGGGATGTGCGAATGGTCTGCAACAGCGGTTTGGCAATCAGGTGGTGCTCGTCAAACAAAGGCAGAGGAGGGCTGATGTTGTGACGCCCGACAGACAAGGGCAGCGCGCTTCTTACGGCACGACGATCGCCCCTTTGACCTTGCCGGGTCGTCAATCGTAAACCGAGCAATTGACGGCTGTAATTCCAGTCGTAGGCGGCGTCTTCACGTTGCGTATCGGCATGAACGATCAGGCGAATCGGTGAGACACCGATTGACTTGGCATAACTTTCGGCGAGATGCGATTTTCCGCTGCCGCTTGGCCCATCGAGAAGCAAGGGCTTCTTGAGCTGCAAGGCCAATCGCAATGTGCTGAGCACCGATGATTCGGCGACATGGCCCTGGGCTTCGAGCGCAGC
>DENJ01000119.1:41302-42495 GCA_002359635.1 Burkholderiales bacterium UBA2647
GGGTGAAGCCAAGCTGTTGGCGCCCGGCCCCGAGGAAATTTGATGCGGCGAGCCAAGCTTATTGGTCATGGCCTTAAGTAGGCTCGCCAAAAAAAGGCGTCAGGCTGCAACCGCTCTCGCTGCGAGTACCGGAATCAAGTGAGCCCGATACTCGGCACTGGCATGCAGGTCGCTGTTGAGTTCGGCTGCATCCATGTGAACCGCTTTGGCTGCGGCCGATGACCAGTGGGCACTAAGCGCATCTTCAATCGCGGTGGCTCGGAAGACGCAAGCCGCAGCGCCCGTGACCGCGACCCTAACACCTTGGCTGCCTTGCGAGACAAAGACGCCGACGATCGAAAAGCGCGAGGCTGGTTGCTTGAATTTTTGCCAGCCAGCCGTCTTGGGTACCGGAAAGCTGACCGAAGTGATCACCTCGCCTTCGTCGAGCGCCGTCGAATACACACCGGTGAAAAATTCATCGCCAGCGATATCGCGACGGTTGGTGTGAATCGTCGCACCAAGGCCCATGACAGCCGCCGGGTAGCAGGCCGCCGGATCATTGTTGGCCAGACTGCCCCCTAAGGTGCCGCGGTTGCGCACCGCACGGTCACCGATGTGCTCAGCGAGATGGGCTAAGGCGGGGATCAGTCGCTTGACCGTGCCGGAAGCTGCGACTTCAGCGTGGGTGCACATCGCGCCGATGCGAAGGCTTCCCCCCTCTTCATGAATCCCCTTAAGCTCCGGAATACGTCCCAGGTCAATCAGGTCGGTCGGGTCGGATAAGCCCAAGCGGATCGCCGGCAACAGCGACTGGCCACCGGCGAGCAAACGCCCGTCGCTGTGGGCTGCGGCAAGACTGGACGCGTCTGCGATCGAACTGGGGCGGTGATAGGCAATGTTCATGTTGCACTCCTCTTTTCTCATCGATGAGTCTTCGGGCCCTGCCTCGAAGACTCGCTAGTTTAGTTTCAGTGTTTTGCCTTCTGGATAGCTTTCCACACATTGTGCGGACTTGCTGGCATATCCAGATCCTTAACACCCAAGGGCCACAAGGCATCACAAAGCGCATTCATCAGGGCAGCCGGCGAACCGATGGCACCGGCTTCACCGCAACCCTTTACCCCAAGCGGGTTGTGGGTGCAAGGCGTACCCTTGACAGTTTCAACCTCAAAATGTGGCAAATCGTCGGCGCGCGGCATCGCATAGTCCAT
>DENJ01000066.1 GCA_002359635.1 Burkholderiales bacterium UBA2647
CCATGCTCGAGCGACTCCAAAGCTTGGGCGTGCCGATGGCGATTGCAACCGGCAAGTCAAGGCTTGGCTTGAATCGCGTGCTTGAGCAGACCGGATGGCGCCGTTTTTTCGTCGACACCCGTACTGCCGATGAGGGTCATCCGAAACCTCATCCCTGGATGTTGCTTGACCTTCTTGCCTCGCTTGGCACCGAGCCGTCACGGGCGATGATGGTCGGTGACACAACCCATGACCTTGAAATGGCCGCATCAGCAGGCACAAGGGCAGTCGCAGTAAGCTATGGCGCTCATGGTGTTGAAGATCTCGCAAGCGTGAACCCGGAGGCGATATTTTCCGACACCCCATCTTTGGCCCATTGGTTAGAAGCCCAACTTGCTCCATGAGTGAATCGACACCCGCCAACTGGAAAACAGTTTGGACCGACGCCGGCAGCGCCCTTGAATTGCTCGACGGCGGTACCGGACTTCGTACGCTCATACCAGGACCTGGGGGCGAGGTCTCGGCCTTCGTGGTCCGGTTTCAGGGGCAGGCATTTGCTTACTTGAATCGTTGCGCCCATGTTCCCGTTGAACTTGACTGGCTCGAAGGCGCTTTTTTTGACGACAGTGGACAATTCTTGGTGTGCGCAACGCACGGTGCCATGTACGAGGCAAATACTGGGCTGTGTATCGATGGGCCCTGCCGTGGCCGATCCCTTGAGGCGCTCGACTGCAAAATCGACGCCGATCGTGTGCTGATCAGGCGTCAACAAAGGACAAAGCATGACTGAGGACACTAAGCCGGCTGGGTCTGCTTCGACATCAGGCGCCTGGATAAGTGCCCATGAAATCCAGCAAGCTGCGCTGTTGCGCCTTCTTGAAGAAAACCAACGCGAGCAGATCCGCAGGCGTCGCTGGTCGATTGCATTCCGTAGTCTATTCCTGATCGTTTTGATGCTTTTTTGGTACGAATGGCGGAGTGTTAGCGGACACGAAACCGCAAAGCCAGACCGCCACACCGCCTTGATCGATATCCAGGGGGAAATTGACCACGAGTCGGAGGCAAACGCCGATCAAATCACAGGCGCTTTACGCGCAGCCTTTGAAGATCAAGGCACCGCGGGTGTGATCCTGCGGCTTAACAGCCCGGGCGGATCGCCTGTGCAGGCATCAATCATCCACCAGGAGGTTCTCCGTTTAAGGGAAAAGTACCCCAATATTCCCATCCACACGGTGGTCGAAGATATTTGTGCATCAGGCGGCTACTACATTGCGGTCGCAAGCGATAAGATTTTCGTTGATCCCAATAGTTTGGTGGGCTCGATCGGTGTGCGGCTTGATGGATTTGGATTCACAGAAGCGATGAAGCGTTTGGGTGTTGAGCGACGCTTATTCACCGCCGGTGCGGATAAAGGCATGCTAGATCCCTTCAGTGCTTTGAGTGACACCCAGCGCGCGCATTTGCAAAGCACACTTGATGACTTACATCGAAACTTTATTGAGGCGGTCAAGCAAGGACGCGGCGATCGTTTGCAAGAGGACAGCAAGCTCTTCAGTGGTCGCGTCTGGAGCGGCGATCAGGCAATCAAACTAGGGCTGGCAGATGCGCGCGGCTCGGTTGATCAGGTTGCCCGTGATGTCATCAAAGCGGACGATGTGGTGGACTTCAGTCCCCGGCCGTCGCTTGCGGAGCGCTTCGCGCGGCGCGTTGGCGTTGAGACCTCACGTGTGATTTCGACGATGGGTCTTCAAGCCCTGTCTGCGCCCAGCCGGCTTCGCTAGTCGGGTTTCTTTGAGGGTAGGGTGTCTCGAAAGGTCGCCACCAGATCTGGCGGTTGCTCGTGGATGCATGCTCTGCATGGCGCTGCCTAGGATAAAAACACAGGGCTCGCGCCCTGGCGTCCAAGCGCTCTGCCGCCACTGGGCTACGGTCTTAACGTGAATGGTCTCTTTTTCGGTACCCAGCGCACAGGCCACACAAAGCAGGGTTTCGGGCTTTAAGACACGGGTGACAGAGGTCATCATCGCCTCGTTGCGATAAGGCGTTTCAATCCACAGCAAGCTTCGCCCATCTTGCGCGTTTAATCGCTCCATTGCGATCAAAGCGGCATCGCGTGCGTCGCCTGCCGCAGCCAGATAACCTTTAAATTCAAAATGCTGACCGTTCAATCCTGAGGCCATTAAGGCGAGCATGAGGGACGATGGACCGACCTGCGGTCGAACCGGATAGCCTGCGGCATGAACCGCAGCAATCAAAGCCTGACCCGGATCTGCAATCGCAGGAAGGCCAGCCTCTGACAAGAGACCGACGGACACACCCGCCTCGAGCCAGGCCAGAACCTGTCGAATGACCGCCTTGCTTTGCGGCTCGGATTGGGCGGTATGCTCATCCCAAACCAGCATCAAGGCTTCGGGCAGTGGTTTTGGCCAGGCGCAGCGTTTGAGCCATGCGCGTGCAGACTTTGCGTCCTCAACAACAAAGTGCGAAAGCGTATGGAGCTTTGACAGCACCGGTCCGGGTAAGGACCGTGCCGGATCGCTATCCGGGTCAAGCGCCGTCGGCAGCAGTATCAACGCCGAAGAGCTCATAGCCGGCCTCGCTGAGAAATTGAGTCAGGCGGATCAGCGGCAAACCAATCAAAGCCGTCGGATCATCGGACTGTATGGATGCCATGAGGATGATGCCCAGGCCTTCGCACTTGGCAGATCCTGCGCAATCAAAAGCCGGTTCGCGGTCGAGATACCCAGCGATCAGTGCCGGGCTCAGATCGCGAAATTTCACCTCGGTCACCACCACGGCCGCACGCTGAAAATCTGGCCCTGCCGCCTGCTCTGCCGGCTGATCGTGATATTTGATGAGGGCAAGGGCGGTGTAAAAGCGCATTGTTCTGCCGCTGGCCTGGCTGAGTTGTTCTACCGCAGCCTGGCGCTGACCTGGTTTACCGATCGCCTTCAAACCATCAAGCGTAGCTGCCTGGTCGGAACCAATCACGAGTGCACCAGGATGAAGCCTGGCAACAGCGCTGGCTTTTTCGATGGCAAGCCTTAAGGCCATTGCCTCTACCGACTCTGCGGCGTTTTGTGTCTCGATGACCTGCGGTGCGAGCTGGGTGAAGTGCACCGTCAGTCGCTCAAGCAACGCTCTGCGATAGACCGAGGTTGAAGCGAGAATGAGCGGCGGGTTAGCTTTGGACACGGCATCTCCTGAGCATTGTGGGAGCACGTATCATAGAGTGATGGAAGCTGGGCACCGACGATCGCAATGAGATTTCAAGCAAATGAATGGACGGCGCGTTCCCTGCCGCTCATGACCTGGATCGAGCACGGCGGTGTTTTTGATGCAAGGATTGAAGCCGAGGTTTTGGTGCAGGAGATGCCGAGGCTTTATGCGCTTTCCCAATCCAGCCCCCGGGAATCTCTACGCTGGCGAGCAAGCGGCCTCAGTGATTTGGCGTTAAGCGAACGTCGCTACTGGCTCAGGCTTGAGGCGAGCGCACAGTTGATGCTCGTTTGCCAGCGATGCATGCACCCTTTAAGTCTGGATCTTCAAGTCAAGCGACGCTTCCTGGTTGCACGCAACGAGGCTATGGCGAGCAAGCTTGAAGATGCCGCCCAAGACGACTATGACGTGATTGCCCACGATAAGCACTTTGATCTGTTGGCACTTGTTGAAGACGAATTACTCCTCGCCTTACCGATTGTTCCCAAGCATTTGCAATGTGAGCCGCCTGGCACATCTCAGGCAGTAGCACCGCTGCAGTCGAACCGACCCAAGCCTTTTGCGGTTCTGTCTTCACTGAAAAGCATTACCGATGACGACAAGCGTTCTGAAGATTAAACTGGTTATGATTGGGTTTGAGATGTTTTTTCGCGACTTGCGCAGAACCCTGCGCCCTGTGTTGAAACCTTTGAACACCGCAACACGGCGAAAACACATGAACACCATAAGCGTGCACTGGTTCACCTTTTCTCGCGGTCTTGATATAATCTCGGATTAGCTTTCACATGGAGCCGCGACCATGGCCGTCCAGCAAAACAAGAAATCGCCCTCGAAACGCGGCATGCACCGCGCCCACGACTTTTTAAGTGCGCCACCGATTGCTGTAGAAACCAGCACTGGCGAGATTCATCTTCGCCATCACATCAGCCCGAATGGTTTTTATCGTGGCAAGAAGGTGGTGAAGTCAAAGTCGGACGAATCCTAGTCGTTTCAGCGCGACGTAACGGAGCAAGAAAGGCTCCGTGGGTCGATGGACGGTTCGCAAATCACGATTGCAGTCGATGGCATGGGTGG
Organism: Burkholderiales bacterium UBA2647; assembly: GCA_002359635.1. Classification (GTDB taxonomy): domain Bacteria; phylum Pseudomonadota; class Gammaproteobacteria; order Burkholderiales; family Burkholderiaceae_E; genus UBA3064. Next base: position 4,273 of record DENJ01000066.1, read on the forward strand.
CGATTACGGCCTCCCGGTCACCGTCCCCGCCACGATACAATTTCTATCACGAGCAAGCCATGCGGATTGCTTGCTCGTCGGTGACGAGGGGCCACTTGACGCCGCGCTACGTGCGGCAAAGCCGAATCAGGCTATCAGCAGCCGAATCCAAATCGTCCACGCCAGCGAATCTGTCGGCATGGATGAAGCCATTGCCGTTGCCTTGCGCGGCAAGAAGGATTCGTCCATGCGTCGTGCTATCGAGTGTGTTCATGATGGACGCGCACAGGCCTGCGTAAGTGCCGGCAACACCGGCGCTCTCATGGCTTTGTCGCGCATGGTGTTAAAAACCATGGATGGCATCGACCGCCCGGCAATCGCAGCACAACTGCCTAATGTGCGCGGTGGCGCAACAATGGTGCTCGATTTGGGTGCGAATGTTGATTGCAGCGCCGAGCATTTGTTGCAATTCGCGATCATGGGCGCGGCCTTGTCTTCGGCGCTTGATCAATCGCGGCGTCCATCGATTGGACTGCTCAATATAGGCGAGGAGATCATCAAAGGCAATGAGGTTGTCAAGCAGGCAGGGGAACTGCTGCGCAACAGCGGTTTGAATTTTATTGGTAATGTTGAAGGGAAAGATATTTTCTCAGGAACCGTTGATGTGGTTGTTTGTGACGGTTTTGTGGGCAACGTGGCCCTGAAAACATCAGAAGGTCTAGCGAGCATGCTCGCACAGACCTTGCGTGAAGAGTACGGTCGAGGTTTAGTTTCAAAGCTTGGTGCGCTGGTATCGCTGCCTGTGATTCAAAGAATTCGCCGGCGTATGGACCACCGCCGCTACAATGGGGCTTCGTTGGTGGGGCTTCGCGGCATCGTGTTTAAGAGCCATGGTTCTGCTGATCAGCTGGCTTTTCAAACAGCGCTGTCCCGCGCTGCCCACGCTGTAGAACGCAAGCTCATTCACCAAATAGCGCAAACCCTGCCAGAGGTTAGGGCGCTTGCCCACCATGCCCAAGATCAATCGCTCCTTCAACAACAGGCATAGCAAAGATGAAGCAACTCACGGTATCGGCAAGCATGCTTGAACCATGATTTACAGCAAACTTTTAGGCGTCGGATCGGCTTTGCCGCCGCGCTGCGTCAGCAATGAGGCACTGGTCGAGAGCTTGGCCGAGCGGGGCGTGGAAAGCTCAAGCGATTGGATTGAGGAACGCACGGGCATTAAGCAGCGATACCTTGCCGAGCCCGATATCAGCAGCAGCCAACTCGGCTTTCAAGCGGCACAGCGCGCACTCGAACACGCATCACGCAGCGCCAACGATGTGGACCTGATTATTGTTGCCACCTCCACGCCCGATGTGATTTTTCCAAGTACAGCCTGCCTTATTCAGCAGCAGCTTGGTTGCAAGGGCGGAGCGGCCTTTGATGTGCAGGCCGTATGCGCAGGCTTTGTTTACGGGCTGGCGACTGCCGATGCGATGATCCGCACCGGCATGGCACGTTGCGCGCTGGTGATCGGTGCGGAGGTCTTTTCGCGTATTCTTGATTGGAACGATCGAAGAACCTGCGTGCTCTTTGGGGATGGGGCCGGTGCGGTGGTCCTCGGGGCAGGCGATTCGCCCGGTATCCATGCTTGCGCCCTGCACGCTGACGGTAGTCTGGTTTCAATCTTGCAGACCGCGGGACAAGTCTGTTCGGGCAAAATCTGCGGACACCCATTTCTCACGATGGACGGGCAGGCCGTTTTTAAAACCGCGGTCAACGTGCTCGACCAGGTCGCACGTGAGGTCTGCGCCAAGGCCAGTATCAGTGTGGATGAACTTGATTGGCTCATCCCGCATCAAGCGAACATCAGGATTCTTCAGGCAACCGCCAAGCGACTTGCCCTGCCTCTGGAAAAAGTCATCATCACCGTTGACCAACATGCCAATACTTCGGCTGCCTCAGTCCCGCTTGCCCTTGACTGGGCGATACGCCAGGGAAAGGTCAAACCCGGGCAAAAGGTGCTGCTCGAAGGGGTGGGAGGCGGCATGACTTGGGGCGCTTGTTTATTGAGCTATTGATTCAAGGAGCGCTCGAATACCTTATGAATATTGCTTTTGTTTTCCCGGGACAAGGCTCGCAGTCAGTAGGCATGCTTGACGTCTGGGCAAGCCACCCTGAGCTTGAAGCGCTGATCAAAGATGCTGATGACGCGCTCGGTGAGCCCTTGAGTGCGCTTATTCACGCTGGGCCTGCGGAAAGTCTGGCAAGCACCGTCAACACACAACCTGCCATGCTGCTTGCTGGTGTTTGCGCCTGGCGTGCCTGGATACGGGCGGGTGGTCCACAAGCCCAAATCATGGCGGGGCATAGCCTTGGCGAATATGCAGCCCTGGTTGCTGCGGGCGCGTTCACGCTCGCCGATGGCTTGCGCTTGGTGAGATTAAGGGCCCGAGCCATGCAAGAAGCGGTACCCATTGGCACCGGCGCGATGGCTGCGATTTTGGGGCTCGATGACGACGTGGTGATTGAGACCTGCCAAACGCTCAGTGCCTCAAGTGGGCTGAGGGTTGAGGCAGTCAACTTCAACGCGCCCTCACAAGTCGTGATTGCTGGTCACAAGGATGCGGTAGCCCAAGCCTGTGAGGCGCTAAAGACCCGTGGCGCAAAGCGCGCGCTCCCGCTCCCGGTGTCTGCGCCCTTTCACTCCAGTCTCTTAGCACCAGCAGGTCAGCATCTGGCCAAAGCCCTCGAGGATTGCCAACTACAGCGTCCTAAGGTGCCAGTGATTCACAATGTTGATGTTCAGGTTCACACCGAGCCTGCGGCGATCAGGCAGGCATTGGTCGAGCAGGCCTACCATCCGGTGCGGTGGGTGCAAACCATTGAATCCATGCGCAAGCGTGGTGTGGATACCGTGGTCGAAATGGGGCCGGGCAAAGTGCTTTCAGGCCTGGTATCTAGAATTGATAAGCATCTGCGCGTGATGAGCGTCTATGACCCTTCAACCCTCGAGCAAGCGCTTGCGGCACTGGGCCATGCGCGTGCATCATGAGGTCCGCCATGCCACAAGAGGCCAACACCGTACCAGCAGACCTGTCTGAGCGTCCGACATTGCCCACGCTCGACCCGACGCTGTGGTCCAAGCGCGCGCTTGTCACCGGCGCGTCGCGGGGCATCGGACAGGCGATTGCGATTGCGCTCGCTCAAGCCGGGGTCTGTGTGTTCGGGACATCAACCACCGGGGCAGGTGCGGCTCAAGTCACCCAGCGACTGCAAGCGGCGATCGACGCCGCGCAGGCGTTCTTTCTCCCGCTCATCCAAAACGGCAAAGCCAGCGCTTTTTCAGGGCTTGAGGAAGCTTTTCAGCGGTCACGTGCACAAAGCTGTGGCCTTGTGTTGGATGTTGCCCATCGTCAAGCCAGCCAAGATCTGCTTGACAAGCTCGGTGCCGAGGGCGGTATTCATGTGCTTGTGAACAATGCAGGCATCACGCGCGATAACCTCGCCATGCGCATGAAAGTCGATGAATGGGAGCAGGTGATCAACACCAATTTGAGCGCCTGCTTTTGGCTTTCCCAGAGCGTCGTGCGCTTTATGATGAAACAGCGCTTCGGGCGCATCATCAACATCACATCGGTGGTCGGCGAGACAGGCAACCCTGGACAAGCTAATTACGCCGCTGCAAAGGCTGGTCTTGCGGGTCTGTCGCGAGCGCTTGCGCGTGAACTCGGGAGTCGCCAAATCACGGTGAACTGCATTGCGCCCGGCTTTATCGAAACCGATATGACGCATAGCCTTTCCGATGCGCAAAAGGCACAGCTTCAGCAACAGATTCCCTTGCAAAAACTGGGGTCACCATCGGATATTGCAGCGGCTGTTCTCTTTCTGGCAGGACAGAGCGGCGCCTATGTGACCGGTGAGAGCCTTCAGGTCAACGGTGGCATGTTTATGGATTAACCGCGATCGAGCCGCACTGCTACAATAGAACGGTTCAGGGAGCGGGTTTTGCCAATTGGAACAAGCCTTTGCGCTATTAGTTTTTCAAAACCCATGGGTGAATTTTTAGGAGATTTGGATGGATAACATCGAGCAACGCGTCAGGAAAATCGTTGCAGAGCAGCTTGGCGTGAACGAGGCCGATATCAAAAACGAATCATCTTTTGTCGATGATTTAGGCGCTGATTCGCTCGATACGGTTGAGTTGGTTATGGCCCTGGAAGACGAATTCGGCACCGAAATCCCTGATGAGGAGGCTGAGAAAATCACCAGCGTCCAACAAGCCATCGACTACGTACGCTCGCACAGCAAAGCTTGATGGGCAGACGTCGGGTAGCGATCACCGGGCTGGGCATCATCAGTCCGGTAGGTAATACTGTTGACGATGCCTGGGGCAATCTAGTCGCCGGCAAGTCGGGCATCGGTCCGATTACCCGGTTCGACGCCACGACGTTCCCAACCCGCATTGGCGGTGAAGTGAAGGGTTTTGATGTATCGGCCTGGATGCCTCCGAAAGAGGCCAGACATTTCGATACCTTCATTCATTACGGTGTCGCTGCGTCGATTCAGGCCTGGCAGGACGCCGGTCTCTCGCTCGATCGTCTTCCCGCCGAACGCGCTGGCTGCCTGGTGAGTTCAGGCATTGGCGGCCTGCCGATGATCGAGGACACCCATCGCGAATACACATCACGCGGTGTGAGGCGAATCTCGCCCTTTTTCGTGCCGGGATCCATCATCAACATGATCTCAGGACAGTTAGCCATCATGCTCGGTCTGAAGGGTCCCAATTTGTCGATCGTGACCGCTTGCACCACAGGACTTCATAGCATCGGCATGGCAGCGAGAATGATTGGCTACGGCGACGCCGATGTGATGATTGCTGGCGGGGCCGAATCCACGATTTCACCGCTTGGGCTTGGCGGGTTCTGTGCTGCGCGCGCTTTGTCACAACGCAATGATGATCCGTATGCAGCGTCGCGGCCCTGGGATCGCGACCGCGACGGCTTTGTGCTGGGTGAGGGCGCCGGGGTGATGGTCCTAGAAGACTTTGAGCATGCCAAAGCGCGCGGCGCGAGAATTTACGCGGAACTCGTCGGTTTTGCCATGACGGGCGACGCCAACCATATCACTGCGCCGAGTACCGACGGGCCAACCCGTTGCATGCAACTGGCGCTTGCAGATGCGCGCCTTGAGCGTGATGCGATTCAGTACCTCAACGCTCACGGTACCTCGACACCGCTTGGCGACAAGAATGAAAGCGATGCGATCAAGCTGGCACTTGGGGAAGACGCGGCAAAAAAAATTGCAATCAATTCAACCAAATCAATGACCGGGCATCTATTAGGTGGTGCTGGCGGTATCGAGACTGTGTTCACCGCGCTGGCCGTGCATCATCAAGTCTCCCCACCGACCATTAACATCGATAACCAGGACCCTGAATGCGATCTTGATTATGTCGCCAATACGGCCCGGCAAATCACGATCAAACATGCCATGAAAAATTCATTTGGTTTTGGCGGGACAAACGGGACCCTGGTCTTGGCCAGGGTGTAGACGTTTGATGCATTCTTTCCTCGAAAGCGCTGAACAAACCCTGCCTGAACCTCAAGTCGAGGGGTTTCTCCCGCGCGAACGGAACCCGTGGCAACGGATCCCACTGCGCTCGCTGTGTCTCTTACCTGGGTCTTCCCGCGCCAGGGCCCGCGCCACGGCAATCAGGCCAATTGGCCCGGGTCGATGCCTTGTCGAGCGAGGTTATCTCTCCGAGCCGCCCCGTCACCCTCGACCCGACCATGATCAGCCGACAGAAACTTGGCAACTCGAGGCTTGGCATATGATCGACTGGATGGTCTCTGTCCAGTTCAGAGGAGCCGACGGCAAGCGGATTCTGCATCACTGGTTAAAACAAGGCATGTCCGGGGACCCCTGGTATCAACTCAGGCGCTGGTTGATCTGGTCAGGTCGCCGTGTTGAAGCAATCGGCCAGCGCGAAAAGCAGCATTCGAGCCCGTCGACAACCTGAGGCAAGACGCCCCTGCATAATCCCTAGCGATGAGAGGCCCATGCTTGATTTCACAAGGGCTCGCCGCAATATCCCGCCACTGAGTCAGCACGAACCACTGACGAGCAAGCGAAGCGATCATTTCCGACAACCGAATTGATATGACTATGGAACAGAAGCATTTTTTTGTGGCCCCAGGATCGATCACAAGGTTTTTTACAAAACCTGTTACGACGCTGTTACTCGCCTTAAGCCTTTCGGCTGCGGCGCTAAGCCATGCGCAAACAAGCCCGAGTGCTGCAATCACGGCAACGGTGCGCGGGTTGCCCGACTTTGCCGATTTGGTCGAAAAAGTCGGCCCGGCGGTTGTAAATATTCGGACGATTGAAAAACGCGACCCTAACGCTGCGGCCCGATCTGAAGCCGAAGATCCAATGGCTGAATTCTTTCGCCGTTTCATGCCTCGGCCGGGTCCGATGCCATCACCCAATGGACCACGCGGTCGAGGCGGTAGCCCGGATGAGATTCCCCGAGGTGTTGGTTCGGGATTCATCATCACGGCCGATGGTTATGTGCTTACCAATCACCATGTGGTTCAGGGCGCCGACGAAATCATCGTCACCATGACCGATCGGCGCGAGTTCAAGGCCAAGCTGATTGGTTCGGACGAGCGGACCGATGTTGCGCTTTTGAAAGTTGATGCGAACGGCTTACCGCGTCTGAGCTTTGGCGATAGCAACAAACTTCGTGTGGGTGAGTGGGTGGTTGCGATCGGATCGCCCTTTGGTCTGGACAGCACAGTGACCGCCGGTATCGTCTCTGCAAAGGGTCGCGAAACCGGCGAGTATTTACCCTTCATACAGACCGATGTTGCCGTGAACCCCGGTAACTCAGGCGGTCCCTTGTTGAATTTGCGCGGCGAAGTGGTGGGCATTAATTCGATGATTTATTCCCGAACTGGCGGATTCATGGGGATTTCTTTCGCGATTCCAATCGATGAAGCGCAAAGGGTTTATGAGCAGTTGCGAACAAGCGGTCGCGTCATTCGCGGCCGAATGGGTGTCGGCATCGCTGAAGTCAGCAAAGAAGTTGCTGAGGCGCTCGGCTTACCGAAGGCGGCTGGGGCTTTGGTGCGAAACGTTGAACGCGGTTCACCCGCCGAGCGCGCCGGACTCGAGGCCGGTGACATTATTCTTCGCTATGAAGGCAAACCCATCGAACGCTCATCGGATCTCCCCCGGCTCGTCGGTGGTACCAAGCCCGGCACCAAGGCCAGTCTCGGGATCTGGCGAAAAGGCGTACCCAAGGACTTGGTGGTGGTGGTCTCCGAGGCCGAACCCGATCGAGCGGCCCGTGCGAGCGCACCGCGCAGCGCACCGGGTGCCACACCCAGTAATTTTCTTGGCCTGATGGTTTCGGAGCTGAGCGAGGAGCGGCGGAATCAGCTGCGCCTGAGAGGCGGGGTCCAGGTTGACGCTGCCGATGGACCTGCGGCGAGGGCTGGCGTTCAAGCGGGTGATCTGATCTTGTCAATCAACAACCAGGAAATCGCCAATCTCGCGCAGTTCAACGACGTTGTTGCCAGACTTGATCGAACACGCGCGGTCGTGGCGTTGGTTCGACGTGGCGATTCGGCGCAGTTTGTGCCGATCCGGCCCGGACGTTGAGTTCATGCAAGATATTCGAAATTTCTCGATCATTGCGCATATCGATCACGGGAAGTCGACGCTTGCTGATCGTTTGATTCAACGTTGCGGCGGCCTGAGTGATCGGGAGATGGCGTCGCAGGTTCTCGATTCGATGGATCTAGAAAAAGAGCGTGGGATCACGATCAAGGCCCAAACCGCGGCACTTCGGTACCTCGCCAGAGACGGCAAGACCTATCGTCTCAATCTGATCGATACCCCAGGCCATGTGGACTTCTCCTATGAGGTCAGCCGTTCGCTTTCAGCTTGCGAGGGGGCTTTGCTGGTGGTTGATGCGACCCAAGGCGTCGAGGCGCAGACCGTGGCCAATTGCTACACAGCGATCGAGCTCAATGTTGAAGTCTTGCCGGTGCTCAATAAGATGGACCTGCCCTCGGCTGACGCCGACACGGCCGCTGAGGAAATTGAAGACGTGATCGGCATCGACGCCAGTGATGCCGTGCGTGCCAGTGCCAAAACCGGCTTGGGCATCGAGGACATTTTAGAAAGCGTGGTGGCCAGAGTACCCCCGCCACGAGGCAGTGAGCGCGGTGCTTTACAAGCCTTGATCATTGACTCGTGGTTCGACAACTATGTTGGCGTGGTGATGCTCGTGCGGGTGGTTAATGGTCTGCTCAAGCCAAGGGATCGGATAAAGCTGATGGCCACCGATACCCAATATGTTTGCGAGCAGGTCGGCGTCTTTACCCCCAAATCCCAAAGCAGAGCGTTTCTCGCAGCCGGCGAAGTGGGCTTTGTGATCGCCGGCATTAAGGAGTTGAAGGCTGCTAAGGTGGGTGACACACTCACTCACGTTCAAGCGCCCGCCTTAAGTGCATTACCAGGATTTAAGGAAATTAAACCATCGGTGTTTGCCGGCCTTTATCCCGTTGAAGCCAATCAGTATGAGGCTATGCGCGAGGCACTTGAAAAGCTTCAACTGAATGACGCATCGCTGCAGTTCGAGCCCGAGGTCTCTCAAGCACTGGGTTTTGGATTTCGTTGTGGTTTTTTGGGCTTATTGCACATGGATATCGTGCAAGAACGCCTTGAACGCGAATTTGATATGGATTTGATCACAACGGCGCCAACGGTTGTGTATGAATTGGTGCTACGTGATGGCGAGATGTTGCGGGTGGAAAACCCCTCGAAGATGCCCGATCCCTCCAAGATCGAAGAGATTCGCGAGCCTATGGTTGCCGTCAAGATTTTTGTGCCTCAGGACTATGTGGGCGCCGTCATCACGCTGTGTACCAACAAGCGGGGGGTGCAAACCGATCTCACCTATCACGGTCGCCAGGTTCACCTGTCTTATGAGTTGCCGATGAACGAGATCGTTCTCGATTTTTTCGATAAACTCAAATCGGTATCGCGCGGCTACGCCTCGATGGACTACGACTTTCTTGAGTACCGGGCAGCCGATGTGATTAAGCTTGATGTCCTGGTTAACGGCGATCGGGTGGATGCCTTGTCGTTAATGATTCATCGTTCAGTTTCGCAGAGTCGGGGACGTGAACTGGTCTCCAAAATGCGCGAGTTGATTCCCAGGCAGATGTATGACGTCGCCATCCAGGCTGCCATTGGCAGCAACATCATCGCCCGTGAAAACGTTAAAGCCCTACGCAAGAATGTCTTGGCGAAATGTTATGGTGGCGATATCACCCGCAAGAAAAAATTGCTTGAAAAACAAAAAGCCGGAAAAAAGCGAATGAAGCAGGTTGGATCCGTTGAAATTCCCCAAGAGGCTTTTCTTGCTGTGCTTCAGGTTGACGATCGATGAATTTCTCTCTCATCTTGTTCTTTGTTGTTCTGTTCACAGGTTTGATGTGGGCTCTGAACCGATGGGTTTGGGCACCACGGCGCGACCCCGAGCAAGCCGATCCCTGGTGGGTTGACTACACCGCCGGTCTTTTTCCGGTTTTTTTTGTGATTTTTCTGTTGCGTTCTTTTGTGGCCGAACCTTTCCGTATACCCTCGGGCTCGATGCTACCGACGCTGTTGATCGGCGATCTGATTCTTGTCAACAAGTATGAATACGGCATCAGATTGCCGGTCATTCACCAAAAAGTCCTCGATATCGGTCGACCGCAGCGTGGCGATGTGGTGGTTTTTCGCTACCCGCCCGATCCAAGTCTTGACTACATCAAGCGCCTTGTAGGTATGCCTGGTGATAAGGTGGTTTGGCGCGCGGGTGCGCTGAGCGTGAATGGCAAAGCCGTTGACCTGAGAGTCGATGGCGAATTTTTTGATGCCGATCGCCTCTCCTATTCGAAGCAGTATCGTGAAAAATTAAGTGAGCGCGAACACTTGGTGCTGACCGAGCCGGGTAAGCCTTCCTTCGTTCATCCCATGGAAAGCTTCAAGCAGAAGGATCAATGCCGGTTTAGTGCCGACAGTGTCGAATGTGTGGTGCCCCAGGGACATTACTTCATGATGGGGGATAATCGTGACAACAGTCTCGACAGCCGTTTTTGGGGCTTTGTACCGGAGCAGAATCTTGTCGGACGCGCCTTCTTTATATGGATGAATTTCAGCGACCTCAAGCGCATTGGCCGCTTTTATTAGCGCAACTCCAGGAGCGTTTGGCTTATCGATTCGCTCACATCCATTGGCTTGAAGAGGCGCTGACGCATCGTAGCTATGGCCAGCCCCACAATGAACGCTTTGAATTTCTCGGCGATGCAGTCTTGAATTGCTTGATCGCCCAACAATTATTTGAGCGATTTCCAAAGCTCGATGAAGGCAGTTTATCGAGAACCCGAGCAAGCCTCGTTCGGGAATCAACCTTGTCCGATATCGCGGGATCGCTCAACCTGGGTGCTTATGTCAGGCTTGGTGAGGGCGAACAGCGCAACCAGGGTCGTGCGCGCCCTTCGTTGCTTGCCGATACCTTCGAGGCTTGCCTTGGCGCCATGTTTCAAGACGGCGGCTTTATCGCGGCAAAATCCTTTGTCGCCTCCGTCTTCAAAGAGCGTATCGATCATATCGACCCACTGATTTTGGCCAAAGACCACAAGACGCAACTGCAAGAGCAATTACAACGGCAAAAGCTCCCAATCCCGACCTACAGCATCGTGGCCCAATATGGTCAAGCGCATGCGCAGGAGTTCGAGGTGCTTTGCGAGGTCCATGCCCTCGATTTACAGGCGATTGCACGCGGTGCAAGCAAGCGCCAGGCTGAACAGGCAGCGGCTGCCATGCTCTTGTCGGCTTGGCAGG
>DENJ01000015.1 GCA_002359635.1 Burkholderiales bacterium UBA2647
GACTCCAAGGGTCTGCAGGCTCCGCGCGTTCGAGTTCATCGAGAAGCCATGCCGGCGGTATCAGAGATGTTACTGATTCGGATATTTCCTCAGAAATCCAAGACCGCGAACTGATTCAAACAGGCAAGCAATAAGCTAACTTCCTTCGAACGATCGCGGTCTCGACCCCATGCTGGGTATCGAGCGACCCGCCGACATGGAGGTTAAATCCGGTTGTAACCAGGACAAGCCCGTTCACATTGCCTCACGGCAGACTTATTACGACGAACTGGCCATGCCATTGGCAACCACTCCCCACCAAGGCACGACTGCCCTCGGGAACTCGATAGATGCAGAAACCCATTGCTAGCGGGCCGGGTGTTTCAGATCAACAAGGGAACAATCGTCCTGGATGCATGGGGCGAAGCCATCGCTGGCAGATCGGTACGCGTTATGATCGACCCAAGCCTTCTTGCTACGGGGCACGGTCGGTGGTTTTTTCCGCTAACGATGAGCTTTTCCCATGAACGCTTCGTCCAACACCATGCATAAACTCATTCAATACTTCACACTTCTTGTTCTTGCCTTGTTGCCGCTTACGGGCATCGGCCAAACCGAATGGCCAACAAAACCGATCACGCTGGTCGTACCTTATCCGCCGGGCGGCGTAAACGATGCGGTCGCCAGAGCCTATGCGAGCCGGCTATCGACAGCAGTGGGAAAGCCCGTTCTCGTCGATAACCGGGCTGGCGCTGCGACGACGGTTGCCTCCAATTACGTTGCGCGTTCACCTGGGGATGGCACGATTATTTACGCGGGCGGCACGTCGCTTGTTATCAATCCCACACTGACCGGCCAGGTTCAGTACGATCCGCACAAGAGTTTCAAGCCGGTTTCGTTGATGTCAATCACACCCTTCATTCTTCACATCCATGCGGCATTTCCCGCAACAAACCTCAGCGAACTGATCGCGCAACTAAAAGCCAACCCGAACAAGTTCAACGTCGCAAGCTCGGGCATCGGAGCAACCAATCACTTGATTGCTGAGATGTTTAAGCAAGAAACAATGACCGAAGCGATCCACGTTCCCTATAAGGGCGGTGCACAGGCCGGGCAGGATGTTGCAAGTGGTCAGGCACACATGATGTTTTCGGCAGCTCTTGAAGCGAAACCGATTCTTGCCACCGGAAAAACACGCGCAATCGCGACGACGAGTGGCTCGCGGATACCCGCTTTTCCAGAAATACCGACATTGTTTGAGCTCACAGGCAAACAGGAGTTAATCATCAGTTTCTGGCAAGGGATGCTTGTTCCGGCCTCAACCCCTGATGTAATCGTTGAAAAGCTGCAGCGAGCGATTTCAAAAATTGCAACCGATCCTGAGTTAATCGAGCAGTTCAAAATGCAAGGTGTTGAAATACGTGCATCGACACCATCAGAGTTTAGAGCGTTCATGAATCAGGAAGAAAAGCGCTGGGTAAAATTGATCCAGGAGCGAGGCATCAAACCCTAAGGCGCTTTAGCTTCACCCAAGGCGCTTTCAGCTTCGCCCAAGGCCCTCTCAGCCTCGTTTCAAAACCGCAATGAAAAACTTCGACGCAAACGCGGTTGATGAGGCACTGCCCTATCCCGCATTGCTTCAAGCCCTTGCCGAGGGTTTGAGGCAAAACATCACCACACCCGCGCGAAGTCACTACGCACCCAACGATGACGACAGCAGTCTGCTCGTCATGCCCGCCTGGCGCAGCGGCGAGCGCATCGGGGTCAAACTGATCTCGGTGTGGCCTGGCAATCATGCCCAGGGTCTTTCCGCAGTCTCAGGCGTGTATGTCTTAATCGATGCTCAGAACGGTCAACCACTTGCAGTCATGGATGGTACGGCGCTCACCTTGCGTCGTACGGCGGCCGCAGCTGCGCTTGCAGCAACTCGACTCGCACGTGCCGACAGCCGCCACTTGCTGATCGTGGGTACGGGCGCCTTGAGTCTGCCGCTTGCCCTCGCACATGTCAGCGCGCTTAACATCGATCGGGTGAGCATCTATGGACGACGGCTCGAAGCAGCGCAGGCTGTCGCCACAATGCTTGCTGCGCGAGGCCTAAGCGCCGAGCCGGTTAGGAAGCTCGATCAGGCGCTCGGCAAAGCCGATGTGGTCGCGGTAGCAACCACTGCCTCGCAGGCCTTCATTCGAGCAGACGAAGTACCTCGTGGTGTCCATATTGGTTTGATCGGCGCATTCACGCGTCAAATGGCGGAGGCCGAACCTCGCTTGATGGCTAGGGCCAGCGTTTTCGCCGACCAACGTGAAGCAGTGCTTGATAAGGGAGGCGAGGTTTATCAGGCGATCGAGCAAGGCTTTCTAACTCCCCACGATATTCGTGCCGACCTAGCTGACATGATGGCCATGCCCGATCAGTCCTGGCGCCAATCCGCAGACGACATCACCGTGTACAAATCGGTGGGCTTTGCGGCACTTGACCTGATCGCAGCCGAGCTTGTGATGCGGCAAGCAAGATTTCAGGGTTATTACACCGGCGATCCGCACTTGACTTAATATCCGCGGCTGTCAGGTAACCCCGCCCACTGCGCCGAAACAACAACATGACTGCAGGCATCATTTTAGAGACACGAAACCTTGTGAAAGAGTTCAAAGGTTTTGTTGCGGTCTCGGGCGTCGACCTCAAGGTCCAACGCGGACACATTCATGCCTTGATTGGGCCCAACGGCGCGGGCAAAACCACGGTTTTTAACCTGCTTACGAAATTTCTGATTCCGACTTCCGGCGCGATCCTTTATCAGGGCGAGGACATCACTCGGCTTAAGTCGGCCCAGATTGCGCGAAAAGGTGTCATCCGTTCGTTTCAGATTTCAGCAACGTTCCCGCATCTGACGGTGCTCGAAAACGTGCGCATCGGTCTGCAGCGTGAACTTGGTACGGCGTATCACTTCTGGCGCTCTGAAGCGTCATTGCAAAGTCTCACGCCCAAGGC
>DENJ01000108.1 GCA_002359635.1 Burkholderiales bacterium UBA2647
GATTGCCCGCCGCCATCGGGGCCGCTTTTGGCATGGGGGTCCGCTTCCTCGGTCGATCGAGCCTCAGCAACAAGCATGACAGGGATACCGTCCCGGATTGGGAAGGCTAAATGGTCATGATCGCAAATAAGCTCAAGCGCCTGACGGTCGTGACGCAAACCGTTTTTGCAAATCGGGCAGGCAAGAATTTCAAGCAGTCGGTTGTCCACGCGCGATACGCTCCAGTTCAAGACAAAGGGGTTCGGGGGCACAGAGGGTCTGGACGACAACAAAAGCCGGCAGCGGGAGCTTGTCGTATTTTACGGCGTCCTTGGCGGTCATGACGATGGCATCTTTGGCATTGTGCAAGGATTCGATGAGGTCTTGCGTAGCGGCTGGGGCAGTTTTCACCAGTGCTCCAAGATCGGCAGCCCGATGGTCGCCAGGGAAAATCCATTCAACATGCAGGCCCGATGCAGCCATTAGGGCGGCAAACGTTTCGGGTTGAGCGATGCCGGCGATGCCCAAAAGCTTCTTACCTTCGAGATGGGACGCAAATTGTGCCAAGTTCATGGCCTGATCGCTGCGGGCGAGCCAATCACGATGGGCCATGACCTGCAAGCTAGCCTCAGGGAGGCGATAAGTGCAACGAGCAAGACTTGTGATTGCGCCGTCTTGCTCGGTTGTCGCAAGCGCCCAATCCGAAGCCGGCCGATCATCAAGCGGCTCGCGCAAGGGGCCCGCTGGCAAGCACTTGCGGTTGCCAAAGCCGCGTTTATCAATCAAGACGATCTCAAAGGCCCGCTCAAGCCTCTGGTGTTGCAGGCCATCGTCCGAAAGAATCATGTCGAGCGAGGCCTGGGTGCTCAAGCACAAGGCCAGGGCGGCGCGCCGATCGCGGCCGACGATCACCGGGCAGGCGCACTGCATCGCCAAGAGGATTGCCTCGTCGGGCCAACCGGCCCGCCAGGCCTCACAAGCGGCTGTTTTGCCTGCAGCATCAAGCAGACCCTCGCGCTTGCCGCCATAGGCACTGCAAAGAATCGCAAGCTTAAGACCGCGTTTGCTCAGGTCTCTGGCCAAGGCGATGACCAGTGGCGTCTTGCCCGAGCCGCCGGCCACCAGATTACCCACAACAATGACGGGTGGTCGCTGTCCACGGTTAATGATGCGGCGCTTGCGACGCTTTGACGCCACGGCGGCAACCACGCGGGCAGCAAGAAGACCCAGCCATGAGCGCGTCAAAAGCCAGACCAAAACCGCGATAACGAGATTCGAGANNCGTGTCGTGGCCCAAAACCCGCGTTGTGCCGCGGCCTCGATGTTGAGCTGCATTCATGCGGATACCAGGCAGCCAGAAGGGCCTGCTCGAATCGCACCTCAATCTTTTTGGGTGACAAGTCCAACGCGCTCAATGCCTGCTAGACGGGCAGCATCCATCACCCGGACCACGGCGCCATGGGGCGCGAGACGGTCGGCATAAATCAGCATGCTCGGTGGCACGCCACCGTGGCGAGTCTGGGCATCCTTGAGCGCTTTGACGAGCGCTGAGGCGTCTAGTCCGTTCAGAACTTGCGCTTCCCCGATGCGAAGACTGCCATCGCGTAGGACCGCAACCCGCAAGCCGCCCGAGCGTAACTCGGTTCCGGCGCGGCTCGAAGCTAATTGGAGCCCGAGCTGGGACCATGTTGTGAGGGTGCTGCTAACAAGCACAAAAATCAACACGACCAGCAAGAGGTCGATGAGTGCAATCAAATTGATCTCGGGTTCGAGCTTGGGCCGCCTCGCAAAAAAGGCCTGAGGCCTGCTGAATCCGGTAAATGCCATCAAGAACCTGCCAATGCCCGCTTGCCCCGTTGATGGGCATCGGACTCAAATCCATCAGCAGGATTGACCTGTCTCAGTGGGCTGCGCAACTGCTGCAGCCAGTGCTGGGCCATCAGCTCGAGATCGACGACAAGCCCATCGCAGCGCTCGCGTAGCAAACGGTGCGCAAGGGTCGCCGGAATCGCAAGCGCCAAGCCGAGCCCCGTCGCATGCAAAGCCATCGCGATCGCAGCCGCGAGCGCCTGTGGATCGGCCTGAGCACCCGACTGCAGGCCAAAGGCCTCGATCATCGCCGCCACAGTGCCCAGCAGACCGACCAAAGGGGCAAGACTGGCAAGTGTTGCCAGCAGGCTAAGCCCCCGTTCGAGCGCTCGAACCGTATGCTGGCCGCAGATTTGCACGGCAAGCTCCTGATCAGCAGGGTCGGCCTGACAGGCCATGAGCCCGCTGACTAAAATTTTGCCCGCTGCTGAGGACTTTTCCAGTGCAAGCTTTGCTTGCTGCAGATCGGGGCTGCTCGATGCCTGTTGACGCATCAGGGCGAGCAAATCGCCCGCGGTCTCTAAGGCTTGCGTCGGCAATACCCGCCCACGGCGTAAATGCCACAGGCGATCGAACACAATGGCAAGGGCGAGGACCGACATGGCAAGCAGTATCCATGCCGGCCATCCCGCCTGGCGAAATACCTCCATCATGGTGATGGGATCGCCAAGCCAGGAGCTGCAAAAAAGAGCATTTGCTTCATCGTGACGCCATGAGCAGCTTAAAGTTTCATCCTGCGGCGCATTTTCCGCGCGAATCCAGTACCGAGCAAATCCACAGGCTGTGCATGCTTACAGCGGCCGTGAAAATCATGCACAATTTCTGTGGATAACACTGTGCAAAGCCTGTCGTAATCGTGTCCAAGCGCTTGAAATCTCAGGGTTTGGAGGGTTTGCTGAAAATTTAATCAATTAAAAGCATATAAGAATCAATGACTTACTACATTCGCCTAGGAGATTTAAGGGTTTATGGCCTCTTTACCCCGGGAAAGCTGAAGTTGTGGAAAGCATTCTCAAGGAAAGCCCGATGAATCAAGGTTTTCTCGGAACGGGGAGCGAATCAATCGGTGCTCTGAGCACAAAAAGCCCCGAGATACTCGCTGTTTCTGACTTGCTTCGTCGGGTGACAAGCGCGCTTGAACGACAATTCCCCCTGCTTCGGGTCCGAGGCGAAATTTCTAATTTGAGTCTTGCGAGCAGCGGTCATGTTTACTTCAGCCTGAAAGATCGCCAGGCACAGATGCGCTGTGTGATGTTTCGCGCCAAGGCGCACAACTTGGCTTTCAGGCCGAAGGAAGGCGACCTGGTCGATGTCCTGGCGCAGCTCAGTGTTTACGAGCCGCGTGGTGATCTGCAATTGCAGATTGAGCAAATGCGTCCTGCAGGACAGGGTGATTTGCAACTGCAGTTTTTGCGGTTGAAGCAAAAACTGCAGGCGGAGGGCTTGTTTGACCAGGCGCGAAAGCGTACGCCTGCGGCGCTGCCCAAGGCGATCGGTGTGATCACCTCCTTGCAGGCTGCAGCACTTCGCGATGTGCTCGCAACGCTGGCGCAACGCATGCCCTCGATGCCGGTCGTGATCTATCCGGCTTCGGTACAAGGCGTCGGGGCACCCCAATCCCTGATCGAGGCGCTTCGTCTCGCTAATGCGCGTTGCGAGTGTGATGTCTTGCTGCTGGTTCGCGGCGGCGGTTCGATCGAGGACCTTTGGGCGTTCAACGACGAAGCGCTCGCGCGAAGCATTGCAGCGAGCGAACTTCCGGTGATCGCAGGCATCGGCCACGAAAGTGATGTGACGATTGCCGATTTTGCAGCCGACCTACGAGCGCCGACCCCGACCGCAGCAGCGATCGAAGCTTGCCCTACCCGGCAAAGCCTCGAGCGCCAGTGTCAGCAACTCGCCCAGGCAATGGCGCTTGCCTGGCAGGCCTGTCTGCGACGCTTTGAGCAGCAAATCGATTACCTCTCGCGTCGCATCAAAGCACCCTCGCAGCGTTTACAAGACCGCGCAGAAGCTTTGCGCCGGCTCAGCCTTCGTTTGCGTCCGCCCGGTCTCGATCGTCTGGTCCAGCGCCTTGACGCTCAGAGCCAGGCGCTTCGCCTTGCGCTGGAAAAGGCGATGAGATCCCGGGAAAACACCTTAGCGAATTTCGCCAGTCAGTTGTCATTGCTCAGTCCTGAGCGGGTGCTTGAGCGCGGTTATGCGCTTGTACTCAACGACGAAGGGCATGTGGTGAGCGACGCAAGCGCGCTCAAAGCAGGCGATTTGCTTGATTTACGGCTTGCGAAAGGTGCTGTTGAAGTTCTGGTGCAGGCAAGGCATGGCGTGCTCGAAGGCCAATAGCAACAGCTTGGCGGGGCGGCGCATATCGGGGCGAAAGAAGCGGCACTAAGGCGCGCCAAAGAGTTTTTGATTGCCGATACGACTGCCCTCGCGGATGCCTTTTCGGGCGAACCAGCCTTGCTCCATTTCAAGCGCAAAGCGAACCGGCTCCCTCGCGCAATGACTTTTTTCGCTCAGGGCTTGCATGTCGGCGATATTCACAATGGTGCCGTCGTCGCGCAAAAATGCAATGCTCAACGGCAAAGTGGTGTTTTTCATCCAGAAACAATAAGGCGAGGCATGCTGGAAGATAAACAACATGCCATGGTTGGGTGCGAGTTGGTCTCGAAACATCAAACCTTTCGAACGCGTTTCATCGTCTGTTGCGAGCTCGGCCATGATCCGGTGCATCCCTGCGCGCAATTCAATCTGCGGCAGCGTCGGGTTTCGGTCCTTTGCCGTCGCCGATGAGAACATGCATGGCATGAGTTGCGAGACTGCAAGCAGCCCGAAGAAGACGCGGCGCCATCGATGCTCAGCGACGAGCAAGGCGAAACAAAGTCGCATCAGCGGAGAAATAAAGAGCACGGGCGGAAAAAGTGGGCGCATCAGACCTCCCGATCAGCACGGCAAAACATCGCGCGATAAAGGAGGTTGCCATGATAGGGCAGCATGATGAGCCAGCATGAACCATTGCAGCATAAAAAAAGGCAGGATAAACCTGCCCTTTAAAACAAAAAAAGCAAAAACAAAAAGCGACCGGATGGTCGCCTTTTGATTACTTCTTCTGCTCTTTCTTAGCGTCGGCTTTCTTGTCGTCTTTCTTGGCGTCAGCAGCGTAAGCAGCACCAACAGCAAAAAGGCTGGCCATCAGGATAGCGATCAGTTTTTTCATGATTTCCTCGTCTTGGAAAGTTGAGATTGACCAAGTGGTCACTAGCTTCAACGTTCAGCAAATGCTTTGGTTGACAGCAGTTAGGAAGTGTAATGTTCTAGATTAGGCTTGCCCATGGACTGTGGGTAAATCGCAACAGCTGATGCTTAGCTGTCGCAAAAGCGGTTTGAGATAAAAAAACCGGCCGCATGGCCGGTTTTTTGGGCCATTCAGCGACCGTTCAGGCGGGAGCCTGAATATTGGATGCCTGTTTCCCTTTCGGACCTTGAACAACGTCAAACTGCACGCGTTGTCCCTCTTTCAGCGTTCGAAACCCATTCATTTGGATCGCTGAAAAATGCGCAAACAAATCTTCGCCGCCCTCATCAGGCGTGATAAAGCCAAAACCTTTGGCATCATTGAACCACTTCACCGTACCGGTCGCCATTGCAAAACCCATCCATCAAAAAGACTACAAAACATCCCGATCAAAAAGATCGAAAACTGAAACGTGCCGGGAAAAACCCTTGAACACTCAGGGATTCTCTGATCTAAAACTCGAAACGTCAAGTCCGAATGGTCTCCGAGCCTTGCTTTCGCATCATTTCGACAATTTTTTTAATCTTTTCCGGTTTTTCCTCGCCATTTATGACAGGAAAACAACAATCAATTCCTCCTGTCATGGCCACCGAAAGGTCCCGCTACGGCTTAAAATCAAAGGATGTCAAATACCAATGCACCAGGTCTTGTCCTTGAAAAACAGGAAGCCAAGACAAAACCGCCGCCCATGTACCAGGTCGTCCTACTGAATGACGATTACACGCCCATGGAATTTGTGATCCTTGTCCTGCAAAAGTTCTTTAAGATGGGACGTGAAAAGGCAACGCATGTCATGCTGAAGGTACACCGGGAGGGCAAAGGGGTCTGCGGGTTGTTCCCTCGGGATATTGCGGCCACCAAGGTCGAACAAGTTTGTAGTTTTGCAAGGCAGCATCAACATCCGCTGCAGTGCGTGATGGAGGAAGCATGATTGCTCAAGAATTGGAAGTGAGTTTGCACATGGCTTTTGTTGAGGCCAGGCAGCAACGCCACGAATTTATTACGGTGGAGCATTTGTTGCTCGCCTTGCTCGATAATCCTTCAGCAGCTGAAGTCCTGCGCGCCTGCGCAGCGAATATCGAAGATTTGCGAAAGAATCTGACAGGGTTTATCAAGGAAAACACCCCGGTTGTGCCGGGTACCGACGATATCGATACCCAACCGACCCTGGGCTTTCAGCGGGTGATTCAGCGCGCCATCATGCATGTGCAGTCGACCTCAAACGGGAAGAAAGAGGTCACAGGCGCCAATGTTTTGGTGGCGATCTTTGGCGAGAAGGACTCGCACGCGGTGTATTACCTGCACCAGCAGGGCATTACCCGTCTTGATGTCGTGAACTATATTTCTCACGGCATTACCAAGGCACCTCAAGCGAAGGAGCAAGGTCCGGAGGAAGCCAAGCAAGGCGAGGGCGAGGAGCAGGCAACGGCCTCGCAAGCGGGCCAACCCAACGCACTGGATCAGTACACCAACAACCTCAACGCAGCCGCCAAAGAAGGACGTATCGATCCGCTCATTGGCCGCGAAGCTGAGGTGGAGCGGGTGATCCAAATTCTATGCCGGCGGCGAAAAAACAACCCGCTGCTGGTCGGCGAAGCCGGTGTGGGC
>DENJ01000060.1 GCA_002359635.1 Burkholderiales bacterium UBA2647
GAACAAGCAAGGCTGCTTTTGCGTGCCCATGTTGAAGCGAGTCAAACACAGGTGCGGCAGATCACGCTCCATCAACTTGAACAGACGCGGCAAACACTCTCTGCTAAAGAGGCAGAGTGGGTTTATTGATCATCTAAGCCATGGAGGCAGTTGAAACCCATACACCAGGTACGCGTAGTGTGGCTCACAACAAGATTGATTGTAGGGTAGATATAAAGCGTGAACCTGACCCTAAGGGAGTTTGAGTGCATCTTGTCTTGTCTGGAAAATTTCTGCCCTATAACATACAAGGCGTGGAACACGTTCTTGAATAGATGCTGCAGATGACTGCGCCGCCTATGGTGTGAACAGCCGGGCAACAATCACACCACCATCTTGAGACCCGAGCTACCCGGAGTTTCTCAATCCAGCGGCAATTCCGTTGATGGAAATTTGAATCGCAGTCTGAATGCGAAGAGCCTCTTTATTGCTCTTCGTAGCAGCACCGCGATATCGCCGCAGCAACTCGACTTGAAGGTAACTCAGCGGGTCTAGGTAGGGAAAGCGATACTCAATGGATTGTTTAAGTGCAGGCTCAGTGCTCAGTCGTTCTTCCGTGCTAAGAATCATATTGAGCGCTTGATGGGCTTGATCCCACTCCAGACGTATCAATCGCTCAATCCGACGCGCTAGGGCCCGATCTTCAACGAGCTCAGCATATGCGCTCGCAAGTATTTGGTCGCTTTTGGCTAAGACCATATCCATATTTGAAATGAGCGTTTGAAAAAACGGCCATTCTCGGTTCATCGCCTGGAGCGTTTTTAACTGCTGATCGGCAGGTCCTTGCGCCAAATACGCTTTGACAGCACTACCAAACCCTGCCCATGCTGGAAGGCTTACACGGCACTGACCCCAGCTGAAACTCCATGGAATCGCTCGAAGTGCCTCAATTGACCATGTCTTAAGGTCTGCTTGGGGGCGCATCGGCGGCCGTGACCCTATGTTCAGTTCGGCGATTTCCCGAAGAGGAGTCGCCTGGAAAAAGTATTCAGCAAAGCCGCTTGTTTCATAAACGAGTTTCCGATAAGCAGCGAAGCTAGCCTCTGAAAGAAAGGCCGCGGCGTCTAGAAATCGCTTGGTTACTTTTCTTCGATTCTGGATGAGGCTAGCCTCGAGCGTGGCGCTCAGGATTGCTTCTAAATGATGGCGGCCAACTTCCGGATTTGCATATTTTGAGGCAATCACCTCGCCTTGCTCGGTGAGGCGTAGCTGTGCGTTGATCGTGTCAGGCGGCTGGGCCAGGATTGCCTGGTAACTTGGGCCACCTCCACGCCCTACGGTGCCTCCTCGGCCGTGAAAGAGTCGCAAAACAAGGCCGTCGGATTTTCGAAATGGGTCAAACCATTTAGCTAATGAGACTTCAGCCCTGTAAAGCTCCCAGTTGGCCGTGAAGTAACTCCCGTCTTTATTACTGTCGCTGTAACCAAGCATAACGTCCTGTTGACCGCCGCTAGCACGAATGAGATCAACAATGCCGGCAATTGCGTAAAACCCTTGCATTACAGATGTGCTGGCCCGAAGGTCCGCGATTGTTTCAAACAAGGGCGAAACGATAAGCTCCGTGCTTGCGCCAGGTTCGCCAAGCAGGCCATGAAAAAGTCCAGCCTCCTTTTGTAGGACCAACACTTCGAGTAAATCGCTTACTGATTCTGTGTGTGAAATGATGCTATGACGAATCGAAGCAACACCAAATTTGCGACGAGCCGCACGAGCCGAATCGAAGACAGAGAGTTCAGCATGGGTTGTTTCTCCGTATTGATGGTGAGGCAGACGTAACAAACGTGGGTCCTGAAGCTGCTTGACCAACAGAGCGCACTTACCATCCTCGGGAAGCGCAGCGTAATCATTGCAAATGCGCGCAACGCTAAGTAGTTCGGCTACTGCGACTTCATGCTTATCTGAGCTTTGCCGCAGATCAAGCGTTGCAAGATGAAATCCAAAGACCTCCACTGCCCGACATAAGTGATTTAGCCGACCCCGAGCGATTGCCCCAGATCGATGACGAATGAGGGAATCTCTTATGATATTTAGATCGGTCAAGAATGAATCATAATCGTTATAGGCGACGGTTGAATCTGCCAAAAGCTGTGAATGATCTTCATCGGTGAGTGTCTTCAAAGTGGCTGCAAGTCGCGCGTGAATAGCGATAAGCGCTCGTCGATAATGCTCATCTTCACGATGTGGGTTCCGGTCATCGGCGGCGTTTGCGAGGGCTTTTAGTGCCTCGCTTGCGGGAGCAAGCGATTCAGCCATTGAAAAGGAAGATCCTAAGATGCGAACCTCACCAAGATAGTGTTTCAGCGCGACTTCGGCCTGCCGTTGAAGCGCGTGCATTAGCGTTTTTGCGTTCACGTTTGGGTTGCCGTCCCGGTCACCACCGATCCAGTGGCCCATCACAAAAAAAGGAGGGATGGAAGCGCCTGGCAAATATTTTTCTAGGGCTTGATAAATTTTAGGAATGTTATTCAGAAAAGTTAACGGATAAAAACTTAATGCGTTAGCAACTTCGTCCGCGACGGTTAATCGAGCGTTTCGTAGCATGCGCGTTTGCCACAGCTGTGTCATACAGGCCAGTAATTCCCGCTCGTTTTCATCGATTTCAGCCTCGGATGAAGCAAGGTTTCGCTGCCAGAGTAGCGCTGATATACGGCGCTCAGTTTGCATAATGCTCTGCCGCTGAACCTCGGTGGGGTGTGCTGTGAGAACTGGAGAAATCATCGCCTTTGCAAGCAGGTGCTCGATCTGATGTGGACCGATGCCAGCCTTTGCCAAGCGCTTAAAGCTTGCATCCAAGCTGCCCACCACCGACTTTCCAGAGCTAGTCAATTGCAAGCGCGAGCGCAATTGCTGATGATCTTCAGCAATGTTGGTTAGATGTGTGAAATAGCTGAACGCTCGAATCACAACCACGGTTTGGTCCGCACTTAATCTTTTTAGGATTGCTTTTAGCGTGCGGCCTGATCGTGAATCGCGGCCTTGGCGATTTGCGACTGAAAGCTTTCTTATACCTTCAATCAGCTCGAAGGTTTCCTCGCCTTCGTGGTGCCTGATGACTTTTCCCAGCATTTTCCCAAGAAAGCGAATATCTTGAGTGAAGCTCTGCGATGATGGATGCGCTTTACTTGGATTCTTGCGAACTAGCATTTTCTCGTCCATCCTCTCAGGTGGCATGCACTTGTTAGGTGCATGATAAGACGCAGCACGCTTTGACAGCGACTCGTCTCGATGACTAGCAAAAATCATACCTATGGCGGGCCATGAAGCCTTGCCGTCCAAGCAAGAGCCTATAGCTTCATGAATTTGAACCGAAGAAATCGTTGGCTTACGGATGAACAGCCCTCCCGCTCTTATTGTTTTTTGAGTTGCTCGGAGGATGATCGTGAAGTACATTGAAGCGATCCGCAGGATCTGCGAGAAGTGTTTGTTGTGCTGACATGGATCTTGCAACGACTCGAAGACAGGGGTTGACGATGTATCGCGCTAAAGCGCCATGTTCCTCGGACCGACCCGGATGGCCGCGTTTGATCGGTGACATCGGTGGCACGAACATCCGCTTTGCTTGGCTCGAGCAGGCCGGCGAAGCATTCGGTCATGTCCGGGTTCTGGCAAGTGAAGCGTTCGTTGGGCCGGCCCATGCCATCGGTCACTATCTTGCGCAAACGGGATTGCCACGCCCGGATTGTGTTGCGCTGGGTCTGGCGAGTCCCGTGAGGGGCGATGCAGTGACGATGACAAATCTTGCTTGGAAGTTCTCGGTTGAAGGTCTTCGTGCCGAGTTTGGCCTGCAGCACCTGCTTGTCGTTAACGACTTCGCTGCGCTCGCCCTAGCTATCCCGACGCTCTCTTCTGATCGATTACGCAGCATTGGTCCGCGGGAATCGGCAAGGCATGGGCCGATCGGATTACTGGGTGCGGGTACTGGGTTAGGCGTTTCAGGCCTGCTACCTGTGCCAGGACAGCCCGGGCGCTGGGTGCCTGTGATGGGTGAGGGTGGTCATGTAACCTTAGCCGCCGAGAGTGAGCTTGAGTTTGCGATTATTCAATTCATTAAGCGTCGCCATGATCATGTTTCCGCTGAAAGAGTGCTTTCGGGCGTAGGGCTCGTTGAGCTTTACGATGCTTTGAATCATGCGGAGGGTCAGAAAGGTCAAGCTTCAATAAGTGCTGCCGAAATCATGGAATGGGGTGTACGTCAGCCGAGCAGTGCCGCGCGTCGTGTGCTTGAGTTGTTTTGTGGCTGGCTCGGTTCAGTGGCGGGTAATGTCGCTTTAACGCTTGGTGCGCATGGCGGTGTTTACATTGGCGGAGGTATTGCACCCCGCATGCGCGAGGTATTGATCCAATCGAGCTTCAGGCAGCGATTCGTTGACAAAGGGCGTTTTCGAACCTACCTGGAAGGAGTTCCAACTTGGCTGATCGACTCAGTGGACTGGCCCACCTTGAATGGGGCTGCGCTAGCGCTTGAATGGTCATGCGAATCGTGAGCACAGGCCTTGGGCGGGGCGACGACAAAGCCTTGGCGAAGACACTGCCGCAAGAGCCCTTGATCCCTTGGTGGCGCGGCGGCGTGATTTATCAGATCTATCCACGCTCATTTGCTGACAGTAACGCTGATGGCATCGGTGATTTAAGAGGCATTACCGGCCGGCTTGAATACCTTGCCGACCTAGGGATTGATGCGATTTGGGTGTCGCCCTTTTTTAAAAGTCCGATGAAGGACTTTGGTTATGACGTGAGTGACTACTGCGATGTTGACCCGCAATTCGGTACCTTGCACGATGCCAGACGATTAATCAAGACCGCTCACCAACTCGGCTTGAAGGTGATGATCGATCAGGTTCTTTCGCACAGTTCGGATCAGCATCCCTGGTTTGTTGAGAGCAGGCGAAGCCGCAGCAATCCGAAATCCGATTGGTATGTTTGGGCTGATGCAAAAGCCGATGGCTCGCCACCCAATAATTGGCTATCGATTTTTGGGGGTAGCGCCTGGCAATGGGATACCCGCCGGGGTCAGTACTATTTCCATAATTTTTTAAGTTCGCAACCCGACTTGAACTTTCATCATGAGCCGGTGCGTGAGGCCATTTTGCAAGTGGTTCGATTCTGGCTCGATCTGGGAGTTGATGGCTTTCGATTAGATACCACTAACTTTTATTTCCATGATCAACAGCTTCGCGATAACCCCCCTAGAGATCGCCATGGAAACGTAGCAGACATGAGCGTCGGTGATTTCAACCCTTATATGTTTCAGATGCATTGTTTTGATAAGAGTCGCCCCGAAAACCTTGATTTTCTTCGTGCCTTGAGAAGTTTGCTGGATAGTTACCCAGATCGCGCCATGGTGGGTGAGATCGGCGATGACGATGGCTTGGCGCGGATGGCGCAATATACGGCGGGCGAAGACAAACTGCATATGGCCTACAGCTTTGATCTGCTTGGTCTTGCGCATGACGCCTCCTTTCTGCACCAGACGATGGATCGATTCGAGTCGATCGTCGGCGATGGTTGGCCAAGTTGGGCTCTGGGCAATCATGATGTGATGCGGGTGGCCAGCCGCTGGGGATGTGCAGAACTTCCCGCCAAGCAGCGATTGGCTAAACTTCGGTTGATTGCGGCGCTGCAACTATGTTTGCGTGGCACGCCTTGCATTTATCAGGGCGATGAACTCGGACTGCCCGAGGCTGACCTCAGCTTCGAAGACCTGAAAGACCCCTATGGGATCGCGATGTGGCCTCAGTTTAAGGGCCGAGATGGCTGTCGTACCCCAATGCCTTGGGATAGTGAAAGCGACGATCTTGGATTTGGAAGTGCAGGGCAGAAGCCCTGGCTGCCTTGGTGCGCTAGTCATCGCTTGCTTGCTGTGAATCGTCAGCTTGGAAATTCTCAATCCTTGTTATATTTTTACCGATCCCTATTTGCCTGGCGAAAGCGTATGCCCGCGCTGCAGATTGGCGCCATGCGATTATGTGCCAAACATCGAGAGTGTTTTTCATTTTATCGGCAAAGTAACACGCAAACATTGCTTTGTATTTTTAATCTATCACCCGAAATCATCCGTCTGCATGCTGGCGAGTTTTCCCTTTCCGAGGACGAATTCAAGCTGGCGCAGGTGATCGAATCGCCACTCAGCGGGCTCACATGCGAAGCCGGTCGTGTGAGACTTTCCGCGTGGGGTTGCGGCGTAATCGGGTTCAGCCTGTGATCGAAGCAGATCGCCATCGGCTGATTTCGTCATATGATTTATGGCTATTTTCCGAGGGTAGTCATCTACGACCTTACGAGATTTTGGGCGCGCATCCTTGCGACATTGGTAATTGTCAGGGTACCCGCTTTGCCGTATGGGCACCCAATGCGCAGGCAATTTGGGTCATCGGTGACTTTAATGAATGGGACCCACACGCTGATGCTTTAGTGAAAGAGGAGGCTAGTGGCGTCTGGCTTGGTTTTGTCCCGGGTGCCCGTCGCGGTCAGCGTTATCAGTTTCGCATACGGCAGCAGCAAGGGCAGGATGTGATCAAAGCGGATCCTTATGCTTTTTGTACTGAATTGCGTCCTGGGCAAGCGAGCGTGATAGAGGGCTTGCAGCGCCAGGGTCAAAGGGTGAGAGCAAGCGTGCCGTCGTTGCCGGCGGCAGACCTGCATGATCAGGCCGTCAGTATTTACGAAGTCCATCTGGGTTCATGGCGAAAACAGTCACAGTGGCAATGGCTTAGCTATGAGGAATTGGCGATTGAGTTGGTGGACTACGTTGCGGATATGGGCTTTACTCATATGGAGTTGCTACCCGTGATGGAGCATCCCTACGATCCTTCTTGGGGATATCAGTCGATCGGAATTTATGCGCCAACAGCGCGCTATGGGTCGCCTGCACAGTTCGCGAAATTTGTTGAGGCAGCCCATGCCCGGGGGATTGGCGTCATTCTTGACTGGACACCCTCTCATTTTCCGAATGATGCATATGGTCTTGTGCAATTCGATGGAACCGCGCTTTATGAGCATCTTGATCCCCGTGAAGGATTCCATCCTGATTGGCACACCTTGATTTTCAATTTGGGGAGGCGTGAAGTTGCGAATTACTTGCTCGGTAATGCCTTATTCTGGATTGAGCAATACGGTGTGGACGGGCTTCGTGTGGACGCGGTGGCATCCATGCTGTACCGCGACTACAGCCGTGCTCAGGGGGCTTGGATTCCCAATCGTTGGGGAGGGAGGGAGAATCTTGAATCGATCAGTTTTTTAAAACAGCTTAACCGACGACTGCATCAACATGCTCCCCGGGCGATTCGAATCGCCGAAGAGTCAACCGCATTCCCAAGCGTGACCACACAGCATCATGCTGTGGATCATGATGAAGGCCTTGGCTTTGACTGGAAGTGGAACATGGGATGGATGCACGATGTGCTGCGGTACTTTTCAAAAGATGCCTTGTTTCGTTCTCATCATCAGCATGATCTAACCTTTGGCATGATGTATGCCTATTCCGAGCGATTCGTACTTGCCCTATCACACGATGAAGTAGTGCATGGCAAAGCTTCGCTTTTGTCCAAAATGCCGGGAGACCCTTGGCAACGCTTCGCGAATCTGCGCTGCCTTTATGCGCTCATGTGGTCCTATCCAGGTAAGAAATTGCTTTTTATGGGTGGTGAATGGGGAAGTCCCATGGAATGGCATCACGACGAATCTCTGCCCTGGCATCTGCTGGCCGAGGGGAGCCACCGAGGTATGAAGCGATTCGTTAGAGCATTGAATCAGCTGTATCGCGATTACCCGAGCCTTCACCGAAGCGACCATCATCCCAGTGGTTTTCGCTGGATAAGTCATGATGATCATGCAAGTTCAGTGCTTGCTTTTGTGAGAACCCAAGTACCTTGCGGACAATCTCAGGATCCGTCGATGCGCGGCGATCCTATGCTTGTGATTTGCAATTTCACTCCGGTCCCCAGGATGCGTTATCGGATTGGAACGCCTATACATGCCGATTGGCGGATTCTTTTAAACAGCGATGAGCTGAACTTTGGGGGCAGCGGTTACAGTACCCAGGAAGGCTCTCAAGGGTTTGCTCAAGGGGCTTATATAAGTCATCAAGCGATCGCCTGGCAGGGACAGAGCCACAGCATCGAGCTCGATTTACCTCCGCTCGCTGTTATTTATCTTGTGCCTTTAAGCCACGATGCTCGGGGCCTGGCATAAGCCAACCGGGCTCGACGTCGCCGTGCTTGCGCCGGCCGCAGATTCGCTTACGCTTTGTCGAGTCGATGCCCCAAGTGGCGAAATCGTGTCACGCCTGCCTATGCAAAATACCGAGGGCGTCTGGGCGATCAACGGGTTAGATTGGGAGCCAGGCACATGTTATGGGTTTTGGATAGATAACAACAAAGAAAGCGCCGCTGCATTGAACTCTAGGCTCAGCCTTGATCCCTTGGCGAGGTGGGTCATTGCGCATGACCATCACCGTTATCTCGCCCAGACAGTTTTGGATTTGCCGCCCGCTCAGACCTTTATCCGATCCGGGGCCGTGCCAAGACTGATTTACGAGCTTCATCCGAAAGGCTTCACTCAGCTCAACAAGGCCATCAATCCAACCTTACGCGGGTCGATCGAGGCGCTCGCTGAGGCGCCTTCAATCGATTATCTGCGTTTACTCGGTGTGACTACGCTATGCCTGATGCCAATCAGCTTGCATGATGATGAGCCAAGGTTAAAGGAGCTTGGCCTGAGCAATTATTGGGGTTATAACGTCCTGGCCTGGAATGCGCCGCATGTGCCTTATCTCGCTTCGGCGCGCGGGCTTGATCCGATGATTGCCTGGCAGCACGCTCGTCTAAGTCTTCGCCGTACGATCGATCAGCTGCATCGGGAAGGTTTTGAGGTCATTCTTGATGTGGTGTACAACCACAGCTCCGAGCTCGATGACGAAGGGCCTCGTTATCATTTTCGACTGCTCGACGATCAGTTTTATTACCGTCGCGACAG
Organism: Burkholderiales bacterium UBA2647; assembly: GCA_002359635.1. Taxonomy (GTDB): domain Bacteria; phylum Pseudomonadota; class Gammaproteobacteria; order Burkholderiales; family Burkholderiaceae_E; genus UBA3064. Next base: position 9,013 of record DENJ01000060.1, read on the forward strand.
CCAAGGTTCGCTTGAGAATTGGAGCGGTTGCGGCAATACCCTGAATTTTTCAGACCAACGAAGCTGGCAATGGGTAATCCAAAGTCTTCGGCAATGGGTTATTGAATTTGGAATTGACGGATTTCGCTTCGACCTTGCGAGCAGTCTGTTGCGGTCAGATTACGCAGGCTTGCCCTGCCCCTACAACGAGGGGCTTTGGGCGGAAATACAGTCCGATCCCATTTTGATGCATTGCCTTCTAATTGCCGAGCCCTGGGATTTGGGACCGCAAGGCTACAGGCTCGGTGATTTTGGGCCAGGTGTCATGGAGTGGAATGATCGTTATAGGGACGGCTTACGAAAGTTCTGGATTACATCGTCGGCACCGATTGCTGAACTTGCTGACTGTCTCGCCGGGTCATCTGCCGTCTTTCAAGTAAACAAAGGCTCTCCCGCTACAAGTGTTAATTACTTGGCGAGTCATGATGGATTCAGTCTTTGGGATCTACTTTGTTATTCATCGCGACACAATCTTCTTAATGCTGAGGGTAATCGGGACGGGCATCCTTTGGAGCACGCCTTCAATCATGGATTTGAAGGTGTCGGCGATAATGTTGCAATTGATGCTTTGCGCCGACACAAGCGGTCGGCCATGCTCTGCTGTCTTTACGCTTCCCTTGGCTCGCTCATGATTCATAGCGGTGATGAATGGGGCCGCAGTCAGGCTGGGAATAACAATGCCTATTGTCAAGACAACGAACTCGCTTGGCTACGCTGGCAGGAGTGCGATCATCAAGTGCTTTGCCTGGTCCGCCGTTTAATGAACTTAAGGAATCAGTTTGCCTGCTTACTTGCGAGTCAAACTTGGTGGAAGCCGCAGCAGCATTCATTTGGGTTGAAACATACTCTCGACGAGAAAGACCTGATCCAACAGGTCGAAGCGGGGTGGTATCGGGCAGACGGGTCTGCTGTTACCCTTGAGAACTGGCATGACAAGAGCCTGCGAAGTCTTGGCCTTTGGCTTTCTTTGCGGCAGTCGCTCCTTGTGCTGATCAACGCGCAGGCTCAATCATTGGAGTTCACCTTGCCGGGCGCTTCTGAAGTCCGTTGGACGGTGCTTATTGAGTCGAATGATCCACGCAGTTGGGAGGTCGAGGATGGAAAGCCGCAGCGGATCGTTTCTGCAAACATCAGCCTAGCGGCTTGGTCGGTTGCTTGGCTTACGCCAAGTGTTTTCTCATAAGCTAACTCTGGGCCTTTGAACACAAGCGGTTATCAATCCAGGAGACAAGGAACATGGCCACCTATGCTCAGCCTGCCCCAGCGACTGATGATAAAAACCTCGCGGGTGCAGCCAAACATCTTCAGCCTCATATTCTTGTGCGTCGCGCGATTGCACTTGTCCTGGCAGGCGGGCGCGGCTCGCGGCTTAAGCAGTTAACTGACAATCGAGCTAAACCAGCGGTTTATTTTGGGGGTAAATTTCGGATCATTGACTTCGCTTTGTCCAATTGCGTGAATTCCGGGATTCGACGTATCGGTGTTGTGACGCAGTACAAGTCCCATTCCCTGCTTCGCCATTTGCAGCGTGGCTGGAGTTTCTTAAGGGCAGAACTCAATGAAATGGTTGATCTCTTGCCTGCACAGCAACGTGCAGGTGAGGAACATTGGTACCGTGGTACAGCGGATTCTGTGTATCAAAACATCGACATTATTCGTTCAAGCCGCCCCGAATATGTTGTGATTCTTGCCGGGGACCATGTCTACAAGATGGACTATGCCTTGATGCTGAAGGACCACGTAGAGCGCGGCGCAGAGTGTACGGTGGCTTGTATCGAAGTGCCGCGGCAAGAAGCCGTTGCCTTTGGAGTGATGGCGATCAATAACTCCAGACGTATAACCGCCTTTGTTGAAAAGCCTAGCGATCCGCCTGCGATTCCTGGCAAGCCGAATTATGCAATGGCGAGTATGGGCATTTATATTTTTAACGCAGACTACCTATTTCACCTGCTCGATGAGGACTTAGCCAACCCGGATTCATCGCATGATTTCGGGAAAGATGTCATTCCTAGAGCGGTTCAACAAGGCTGTGCGGTTGCACATCCCTTTTCCTTGTCCTGCGTCTCAACGGCCGGTGCCGCTTCCAACTACTGGCGCGATGTGGGCACGATTGATGCATTCTGGGAGGCTAATCTTGATCTCGCCTCGGTCACGCCCGAGCTCGATATTTACGATACAAACTGGCCTATCTGGACGCATCAACGTCAATTGCCTCCGGCCAAGTTTGTGCAGGATGCTGAAGGCCGCCATGGGCAGACGATTAATACGATGGTGTCGGGAGGTTGTATCGTTTCAGGCTCGATCGTTAGTAATTCTGTACTGTTTTCGAATGTAAGAGTAAGGTCGTTCTGTACCTTGGACGCTTGTGTTTTGCTGCCTGAAGTCACTATTCAACGTCGTTGTCGACTAAGCCGCGTTGTGGTGGACCGCGGGTGTGAGATTCCGGAAGGACTTGTTGTCGGGGAGAATGCGGAACTTGATGCTGCGAGGTTTGAGCGAACCGATCAAGGTGTTGTTTTAATTACGGCCGATATGATGAGGCGGCTTAATTGAGCGTTCAGGCTGTCGCGCGAAGCGGCCGCGCAATCCAGGTTCTGCAGGTTAGCGCAGAGCTTTTTCCTTGGGTCAAAACCGGCGGACTTGCTGACGTAACAGGTTCGCTTCCCGGCGCCTTGTCAAACTTTGGCGTTGAGCTTCGTCCCGTGTTGCCTGGATTTCCCGCATTTACGAGGGCGGTCACCGAATCTCGCGCTTTAATGGCGATTAAAACGCCTTGGGGCGATGACTTGCAGATTAAGTGCGTCCGATTCGCCTCAAATGCTTTCGGATGGGCTTACCTGATCGTAGCTCCCCATCTGTACGAGCGTGGCGGTTCGCCTTATGAAACCGCAGACCGCCAAGCTTTTGGCGATAACCATCGACGTTTTGCCGCACTTAGTTGGGGAGCCAAGGCTCTTGCCTATGGTTTAGACCCCACGTGGGAGGTTTCACTTGTTCATGCGCATGACTGGCATGCCGGCCTGACAGCACTCTACTTGAAGTTTCACCACGCTCCTCACCTAAAGTCCACACCCTGCTTATTCACCATCCATAATCTTGCCTATCAAGGCCTTTTTGCCTCAAAACATCTGCACGAGTTAGCCATACCAGAGGCCTGTTGGCACCTTGATGGTGTGGAGTTTTACGGTCAGATTTCCATGCTTAAGGCCGGCATTGCCTATGCGGATCAGATCAGCACCGTCAGTCCGCGCTATGCATCCGAGATTCAGCAGGCGGCGCAAGGCCTCGGTTTGCACGGGTTTCTGAGTCTGCATTCGGCTCGCTTGAGCGGCATTCTCAACGGAATTGACACACAAATTTGGGACCCTGCCCACGATCCGATGATTGCAAAGCGCTACAGTTTAATTTCATTAAATGATAAAAACGAGAACGTTCTCGCACTTACATCAATACTGGGTCTCGATAACGTTCCACGAGGTCCAAGATGTGCGGTTATCAGCAGGCTCACCGAGCAAAAAGGCTTAGGCTTGATTGTGCAAGCCGCGCCAACCATGATTCAAGACGGTGCACAGCTTGTGGTTTTGGGGAACGGCGAACCGGCAATCGAGCGGCAGTTCGAAGCACTGCAGGCCAAGTATCCTGGCAAAGTAAGCTTCCGAGCTGATTTTGATGAGCGCTTGGCGCATCAAATGATTGCCGGCAGTGATTTGATCCTCGTGCCCTCTCGCTTTGAGCCTTGCGGTCTCACCCAGCTTTATGGGATGCGCTATGGATGTCTGCCCCTCGTTCATCTGGTTGGCGGCCTTGCAGATACTGTACGGCCCTGGCGTTTGTCGAATGAAACGGTCCTGACTAAGACCGTTAATCCAGCCAACGGGTTCGGATTCAGCGAGCATTGCATTGAGAGCTTTGTGACATGTTGGCAAGAGATGATGGCGTGCTGGACGCTTAAGCCAGTTTGGGAAAAGCTCCAATCACGTGGCATGAGTCTTGCATTGGGCTGGGACGTGGCGGCTGAAAACTATGCTGCACTTTACGATCGAATGCTTTTCCGCGATGCTCATAGTCCTTAAACAGTTGAGTGGCCGCCGTCTACACCACTGTGAGGAAGCCTACCTCGAATCCACAAACGACTGAGATGTTTTCGCCTCTTGCTGAAACCTTTCCGATTCAATCTCCTGGACGTGATCTTGCTTCGATCAAGCGCCTGATCGCCAATAAGTTGGTTTTTTCGATAGGCAAAGACCCGCAAGCGGCCAGTCCTGAGGATTGGTTCCAAGCGGCTGCGCTGGCTGTCAGGGATCATTTAGTCGAGCGGTGGATGAAGACGACAAGAGCGCAATACGCGCAGGACAGTAAGAGGGTTTATTACCTGTCCATGGAATTCCTCATGGGTCGAAGCTTCTCCAATGCGATGCTTGCCTTAGGTTTGCGTGACCGTATCCGGCAAGCCTTGGTTGATTTTGGCATCAATATGGATCAAGTTATAGAACTAGAACCGGACGCTGCGCTTGGCAATGGCGGACTAGGTCGACTTGCAGCATGTTTTCTTGATTCAATGGCTACCCTCAATGTACCGGGTTTTGGATACGGCATTCGTTATGACTATGGAATGTTCAGGCAAACAATCAAGGCAGGTCGGCAACTTGAAGTTCCCGACTACTGGCTGCAGCACGGCAACCCTTGGGAGTTTCCGCGCTCCGAGGTGACTTATCGCGTTCAGTTTGGCGGACGAGTCATCAGCGAGGGCAGTCGACGTGTATGGGTTGATGGCGCGCAGGTTCACGCGATGGCTTATGACAGTGTAGTGCCAGGCTATGACACTCTGGCAACGAACACCCTAAGGCTATGGTCGGCAAGAGCAGATGAAGAGATTGACTTGGTCGCCTTCAATCGTGGCAGTTATCTAGAAGCAGTTGAAGCAAAAAATCATTCAGAAAATGTTTCTCGCGTGTTGTATCCGGATGATTCAACCGATTCGGGACGAAAGCTCCGATTACAACAGGAGTATTTTTTTGTCAGCGCGAGTGTTCAGGATTTGTTGCGGCGTTACCTAAATTCACATCAGGACCTTGGTGCTTTGTCGGCGAAGGTATCGATTCATTTGAATGATACCCATCCGGTCTTAGCGATACCGGAGCTAATGCGGTTGCTGATTGATGAATACGATATGTCCTGGGATCAAGCCTGGAGCCAGTGTACGAAGATTTTTTCCTATACTAACCACACTTTAATGCATGAAGCATTGGAGACCTGGCCGGTTCATCTTATTGACCAAGTGCTTCCAAGGCATCTTGAGATCATCTTTGATATCAACGCAGCCTTCATCCAGGAACTAATTGCACTAGGCTTTGATGCCGATTCGATCCGTCGTATGTCACTTATTCGAGAAGATGGGGAGCGAAGTGTTCGGATGGCGAATCTCGCAGTCGTTGCGTCCTATTCGGTAAACGGCGTGTCCCAGTTGCATAGTGCTTTGATGGCAAGCTCCATTTTTAAGGACTTCCATAAGCGGTGGCCCGATCGATTTAATAACAAGACCAATGGGATTACCCAAAGACGGTGGTTAGCTCAGGCAAATCCAGATTTGTCGCAGTTTATTGATCGCAAGATTGGAACAGGTTGGCGCCGAGACTTGATGCAACTTGAGTCGCTTAACCAGGCTCTTGCCGATGACGCTACGCTGGAAAACTTACATGCGATCAAGCAACATCGAAAACTGAGCTTCTCGCGGTGGTATAAAACTCAAGCAGAGATCCCGCTTAATTTGGATAGTCTCTGGGATGTACAAATCAAGCGAATTCACGAATATAAGAGGCAGCTGTTAAACGTTCTACAAATCATCGATAGATACCTTAGGCTTCGCGACCAATCGGGAACGCCAGATCTCAGACAATTCGCGCCGCGTACGGTGTTTTTTTCCGGTAAAGCCGCTTCTGCTTACGCCATGGCGAAGCTAATCATCCGATTGATCCATGATGTAGGCGAAACAATTGCCCGGGATAAGGCGGTCAGCCCCTACCTACAAGTGTTGTTCCTGCCAAACTATGGTGTTAGTCTTGCGGAGCAATTAATCCCTGCAGCAAATTTATCGGAACAAATTTCAACGGCTGGGACCGAGGCATCCGGTACAGGAAATATGAAGCTTGCCCTCAATGGCGCGCTAACAATCGGCACCTTTGATGGTGCCAATATTGAGATTCTGGATCGCGTCGGACATCCTCACATGTTCGTTTTCGGACTCAATGCGCAGCAGGTCGAAGAACGTCGATCGTCAGGCCATACGCCGCTTGATGAACTTGATACGAATCCTCGGCTTAAGCTTGTCATAAACGCTTTGCAAGACGGAACTTTTTGTCGTAACGATGCCGATCGTTATAAGCCCCTCGTTGATGCATTGTTGAAGTGGGGTGACCACTACATGGTCCTTGCCGACTTTGCTAGCTATCTTGATGCTCAAGCGCGGGTTGATAGCCATTTCGCAAATCCGAGGGCGTGGCGTCGAAGTAGTCTCATTAACATCGCTGCGATGGGGCCTTTTTCTTCTGATCGGACCATTTCTGAGTATGTTGATAAGATTTGGCGCTGCGAGCCGCTTAGGCTTTAAGCTACTGCTGACATATGCTGTTGGCTCGGTGGTCTTGGAGTGGATGTCTTAGAACCCATGGCGGGAACACGCCGAATGCATGTACTTAAGCTCTTTGAGCAAGTAGCCTTATGAACAAAACGCCTTTGGATTCCTCGGGAGACTCAGCGGTGTGACGTAATTGAAGCTGATGCAGTCCAATGATTCTGTGACGGTCAAGCAGCTAATTGGCAAATATGACGTTAGCCAGTTCACGCTAGTTTTTGCAACGAGGCTCGGTTAAAAA
>DENJ01000050.1 GCA_002359635.1 Burkholderiales bacterium UBA2647
ATGCCTTGGCCAAAGTGCGTGACGGTGAGATCGATGGCATAGGCGAGATTACTTTGACTTAAGCAGGCGACACCCGCAGACCATGCAACTGTCTGTTTTAAAAATTGCCGCCGGATTAATACTTGCATGGGTCTCACTCCTGTTGTTGAATGTACGCGATGAATTCACGAAGTATGAATGAAGGAGAATCGAATCATGGCACTGCCCCTTGAAGGCGTTCGCGTTTTGGACCTTACCAGCGTGATGGCTGGTCCGTATTGCAGCATGTTGCTTGGCGATATGGGTGCCGATGTTGTCAAAATTGAATCGTTTCCTGATGGCGACACCTCACGCGGCTTCACGCCTCAGATCCAAGGCGAATCTTATTGCTTCACTGTACTCAATCGCAACAAGCGAAGCCTTGCCATCGATATGAAATCGGCAAAGGGTCTTGGCATCGTGCAGCAATTGGCGAAAAGCGCCGACATCGTCACCGAGAATTTTCGCCCCGGGGTGGTGAAGAAACTTGGCCTTGATTATGAGCGACTGTGCAACGATAACCGGGGACTTGTTTACGCCTCGATGTCTGGTTTTGGCCAAACCGGACCCTATGCCAGCCGTGGTGGCTACGATATTGTTGCCCAGGGTATGTCGGGGATCATGATGATGACCGGAGAGCCGGGCGGTCGACCCGCGAAGGTGGGGATCGCGATGAACGATATCGCAAGCGGTGTCACCGCACTTTATGCGATTTTGGGGGCCTACATCAGTCGACTGCGTTTTGGGCAGGGGCAGTATGTGGAGACCTCATTACTTGAGGCGGGCCTTGCCTGGTCCCAATGGGAGTTTGGCGCTTTCTTCGGTGCGGGTGAGCTTCCGGGCCCGATGGGTACACGGCACCGCCGCGCTGCACCCTATCAGGCTTATCGAACCGGCGACGGTTATGTCACCGTAGGGGCCAATAACGAAAAGCTTTGGCGCGCGTTTTGTGATCAGGTTTGTAGCTGCCCGCAATGGCTTGCAGATCCCCGTTATGCCAGCAATGCGCTTCGGGTTGAACATGCCGACGCCCTGCAAGCCGATATCGAAGCCGTTTTTGTCAAGCACCCGACGGCGTATTGGGTCGAAGCGCTCGATGCTGCCGCAGTCCCAGGCGGACCAGTCTATGGCTACGAACAAGTGTTTGACGATCCACAGATCAAGGCCCGGGACATGGTCCTTGAAATCGAGCATCCGATCATGGGAAGCATCAAGACGATGGGCTCGCCGGTAAAAAGCAGCGGCGCGTTAACCTCGATTCGCCGTCCTGCGCCCTGGTTGGGCCAGCACAGTGCCGACGTGGTGAAGTCACTTGGTTTTGATGATCAGGCCATCAACGATTTGTTCAATGCCGGGGTGATTTACGATCGTTTTCGACATGATCCGCGCCGCGCCGGTCCGCACCCTGACGATCTGCACGCCGACGGTCCGCAGCGCCTATGAGACGACCATCGCCGCCTTGTTGCGCTTAGCCCTGCCGCTGCTGCTCGAGCTCAGCTTGGGCGTTGCAGCGGGCGTTCTTGGGACTGTCCTGGCGGGACAGATGGCCGATGCCTCGGCGGCCGCTTTTGCCCTTGCCATGCAGTTTTTCCAGACGGCCTTTTTGCTCTTTCGTGTGGTGGGCGCTGGCATCAGCGTGGTGCTTTCTCAGCGACTTGGCTATCAGGATCCCATCGCTGCAGAAGTCGCGGCGAGAACCGCGCTCGTGGCAAGCTTTGTCATGGGGCTGCTTGCCGCTTTTGTTTTATGGTTTGGATCGGATCAGTTATTGATTCAATTCCAGGTGCCTGAGGAGGTCCGCCTGCAGGCAAGACCCCTGATGCAATGGCTTGCCCCATGCGTCTTACTCGACGCTTTGGTGGTAGCGATGGCCTCGGTCATGCGTGCCCACCTCTTTGCAGTGCAAAGCTTACGCGTCATGATCGTGATGCACGGACTCCATTGGCTGATGGCATGGCTGCTTATGGAGGGCGGCTTTGGACTGAGCGGCTTTGCCATGGCATCGATGCTCTCACGCTTGCTGAGTCTCGTCTTGCTCACCCGTTGCTGGGAGCGATATCTCGGCATTGAACACATTTGGCTAACGACGCCGACACTTGACCGTGCCGCCTGCTACGCGATTTTGCGCATTGGACTACCCGGTGCGGCCGAGAACGGGGTGTGGCGCCTTGGTTTCATGGCCTCTATCGCGGCAGCATCCCAACTTGGGACAGGATCGCTCGCCACACAGGCCTATGTGTTGCAATTCAATACCGTGATCTTGCTGGCGGGTTTTGCGATGGGACTCGCGGTTGAGATTCTGGTCGGGCGCCTGGTCGGTGAAGGTCATTTGAAGCGCGCCCACGCCTTAGTGCGCCGTGTGACCTGGGCGGGCTTGCTCGTTGCGGGGTCTGTGTCGATCGTGGTTGCACTGTCGGGCCCTTGGTTGGTACCACTGTTAACCCAGGACTTGAGCATCCGTAGCGAGGCCATTCGATTACTTTGGATCTCGGTGCTGCTTGAAACCGGGCGCAGTTTCAATCTGGTGCTATTGGGTTCGCTCAGAGCGGTAGGCGATACAAGGTATCCGCTTTACTCTGGGATTCCTTCCGTGCTGCTCTTGCTGGCAGGCGGTAGTTGGTTGCTTGGTGTGCACTGGGCTTGGGGGCTCGCTGGTATTTGGCTTGCTTACGCTGCCGATGAATGGGCAAGAGGGCTCTTGCTTTGGCGTCGATGGTTGACGCTTCAGTGGTTGCCTGCTGCTCAACAAGTGATTCGGCGGATGCGTGCAGAAAAAAAGAGGGGCCTGTGAATGAGGCCCCCGCCTGATGGTTTTTGCTGCATACAGCCAAGAAAGCCTGCAGGGTCAGGGCTTACGAAGGCTCGCGGCTTACTTCAGTGCTACCGAAAATCCGCGTTTGATCGCCGGCCGGTCCATCATGCCTTGGTACCATGCCTGCACATTTGGAAAGTCGGCCAAATCGACTTGATGGCGCTGATGGCGCCACACCCACCCCAAAATCGCAAAGTCGGCGATTGAGATTTCTTGGGCGAAGTAGGCTGTTGCGGCCAGGCGACGATCCATTACGGCGTAGAGTCTCCGGGTTTCGCGACTGAATCGTTGTAAACCATAGCGCTGGTCTTCGATTTTCTCGAGACCAAGAAAGTGGTGGACCTGACCCGGCATCGGACCAAAGCCACCCATTTGAAACATCAGCCATTCGTAGGCTTGAACGCGTTGCCTGGGGTCTTGCGGCAAAAAGCGCTTGGTCTTCTCAGCCAGGTATAAGAGGATCGCACCCGATTCGAAGACATGAATCGGTTCACCATCGGGACCATCAAGATCGGTGATGGCCGGGATTTTATTGTTGGGGCTGATCGCTAAAAAGCTCGGTTCAAACTGCTCATCTTTGGTGATATCCACCACTTTGACCCGGTAGTCGAGTTCCATTTCCTCCAATGCAACCGAGATCTTGCGTGCGTTTGGGGTGTCAAAAGCGAAAAGCGTTATGCGTGCCACGTCGATTTCCTTGAAGATGCGAGACAGCGCCTATGCTAACCGGTCGCGCGAGCTGCACACGGCAGGATCGGGACCCTTGGGCGCCAGTATGTCGGGATCAGGCCGACTGATGGATAAAGCATCGATCTTTTTTTAACGAGGGGGTGGGCATGAGACTGGCATGTTCTGAGGTTGAGTGGCAATTGCGCTGTGATTTGGCGGCTTGTTATCGATTGATTGCCCTCCATGGCTGGGATGATTTGGTCTTCACTCATATTTCTGCGCGCATTCCCGAGACCGATCATCATTTTTTGATCAATCCCTACGGCATGATGTTTGAAGAGATCACTGCCTCAAGTCTTGTGAAGGTTGATATGGCGGGTCAGGCTGTTACGCCCAGCGCCTATCCGGTGAATCCAGCCGGTTTTGTGATTCATTCTGCCATTCACGCGGCACGCGATGACGTGATCTGTGTCTTGCACACCCACAGCACCGCCGGTGTTGCTGTCGCTGCCCAAGCACAGGGTTTGTTGCCTATTTCCCAGCAGGCCTCGGTTGTCTTGGCGGGTCTTGCCTATCATGACTACGAAGGACTTGCCGTACGTGATGATGAGAAAAAGCGTTTGCAGGCCAATTTGGGCTCAAAGCAAGCGCTGATGCTGCGTAATCATGGTTTATTGACGGTTGGGACGAGTATTGCCGCTGCTTATTTGGCGATGTTTACGCTGGAGCGGGCCTGCCAGATTCAGCTTGCGGCCCAGGCAGGCGGCGCTGAGCTGCTAACCATCCGCCGACATATTCTCGAAGGAACAGCACAGGCTGTGAGCAAAGCAACAGCTGGCATGGACGCAAGTGTCCTGGTCTGGCCAGCTTTGCTTCGCCGTCTGAATCGATTAAATCCCGGCTACGATCAGTAAATCAGGCGATAGCCTTTAGACTTGGCATCAAGCTAAGACCAAAGGCTTCAGCGATCAGCCGATAAGAGTACTTTCTCGCCTGATGGTCGTGGGTCCATGTGTTGATCACGATTTCATCGAGACCAAGCTCGGTCGCGAGTTTGGTTATTTTTTCAGCAACCTGATGGGCATTCCCCACCATTGCCTTGCGCCTTAAAGCATCAACCGTTACCTGCTCAGCCCTGTTGTAGGGATAGCGCGCCGCTACTTCTGGCGAGACCAAGGGGTTGCGTTTTCCCTGCTCAAAGCCAACCCGCCAGAGTTCTCGTGTTTTGAGCAAATGCCTGGCTTCCGCCTCGGTGTCAGCAGCAAGTGCCCAGACGCAGATCGTCGCATAGGGCTCCGGGAAGCGCGCGCTGGGCCGGTAGTGCCGCCGATATAAATCTAAGGCGAGTTCAACCCCGCTACCTTCAGAAAAGAAGTAGGCAAAGGCATAAGGCAGTCCCAAATAGGCGGCGAGCTGAGCACCATAATCGGAACTGCCGAGGATCCACATCTCGGGCCAAGTCGGGCCCTGTGGATGCGCTTTCACGCTTCCAAAGGGGTGATCAGGCTGCAGTGCGGTGCCGCTAACCCAAGCTTGCAGATCCAGGATCTGGTTGGGGAATTGATCGGCACCTAAACCATAAGGATTGAGCGCCATGGCGGTGAGTCGATCGGAGCCGGGCGCGCGTCCCAGACCAAGATCAATTCTTCCCGGAGCAAGCGCTTCAAGGACTCTAAATTGTTCTGCAATTTTAAGCGCTGCGTAGTGGGGCAGCATAACACCGGCGCTGCCAATACGAATCTTCGATGTCTTTGCAGCGATCGCAGCCATCAGCACTTCGGGTGCGCTACCGACAATACTGTCGCTGTTGTGATGCTCGGAAACCCAATACCGCTTGTAGCCAAGCGTTTCACAATATTGAGCAAGGTCAAGGCTGTTGACAATGGCTTGCGACTGCGGTGCTTCGGCCGTGGCAATACTCTGATCCAAAACAGATAAGGCGAGTGACTTTCTCATCGTGAATGCCGTTTAACGAATCAACGTTGCGTAGTGTCCTTAGGATCCTGGTTTGGGGGCCTTTGGTCTTGATCCTGCTGATCACCTTCGCGTCGAATCAGCAAGAGGTTACGCACATAAACAATAAGCCCAAAACCCTGTCCGAACATGAACACCGGATCCTCGCGCCAAACCGCATAGGCAAAGAGGGTAGCACCACCGGCGATACTGAAATACCAGAAAAGTTTCGGTACCACGCTTTTTCGTGCGCGCTCACTCGCAATCCACTGCACAAGAAAGCGAGCGGAGAAGAGCGCTTGACCGGCAAAGCCGACCGCAATCCAGAAGGTCTGAGCCGAGATATTCATGCTGGCGCGATCTGGGTCTGTGTGAGTTCGACCTCCACGAAGGCAATCGGGTGATCGCATCCATTAATCACGTTATGGGCAACCCCGGCCTTTCGAAAATACGACTGGCCGACTTTCAGCGGGAAGCGAAGTTGCTCGGTTCCAGTATCAATCAGCAATTCGCCGTCGCTAGCAGGCACCACCAGATAGTCGTGCTGGTGCACATGCCAGCCTGTTTCGGCGCCGATATCAAAGGACCATAAGGTTGAGCGCAACTGCTGTTCGTCCACTTGCACGCTTGCCGTCGCTTGCGGACGCATGGGCCGCGGTTGGCTCGAATCTTCCGGTTTTGTCATAGCTTAAACTCCCATTGAATACGCCAGTTAATATAAGACTGGTTGACGTTTGTGATCTCCTGCCTTAAGGGGCCGACGAGCTGCGACCTTGTCGTCACAAAGTCGATGGGATGCAAATTGCTGCCGCTCAAGCGCAGCTGTGAGTTTGGTGAAAAAATCCATAATGCATAAGCATCCCATACCCGTTTGAGGCCTGTACGCAATATGGCACTTTCTTCGCTACGCGTTTCAAAACCAGGTGTGATGTTCAGATTGCCGCCAAGACGTAAAGGTGTTTGCCGGAAACGGTGATCAAGGCCAATATTGCCCGTCAAACGCGGCTGCTGATCGAGTCGGTTATTGGGTCCGAGTACCGACTTCACTTCAGAGTTGAAACGACTCAGATTGCTGCGAATTTCGGTACGAGGTGCGCCGGACCAAATCTGATCAAGCCTGAATTTCGCTTCAAGTTCTATACCTTGCGTATAGGCCTCTCCAACATTTTGCATCCGACTGACCCATCGCTGCGCAGGGGAATAACTCACTGTTTCAAGACTTATGACATTACGCATATAGTCCTGTATTTCGCGATGAAAGAGATTGATGCTGACACTGCCACCCTCGCGTAAGTAGCTTTCAAAAGCGAGATCAACACCGGTGGCAAGTTCGGGTCGCAAATTCGGGTTGCCGGCACGGTCCGGATTAACCACCGTATTTGCACCGCTGACAGGGTAGCGCGGGTCGACACCTGGCCGGGCTATCAAAGACGCCAGGGTGGGAGACTTATAGCTTCGTGTGAGGCTGAGTCGAACCTGATCCCGCGCCTTTTCATCGGGCTTCCAGACGGTGTGAAACAGCGGTGTCCATACGGACGATTGATTCTCCGGGGTGATGCCCGCACTTGCTTCGCCTTTGGTACGAATCGCTTCCCAGCGCAGTCCCGCATGGGCAGCCCAATTGGGCGAAACAGCCCATTCATCTTGTGCGTAGGCGGCAAGCCGTTGACTGCTGGCTTTGAGGTTATCGCCAAACTCAGTCAGGATCGGTAAACCATCTTGCGTTTGGCGCTTGCTTTCCTCGCGCCAGGTCGGCGCCCATTCAAGCCCTGCAACCAGACTATGGTCATTGTCGAGCACTTTTGAGAGCTTGCTGCTGAAGGTCAAGCTTTGCTCTTCGATCTGACTATCCTCCTGGGCGGTTCGAAGCAGGCGTCCATCCCGATTGAATTCCTGCCTCGCATTGTCACTTCGATTGACCCATGCCGAGCTTGCGCCATTGAGTTCAAGCCGGGTGCCAGCACCCAGGTTGCGTCTGAGTGTGGCATTGAGCCTGCCCACGGTAAAGTCGCTACGACCCTCGCTTTGACCGACATCGTAAAACGGGGAGGCAACCGGATCGGGACTGCCACTGAGTTGCTTTAAGCTGAATGAGCGCTTGTTGTCACCTTGGGCATGAAAAATCGACGGTATCAGCAAAAAAGTCTCACCCATACCGCCGCGCTGCTGCAGGCGGGCTGTGAGATTGAGGCCATAGCGGTGATTAACGCTAAACGTTTCTGAGCGCTGAGAGCGAATAACTTGTTCGTCGTCAGTGCTGACATCCCGGGTTTCAGCAGCATCGCGCTCCTGGCGGTTTGCAAAAAAGCTGCTCAGAGACAGGTTATAAATCCAACGATCGTTACTGTTATTATAAGTCCATGATAAGCCCGGCGAGGCGCGGCCATTTTCCAGGCCAAGACCAAGGCGCAGATCATTAAGTCGGCGGACAAAACCTTCACGGGTAATGATATTGATCGTGCCGCCGATGGCTCGTGCACCGGTCTCAGCGGTCGGTGCACGCAAAATCTCAATGCGCTCGACTTGCTCCGGTGTCAGTGAGTCGATCGAAAACCCGGGCGGGGTGCGCTGACCGTCGATCAAAATCTGTGTATAGCCTGCTCCAAGACCGCGCATGCGAGGTGGGCCGCCGCGGCCTGGCGCACCACCCAAGGTGATGCCGGGCAGTCTGCGCAAAACTTCTGAAACATTTGAATCGCCGAATTGTTCGATTTGTTCCCGTCCGATGACGATTTTGGCGGCGGTTGAAAATCGGCGTTGATCCTCGTCGCTGAGTCCTTGCCCTCGCACTTCGATCCGATTGCCAGTTTCAGGCTTGGGGGATTGGGACGGCGCTTCGCTGTTTTGGGCCACGCAAGGCAAAGGGCTAAACAGAAAAGCGGTAACAAAGAACGCCTTAGCGCGAAAAGCCAGCATGAAAGCCCCGAAAAAGGACAGCAAAGCGACTATTGTGTCATCAATCGATACCGCCAAGTTTGCGCTTGTAAGTTCGCCCTAAAATCTTAAGTGCCGGACATGGTGATTCGCCCCCCGGGGCTGGGACGGGCATCAAAGGGCAAAAATGGAGTTAAAGCATGCATCCTCGTGTCGAAGCAGTGACAGCACGGATTAAGCGGCGCAGCCAGGCGACGCGAGACGCCTATCTCGAGCAAATTGCCGCCGAGCGACGCAGGCCGCCGATCCGTGACAGCATGGGTTGCGCCAATCTTGCGCACGCCTGGGCGGCGATGCCCGCCGCGGATAAGCTCAGACTAAGGCTGGAGCGTGCGCCTCACCTTGCGGTCATAAGCGCTTATAACGATATGCTTTCTGCACATCAGCCCTATGCCGCTTACCCTCAGCGTATCCGGCAGTGGGCTGCGCAGCGCGGCGCCAGCGTGCAGTTTGCAAGCGGTGTGCCGGCGATGTGCGATGGTGTTACCCAGGGACGCCGAGGTATGGAACTCAGTCTCTTATCGCGTGACCTGATTGCCCAAGCGACGGCGATTGGGCTTTCGCATGAGGTCTTTGATGCCAGTTTATGCCTTGGCGTTTGCGACAAGATCGTGCCGGGTTTACTCATTGGATCCTTGCATTTTGGCCATTTGCCGACGCTATTCATGCCTGCAGGACCGATGCCTTCGGGCTTATCGAATCAGGAAAAAAGTACGATCCGTGAGCGCTACGCTCAGGGCCTCCTGGGGCGTGAGCAATTGCTCGATGCTGAATCACAGGCTTACCACGCACCTGGTACCTGTACCTTTTATGGCACGGCCAATAGCAATCAGATGCTTCTGGAGGCCATGGGTTTGCATGTGGCGGGCGCTGCCTTTGCGATGCCCGCGAGCATTGAGCGACTGCGCTTTGATGAGGCGGCTGTTTCAAGTCTGATCGATCAACTTAACGCTGTGCGTGCTGGTCGTGTAAAGGCTTTAGGTATTGGCGAATTGGTCGATGAGCGGGTGATTGTGCATGCCATGATTGCCTTATTGGCAACAGGCGGCTCGACCAATCACTTGATTCACTGGGTTGCGGTTGCCAAGGCTGCAGGTATTTTGATTGATTGGGACGACTTTGATGCTTTATCGGAAGTCACGCCGCTTCTTGCGCGGGTCTATCCGAATGGCGAGGCCGATGTTAATGCCATGCAGGCTGCAGGCGGTCCGCTATATATTCTTGCACAACTTCTCGATGCAGGATTGCTGTTTGGTGAGGTATTCACCGCGACCGGGGAGCGCATGGCCGATCGGTTGCAGGCTGTCAGTCGACAAAGTGCAAACGAGGCCGTCCTGCGTCCTCATTCGGACCCTTTTGACCGGCAGGGGGGGTTACGGCTGCTCCAGGGTAATTTGGGGCGCGCCGTGATCAAAACGTCTGCGGTTCCCGAGACCAACTGGGAGCTATGTGCCCCTGCCTTGGTCTTCGAAACCCAAGAAGCGTTCTTGCGTGCCTTTGAGGCTGGGGAGCTCGAGCGTGATTTTGTGGCAGTGCTCAGAGGGCAGGGGCCCAAAGCGAATGGGATGCCCGAATTACACAAGCTCACGCCACCGCTTTCGGTATTACAAAGAAAAGGATTTCGGGTGGCGCTGGTTACCGACGGTCGGATGAGCGGCGCATCGGGTAAGGTACCTGCAGCGATTCATCTGTGGCCTGAAGCGCGGGACTCAGGGCCTATTCAATGGCTTCGCAACGGCGATTTGATTCATCTCGATCCAAAACAGGGAAGCTTGCGATGCCTTGTGCCCGACGGTGAACTCAAGCAACGACGCGACAGCACTCAAGCGCAAGCAGATGGGCCAGGGCAAGCCGATGAGGGCAGTCTGGGGCGGGCTTTGTTTGAGCGTCTGAGGAAACAGTTATCCAATGCAGAACAAGGAGCATGCAGTTGGTGAGTCAAATCAAACACGGCTCGGCGCTACCAGCAGTGTTCAAAGCGATGTTGTCGCGCGGTCCTGTCGTGCCGGTGATCGTAATCAAGGACATTAACCAAGCGTTGCCGCTCGCGCAAGCGCTTTGCGAGGCGGGACTTGGTGTTCTGGAGATCACGATGCGAAGCGAATGTGCACTGGATGCCATCAGCGCTTTGCGGCACCGCTTTCCGGATTTGCTCATCGGTGCAGGCACCCTAAGACTTGTTGAGCAAGTGCGCCAGGTGGTGAACGCCGGCGCGCAGTTTGCGGTGAGTCCGGGTTACGACCAGGCGCTTGGTGCGGCTTGTCGCGAGCAGGGGCTTGATCTTCTTCCAGGTGTTGCGACAGCGGGCGAGCTGATGCAGGCAAATCGTGATGGATTCTATTTTGTGAAGCTTTTCCCCGCTGAAGCGATCGGCGGTCAAGCGCTTGTCCAATCACTGGCGAGCCCGTTTTCCGAAACGCTATTTTGTCCAACAGGCGGTATTGATGCGGCAAAAGCTGTGGGGTATTTGGGCTTAAGTAATGTGGCCTGTGTGGGTGGCAGCTGGATGATCCCTGCCACATCGCTTGCTAACTCGGATTGGACGGTGATTCGAAACTTAGCGCGTCAGGCACAAAGCTTGGCGAGAGCCTTTGCAGGCTAGCGCTCCTCGGGCCAGGTAATCCCTTCTCGGGCGGTCAAGGCACTGGCTGCTGGTGGACCCCAGGTGCCAGCGGCATAAGGTCTGCAGGTTTCTGGGTGTTGGGCCCAGGTATCAAGAATGGGCATCACCCATGACCATGCTGCGCGTTGCTCATCAAAGCGCACAAACAGATCGAGGCGACCCGCAATCACTTTGCGAAGTAATCGCTCGTAAGCCTCGATGCTCTGGGCTCCAAAGGCCTCTTTAAAGTCTAAGTCCAGGGCCACCGGTGCCAGCCGGCCTTGTTCTGCCCTGTCGCGGCGAGACGCTTTGGCGAGCAAATGAAGTTCGATCGAGTCCTCGGGTTGGAGCCGAATGACAAGGCGATTGTTTTCAGAGCCTAGCGGTGTTTGAAAAATCGGGTGGGGTACGGGTCGAAAATTAATAACAATTTCAGCACCCCGTGTTGCCAGGCGCTTACCGGTCCGAAGAAAGAAAGGAACACCTGCCCAGCGCCAGTTCTCGACTTCAGTTCGGATCGCGACGAAGGTTTCAGTGCTGCTTTCCGGGTCGACGCCTGGCTCATCCCGATAGCCCTTCACGGGTATGCCCGCGATACTGCCTGCCCGATACTGGCCACGGACGGCATACTGTGCAACGTCGGCCGCACTGAAGGGCTTCAGGCTGCGCAAGACCTTGAGTTTTTCATCGCGCACCGAATCAGCGTCGTCGCTTGACGGCGGCTCCATCGCGACCATGCAAAGCAATTGCAAGAGGTGGTTCTGGACCATGTCGCGCAAGGCACCGCTATGGTCATAATAAGCGCCACGTTTTTCAACCCCAAGGTCTTCGGCAATCGTGATCTGGACGCTCGAAATCCACTCGCGTCGCCACAGCGGCTCAAAAAGCGAATTACCAAAACGCAAAGCGATCAAGTTTTGTACCGATTGCTTACCCAGATAATGGTCAATTCGGAAAACCTGTTGCTCACTAAACACCGAAAGAACGGCTTCGTTGATCTCAATGGCCGACTTCAAATCGTGCCCGAGTGGCTTTTCTAGAACGATGCGAATCGATGGACGGTTTAAGCCTGCCTTGCCCAGTGAGAGACAGATTTGGGTAAAGAGCTGGGGTGAGGTCGCGAGATAAATGACAACAGCATCGGCTGCCTCCCGGTCAATCCAGTCGCGAAGCCTCGTATAGCTTTCAGGATCGGCGAGGTCCATCGGCAGATAATGCAATTGTTTGGCAAACTGCGCGAAAGCCTGACTGCAAAAGGGTTCGCTCCATGGCAGTTCGGCGAAACGATCTCCAAGCCACTTGCGATAGCTGGCATCGTCGTGACGCTCTCTTGCGGCGGCGAGGATGCTTCCTTCTGATGGCAGCGCACCGTGTCTGAAAGCCTCATACATCGCGGGCATCAGCTTGCGCCACGCCAGATCACCAGTACCGCCAAAGAAGATTACTTTATACGCCATGTCAAGGCTGGCACTATACGCATTGTTTTTTGCTTTGTGAATCGTTGATGAAAAGGCATGCTACAGAGTCTGGTCGCGCCATTGTGATCGGTGCAGGGCACAACGGTCTTGTTTGTGCTTTTTATTTGGCAAAGGCGGGCTGGAGCGTCGATGTTTATGAAAAGCGAACCGTGTTTGGCGGGGCGGCAATCACCGATTGTTTTTATCCTGGTTTTCGTAACTCGATTGCAAGCTACACCGTGAGCTTGCTTGATGAACAAATCATCAAGGATATGTGCTTGCGCGAATTGGGTTTAAGAATCGTTGAGCGACCCTTATCGAATTTTTTGCCGCTCGAAGATGGGCGGAGTCTGAGCGCTGGCGGTGGACTGGCATCAACCCAGGCTTCGTTTGCAAAGCTTTCAGAAAAAGATGCCTTGGCACTGCCTGCTTATTTTGCTCAACTCGAAGCGATGGGAAACGCACTGGGTCGGCTGGCCAGGGAAGCGCCCCCTGCCTGGCAACAAGGAACATCTTGGCACGACTGGCTATTGAGTGGCGCCGACATGCTGGCCAGGCTTCGGGACCTCGCCGGGCTCAGCGCAGCAGACCGTCAGGTCTTGCTTCGATTGATGTGTGATAGTGCTGAAGACCTCTTGTCGCAATGGTTTGAGAGCGATGCGGTCAAGGCCTTGTTTTCCTTCGATGCAGTGGTCGGACATCTGGCTACACCGCGTATGCCGGGCTCAGCCTATGTTTTGTTGCACCATTGTTTTGGCGGCGTTAATGGCAAGCAAGGTCAGTGGGGACATGCTATTGGCGGCATGGGGGCGATCACGCAGGCGATGGTAGCGGCATGCGAGCAACTCGGGGTAAGACTGCATCGCGATTCGCCGGTAAAGCGCATTTTAAGTCAGCAAGATCGCGTGCTGGGAGTCATGCTTGAATCTGGAGCGATCAAAGAAGCAGAAGTGCTAGCCTGCAATGCGCACCCGCTCATCATGAGCCAACAACTGCTCGAAACTGCCGATCTGCCCCGTGATTTTCAAACCGCCATGACACACTACCGATCCGAATCGGGTAGTTTTCGCATGAACATAGCCCTGAGTGCGTTACCTCGATTCAGCGCGCATCCCGAAGCAGGGCCTCATCATGCAAGCGGCATCATTTTGAGCCCGAGCCTGCAATGGATGGATCAGGCCTATCGCGACGCCGTGGACAAAGGCATGGCAGATCGGCCGATTGTTGAAATGCTTATCCCGAGTGTGGTCGACGATTCGCTTGCACCCGAAGGTTGTCATGTCGCAAGTTTATTTTGTCAGCACTTTAGGCGCCATCTGCCTGGTCGTTCATTGTGGGACGAGAAACAGAAACAAGTCGCTGTTGAGTCCGTGTTTCAAGTGATCGAGGATTTCGCGCCGGGCTTCAGGCAGTCGGTGATTGGCTATGCCGCACATTCGCCGCTCGATCTGGAGCGTGATTTCTCCTTGATTGGCGGCGATATTTTTCACGGGAAAATGAGCTTATCCCAGCTGTGGGCCGCCCGACCTCTACTCGGTTGGGGTGCTTATCGGATGCCGCTTCGCGGCCTTTACCTCTGCGGCGCCGGGGCCCACCCCGGTGGTGGCGTCAGCGGCCTGCCGGGCCGCAACGCAGCCCGACAAATCCTGCTTGATCGTCAGACAATCCCTTCGCGCTTATCCCGCGCTTTCAATTTCAATCGCCAGCCGTGAAGCAAGGGCTCGGTATAGCCGCTGGGTTGCTCTAAGCCTTTGAACACTAAATCGCAAGCAGCCTGATAGGCCATCGACCGGCTGAATTGCCCTGCCATGGGGCGGTACAAAGGATCAGCGGCGTTTTGCTGATCGACAACACTGGCCATGCGTTCAAAGACCTCTTGGACTTGATCTTCAGTCACGACACCGTGGCGTAGCCAGTTCGCGATATGTTGGCTTGAAATACGCAGTGTTGCCCTATCTTCCATCAGACCAACGTTATGAATATCAGGGACTTTTGAGCATCCAACGCCTTGATCGATCCATCGAACCACATAGCCAAGAATGCCTTGCGCATTATTTTCGATTTCCTCTTGCTTTTCTTTATCGGTCCACGAAGGATTTGCGCTCACCGGGATGCTCAATAAATCCCGGAGAATCGCCGGGCGCTCCTCTGCTTCAGGAATCGCCTCGAGCGAGCGCTGAACGGCCGCAACATCGACCTGATGGTAATGGATTGCGTGCAAGGTCGCCGCTGTGGGTGAGGGGACCCAGGCGGTATTAGCACCAGCCTTCGGGTGGGCGATTTTCTGTTCGAGCATGGCGGCCATCAGATCCGGCATGGCCCACATACCTTTCCCAATCTGGGCCCTGCCGCGAAGACCACAGGAAAGCCCAACCAGCACGTTATTGCGCTCATAAGCGGTGATCCAAGGCGTTGACTTCATCGCAGCCTTCCGGAGCATCGGGCCTGCGTGCATCGCCGTATGCATTTCGTCGCCTGTTCGATCGAGAAAGCCAGTGTTGATGAAGGCAACCCTTGAGGCACCGGCTGCGATACAGGCTTTCAGATTCACGCTCGTTCGGCGCTCCTCGTCCATGATCCCGAGTTTGACGGTATGCTGCTCAAGCCCTAGCACTGACTCCACGCGTGAGAAAAGATCGCATGCAAAAGCGGTTTCTGCAGGGCCATGCATTTTAGGTTTAACAATATATACCGATCCTGTTCTTGTGTTACGGATGCCAGATTTGTCCATCTGGCTTAGATCGTGCATGGCGATCGCCGTTGTAATCATCGCATCGAGAATGCCCTCTGGAATCTCTTTCCCATCGTCATAAAGTATGGATGGGTTAGTCATCAGATGCCCCACATTGCGCAAAAACAGTAACGAGCGACCATGCAAAACCTTCTCGAGGCCATCAGTTCCCTTGTAATGTCGGTCCGGATTGAGTGTTCGCTTGAAGCTTTTGCCGCCTTTGCTCACTACTTCGCTCAACGTTCCTTGAACAATACCGAGCCAATTCGCGTATGCCGCAACCTTGTCGTCAGCATCGACGACTGCTACCGAATCTTCCAAATCCAGAATGGTCGACACCGCAGCCTCTAGCACGATGTCTTGTATGCCCGCCGGGTCGTTTGAGCCAATCGATGCGTTGCGATCAATTTGCAGATCGATATGTAAGCCATGATGAATGAAAAGAATCGAACTGGGATGGCTTGTATCGCCCTGATAAGCAATGCAATGCTCAGGGTGTTGCAAAGCAACGAGGCTTTTGTCTGCCAATTCGAGCTCAAGCTCAAGCCTTCCACTAGAGCCTGGCCTTAGGCGGTAGTAGCGGGCTTGCTGATGCGAACCGCTAGAAAGCGGGAGGGTTTCATCAAGAAATTGCCTGGCAAACGCTATAACTTTTTCACCCCGAACAGGGTTGTAGCCGCCCGCGCGTTCAGCGCCGTCGGCTTCGCTGATCACATCGGTGCCGTAGAGTGCGTCGTAGAGCGATCCCCAGCGGGCGTTGGCTGCGTTGAGTGCATAGCGTGCATTAAGAATCGGAACAACCAGTTGCGGCCCGGCCTGATGGGCGATTTCGTGATCAATCTTGCTGGTGTTGACAGTGACCGCGCCAGGATCGTCAACCAGGTAGCCGATTTGGCGCAAAAAGCTTTGATAAGCGTCCATATCTGCGATAGGGCCTGGATGCGCTTGATGCCATTTGTCGAGCTCAGCCTGCATGCGGTCGCGCTCCGCAAGCAAATAGAGGTTCTTCGGCGCGAGCTCATGGACGATGTTGTCAAAGCCTTCCCAGAACACCGCTTGCGCCAGGCCGGTGCCAGGCAGTACCTGCTTGTTGACAAAATCGAATAAATTCGTGGCTACTTCGAGCCGATGAATTCTTGTGCGCGCGGTCATAAGCTGCTCATCTCTTTAAGGCGTTGTCGGGGCTGAGCGGCTCAAAACCCGGCCCGCTCAAGGCAAGACTCGGATCATAAATGATGTTGGATCGCCGATTTAATCAACAGGCTGCGAGGATCTCTAACGAAAAAGATGAGAATCGGTATCGCTAAGGGGATCGATGCTTAAGGGATTCGACCCGAGAAGTCGGTGGGCAATGACGGCCGAGGCGGCGGCGCATCGAAAGTCAGCTGCTTTTCCTTCTGGCATTTGAGAGACTTCCCAGAGCATGAAAAGCGATGTTGCACTGTGATAGAGGCCCGAGGCCGCTTTTCGAGCGAGATCGTCGCGCCCTTGAAATGCGGCAGCATGGACCATGTCTTTTAGTCTTGCCTGCGCGCTTTGCCATTGAACATAGCTTTCTTGAAGTCTTGGAAACCTGACTTGTGCCTTGATATCGTCGCTCAGTCGATCGCAGTGCGCTTGAAGTGCTTCAAGGCCTTGGTCGCGTTGAATGGCGCGCATCACATCCAAAGCGACGATGTTGCTTGTGCCTTCCCAAATGGATCCGAGATGTGCATCGCGCAGTAATCGGGCGTCTGGCCACGCTTCGATATAACCGCAGCCGCCTCTGACCTCCATGGCATCACCGGATACTTTGCGGGCGTCGCGACAGGCGCGAAATTTAATCAAGGGCGTGAGGATGCGGGTTAGTCCGTAGGCCATCCCAAAGGCAGGATTTTCGGCTTCTTTGTGTTCTTGCAGCTTCAGGGGCACAGCTTCGCGCAGGTCATCAGAAAGCTTAAGCGCCTGTGCAGCTTGAAACATCATGCTCAGCGCTTGCTCTGCCGGCACACGAATCTTCATCAATTGTCTGCGCATCAAAGGCATCTGATCAAGGTGCTTGGAGAAGGCTTTTCGGTGTTTGGCAAAGAACCATGCCTCTTGTGCTGCGCGTCGCATCATCCCAGCGGCTCGCATGCCGTTGGAAAGCCTCGAGTTGTTAACCATGTCGGCCATTTGGACAAAGCCTCTGCCGGCCTCACCGATGAGCCAAGCCTTGGCGCCCTCCAAGCTTATCTCGCCACTGGCCATCGAGCGCGAACCGAGTTTGTCTTTAAGTCGTACGATCCGATAGTGGTTCGCCTGCCCGTTGGGTAAGGTCTTGGGCATTAAAAACAGCGATACAGCTTTGATACCCAAATCCATCGGGCCGGTGCGGGCTAAGACCATCGCCAGTGCTGCGTCCGGATTCGAGCAAAACCACTTCTCGCCGTAAAGGCGCCAGGTGGGTTCGCTTATCTGATTCGGATCGCTGGCGTTGCTTAAGGCGTGCGGGTCGGGCTCGGCAAGGGCGATGCTTGCTGTACGCGCCACATCTGATCCTGCGCCTTGCTCGGTCATGAACATCGCCCCTTGTGCAAGTTGGTCGATATCCGTGCTGGTAAGCAAGGGTAGGTAGTGAGCGATCAAGTCGGCTGGTCCGAAGCGCGCGAGGGTTCGCGACAAAGAGTCGGTCATCGAGAGCGGACAGCAAAGGCCAAACTCACTTTGTACAAACAAATAGGATAATAAGTATTTTGCAACCGGGGGCCAAGGTGCATCAGCGCCAAGAATGCCTGGGCGATGATTCATTGCGGCAAGACCGAATTGCCCAAAGGCGATACGCTCGAGATCGCGATAGGCAGGGTGCTTGTGAATGCGCTGGATATTTGACCCGTTTCGATCCCGGTGACTTAGGCTGGGTGGATGCTGATCAGCCTCATGGGCAAGCGAATCGAGGGCTCCCCCGGCAAGTGCGCCCATATGTTGCATCGCGGGCCAAATCGCGTCGCACAGGCTCGGGTCCAGGTAAACCCGCATTAAACTTTGCAGTTGTTTATCGAGTTCGAAGCGATTAATCGATCCTTGCTCAGTCAGCGGTTCAAAACGAGGAAGCGCTGCCGTTCGTCCGAAATCCACCGCATCGTTGCTGGGACGCTGTGGTTCGATTTCGGACAGTTGCTCAAGCGCGGCGGGATGAATCATATTGACGACCTCTAAGCTGGCAAGCATGATGCAGTGCAAAGTTGCATTCTGCCCCGAAAACTGATGCCCTATCTCACTGCTGCCGCAATCACTTCCTTTGGGGAACTCAAAGGTCTTGGCACTGTCGACCTTATGGCCAAGGCCGCGGACGAGGCCTTGGATCAAGCGGGACTTGAACCGGGGCAAATCGATGGTTTACTTTGTGGCTATGCAGTGAATCTGCCGCATCTGATGTTGGCAAGCTTGTTTGCAGAACGTTATGGATTATCGCCCGCTTATGCCCATGGGATTCAAATGGGAGGCGCAAGCGGCGCTGGCATGTTGATGCTTGCTGGCGATCTGATCAAGGCTGGTCGTTGCCGGCATGTGCTGGTGATTGCAGGCGAGAACCGTCTCAGTGGCATGAGCCGAGACGCTGCTATCGCTGCGCTGGCTCAGGTTGGTGATCCGGTGTATGAAGTGCCTCATGGCACGACGGTTCCCGCTTACTATGCGCTGCTTGCTTCACAATACATGGCGGCAACAGGACTCAAGGAGGACGATCTTGCGGCGTTCGCGGTGCTGATGCGATCTCATGCCATCCATCATCCGAAGGCTCATTATCGCCATGCCATCAGCGTTGACGACGTTCTTGAATCGAGAGTAATAGCGGCGCCGTTGAAATTGCTCGATTGCTGTCCGATTTCTGACGGTGCTGTCGCCATCCTTGTAAGTGCCGAGCATCCCGGCAGGCCTGCAGCACGATTACGCGGCGCAGGACAAGGACATCGACATCAGCATCTGAGTGCGATACGGGCAGCTGAAGACTTTGGTGCGCGGGACAGTCTTGCGCGCGCTCTTGAACAGGCACGCTGTGATGTTGCCGACGTGAACTATCTTGGGATCTACGATTCCTTCACGATTACCTTGGCGATACTGCTCGAGGACCTGGGCCTTGCCCCAAGGGGGCAAAGTGCAATACTTGCACGCTTGGGTTACTTCGACGCTCAAGGCGAGATGCCGTTGAATACCCATGGCGGTCTGCTTTCTTTTGGTCATTCGGGCGTGGCTGGTGGCATGGCGCATATCGCAGAATGTTATGCACAATTGAGCGAATCTGCTGGTGATAGGCAGATTTCGGCCAGACAACTCGCCCTCATACACGCCGATGGTGGGGTGCTTTCGGCCCACGTCTCCTTGCTCATCGAAGCTTGTTAGTTGACAACGAGATGAGCTCGATTGCCCGAAGAGGATGCGCAACCCCTTTTGTAGAAGGCCTGGCGGTAGGTTTGATTCGCTACCAATGCTGTTTGTCCTGTGAGCGTCCGCAAAATCTTGCAAAGTATCGCTGCGTGAACTGTGGCTCAAAGTCTTTGATTTGGGCAGACAGTGCTGGCGTTGGGAATGTTCAAGCGGTCACAGCCATTCGACGGGCATCCGACCCCGTCTTCCAGGCGCTGGTGCCTTATGTGATTGTGCTGGTTCGCATGCGTGAAGCGTTCAGTCTCATGGCGATTCAAGATCCATCGGAAAGCCAGGAAGGCTTTTCACCTGACGATCCGGATAGCGTAAAAGAACGATCATGCCGTCCCCTGCAGATCGGAGACCTCGTCAGACTTTACCCGAAACGCTGGGGCGAACAGCAGGGTTTGGTCGCCTTCAGGTCCAATCCTTTGGCGGTATAAGTTCTAAATCCTGAAATCTCTTGAAAAACCGCCTAAACATCATTTCGGTGTCGACAAGTTCGGTAAAGCCGGCTTGATTGAGCTTTACGCCGCTGACGATTGATAGGGGCGGCGGATTATTTTCCATGCCATAAGCCATGTTTCTATCGGTATATTGGAAAGACAAGCCCACAAATTGATTTAAATCTTTGGGCGACTTGAGGCTAAAGCGATCGACCAAAGCTGCCCATTGCGCTTGACGCTTTGGCATCGCTTCGGCCAGACACATGGGTTTGGCTCGGCCCGGATCCATACCGAGCGCGTCGGCAATCGCCGGCCACACGCTTTCCCAAGCCATCGGCTCGCCATTATTCACATTAAAGACTTCATCCCGTGCGGCTTGCGAGGTCGCGGCCCAAACACATACTCTGCCCAGCATATCGGCATCAACCGCTTGAAAGACGCGCTGTGGACCGCCGGGAAAATGCAGATCCTCGCCTTGGTCCTTAAGCACTGCTGCATACACGCCGATGGCCGGAATACTGTTCATCGCACTACCCGTCGATTCACCAAAGATCACTTGCGGCCGCAAAATCGTCAGGTACCAAGGCTTTGTGCTTGCCAAATCAGACCGCTTTGCTTTCAGGTAATCCTCCTGCAACCAGTAGAAATTGGCATGAGGATGGCGCGGCAATCGCTCTCGTGCAGGAATCGGTATAGGACCAAGATGCGAACCATAGGCCTTGGTTCCCTGCAAAAGGCTGAGATGTTTGATGTTTGCTTTCAAAAAGAGGTAATCCATCAAATGCTGCAACATCGCTAGATTAATGGTCATCTGTTCCTGATCCTGCCAGCCTGCAATCAGATCCTCCTTCTCATAAAGGGCTGCATAAACCACATGACTCAGACCATCCAGATGTGGCTCGAGTGATTGGATTTGAGTTGGGTCACGCAGGTTCAGCGGCAGACAGATGGCTGTCTCCAAACCCGGAGGAATGCGTCGCGAGACTGCAATCACCTGCCATCCCGCATCGATAAAGGCGCATGCTGCGGCGTAACCGACTAAGCCCGAGGCACCAGCGATCAGTACTTTTCTCATGTCAAAACTCCCGGATTCGAGTGCTGTGCCTTGAATGATTGCAGCGAGGCACTGCACCTTAGAAGCAGCTGGGGTCTCAGCGCAGCAATCGCGCTAGAACAAGGACATCAACAAAACCGGATCTTGTAGCGGTTGTGGAGGACCGTCGTAGACTTTAGATCCCGTCTTTAAAACAATAACATCATCCGCCACAGGCAGGCTGGCCTTGACGTTTTGCTCGACGATGAGGATGGTTGTGCCTAAAGTCTGATTAATCTCTCTAATGCTGCGCATCACTTTTTCAACGAGATTCGGTGCGAGACCAATAGAAGGTTCGTCCAGCACCATCAGCTTTGGTCCATGCATCAGGGCCATCCCAATGGCCAGCATCTGTTGCTGCCCCCCTGATAAGGTTCCCCCGATTTGCGCGGCGCGTTCCTCAAGAATCGGAAATAGCTTAAAGACCATTTGTTGCCGCGCGGCGAGTTGATCAGCATCCTGCTCAGTAAAGCCGCCAAGCGAAAGGTTATCTGCGACACTCAAGCTTCTAAAAATGCCGTGCCCCTGTGGAATGAAGGCATAGCCATCGCGCACGTTTTGCGCCGGACTTCGTGCGGTGATGTTTTGACCCCCCAGTCGTACCTCGCCAGCCATGGGTGTCAATAAACCGAACATGGACTTCACCAAGGTTGTCTTGCCCGCACCGTTATGACCGAGCATCAAGAGCACACGCCCTTCGCGAGCCAAGAAATCAACGCCGTGCACCACTGCTTTACGCCCGTATCCGGCGCGCAATCCATGGGCTTGTAGACTTAAACTCATCCTATAACGATCTATTTAAAGTATCGTGTCGCGAGTGCGGGGTCGTTCATCAAGACCTCAGGGCGATCATGGGCGAATTTTTTGCCCTCATCAAGGAATATCGCGCTATCACAGAGGCTTCGAATGACATCCAAGTTATGCTCAATGATCGCAATGGTCCGCCCTGATCCCGCCAGCTTGCGGAAAATCGGAAAGACCTGTTCCAGGGTATCTGGCGACAAACCAGATAAGGGCTCATCGAAGAGCAGCACTTCAGCCTCGGTGGCCATCAGCCGGGCGACGACCAGTAGTTTTTCCTCTGCATATGAGAGATCGGAAGCGATGTCAGAAGCGCGGTGCTCAAGCTGAACGAAGCTCAAGATCGCAAGCGCCTTGGCAAGATGCTCTCGCTCTTCGCGTCGTACTTTCCAGGGGTTGAAAAAAACCTGGAATAAGGAATCTCCCGACTGCCTTGGCATGGCGACCATGACATTCTCGATCACGCTCAAGCGGGTGAATAGACGAAGATCCTGAAAAGATCGCGCGATGCCCAGACGGACAATTTCATGCGGCTTAAGGCCTGTTAAGGGACGATCGCGATAGCGAACTTCGCCAGCACTCGGCTTTAAAAAGCCGGTTAACAAGTTAAATGCCGTCGTTTTTCCTGCGCCATTCGGACCAATTAAGCCGGTGATTCGACCTGGTTCAATGCTGATGTCGACACCACTGACAGCAACAATCCCCCCAAAGCGCTTCTCCAAACCGGTGCCTTCAAGCCGTGAAGCGTGAACCAAGGCACCAACGTCCGGTCGATACCCAGGATCCCGCGTGAGGTTAAGGTTTGATGTCTCGGGTATCAGACCTTGGGGACGAATGCGCAAGATGAGAATCAGGATGATGCCGTAGAGCATCTGTCTGATTTTGTCGGCGACATCGGGAGAAAGCGCTAAAAATTTGAGCAATTCCGGCAAGATGGTCAAGATGGCGGCGCCGAGCAAAGAACCCCAAAGGTTGCCCGTACCACCCAAAATTACCATTGCCAAGACGTAAACCGTCAAATCAAGCGTAAAACCCTCTGCAGATACGAAGGTGACGTAATGGGCATAAAGTGAGCCCGCAACCGATGCGAGGGCTGCGGCCAGCGCAAAAACACTGAGCTTCATGGCGACAACGTTCTTCCCGACAGATAGCACGGCGGACTCGTTTTCACGCATCGCCTTGAGTGCTCTGCCGAAAGGCGAGTTTCCGATTTTCCAGCTTATCCAAAAACAAAAAGCAGCGCAGAAAACAGCAAGCGGCAAAAAGCGTGGTGCATTGTTTAGCTCCCAGCCGGCGATCACAACACGAGGAATGCCACGAATGCCGTCGGTGCCCCCGGTGAGTGCGGTCCAATTGAGCATGATTGCAGCCACAATCATCTGCAAGGCAAGCGAAACAATCACCAAATAATCGCCGCCGATGCGCAGCGCGGGCAGCGCGATGGCCATGCCAACAAGCGCTGTAATAATCATACCAATCAACAAGGGTATGGGAAACACCAGTCCAAGCTGGGTGGTCAGAATGGCTGTCGCATAAGCGCCAACACCAAAAAATGCCGCATGCGAGAGCGCAAACAGCCCCGAGTACCCAATGAGTAAATTAAACGAAGTCGCCAGAATAGAGAACAGCGCGACGCTCACAAGGATATGGAATAAATAGTCCATGCCTTATTGCCGCCCAGCAAAAAGTCCCTGAGGACGAAAAAGCAAAACAAGAAACAAAACCACAAATGCAATTGAGCTTTGCCATTCACTTGGGATCTTCCACATCCCGAGGCTTTCAACCAAGCCAAGTGCGTAACCGCCCGCGATTGCCCCTCGCAAGCTTCCAATGCCCCCAACCACCACCGCTACAAAACCCATAAAGACAAGATTGAAGCCCATGTGCGAGCTTGCGCCGTCCCGCATCAGTATCAGCAAGGCGGCACAGGCGGCAATCGCTGAGCCCAGTGCAAAAACCAGCAAAGCAATCCTGTCCGTATCGATACCTACAACCCTTGCCATCTCGATGTTATCGTTCATGGCGAGCACAGCGCGTCCGAAGCGCGTTTTGCCAAGAAAAAGCCCCAGCGCAATCGCGCTCGAGATCAATGCGAACACCTGCATGGCTTGAACCTGGGTGATCACAACCGGCCCGATTAAAAAAACCTGGCTTGGCGGATTTGGCAAAACCTTTGTGTCGGTGCCAAACACGGCACCGATAAAGTTCTCGACGACAATATATAGACCCAGCGATCCGATCAGTATCACCAGGGCCGGGCTTCCGGAACGCTCGAAAGGCTCGTATAAATACTGATAACAGAGGATGCCGATAAGTGCCCCTGAACCGATACCTGCAAGCAAAGCAAGCTCAAGCGGCACGCCGCGTTGTGCTGCCCACCATCCCACATAGGCTGCTAAAGTCGCCAGTGGACCGTGGGCAAAGTGCGTGATCCGCGTCGGGCCGAAAATCAAGCCAAAGGACAGGCCCAAAAGCGCGTAATGGCTGCCGTTTACAAGGCCATTAACCAGTAACTGTGCGAGCAAATCCATTGAGGCTTTGCCGCTTAGGCCAATCGCTGGCGAGCGAAAAAACTGATCTTTAAGGCGATCAATTCAAATCGATATATTTAATGAATTGATTCTGTCCGTCTTTGACCTGAAAAAGACCAACCTTTTTCGAGGCGACACCGTTTTCCTGGAAATTCATCTGACCGCCGTAGACCGAATCAAACTTGGGGTTGGCTTGTAAAGCTGCTCTCATGGTGTCACCATCGACTGTGCCGCCCTTGGCGGCCACGCGTTTGATCAATTCTGCGAGGACATAAACGCCCTCGTAGTAGTTCGCAGCATAAAACTCGGGCTTTGCCTTGTAGCGCTCCTCATAGCCCTTTGCAAAAGACATGGACCAGGGATAGTCCGCGGTCGCCTGAAAATAATCGTTAAGAAAATAATATCCTTCGCCATGCGTGCCGGCAACTTTGGCGTCGTTTCCAGTGTACTCAACACCGATGACCGGTTGTTTCATCCCAAACTCACGGATTCGTTTGAGGGCAAGGCCGACTTCCGGATTGAACATCCAAAGCATGATGGCATCGGGATTGGATGCCTTGATTTTGGCGATTTGGGTGTCCATGTTGCTAATGCCCTGCGGCACCGCTTCAACAGCGGCTATGCTGCCGCCGGATTTTTCCCAGGCCGGATGGACCACCTTCACGATGCTGTCGCCCGCATCATTCTTCCATTGAATGGCCGCAATCTTTTTTGCACCGAGCGCCTTCGCTTGAAGCGCAGCACCACGGCCTAAATCAGCGGCCAGTGAACGGTTATGAACAATGTACTTTGAGACGCCGACCAAAGAGTTCGATACGCCGCCACCATTGATCAAAAAGACTTTGTTTTGGTCGGCAAGTGGCGCTATCGCCTGCGTTGGCGCGGTAAATGAAGTCATGACCATTTTGACACCGTGGATCGACATCAGACGATTCATGGCTGACACAGCCTCCTGAGCGTTACCGCTTTTGTGATCTTCGATCACTGCCTCAAGGGGCATACCGTTCACCCCCCCTCTGGCGTTGATTTCGGCGACCGCCTGCTGAATGCCTTGGCTCATCACCGTGCCATACCAACTGGCGCCACCGCTCATCGCAAGAATTGCGCCGATTTTGTGGGTTTTAGGATTCTGGCTTTGTGATTGTGCTTCCAAAGCAACCAATCCAACAATTAGAGCAATGCCTGAGGCAATGACGGTCCGTCGCTTCTTCATGAACTTCCCCTAAATATTCGGCATCGAACTTGCGGTTGCAAGACCTTGCTTCATTATCGACATGGGCTTGATCAATCGTCAATGAGAGCCATGCCGAGTTCCGCCCAAATGGCCAATCTCTTGCTTGGTATGTTCACGGGGCTGCCGGAAACGGAATAGGCATGCATCAGACCTGCCTGATTTCGTGTCATGTTCGTTGCTTTTCGCAGCTGTTCTGGAGTTAGTGTCTTATGAGCTTGAAGCCCACCCACGATGCCGAGGCTGATTACCGTCGCGCCTCCTTGCTAAAAGCCTTTAATCCGCAGTCGATCGTGATCTTCGGCGCCTCGGAAAACCCGAACAAGATCGGTGGCCGACCGCTCAAGTTTTTCAGGCAATGCGGCTTTGCCGGTTCAGTGATCCCGATTCACGCAGAGCGTTCTGAAATCCAAGCGTATCGCACGGCGCCATCGATCGAGGCAATGGATCACAGGCCCGATCTTGCGATTGTGGCTTTGCCTGGTGAGCTTGCCATTGAGTCGGTGCGAAGTTGTGCAAAGGCAGGCGTTAAAAATGCGATCGTGATGAGTTCTGGCTTCGGGGAAACCGATGATGAAGGTAAGCAAAGGCAAGCGCGCATGCTCGCGATCGCCGCAGCATCGGGCATGAGGATCATCGGACCCAATACCCAAGGCATGGCTAATTTCAGTAACGGGATGGTGGCGAGCTTCTCCACGATGTTTATCGAGGCCGCACCCGAAGATGGTCCTGTGGCGGTGGTCAGTCAGTCAGGGGCGATGAGCGTCGTGCCTTATGGCTTGCTCAGGCAGCGTGGCATCGGCGTACGCTATTCGATCGCTACAGGAAATGATGCCGATGTGACGGTTTGTGAGATGGCAGCAGCAGTTGCCCGCGACTCAGAACTTAAGGTCATGCTGCTTTACCTCGAAGGAATACCCGACCCATGGCATTTGGCCGAGGCCGCAGCGATCGCCCGCGCGCAAGGTATTTACATGATCGCGCTCAAAGCGGGTCGCACGCCTGAAGGTCAACAGGCTGCGAGTTCGCACACCGGGGCCCTGGCCAACGAAGACAGGGTGGTTGACGCCTTTCTGGAAGCACAGGGTATATGGCGTGCCAACGACATGGTCGAGTTGGTGGCGGCTGTCGAAGTCTATTTGCGCGGATGGCGGCCAAAGGGGAAAAAATTGGTCGCGATCAGTAACTCGGGTGCCGCCTGTGTGCAAGCAGCCGATGCGGCGAGTCAGCGTGGGATGGGTATGGCAAGGCTTGCACCGGGTACGCTTGAAGCACTTGCGGGTATTCTTCCAAAATTTGCAACGATCACCAACCCCATCGACATCACAGCAGCGTTGCTCTCTAACCCTCATTTGTTTGGCGATATTCTCCCCGTCATTGCAAGAGATCCAGCAGCTGACGGTTTTGTCATCGGCCTGCCTGTGGCAGGTGAAGGCTATGACATTGCCTCGATGGCTGCCGACTCGGCACAGCTTTGCAAGGCAACGGGTAAACCGCTGGCCATCGCAGCGCCACAAGCAAGCGTTGCAGCCTATTTTCGAGCGCAAGACTTGCCCGTATTTGATACCGAGCTTCAGGCGGTCAATGCCTTATCGCAGCTCATGGCCCATCAGTCGATGCTCAATCAGCTGAATGCTCGGGTTTCGCCTTTGGACGCAAAACAGCAAGCCATGCGGTGGCAACAGCAAGCAAAGCGACAGTCACAACGCGCTCATGAGCAAAGCGTACAAAGCGCACAAAGCGCAGACCTGTCCTCATCAGCGCTTCGCTGCCTGAATGAGGCGGATTCCTTGGCTTTGTTGGGTGCTGCAGGCATTAATGTGGTTGACCATGCGGTGGTTCAGTCCCTTGATCAGGCGCTTGAATGGTTTGAAAAGCTGCAGCTGCAAGCGCCCGGTTCCAGCGCCGTGCTCAAAGCTTGCAGCGCGGCGGTTCAACACAAGTCCGAGCTTGGCTTGGTGAAACTGCATCTGCGAACCCCGCAGGCGATCAGGGAGGCTTATCAAGAGATTGTTCTCATTGCTGAGAGGACTGGGCTTACGCTCGATGGTGTTTTGCTTGCCAAGCAAATCAAGGCGCGGCGTGAAGTCATGATCGGGGCAAGGCGTGATCCTGTTTTTGGCACCGTTATTCTCGCGGGCGATGGCGGTCTCTATGTTGAAGCCATGCCGGATAGCGTGGTGTTACTGGCGCCTTTCGACGAAGCCTCGATCCGCGCTAAACTTGAGCGTTTGAACATCGGCCCCTTGCTTCATGGTGTGCGCGGCGAGCCAGCGTTGGATGTGGGCGCTTGGGTGAAACAGATACGACATGTGGCTGCGGCGATGGATGATGCGAACGCCGCTGAAAACATCTCAACCCTCGATCTCAACCCCTTGATGCTTGGCGCTGAAGGGGAGGGTTGTGTGGCGGTCGATGGCCTCATCTGGATTGCGCCCCGGGTGCAAAATAGGGGTGTCGACGATCTAGCCCAAAGAGGGAGCTTGAATGTCTCATAAGATCTTCATTGATGGTGAAGCCGGAACGACCGGCCTGCAAATTCGCGACTTGCTCGCCGAGGACGCGCGGCTTGAGCTATTACAGATCGACGTCGCTGAGCGAAAAAATCCCGATGTCAAGAAGGCCTTGATGGCCGAAGCGGACTTGCTTGTTCTTTGCCTACACGATGATGCTGCTCGGGAATCGGTAAGCATGGCTGAGGCTTTGCCGCTTGATCAGCAACCCAGGATCATTGATGCTTCCAGCGCTCATCGAACGGCGCCGGATTGGGTTTATGGCTTTGCGGAGCTTGAGCCCTCGAAGGCTCAGGCGATTCGCGATGCAAAACGCGTGAGTAATCCCGGATGTCACGCAAGTGGCGCGATTGCGCTGCTCGCGCCGCTGGTTAAGTCGGGCATCCTGCCAGGGGATTTTCCGCTTTCGATTCATTCGGTTTCGGGTTATTCGGGCGGTGGCAAGAGCATGATTGAAGCCTACGAGCAGTCCCGGGCACCGCTTTTTGAGCTATACGGACTTGCGCTCAAACACAAACATGTGCCTGAAATCATGATGCATGCCGGGCTCTCGAGACGGCCGATCTTCGTGCCATCGGTGGGCAATTTCAGACAGGGCATGTTGGTGTCTATACCGTTGCATCTCGATGAACTGCCGGCTAGGCCCGGGCTTGTCGATCTTGAGTTATGTTATAGAACGCATTATGATAGCGAGCGTTTTAAGGCACTCGGATTGGAATCTGCGGTTGAACTCGCCGCAGCGACTGAAGACAGCCGTATTGATGCGCTTGCCACCAATGGCAGCAACCGCATGGAGGTTCGCGTCTACGGGCATGGGGAGCATCGACAGGCAGTGCTTGTCGCCCGCTTTGACAACCTGGGCAAGGGCGCGAGCCGGGCTGCGGTGCAAAACATCAGAATGATGCTTGGCCATTGATCAAGTCGGGTCTGCAAGGGCATTGACATGGTGAATCTGGATCCAAAGCCCTACGGCAGCGCAGCGCATGCCATGCTTAAGGTTCTCAGCGAGCATGGCGTTGACCGGGTTTATCTCGTGCCCGGTGAAAGCTATCTGGGCCTGCTTGATGCACTGAGTGACTTTCCGCAAATCGACGTGGTGAATTGTCGCCATGAAGCAGGCGCAGGCTTTATGGCTTGTGCCGACGGACGTTTACGGCAGATTCCCGGTGTGCTGATGGTGAGTCGCGGTCCGGGGGCGAGTCACGCAGCGATTGCGATTCACGCAGCTGAGCAGGACGCTATACCGCTCATCATGATCGTGGGGCAAATACCCAAGGCCGATTTGCGAAAACGTGCTTTCCAGGAGATCGATTACAAGGCGATGTTCGGTGATATCGCAAAGTGGGTTGAAGAGCCTACCGATCCCGGTCAGCTCGCTGCCGCATGTTGGAAGGCGATCAGGGTTGCATGCAGTGGCCGCCCTGGACCGGTCGTGTTGGTGGTACCTGAAGATATCCAGCAGGCTCAGGTTGAGCAGCCCGACTGGAAGCTGCAGCCGAGCGCTGCCACGGTACTGGGTGATCACGACGCGCAGCGATTGGCCAATGAACTGCGTCATGCCAAACGACCACTGATCCTCGCAGGGGGTTATCTTGATCGCCCAGGGGGGCGAGAAGTCTTGATCGAGTTTGCAGAACGCTATCAATGTCCTGTTGTGCTTGCTTTTCGACAACAGGATCTTTTTCCCCACAAGCACCCACTTTTCGCAGGCGATCTCGGTTTAGCGAACCCGCAAGCCCAAATCGCATGCTTTGAACAGGCCGATCTGATCGTGGCGCTTGGCACTTTGCTTGACGACATCACCACGCAAGGCTACCGATTTCCTCGTTGGCCGCAGCCGCGGCAAACCTTGGTTCATATTTATCCCGACCCTCAGGTTGTGGGCCAGCATTTCGCAGCGCAGTGGCCTATTGTTGCCGATCCGATACAAATCATGTCGCAACTGATTGCTTGTGTGCCTGGTGTGATTCAATGCGACGCGCGCCGGGCTTGGCAGCGAGACTTATGCCTTCATCGGAAGCAATGGGCAGCATGGCCGCCGCCGCTTGACTACCCTGATGGCCTCTCATTTGTGGAAGTGGTCAGGGCGCTTGAGCAGCGTGCTCGACCCGATTGGCTGATTTGCCTGGATGCAGGAACTTTCGCGGCACCCGTTTATCGGCATTGGCGCTTCTCTCCCCCACAACGGTTGTTAGCGCCTCTGGTTGGCGCGATGGGATATGGCACACCTGCAGCGCTTGTTGCTCAAATGCGTATGCCCGAACGGACTGTGGTTTGTCTGCTCGGCGATGGTTGCTTTCAAATGTCGGGACAGGAAATGGTGCTTGCTGCTGAGCGTCAGTTGCCCGTTCTATTTATTGTCGCAAACAATGCTTCATATGCTTCTATTCGGATTCATCAAGACCGTCACTATCCGGGGCGGCATCGCGGCACGACGCTGGCTAACCCGGATTTTGTTGGACTCATGCATGCTTATGGTGTGGACGCTGAGGCTGTCGGCAGTTTGCGCGAATTCGAAGCGAGTCTCGATCGGGTTTTGGCGCGCTGGCAGCATGCCCCAAGCGAGCGTTGTCCCTTTGGCATCGAGGTGAAAACAAGCTTGATCGCAAGCCTGCCTGCGCCAAGCCATTAACCGATCCGCGCCAACATCCCGCCATCGACCGGCATCGCAATACCGGTGATAAAGCGAGCCTCCTCGGAGGCTAGAAACAGTGCCGCATAGGCTACATCCATAGCGCCTCCCATCCGGGCCTTAAGAGGCACCTGGGCATCACGCTGCGCAGCGACCGCTTCGCGGGCTATACCTTGTGCTCGCGCACGGGTGTCCACGGCCATGGGTGTATCGATAAGCCCTGGCAGAATCACATTACAGCGGACGCCATCGGCCGCGTATTGCAAGGCAATTTGTTTGCTGAATTCGATCATTGCGACTTTGCTCGCCTTGTAGGTCACCCAAGGGTATTGCATGTAAGCAGCGACCGAGGAAATATTAATGATCGACCCGGATTGCTGGGCTTTCATGACTGGCAAGACGCGCTTACAGGCCATGACGCAGCTGCGCAGATTCACCGCCATGATGTGGTCAAACACCGACTCGCTGAGCCGTTCAACCTGCGCATCACCACCCGCCACGCTGATGCCGACATTGTTTTGCAACACGTCGATTCGCTTGTGCCGAGCCATGCAATGCCTGATCAGTGCGTCAAGTTCCGCGTCGCTCGCAGCATCAACCTTATAAGACTCGGCAGTGCCTCCCTCCCGCTCGATCATGGCTACAGTTTCTTGAGCACTATCCAGGTCGATGTCTGCGGCGATCACGCTTGCGCCTTCTCGGGCGAAAAGCAGGGCAGAGGCTCTGCCGTTGCCGAGTCCTAGGCCTGGCGACTGGCCGGCACCGATCACAAGTGCAATTTTCCCATCAAGGCGTGGTGGAGACTTCAGTGAGCTTGCGGCCGCTGGCTTTGTGAGCTCTGAATCGCTTGCTTGCATGGCCTGTCCCTTTTGGTTGCGCGTCACTTCGCAGGTAAGCTGTGAGTCTTACATGCTAGCGGCAATCCGAACCCATCTCGTCTCGCTTTCTGGAAACGCCCGTGGCGTTGCCTCGATGAGTGCCGCCATGGCGGTGTTCATCATGAATGACGCTTTGGTGAAGCAGGTATCAACCGAGCTGCCCGCTGCGCAGTTAATCGTGGTTCGAGGATTGATGGCGCTCGCTTTGATTCTTGCCGTCGTGCGCCAAATGGGGGTGCTGAAGCGGATCAACGAGGCCTTTAATCAGCGTGTTCTTGTTCGGGCATGGGTTGAGGCAAGCGCAACCATGCTTTACCTGGTCTCGCTTTTTAATTTACCCATCGCGAATGCAACAGCGATCAATCTGGCAACGCCTGTTTTTGTGGTGCTTGCGGCTGCTTTCTGGCTGAAAGAACGGGTGAACTGGCTCCGTTGGCTCGTGGTTGTCTTGGGCTTTATCGGCGTGCTGCTTGTGATCCAGCCCCACGAAGCGGGCTTTAACCACTACAGCTTGCTGGCGCTTGTGGCAACTGCGCTCTATGCCTTGCGCGATATGATCACAAGAGGTATCCCAGCCCGGATTCCATCGATTCTCATTACCTTATCGACCGCTATTGCGGTGACGCTGCTCGCAGCGATTTGGTCCTTGATTCAAGGTTGGCAGATGCCTAGTCTCGGTGCGCTCTGGCGTTTGCTTGCGGCGGCTTGCTGCTTGTCGCTGGGCTACTATCTCATCATTGACAGCATGCGGCATGGGGATATGTCTTTTGTAGCGCCCTTTCGCTACAGCGGTCTGGTGTTTGCGGTTGCGATCGGTTATTGGGTTTGGGGTGACTGGCCAAACCACGTAGCCTGGTTTGGGATCGGTCTGCTCATCTTGTCAGGCATGGCCTTGCTCAAGGAGCAGCGCCTGCTAAAAAGCGCAGCCGATTCGTGATTGCAGCAGCAAAACGCCTGATCACAGGTTTACAAAACGCTTCATCGCGAAAACAAGATGCTTAGCTTGCAGGTGCCTGGGGCTTTCTGGCGAGCCAGAAAAACACCGAGCCCAAACCGGCTAGACCTGCGAGCACCGTAAAGCCCGAGCGATAGTGGCCGGTGAGATCAGCAAAGGCGCCAGCGACCAAGGGGCCGCCGATTTGACCGATCATGATGATGATGCCCGA
>DENJ01000091.1 GCA_002359635.1 Burkholderiales bacterium UBA2647
AAGGACACCTTCGATACTTCGCGGCGAAATTTTATGGCGCTGATTTTCTGTCTGATGGTTGGTACCGCAGCCTTGCCGCATATTCTGATGCGCTACTACACGACACCTTCGGTTCGTGAGGCGAGGGCATCGGTTGGCTGGTCACTGTTCTTTATTTTCTTGCTCTACTTCACAGCGCCAGCGCTCGCTGTGCTCGTGAAGTACGAGGTCTTCCACGTTTTGGTTGGGACGCCTTTCGATAAGCTGCCGGCATGGATTGCGAATTGGTCCAAGGTTGACGCCGCACTGCTATCGGTGGTGGACATCAACAAGGACGGGATTTTGCAGCTTGGCGAGATGCGAATCGGTGGCGATATTGTGGTGCTGGCAACGCCAGAGATTGCGGGACTTCCCTATGTGATCTCCGGTTTGGTTGCGGCTGGTGGCTTGGCGGCAGCGCTTTCCACCGCCGACGGGCTGTTGCTCACGATTGCCAATGCCTTGTCGCACGACCTTTACTACAAGATGATCGACCCGAATGCTTCCACCGCAAGACGGGTAAGCATCTCAAAGGCTTTGTTGCTTGTGGTTGCGCTGGCGGCAGCCTATGTTGCGGCTCAAAAGCCTGCTGATATCTTGTTCCTGGTCTCGGCAGCATTCTCCTTTGCGGCAGCAGCATTTTTCCCCGCCTTGGTGCTCGGCGTGTTTTGGAAGCGTGCAAACAAATGGGGGGCTTCTCTGGGCATGATTGCCGGTCTTGCTGTCACCTTTTACTACATGGTGACGACACAGCCCTGGCTGCGCGGCATCTTTGGTGTCACAAGTCCCATCGAACTTTGGTGGGGTATTCAGCCGATCTCTGCAGGTGTCTTTGGGGTGCCGCTTGGCTTTGCGGTCATCATCATCGTTAGCTTACTCACAGCAGCCCCTGGCCGTGATGTGCAGGAGCTTGTCGAGCATGTCCGTTACCCCAATCTAAAGGGCGATACGCTCAGAACGCAAACCGATTAAGTGCGTTCCGGTAGCTGGAACGCAGCTCTGGCTTGCATCATTGGTGGGTGATTGCGGTCTCTTCGGAGACCGCTTTTTTTTCCTATCGCGTTCGTGTTCAAACGGGCTTCAAGGCATTAGAGCGCAGTCATATCGCGCCCCATCGACTTTGTCATTGACAGTTGACTTCACTTTCCCGGGCCGGTCATGGCCTGAGCGTGCCTCAACTTCGATATTGAAGGCGTCTTCCGAGGTGGTTTCTTCTTATGTCTAGAACAAGAAAATGCTTGATTTCGTAACTTTTTACTTGATAAATTCTTGGGCACCAATCTCCTCTCGAATAAATACAATCTCTATAACTTATGAATCAATCGAGCCTTCTAGCTTGCGTGCCATCACAGGTATGGCATGGCGGCTTTTCTTTGAATGAGTTGTGGTTGCCCGATGCAACAAGGAGATATCATGAGGGAGCCTATTGACCTGAGTGCGCAAGCCTCGGTCGGATTACCAAGCAGACCGAGACGATTATCAGCGATTGAAGGCGATGCCGAACACATTCGCCTTCATACATTGAATCGCTATGAATTGTTTGAGTCGGGATCAAGCGAAACCTTCGATCGCATCGTCGAGCTTGCAGCGCAATTCATTGGCGTTCCTAGCACCGCCATCAGTTTGCTCACCGAGGACAAACAGTGGTTTCTTGCGCAACGCGGTATCCCGGTCAAGGAAACCGCACGCGATATTGCATTCTGCGACCATACCATCGCACAAGACGATGGCCTGTTGGTCGTCAACGACGCAACAAAAGATGAGCGGTTTTGTAGCAATCCGCTTGTAACCGGTTCGATGGGCATTCGCTTTTACGCAGGGGCCGCATTAACCGTTTCCAATGGGCAAAGGCTCGGTGCGCTTTGCGTGATCGATAGCAAGCCGCGCAGCCTGAGCGAACAAGAGCAGCGGGTCTTGAATCATCTGGCGAAGATTGCAGTCGATGAATTTGAGCTGCGCCGCCTGATACGAGAGCAAGCGGCGCTGCTTCAGGAGAAGCAAGCTCTGGCTGAGCGCCTTAAGGCAGAATCGGCCGCAGCAAGGCGCGAAACCGAGCGTGCCAATCATCATGCCCGGGCTAGAAGTCAATTTCTTGCCAACATGAGCCATGAAATCCGCACGCCAATGAACGGGATGATTGGCATGGCGGAACTTTTGCTGCAAGAGCCGCTGCCGCCGTATCAAACCGACCTTGCCAGAACCCTATTGCAATCCGCCGAGTCCCTCTTGGGCATCCTCAATGATGTCTTGGATCTTTCAAAACTTGAGGAAGGCTGTGTGCGATTAGAGTCCTTGCCGATGCACCCCAATAGCGTCTTATCT
This sequence comes from Burkholderiales bacterium UBA2647, assembly GCA_002359635.1. GTDB lineage: Bacteria > Pseudomonadota > Gammaproteobacteria > Burkholderiales > Burkholderiaceae_E > UBA3064. Next base: position 2,341 of record DENJ01000091.1, read on the forward strand.
GAGGTTATCCGATTGCAGCAGGCGCGCGCTGAGTCTGCCGCTATCAAAGTGCATTGCGGTCTGCGAGACATCGGTTACCGTCTTGGCGATCCCACCAGGTTTCGCCAGGTTTTGAACAATCTAATCAGTAATGCGATTAAGTTTTCAAATCAAAATCCGATTTGTCTTCATTTGCTGACACTTCGCGAAGGTGATGGCGATTCGGTCGATAACTTGTGGGCCGAGATCCTCGATCGATGCGGCGTTGGCCTTGATGGTAGCTGCTGGGAAAAGCCACACTGGCTAGCCGCGCCTTCGCTTCCACTTGCTGGTGATTCATGGTGTGCAGTGCTAATCCGTGACGCCGGTATCGGAATGAATCGCAAGCAACTCGAGCGCCTTGGGGAGGTCTACAGTCAGGCCGACGATAGTATGACGAGACGCTTCGGGGGGACCGGTCTTGGGCTCAGTATTTGTGCAAAGCTTGTCCACTGCATGGGCGGTTCCCTGGGGTTTTCCAGCATGGAAGGTCTCGGAACGATCGCACTATTATTAATATCGATGCCAAAAGTCGAACCAAGAGGGCCGCAGTCGCCGCCTGTTTGCAGCCCCAAAGAGCAACGAAGACTGTCGATTCTTCTTGCCGAAGACCATGAGACCAATCGAAGGGTTGCCCTTGGCCATCTCCAGGCGCTTGGCTGCGATGTGACCATCGCTGAAAACGGACGCGAGGCACTCGTGTGCGCCGATAAGAAAGCTTTTGACCTGATTCTGATGGATATCCAAATGCCAGTGATGTCAGGTATTGATGCCATCAAAGCGATTCGGCAGGGCGAGTCTCTTTGTGCCCACGCACCGATTGTGGCGCTCACAGCAAGCGTGATGCAAGACGAGCGTGATGCGGTCACTGATGCGGGCGCTGATCAACTTCTTGGTAAACCGTACCGCCGTGCTGAGCTTGAGGGTGCGATCGCCCAGTGGTGTTACACCGGCACCTGTTTTGATCAAGTATTTTGGGATGAAAATTACAGTGAATTTCCGTTGATTGATCAGCAGTCGCTCTTGCAGTCTGCACGAGATAGCGTGCAAAGCTGTGTCGCGTTACCGCTTGATATCTCTGACCAATCCCTCAGACAGCATCTTCATCGGCTCGCGGGCGCATGCAGCCTCGTGGGTTATCGTGATGCAGCCAAACGTTTTCACGCGCTTGAAAGTGCTTGCAAGCATAGCCAAAGGGAGCGCAGGACACAGGCCGAGCTTGTAGTGAGTCTGCGCCGCTTGCTTTATTCGCTCCTTAGCGAAATAAACCTTCGTTTGTCACAATTTCAATCAACCCATCACGAGGAACTCCAGGATGTTACTTGATCCCCAAATTCGTCGCGTACTGGCTATCGACGACGATCAGACCACGCTCACCATGATTACTTTGTCCTGTCGCGGGCTTCAGTCAAACATTAGACTGCAAACCGCGAGCACCGCCGAACGTGCCAATTGGCTGTGCCGTCAGGAAAGGTTCGATCTGATTATTCTTGATCATCAATTGACAAATATGTCGGGACTGCAATGGTTGGATGGCATCAAACCTCATTTGCGTCCGAGTACCGCTGTGATCGTGTTCAGCGGCGAACTTGGCGCTGATGATTGGGCTGAGTACCAGCGTCGCGGTGTGCTTCAAGTCTTAAACAAGCGAAGGCTTACGCTTGGGATGATGGGCACGGCATTGAAACAGGCGCTTGAAATGGCTTGCGTTTGAGCGACGCTTCAATCGGTCTGATACGGTGGCAAAATGAAGGCATGTGTCAAAGAACCGGCCTTGGATTAACCGCCGCGCATACGCGGTGAGCAGTCATGCGTGTCTTACTGGTTGAGGACGATGCTTTACTTGCCGACGCGCTCAGAATCGCCTTGTCGGAGGCTGCCCATCAGGTCGATGTGGTGGCAGACGGCGAACTTGCTGACCAGGCGTTGCGTGATGTCAACTACGATCTGATGGTCCTGGACATCGGTCTACCCAAGATGAATGGGCGCGATGTCCTTCGGCGATTAAGGCAGCGTCATGCCGGCACGCCGGTGCTCGTCTTAAGTGCACTTGAGCGCATTGAGGATCGTGTCGATTTGCTTAACTTAGGGGCTGACGATTTTCTTCAAAAGCCCTTTCATCTCGGTGAACTCGATGCTCGTGTCAAGGCCTTGCTTCGTCGTGCGCACCGTCATGCAAACAATGAGCTCGAATTGGGCCGCATCAAGCTTGACATTGATGGGCGCCGTTGTTTTGTGGATCAGGTGGCGATGGACTTAACAGCGCGGGAGTTTGCGGTGGTTGAGTTATTACTTTTGCGAGCTGGCCGCGTCGTTACCCGAAGCCAAATACTCGATTTACTCTATGGTTGGGAAGACAGTCAGGCCACCAACACAGTTGAAGTGTTGATTTACCGACTGCGAAAAAAGCTTGATTTTTCAGGATGGCATTTGAAGACCATCCGTGGCATGGGCTATTTGCTTGAGGCGTATCGAGGCTAGTTTGAATGCAGGTTTACCCCCTTCCGTAAGTCAAAAAGAGCTTCATGCTTCAATTCGATCAAGGCTTTATAAGGCTTTGATCGTTCCATTGGTTATATTGGTTCTTGTTGATGCCTTCATCGGCTATGAGATGGCCCATCGCTTTGCAGCGCAGGCCTATGATGAAGCGCTGCAGCTTGTAGCGGAAGACTGTCTCGATCAGCTTCAGTCAGTTGAATCCGATGATATTGCTGCCTATCCCCATTTGCTGCGACAGTTTAACGCTTCGCCAAAGCAGCTTGTTTATCGAGGTCTGTACGATGCCAACAAACAACTCATCGCCGGTGTGAATATCCCGCCGCCAAGCACAGCCGATCTAAAATCCACGACAAAAGATCAATCGCAGCGTGAATGGACGATTTACGACGGCCTGCTCGACGAGCATCCTGTGCGCATCATGCAGATTGCGCTCCATGCAAATAAGGTGGTGCTCAGGGTGGCAGAAGACGGCAGCCGCAGCCTTGAACTTGAGCATTTGATTCACTCACTGGTTCTTGTGCCACAACTGATTCTGCTTGGCGCTCTGTTATGGATTATAAAACAAGCAGTGAGCCATGGTCTTTCGCCGATGCGCCGTTTAGGAAGTTTGATCGTCTCGCTCAAGGGTGAAGCGAGGCTTCAAAGCATGAGCCGCCAAATACCCGCAGAGGCCATGCCTTTGGTTGAAGCCATTGATGAACTTTTGGATCGCTTGAGTAAGGCCAGAGGACTTCAGGATCGTTTTATTGCCGACGCAGCGCATCAACTGAAAACACCGCTTGCAGCAATCATCACCTACAGCGAACTCTTGCAACGCAGTAACCTGGACCCCCAACAAATTAAGGCCTTAGAGAATTTGCAAACAGGCGCAGCCAGGCTCGCAAGAATGCTCAAACAATTGCTTGCTTATCTGCGCAATGCTCCCGAGTCACCGCTGCTCCCGTCGATGGAGACTGTCAACCTGTCTCATCTGGTGCAAGAGGCCGCGCTTGATTGGGCCCCACGTGCCATTGCTCATCACTTGGACTTTGGCGTGCAAGTCATCGATGCCGACCTTTTTTTGAGCGCAGATCCGATGAGGCTTCGCGAGATGCTTGATAACTTGCTCGACAACGCGCTTCGCTACAGCGTTACCGGTGGGCAAGTGAGCGTTTCCCTTTTTAAAGGCAAGGCGATTTGCGTGCTTGTGGAGGACAGCGCCGAGATCATTCAGGTTTCCGAGCGCGACCGTATTTTCGAACGCTTTTACAGGATCCCAGGGACCACGAAAGATGGCAGTGGTCTTGGCCTCGCAATTGTGAAGGATATTGCGTCCTTGCACGGTGCAGACCTGCGGGTTCGACCCCGCACAAATGGGCAAGGCAACTGCTTCGAGGTTTGTTTCCCCATCGCGCGCTGAGATGCGTTAGTCAGGCAGCAAGCGCTAGCGAACGCCTTGCGCACATGTTCATGTTGTATTCATTTAAAGAATATATCAAAGACATATTGGGATGATGTTCAGTCTAGATTCAAAGGCTAGCCTCTAAGCATTCATTGCAGGGAGATTAGTCGATGGACATGATTTCAACCTCGGCCTTTTGGGTTGCACTCGCGCAAATCATGGTGGTCAACATCATGTTGAGCGGCGATAACGCCGTTGTGATAGCGCTTGCAAGTCGATCATTACCACCAAAGCAGCAGAAGATGGCCATCCTGTTTGGTAGTGGCGCAGCGATTTTGTTGCGGATTGTTTTAACCTTTTTCGCCGTCATGTTGATGGAATTGCCCTATTTGAAGCTGGTCGGTGGACTGGCATTGCTCTGGATAGCAGCAAGCATGCTCAATGCCGATCAGGGCGAGGGGGAATTTGAATCTCACGCCAGTTTATGGGCCGCTGTGCGAACCATTCTCGTTGCTGATTTCATCATGAGCCTCGATAACGTGATTGGAGTAGCCGCCGCTGCCAAAGGCAATTATGTTTTGCTGATCATCGGCTTGGCGCTGAGCATTCCCTTGATTATTTATGGAAGTCAGATCATTCTGAAATTAATGGAGCGCTTCCCCACGATTATTCTTGGGGGCGCTGCGCTTTTGGGCTGGGTTGCTGGCGACATGATGATTGCCGACCATGTACTCGAGCCCTATATTGCCTCGCATAGCGCGCTCGCTCATTGGCTGGCGCCTGCACTTTGCGCGGTGGCCGTTGTTGTCGTGGGTAAGTGGCTTGATAAACGGGCGCTGGCAGCCCGTCGGGCTGCTCAAGAGGAGGCTGCTTCCCAGTTAGACCTCGTTGGTGTCAGCGATGCAAACCGTACTGATTCCAACCGGCCTGGGTCTTGATCCGCAAGCGCTTCAAGGCCAGTTGAAGCGCTTGCACCTTTATGGTGGCGTGAGGGTGCTTTTGCTTTCCGTGCAGCCCCGCTACAACGGGCACGTTCGCATGTATCTGGGTGAGGCGTTGGTTAAGGCAGTGATTCGAAAAGATGCCGAGCGTGAGTTCGCTCCTTGGCGCGGCCTGCTTGAGACGGCAGCTATCCCCTACTCACAGCATATTGAACTCGGCGTGAAGACCGAGACCATCATCCGTTTCGCGCGGCAAATTCAATGCCGACGCATCGTGCTAGGCGTGGCACCACAACGCGGGTTGATGCGTATCTTTAGGGGTGCACTCAAAGCGCGCTTATTCGAAATCGCGCACACCCTGGGTTTTAAGCTTGATCTCTGTGAGAAGGCGCATCCACCGCTTGTCCAAAGAACCAGACCATTCAACGGGAACTGTCAGCGAAGGCAACAAACTTCGCGATTATTGAAACGCGCTTTGTTCCCTTAGCCCAATCGCTACCATACGCTCAGCGCTCAAAGCCAGTCTTTGACGGTTGTGATGAATTGGTCGTAGAGCCAAGTGCTAGCCCTTTGAGCTGGCGATATTTTTCAACATTGCTTGGAGAAGCACGATGAAATTGCTTAAGAGAGGAGCCATCGCCTTGGCGTTGGCAGCAGGGTTTGGCTACGCGTCAGTCAGTACTGCTCAAGAAAAGCTTGAAACTTTGAAACAGTTTCGTGTTGCCACGACCGACTTGAATATTCCAACTGTTCCACAGGACGGAAAAAAAGCCGCGAACATTCGCGAGAATTTGAAGCGCGTCAAGCTACCGCCGGGTTTCAAAATTGACCTTTTTGCGATTGTTCCCGACGCAAGGCATATGGCAGTTGCGCCGAGCACAAATATGCTGTTTGTTGGCACCCGCAAGACGACTGTATGGGCTGTTACCGATCGGGACAGTGATGGCGTTGCAGACGAAGTCAAGTCTTTCGCGCCATCGTTAAAGTTTTCCAATCCCAATGCGGTTTGCTGGACTCCCGACGGCTTTTTGCTCGTGGTGGAACATAACCGTGTCCTGAATTTTCCCGCTGCGGAGTTCTTCTATGAAGGCCCCGATGTCGCTGTGATCGAAGTAGTCGCCAAGGGTCAGCTGATCCCATCGGAGGAAGAGTCGTTCAACCATGGGGCAAGGACCTGTCGTATTGGCAAAGACAAAATGCTATACGTGACCTTAGGCCAACCCTTTAATGTCCAAGCCAAAGAAAAGATTGATCTTTATAACAAGATCGGCATCGGCGGCATCATTAGGATGGACCCCTTTGATGGCGGCAAGCGTGAAGTCTTTGCCATCGGTGCGCGTAACTCCGTCGGTATGGATTTCAACCCCAAAGATGGCTCGCTTTGGTGGACCGATAACCAGGTTGACGGACTTGGTGACGACATCCCCCCCGGGGAACTGAACCGATCGACAAAGCCCGGGCAGCATTTTGGTTTTCCCTACTGGAATGGCAAGTTCAAGGTGGCAGGTTCTGATGCTGCGCCCGATTTGAAGGATATGCCTGAGCCTATAGGCGCGATTTTTCCGGAAGTGGAGTTTCCTGCTCACCAGGCGCAGTTGGGGATGGCTTTTTACACCGGTAACAAGTTTCCGGCGAAGTACCGTGGCGGCATCTTTGTAGCCTCACACGGATCCTGGAATCGGACCAAGCCGAGCGGCGCGGAAGTTCAATTTGTGCCAGTCGGGCCAGATGGTAAGGCCGGGAAGATGGAAGTCTTTGCTTCCGGTTTCTTGGATCCTGAAACGGGCTTGTATCGTGGCCGCCCAGTCGATGTCGCTGTGATGAAAGATGGATCGATATTGGTATCGGATGATTTCGCGGGCGCGATCTACCGTATCAGTTACGAGTGAGTTGATCCCTGACCGCTAGGCCCCAAGCATGGGGTGTGAGCTGGTCGCTAAAGCCCTTGAAAGGGATTCGCAGTCTGGCCTGTCAACTGCGAATCCCTTGTCGGTCTGGTTGTTTCAGAAAGCTTGCGCGCTTTATAACGGTATTGCGTTTTATGAGATTTTTTTTCCTTGGTATTAGTATTTGTTTTTTATGGAGCTTTCCCGGCCTCATAAAAGCTGACACGGATCTTGGCAAACGAAGAGCTGCGCAGGCTTGCGCGGCCTGCCATGGCGTGCAAGGTATCTCAATGGCGCCCCGTACACCGCATCTGGCTGGCCAGGACCCCGATTATCTGATGGAGCAACTCCGAAACTATCGCTCCGGAAAACGCGCCCATGAGGTCATGGCGGTGATCGCGAGGTCGCTCTCAGAGCAGGATCTGGAGGCAGTGGCGTCCTGGTACGGTTCAAACCGTATAACGCTCGAAAAAGCAGATTAAGTGATGGGTACCCGACTGACGCTGCACGCGATGCTTTTGGCGGGTAGCGTTGCACCAGCCGTCCATGCACAGCTTGCATCAGCGGCAGAGCCAATCGTTGTATCAGCAAGCCGAAGGCCGGAACCGCTTTGGGATACACCGGCTGCCTTGAGTTTGATCAGCAGTGATCAAATGGACGGAGCGGGGGTGCGAGTTCAAGCTGCGGAAGCCTTGCAGAGGCTGCCAGGTATGCTGGCCGTTGACCGCGGCAACTATGCACAAGACCCGCAACTCGCCGTTCGCGGTTTTGGTGCGCGCGCAGCCTTTGGTGTTCGTGGCATAAAGCTAATCAGTGATGGGATTCCGGCATCGATTCCAGATGGGCAGGGACAGGCATCAAGTTTTGCACTTGGCTCTGCTGAGCGTATCGAGGTCTTGCGGGGGCCAATGGCAGTGCTCTATGGGAATGCATCGGGCGCGGTGATCCAAAGCTTCTCACGGATACCCGAACCAGGTCTGCATTTTCAGGCTGACGCTTATGCTGGTGCGCTCGGACTAAGAAGAAATGGGGTTCAGACGGCGTTTAAGCAAGGTGAAAGCGATGTGCTTGTTGATTTCAGCGATTTTTCAATCGATGGTTACCGGCTTAACAGCGCAGCGGCCAGGCAGCAGCTTCAAGCGAGTTATCGCTACCAATGGGCTGAGGCAACCCAGTTACGACTTGTTGCACAGCGCTGGGACCAGCCCTTTGCCCAAGACCCGGCAGGGCTCAATAGCGATCAGCTGCGACTGGATCCGCGTCAGGCTGGCACGAACACATTAGAGCGTCGTGTTCGAAAGGAAACGGCGCAAGATCAGCTTGGTCTAGCGATCGACCATCAACTGTTTGATCGCTGGGATCTCAGTCTTTATGGCTTTGCCGGTAGTCGCGATAATTTGCAGTATCTGGCGTCAAACAGTTGGATCGGTCTTGACCGCGCGTATCAAGGTCTGGGTTTGCGACTGTCGAATCGTTTTGCAATGGGCCCGGTTCCAGTTCAATCGAGTCTGACTTTTGAGCATGAACGTTCAAACGAACGACGGCAGGCAGGCAGTGCCTTGCTCGGCGAAAAGCTCGGCGACATTACCCGCGATGAAGATCAACGCGCAGTCTCTGCGCAAGTGGTTTGGATCGTACAGGCTGATCTTTCGGAAAATTATAGAATATATGGCGGTGTGCGTAATGGTAGTATTCGACTTTCGGCAAAAGACTACTTTCTTAACGATCGACAGGACGGTTCGGGCGAGGTGCGATACCAGCAGACAAGCCCCGTCCTTGGCATTCAGCATTGGCTGGGGCGCAATCAGCAAATCTTCTTGAGCACGGGCAAGGGCTTTGAAACCCCGACGCTTGCCGAAGTGTCTTATGTCGCCGATCCGCTCAATCCAAGCCGTATTTTGCCGCGTTTCAACACGCAGATTGCTGCAAGCAGCAACCGACAGTGGGAACTCGGCTGGCGTGGACGAAGTGAAAATCGACATCGTTGGGAATTGATCAGCTTTCATGTGCGCAGTGCAAACGAAATCGTTGTCGACCGTTCCTTGGCTGGTCAGAATAGTTTTCGTAATGCGCCTGGAACCGAGCGTTATGGACTTGAGTTTTCTTGGACTGCGCGGTGGCAAGAGAACTGGCAAAGTTATATCAGCCTTACGCGCATGAAGGCTCACTATCAAGGGGACTGGACGGTCGCTGGTCAGCCGATGGACGGGCGCTGGATGCCCGCCACAGCAGATCTGGCAGGCTTTGCTGAATTGCGCTATCAGGACGGGCCACGCGTTGCGGCCATTGAGCTGCGCCACCTGGGTCGGCGTTTTGCTAATGATCTGAATACTTTATCGGCGCCGGCATTTCATACTTGGGCGATCCGATGGCAGCAAAGCTTTATGCTGGGCAACAATCAATTGACCGCGATTGCAAGAATCGACAATCTACTCGATCAACGATACGTCGGGAGTCTCATCGTCAATAACTCGAGTCCTTTTGAACCATCGCCTGGCCGAACGGCTTGGGTCGGCTTGCGCTTGCGGCTGCCAGCATCTTAATGCGCGGTTTGCCGAGCTGATGTTTTAAGGCTGGGTTGATCAGCTGGGCGGTTATCGGATCGCCTTCATTTTTTTATATAAAAATTTTGGAAGACACGATGTCAAAACGAATATTGATCACTGGCGCTGGAAGTGGCTTTGGTCTTGGTGCGGCGGCAGCACTTGCAAAGCGTGGACACCATGTGATTGGAACCGTCCTACATGACGATCAGGCGCAAGCACTCCGACAAACCGCCTTGCCGATTGAGGTGCTGAAGCTTGATATCACCCGTAATGAAGATCGGGAACAAGTCAAGGGGCTCGAGGTCGATGTTTTTTTCGCGAATGCGGCGCTCGGACAGACCGGACCATTGTCGCTGATTCCGATTGATCGTCTGCGCCGGGTGTTTGAGGTCAATGTTTTTGCGACGGTTGCCATCACCCAGCAAATCGCGCTTGGCATGCGAGCAAGGCGTCGTGGTCGGATCGTGATCGTCTCATCGATCGGCGGCGTTCGCGCCGGTATGGGTTCAGGGCCTTACACCATGACGAAGCACGCCATTCAAGCATTTGGCACCGCGCTTCGCGCAGAACTCGCTTTATTTGGGGTCGATGTCTGTCTGATCAATCCGGGCCCCTACGCTACGGGCTTCAACGATGCGATGGCTAATGATCCAGGCGACTGGTTCAATCCCGTTGAAGCTGCCGAGGAAGACCTTGCGGCGATGGATTTTCTTAGAAAACGGATTACGGTCGGTCAACTTGATCCACAGGAGGTTGTCAGCCGATACGTTGAACTTGCCGAGGCAGCTAGCACAGAGGCTGTCAATTTCGTACCGATTGATATTTTAGAGCGGATGGCTTCACGAAAATAATGCTCAAAACAATCAGCCATAAGCACATCGCTTGATGACAAGAGCTTGCGCGAAAGAGCAGCAAAATTTTTTCTAAGGAGAACTCAAGTGACTCAATGGCTTGCGCAATCATTGATTGCAAAGCGTGGTTTGGGTTGGGCGAGAAACCCGCAGACCCATGATTTGAACGAAGCGAGGCAGGGCGTCTATCACTACACTATCGGTCCGTACTCGAAGGAGGTGTTAAGGATTTCTCCAGGCGATCGGGTGGTTGTCGAGACAAAAGATGCGTTTGAAGGCGCGGTGAAAACCGAGGCTGATCTTCCCTCAAAGGTTTTGCGGATGCCTTTTGTGAATCCGCAAAATGGTCCGATCATGGTTGAAGGTGCCGAGAAAGGTGACGTACTCGCTGTTTACATCGAGTCGATGATCCCTCGCGGTGATAACCCACGGGGTACTTGCGCCATGATTCCGCAATTCGGAGCACTTTCAGGCACTTCGCTCACCGCCTTGCTTGCAGAAGACCTGCCGGAAATCGTTAGAAAAATTGATGTCGATGAACAAGGCGTTTACTGGAGTAAGCGGGTCACGCTTCCCTATAAACCCCATATCGGTACTTTGAGCTGTTCGCCGGAAATCGATTCGATCAATACGCTCACCCCCGACCAGCATGGCGGCAACATGGACTTGCCAGATATGGGGCCTGGCAGCATTACTTATTTGCCGGTTCGCACTGAAGGGGCGCGCCTTTTTATTGGCGACGCGCACGCTTGCCAGGGGGATGGTGAGGTCTGTGGTACGGCTGTCGAGTATCCAAGCACAACCACGATCCGCGTCGACCTGATTAAACGTTGGTCGATCGAGTGGCCACGCCTTGAGACTGAAAACATGCTTATGACGATCGGAAGTGCGCGACCGCTCGAAGATGCAACCAGGATAGCCTACAAAGACCTTGTGCTTTGGATGGCGTCCGATTATGGTTTTGATCGCTGGGATGCCTACATGATGCTAAGCCAATGCGGCATTGTACGCTTGGGCAATTTTGTGGATCCGAAGTACACCGTAGGGACTGGGATTCTGAAGAAGTATTTGGTTTAGCACTGGCTTTAGCTTCAACATTTGTTAGGAGAGGTCGATGGATCTTGGTTTAAATGGACTTAAGGCGCTCGTTACGGGCGGCACAAAGGGGATTGGCAGGGCTATTGTGGAAACGCTGGCTAGAGAGGGGGCCAGTGTCGGGTTTTGTGCCAGAAATCAACAGGAAGTTGATCAGGCGCTTGGGTCAATGCGCGCCGAGGGCTTGGCGGTTGAGGCAAGCGCCCTCGATATTGGCGATGCATCCGCGCTTGCTCATTGGGTAGCGGAGGCTGCCCAGGCCATGCATGGGATCGATATTGTTGTTGCCAATGTGAGTGCACTTGCTATCGCCGCCGATGAGGAAAGCTGGAAGCGGGGCTTTGATGTGGACATGATGGGCACGGTTCGTTTGGTTAACGCCGCGATGCCTTGGCTTGAGCAGAGTAAGCACCCTGCGATCGTGACCATATCGAGCGTGTCTGGCCGGGAGATCGACTTCGCCTCCGGTCCTTATGGCGCATTCAAGGCTGCGATCATTCACTACACACAGGGGCTCGCTTTTCATCTTGCAGGCAAAGGTATTCGCGCCAACACCGTATCGCCCGGCAACACTTACTTCCCCGGTGGTGTTTGGCAGCAAATCGAGCAAGGCAACCCCGCACTCTTTAAGCAGGCTATGGACTTGAATCCGACGGGTCGCATGGGAACCCCCCAAGAGATGGCAAATGCGGTGGCCTTTTTGGCCAGTCCGGCGGCAAGTTTTGTGACCGGTACAAATCTTGTTGTTGACGGTGCGCTCACCCGGGGGGTCCAGTATTAAGTGGTTTGTGCTGCCACCGATTGGTTGCAACTAAAATTACGAATAACATAACTTATACAACGGCGAGATCCAAAGCACCACAAAGCGTGACTGATCTTATAGCGTTGCTCAGGTGATGGTGCGCCAACACCCGGAGCAACGCAATGCAGCATTGCAACGAGTGGATGCTCGGGATGTGCACGAGATTGAACGCGAAGAGAAGATGCCGGGTGCCCTTCACGCAGTCAGTAAACGCGCCAGTCATCAGCGACGAGGACCACAAGCTTGAACGCGCAAAACGGCCATCACAACATGCTCAGGATTAATGCCGATCGACTTCTTGCTGATCTGGATCGTTTGCGCTGTTTCGGTGCGCAATCCACGGGTGTTGTCAGGCCGGCCTTTAGTGATGCGGATATGCAAGCGCGGTATTGGTTACGTGAGCAATTTGAGCAGGCTGGACTCAGGAGTTTGATCGATGGCTTGGGGAATGTGCTCGGGTTTTCGAGAAATCCCGGCAAGGCCATACTCATGGGATCGCATGCCGACTCTCAATCTACCGGCGGATGGCTCGATGGTGCAATGGGCGTGATCTATGCCTTAGAAGTGGCAAGATGTCTCTCAGAGTCTGCAGCGCATCGTCATCTTGCTGTCGATATTGTTGCTTTTCAGGATGAAGAGTCAAGGTTCGTGGGCTGCCTGGGAAGCCGTTCTCTGACAGGCAGTTTGGACCACCCTACGGTACAAAATGCGGTTGACAAAGATGGTGTCAGGCTGGTTGATGCGCTTAATCATGCAGGGCTATCGGGTACGCCGCGCGAACAACTGGATCTTGGGCGTTATCTCGGGTTTTTGGAAGCCCATATTGAACAAGGCCCAACGCTTGAGGCTCATGCGATGCGTATCGGGGTTGTAACCGATATCGTCGGTGTGCGCGGACTGAAAGTTGTTTTTAAGGGGCAACAGAATCATGCCGGCACGACCATGATGGCCTTGCGGCGGGACGCGTCAACATCGCTCTATGAGTTTGCTTATCGCATCAATCAATGCTTCGCTGCTCATGCCGCACCGCGAAGCGTCTGGACCATGGGTCGCGTGAAGCTCATTCCCAATGCAAGCTCGATTATCCCGGGCTATGCCGAGCTCGACTTGCAATTTCGAGATGCGGATGAGGCACAACTTGAGCGTTTTGCATCACTTGCCCATGAGGTTCGAGAGCTCATGACGCAATCTTCCGGTGTTGACATCGAGATTGTCGAGGCACGAGCGCCGATAAAGCCAAGCCGCATGAGCGAAGCGCTCTATCAGCATTTAGAGCAGTCTGCACAAGAACATGTCCCCGATGCTTGGATGCATCTGCCAAGCGGTGCTTTTCATGACGCGGGTATCATGGCCGCGTTTATGCCGAGTGCCATGCTTTTCATTCCCTCAATCAAGGGCATCAGTCACGACTTTGCCGAGGATAGCCACCGTGATGATCTGGTGCTAGGCTGTCAGGTTATGGCATCAGCGGTTGCTTCGATGTTTGGCCGGCAATAGCGTCCACCTTTAATAAATATTTTTTGTAAAACAATCATGATGCAAGACAGTCATCACAGGAGACGAGCCATGGTGGACTTTGGGGATTTAGCAAAGGATGATCAAGCGAAGTATTCGAGACGAGCATGGCTGGACCACACCCTTCAGGCTACGCTTGTTTTGAGCGCAGGGGGCCTTGGCACAGGAGCCATGGTTTTCGGGTCGACAGCTGCGCTTGCGCAAAGCGGGCCTGCGCCTGCATATCCGACAAAACCGATTAACCTGATTGTTCCTTGGCCACCTGGTGGATCGACTGACCGGCACTTGCGGAAGTTCGCCGAAGTTGCCAGCAAGTATCTTGGTCAGGCGATTGTCGTTGAAAATAAGCCCGGGGCGGGCGGTATGCTGGGGCCATCGACGATGGCTGCTGCCGCTAAGGCCGACGGCTACACGCTTGCGCAGTTACCCATGAGCGCTTTCCGAATCCCTCACATGCAACCGGTTTCCTGGGATCCGATTCGTGATTTCACCTACATCATTGGTTTGACCGGATACACCTTTGGCATCACCGTCCGTTCGGACTCAAGATTTAAAACGATCCAGGAAATGGTTGAATTCGCCAAGACCAACCCTGAAAAACTCTCGGTGGGCAATACAGGCACTGGTACCACGCCGCATTTGGTGATGGAGGAGTTAGGCATGCGCACGGGCGCGAAATTCCTTCATGTTCCGTTTAAAGGCAATTCAGAAAATACATTAGCGCTCCTCGGCGGCCATACCGATGCCTTATCCGACGCCACAGGTTGGGGCCCGAATGTTGATGCCGGCAAAATGCGTTTATTGATGACCTTTGGTGAACGGCGAACCAAGCGTTGGTCTTATGCACCCACAGCCAAAGAGCTTGGCTATGGGATTGTGTCGAATTCGCCTTATGGCATCGTTGCGCCGAAGGGTTTGGATCCCCGTATTCAAAAACACCTACACGATGCTTTTCGTAAGGCGCTTGATGATTCGGAACATATCAAGATGCTCGATACGCTCGATCAGGAATACTGGTATAAAAACAGTGAGGATTATCTGACCTGGGCCAAGCAAACCCTCGAATCAGAAAAAAAGCTGATCGAAGCACTGGGTCTCATGAAAAAATAATAGCGATTTTCTGAGTTGATGAAGCGCTTGCAGTGCGCATGCTGCAACAATGCGTGAAGCGCCTGCTTGCCCGAATCTGTGATTTGTACTATCTTCGAAGACACATCGGGAGAGTTCGTATTGACGACGCCGAAGGAGCAACCGCCCCGGAATCTCTCAGGCAAAACGGACCGATGCACCTACACACTCTGAAGAGCGGATCTTGATTGCGATCCCACCGAAGGAGCAAGTCAGGACTGGCAGGCAGTCCTGACGAATCTCTCAGGTCCAGGACAGAGGGGGCTAAGCGAGTGAACGCTCGCGATGCGCTGTCGGAGTGAAACATGTCGAGTCTGAAGTCAAAGCAGCTTTTGATCATTGGCGGTGGTGTCACGGGCATTACTGCCGCCTATGCACTTGCCAAGCTAGGCATTAAGGTTACAGTGCTTGAACGCCATCGCTACCCTGCGATGGAGACAAGTTTTGCAAACGGGGGACAACTCTCTGCCTCAAATGCCGAGGTTTGGAACCATCCCGCCACCATTCTCAAAGCGATCAAGTGGATGCTTAAGCCGGACGCTCCCCTATTGGTCAATCCGCGGCCGACGTGGCACAAGCTGAGCTGGTTCGCCGAATTTATGTCAAACATCCCTAAGTATCGTGAAAACACCATACAGACCGCAGCGTTGGCAATCGCAGCGCGTGAACATCTCTTCGCGTGGGCAAGCGATGAGGGTATCGACTTCGATCTCGAACAAAGAGGCATCCTACATGTTTATCGCGATCGAGCGAGTTTCAAACATGCTCAGGCCGTGAGCGCGCTGTTGGCAAAAGGCGGGCTTAGCCGGGTGGCGGTAAGTCCTGATGAGATGAAGTCGATCGAGCCAAGCCTTCAGGGTCAGTTTTATGGGGGCTTTTACACCGAAAGCGACAGCACCGGCGATATTCATCGGTTCACAAACGCTTTGGCCCAGGCAGCCCAAGCTAAAGGCGTTTTGATTCGCAGCAATGCTTCGGTTGTCGATGCTGGCAGTGATTCAGACCGTGCCTGGGCAAAGCTTGCCAGTGGTGAACGCCTTGAGGCCGATGGCATTGTGATCAGCGCCGGCGTCGAAAGCAGGCGTTTTGCTGCAATGCTGGGGGATCGAATGAATATTTATCCGGTAAAAGGCTATTCGATCACTGTGCATCTCGACGATGAAACAAGCATCGCTGCGGCCCCCAGGGTTAGCCTGCTTGATGATGCGAGCAAATTAGTCAGCAGCAGGCTTGGAAAAGGGCGCTTCAGGGTTGCAGGCACAGCAGAGTTCAATGGCTTTAACCGCGATATTCGTGCCGACAGGATCTCGCCCTTGGTAGCTTGGGTCAACGAATGCTTTCCTGCAGTGAATACGCGTCAGCTTACCCCTTGGGCAGGCTTAAGACCTATGATGCCGAATATGATGCCAAGAGTAAGCCAGGGATCTCGGCCTAATGTTTTTTATAACACAGGGCACGGACATCTCGGCTGGACGCTTTGTGCCATCACCGCAGTGAAGCTTTCCCACCTCGTATCAGCCTGGGAACGCCAGGCGGTTTTTCCGCTTAGGACTTCTTTTTTGCCACAGCAGCCTTAAATGCAGTGCCCGCAGTAAAACGAGGCACTGTGGTTGCCGCGATCTTGATCGCAACGCCTGTCGAAGGATTGCGCCCTGTACGGGAAGGGCGCTTGACGGCCTTAAATGAGCCAAAGCCAGTGATCTGAACGTCTTGCTTTTTTGCCACCGTTTTAACAATATTGCTGAGGATCGCTTCGAGGGCGCGCCCCGCAGCAGCTTTGCTGAGGTCGGCTTCTTGCGCAATGATCTCGATAAGTTCGCCCTTGTTCACCCTTATTCTCCTTGGATCCTCGGTGGTTATCGGAAAGCTACTGATTTTCGCACAGCTTGGCAGGATGTAAAAACCGTTCCCAAAATGTTTAGGACGGTTTGCTTTAGTACGACACGAAAAATGATCCTGATCATACCGTAAGGGCTTGACCTAGCTTGCGAACCGGCGCAAAGTCTCGCACCGCAACATGAATCCACCCTCGATGCAAGCGTCCCGCTCAAGTTTGGCGAGCCTCACTCTGGCCGCGCTCGGCGTTGTGTACGGCGACATTGGCACAAGCGTGCTTTATGCCATGAAGGAAATCTTCGGCGCAGGGCATCTTGAGCTGAATCCGGAAAACATTTTCGGCGTTTTGTCGCTACTCATCTGGACGCTGACGGTGATCGTATCCTTGAAATACGTTATCTTGGTCTTGCGTGCCGACAATCGCGGTGAGGGTGGCCTTGTCGCCATGCTTGCGCTGGCGAGCGAATCAGTCGGCGACAGGCCCGGATTGAAACGTTTCTTGTTTCTTATCGGTATTTTCGGGACATGCCTTTTTTACGGTGACGGTGTTATCACCCCTGCGATCTCGGTCCTCTCCGCGGTTGAGGGCCTGGAGCTGATTTCTCCTGCGCTGACTCAAGCCGTTGTGCCGAGTACGCTCATCATCTTGCTCGCTTTGTTTGCGCTTCAACGAAGGGGTACGGCGGGTATCGGGCGATTTTTCGGTCCGATCACCTTGTTATGGTTCTTGTCCATTGCTACGCTGGGCGTTTTTCAGATCGCAAGCAGGCCAGAGATTTTGCTGGCGATCAGTCCCCACTATGCTTTACTTTTTATATTCAATAATCCAGGCTTAAGTTTTGTCTTGCTCGGTGCGGTCGTGCTTTGTGTGACTGGTGGGGAAGCGCTCTACGCCGACATGGGCCACTTCGGGCCAAAGCCGATTCGACTTGCCTGGTTTTCATTGGTGATGCCAGCGCTTTTGCTTAATTACATGGGTCAGGGTGCTATTTTGCTCAGCGACCCGAGTACTGTTAAGAATCCCTTTTTTTCGCTTGCGCCACCCTGGTTATTGCTACCGCTCGTCGTGCTGGCCACCCTCGCCACGGTGATCGCCTCACAGGCCTTGATTTCCGGCGCCTTCAGCGTGACCAAGCAGGTGATACAGCTCGGCTATCTGCCGCGAATGCAAGTGATTCACACCAGCGAGCAAGATACAGGACAAATTTATATTCCCTTTGTGAATTGGGGCCTGTTTTTTGCGATCGTCTTGGCGGTTGGGCTCTTTAAATCCTCATCAAATCTTGCAGCGGCCTATGGCATTGCCGTCACGCTCGATATGCTCATCACCACCATCCTGACCTTTTTTGTGATCCGATTCGCCTGGCATTACCCATGGGCCTTGTGTATTACGGCAACGAGTATTTTCTTTGTCATCGACCTACTTTTTTTTGCCTCGAACCTGCTCAAGTTTCTTGAAGGGGGATGGTTTCCATTGGCCATCGGTGCCGTTGTCTATCTGTTGATGCGAACCTGGCATGATGGCAGAAGCTTATTAAACGAAGCACTGCGTGATCAGTCGATCGGCCTGGGATTGTTTCTTGACACCGTCCACATCAGCCCGCCTGCTCGGGTGGAGGGTGTCGCAGTGTTTTTGACAAGTCAGATCGGCATTGTTCCAAACGCGTTCTTACACAATCTGAAACATAACAAAGTTCTTCACCGATATAATCTTTTTGTCACTGTTCGCAATCACGAGGTCCCTTGGATTGACGAACAGGCGCGACTTGAGATTCGTGCCTTGGGCAATGAGGCCTGGGAAGTGCTGGTGAATTATGGGTTCAAAAATGATCCCAATCTTCCCTTGGCGCTTGAAGCGATGCAAGCTCAGGGTGTACCGATGGACCCGATGTCCACAAGCTACTTTTTGTCGCGCGACATCATCATTCCTACCATCGGTAGCGCAATGTCACAGTGGCGAGAAAAGCTCTTCGCCCAGATGCACCTTAACTCAAGCGCTGCCGCCGACTTTCTCAAATTGCCGATGGGCTCGGTGGTTGAACTCGGCAGCAAAGTCGAAATTTAGCTTTCCCAGCAGGAACAATCCCGCTCAAGACTTCGTCGTATCGTCGCGAAGTGATTTCCAAATCCTGCGCTCGAAAGCTGTTGTACGATCCGGGTCATCCACCAGCTTGTCCATGCTTGATTTATCGACCATTAAAGCGATCTGACGCATTTGTCCCACGAGCTCCCGATACCGCTCAATGGCAATCTCAGGGCGTTCAACAAGCTTCGTGATGGTCAACCCCGTATGATCATCCTTAGCCTCACGCTCTCGCCTTGCCTTCTCGATCAAGCGATTCACTTCGTCACGGCTGAGGTGCAAGCGCTTAGCCTCGCGGTCGATGACTTCCTGCTCATCGGTCGAAATCTGACCGTCGGCCATCATGACATAAAGCTCATTGGCGAGGGTTTCTCGCTCAATGCGCAGCTGGTCACTGAATGCAGATGACAAAAGCGCTGCCGGAATCGCGAAGATACCAATGCCAAGCAGCGCGAGAATGATCGTCATGAACCGTCCGACCGGGGTCACTGGCGAGATATCGCCGTATCCGACTGAGGCCAAGGTGATCACAGCCCAATAAATCGACGCCGGAATGTTTTCAAATTTATCAGGTTGCGCTTCATGTTCGAAGAGATAGCCAAGGCTTGCTGTGAGCACCACGAGCAGCAGCATGATGAAGGTTGCTGCGGCCATCACCGGCCATTCGCGCTTGACGACAATCACCAAGGTCGATGTTGCACCCGTGTACTTCGTGAGCTTTAAGAGCCTTAAGAGTCGGAAGACCCGCAAGAATCGCAGATCGAACAGGTGATGGAGGAAAGCTTCCAAAAAGAAGGGTAGAACAGCCAACAAATCGACAAGCGCATTGCCTGTTTTGACGTAACGAAGCCGTCCTGCGATCGGATGGCGAAAACCCTTGGTTTCAACAACGGAGTAAAGCCTTAGCAAGTACTCAAGCGTGAAAACACCAACTGCAATCGTATCCAGAATAATGAACTCAAGGTTGAGCACATAGTGAATCGATGCCACCGATTCAAGTAGCACCGCGGTGACTGACACCACCACCCAGATCATGATGAAGGTGTCAAAATAGTCATGAAGCCGTCCACCAAACTCGCCCGGCCAGACCAAGGCATGAACTTTTTGCCGGAACGTTCGGCCCTCGTTTAAGGTTTTAAATTCCTTGACCGCTGGAATAAGTACTCTGAATAGTTTCAGAATTCGGAGCAAACGGAGCGCCCGCAACATCCGCAGGTCGATGTTGATGAAGGCCGCTAGATAAAACGGCAAGATGGCGGCAAGATCGATCAGCGCAAAAGGACTAGAGGCATAGCCTAGCCGAGGGTTTTTCCGCTTGGCGAACTCCGGGTCTTCCGGCGCGAGGTAAAACCGTGTTAGGTACTCAACTGTAAAGATCGCAATGGAAGCAATATCAAACCAGTGGAACCAGTCCTTGTAGGGGCCATAAATGGCAGGTACATGCTCAAAAACAAGTGCTGCAAGGTTTGCAACAATCAGTAGCGCGATGAAACGATCAACGGCCGCCTGATGGTTGCCCTCTGTTTCGGTATCGAGTAACCAGCGATACAGCCAGTGTCTAAAAGACACGGTGCCCCAATCGGGCGGCGCATGGTGTTTGTGGTGAACGCCGCCCTGTGTTGCGTCATTCACAGCTTAACCTCTGCGACTTTGAGTGCGTATGCGCCCTTGTCACAGACAAGAATTCGCAGGGGCAGGTCTTTGGATAGCTTCTCGCCGTTCTCCATGGGGCCAAAACTGATCGCAGGCGGTGCTCCCGGAGGGGCTGGCGTACCCTTTTCAACCACGACCAGGCCGCGGGTACTGAGATCGCTTCGATCGCACTTGGCACCCAAAACCGGCTGAGCGGCGTCAAAGGGATTTTTCGCCGATCCAAGCGGACCTTTCTCGCTCAAAAGTGCGGCCTGACATCCCTCCCAGGTTTTCTCGCCATCATCAGCGCAGGCCTCAAGGGGATTGGTTTGGCCTTTGGCACTGTTAGCCTCAAGCTGATCAAACCAGTCTTTCAGTTGCGCTGCGTTGGCCTTGGCAGTTTCGGTTTTTATGCCTTCGCCATAAGATAAATGCCCAATTAAAGCGACCCCTATAAGGACAGCGAGTAAAAACAGCAAAAATAAAGCATCAACCGATGTGAAATGTTTTGTGCGGTCTTGTTGCAAGATAGCTCCTTGCAGAGCCAAAAAGGGCTCCGTGTTCCGCACTGACAGCTACTTCCCACGAGAGGGCGTTCTTGTGAATTGATCCAAACAGAAGCGTTTGCCCAATCCTTTGAACGTTATGGACGACCGAAAACCGGTTGCGAACGCTCTCTCGAGGCGGATGATCGCTGATTGACGGCCTTGTGGCAAGCCCCCAAAAGTAGGAGCCGGGGTCCGTGACCGTTTGCTTCTGCCCCGTCTTTGTCCGCTTAGCCACTTCGCTGTTGCTTGGGTCGGTCGCCTCGCAAAACAAGTCTTAATAATTCGGCAAGGCTTTTGACATCGAACTTGGCCATGATGCGGGATTTATGAACCTCAACTGTCCGTGGACTAATGCCTAGGGCTTCGCCGATCTCTCTGTGGTTAAGGCCCTTCGCAACGGCGTCGAGCACCTCACGCTCGCGCGGGGTGAGCGCCTCGTGCATTTGCTCTTGGGCTTGGGACTGATTGGTTTGATCAAGACGCGAAAATGAACGTTCGAGCGCCTCAAGCAAATGTTTGATGACGACAGGTTTTTCTAGAAAATCTGCAGCCTGATTGAGAAAAGCTTGCCGCATGACATGGGTGTCGGCGAAGGCCGACAGAAATACAACTTCATATCGAACCTGCAGGCTTGAAAGCCTTTCCTGCAATTCAAGCCCCGACATGCCGTTCATGCGCAAATCCAGAATCAAACAACAAGCGCGGGACGGCGGCATCTTGAGGAAATGCTCCGCGCTGTCAAAAACTCGACAATCAAAGCCCTTTAAGCCGAGCATGAGGGCAAGCGAATCCCTTACTGCAGGGTCGTCGTCAACGATGCAGACCAGACGGGCGGGCGTTGCCGAGGTGTTCGTCACTTCGGTGATCCTCCAAGTAGAGCTTGATGAGGAAGCACTTTTCAGGGGTGCTTTCGTAGTCGAGTGTACCGCCGTTATTTTCGATCAGGGATCGGCTGATCGACAAGCCTAAACCCAAGCCGTCTTTTTTCCCACTTACAAAAGGCCGAAATAGCGGCTCCACCTCATCAATGTCAAGGCGTGGACCTTCGTCAATGACCCGGATTTCGAGCAGCGTCGGACTGCTCCGAGATAGGCGGAGCTCGACGGTTTGCGAGCTTGCCGAGGCTTGGATGGCGTTTTTGACGAGATTGGTGATGGCGGTGCCCAGTTGGACTTCGTCAACATAGATTTCTGGAATAGTCCCCACGCTGCTGCATTGCAGCTTGACCGCGTTTGTTTGGGCTATCGACTCAAGCCGCTTGAGACTGTCTAAGCAGAGCTGGATTGGATCAACCGCTCGAATCGACGCCGCGCCCGCGGTAAAAAACATTCTCAGACTTCTAACGATGCCAGAGGCGCGCTGGGTTTCATCGGCAATCAGGCCGAGTGTGCGCTCGAGCTGCAAACCACTGCTTAAAAGCGCTTGCCCGGTCTCCTCGCTTTCTGCCGAAGCCTGTGAACGAGGCGATGTATCAGACTGCCGGACGCGCTCGAGTCGAATATGTTCGGCTTGTAGCATCGCCGACTCGGCATAAGCATTGAGCGCATTGAGTGGCTGATGCAATTCGTGGGCCAGGGAGCCGGCAAGCTCGCCTGCTGCGGCGAGCTGTAAGCTGTCTTGGAGCCTTTCCTGGGTGCGGATCCGTTCGTCAACCAGCGTGCCAATAATGAGCCCTGTTAAGTGAAGGGTAAGCATCATGATTTGAAGCTCGAGGACTAACTCGGGTGATGCGCCGCTTTGTGCGCTGCTGATGACCAGCGGGATTTGAATCAGGTTAGAGGTCATCGCGGCGCCCGACAGCGAGTGGGCTGCCGCCATCAATCCCATGGCAAAAAACAATGGAAAAAAATATCGCACGCGAAGATCATCGGGCAGCATCAAGATCACAGCCAAGCAAACACCCAATAAAAGTGCCAACACCCAAAAGCTAGGTGCCTGAAACATCGCCAGAATTTCCTGGCGCGTGGTTTTTTGGACCAGCAAAAACCCAAGGGGTAGCAGCACCAGCATCCCCAATAGATCGCCGACGAAGAATCGGAAAAGGGCATTGCTGTATTCACCGGGGCGCAAAGGCCCTAGAAGGGTTTGCAGGCTGACGTAGGCAAGGGCGGTGCACAAGGCACCCGCAAGCAAGATCAGACAGAGCAGGGCCACTGCTTTTCGCGAACCTAAGCGCGGCACGCCGCGATACGCCGCTCGAAGACTGAGCGAGATCAGCGTGTAACAAGCCACGAGCAAGAGATTACCAAGCCAAACCGAGGCAGCATCGAGCTCAGACTGCCTCACCAGTAGATCGCTGAAGCAAAGGCTGAGATAAACCCATAAAAACCAACGATGCCCCATGACCGACAGGAAGAGCACTTGAAGCGCAGCTGGCGGATTCCAGGGGGTGATATTCAGATCGCCAATCGGATGGATGTAACTCATCCGATCAACCAGGACATAAGTCAGGCTGAAGACAAGACCAAGCAGCACGCTACGGTACCTGTCCCCGCCGGCAGGTTGCTGCGCATTATTGTGAAGCGATCCAATTTGAAACATCACGAGACGCTCTAGCCGATGGGACGGTTTGATGGTCTCATTAAACGGTCGTCAGAAAAAAAATCTCCCCGAAGGGAGATGTGAAATTGGGAAGTTCACCGTCAGTGAACACCTCATTATGAACATAAAACGATCGAATTGTCAGTAAACAAAAGTAAGGGTTTATACCTATTCACGGTTTGCAGGGAATGCCGCTGCCTGCCTGGCCCTTGGAGAAGGCTTTTGCAGAGCCATCCAAGGTCGCGCGACCCTTAAAGCTTCTAGCTTGAAGTGCGTTTTCGATTTTCAAACCATGAGGCATAGAGCACAGGCAGCACCAGCAGGGTTAACAAGGTTGCGCTCACCAAACCACCGATGACGACCAGGGCAAGCGGGCGTTGTGTTTCTGCGCCGATATCACGGCTTAGGGCCATGGGCAATAGTCCAAGCGCTGCAAGCATGGCGGTCATTAATACCGTGCGTAGCCGCTGCATGGCGCCCGCCCGAATGGCGTCAAGTAAGGCTAAGCCCTGATCCTCAAGTTGTTGAAAAACGGACAGCATCACAACGCCGTTTAAGACCGCCTGTCCGGAAAGTGCGATGAAGCCAATGGCCGCTGAAACGGAAAGCGGAATGTGAAATGCCCAAAGGGCTATGAAACCACCGATTAATGCAAGCGGCACATTTACCAGGATCAGCAAAGCCTTCTTGAGCGAAGAAAAGGCATCAAACAACAGGACAAAAATCAAAAGCAAAGATAGAGGAACAACAAGTGCGAGGCGCTTCATGGCGCGTTCCTGGTTTTCAAACTCACCAGACCAGTTGACCTGATAATTCGCGGGGATCTTAACGTGTTGCTTCACGAGCGCTTGCATATCCGCAACCACCGAACCCATGTCTCGACCACGGATAAAAATGCCAATCGCCATGGTGCGACGTCCGGCCTCGCGCGCGATATTCATGGCACCGCTAACTTCTTCGATTTGACTCAACCGTCCGAGACTGACATAGCCACCGTCTGGCCGAGGGATCGGTATATCGGCAAGCTCTGCCAAGGTCCGTTGGTGAGCGGCTAGCCGGATCACCACGTCAAAGCGTCGTTCACCTTCCCAGAGTTGGGTAACCGGCTTACCCGCAAGCGCTGCTTCAATGACATCTTGGATATCCCCGACGTTGAGCCCGAAACGTGCCGCCTCTTCACGCTTGATGCGGATCAAGAGCTGTGGCACGTCGCCTTGACGATCGATTTCAGCGCGCTGAACACCGCGAACCTGTCGAATCTGGGCCTCAATCGCTTCGGTTACCTCCTTAAGCGTTTTGAGATCATCGCCAGCAACCTTCACTACAATTTGTCCATCAATCTGAGAAATAGATTCAAGAACGTTATCCCGAATAGGCATCGAGAAGGTTGGTTCCATGCCAGGTAGCGCAGAGACCGCTTGCTCCATTTCTAAAATCAGTTGCTCCCGGCTCAAGCCTTGACGCCATAGTTCCGGAGGCTTTAGGTCGACGAAGACTTCAGCCATGCTGATGGTTTTTGGATCGGTACCATCTTCGGGTTGTCCCGCTTTTGACACGGTTGTCCTTATCTCTGGGATCGAAAGCAGGGTACTTCGAACTTCCTGGAGAATTCTTGTTGCCTCGGGGTTCGATACGCTCGAGGGTAAGCGTAAATTGACCCAGATCGTGCCTTCATTGAGTTCTGGCAGAAACTCACTGCCTAGTCGGGTAGCGACCAGACAAGAGGCGGCAAAGGCTGCCAGTGCCAGCCCTATCACAAGCTTTCTTTGCTCAAGTGCCCAATCGAGGACTGGACCATAAAGTGACTTGCAGTGCTTCACGAGCCGATTATCGTCATGCGGCAAGCCGCGCCTTAGTAGCCAATGGGCAAGCAAGGGAACGAGCGTGAGTGAAATGATCAGCGCGCCGATCAGTGCGGCAGTGACCGATAGGGCCATGGGTTGGAAGATCCGGCCCTCGTGCCTTTGCAAGGCAAAAATCGGAATATGTGCCGCAATGATGATGAGCATGGAAAAAAGCGTCGGCCGTCCTACCTCATGCGTGGCTTGCGCGATCGCATCGCGCCGCTCCTCCTCACTCATCTGCTCGCCACGCATCGCAAGCCGATGCATGATGTTTTCGATCACGATCACGGCGCCGTCAACAATAATGCCAAAATCCATCGCACCAAGGCTCAAGAGATTGGCTGGTACGCCCATGATCTTGAGTCCAAGGAAGGTCGCGAGCAAGGCAAGAGGAATCACAACCACCACAGCTAGGCTTGCACGCAAGTTTGATAAGAAAAGATAGAGCACCAAAGCAACCAGTAAGGCACCTTCGATAAGATTTCGAAACACGGTTTTGAGGGTCTTTTCCATCAGCCAGGTTCGGTCATAGAAAGGCTGAATTTGAACGCCTTCGGGTAGCCCCCGCTCATTGAGCTCAGCAATTTTTTGCTTCACCGCAGCAAGCACAACGCTGGGATTTTCACCTCGGCGCATAATAACAATACCTGTAACGATATCGTCGTCATAATCCTGACCGACGGTTCCTAAACGTGGCACGGCGCCCACATGAACTTCAGCCACATCGCGAATCAATATCGGCGTGCCACCTGGCCTTGTTGCGACCACAATCTGTCCAAGCTCTTGTGCAGAACTCAGCAATCCTATACCGCGAATCGCGTATTGCTGGGTACCTTGAGCCACATAGCTGCCGCCCGCATTTGAATTGCCCCGCGCCAAAGCTTCTTGAAGATTCTGGTAGGTGAGCCGATGCGCCCTCAACTTCTCGGTGTCAGGTCTTAGCTCATATTGCTTGATAAACCCACCCATTGACACGACATCAGCAACGCCAGGAACCTGCCTCAGACTTCGCTCAACCGCCCAATCCTGGAGTGTTCTTAATTCGGTGGTTGTACGCCCGTCACCTCGCAATCGATAGCGCATGATTTCCCCGACCGGTGTGGCGATCGGTGCCATGCGAACATCAACCCCATCAGGTAACGATAGACCTCGTAAGCGCTCAGCAACTTGCTGTCGTGAGCTGTGGATATCAGCATCGTCATCCAAGGTAATCACGGTAAACGACAAACCGAATTGGGTGTGTGAAAACACCCTGACCGCATGGGGTAGTCCCGATAATGCAACCTCAATTTGCAAACTCACCTGCTTTTCAACTTCCTCCGCGGCGCGCCCCGGATAGAGTGCAATCACCGTCACCTGACTGTCGGTAACATCAGGAAAAGCCTCGACGGAGAGATTCTTAAAAGCGATCGATCCAGCAAAAATAAAAAGCAGCACACCAAGCACGATAAATACCGGCTCGCGCAAGGCATAGTCAACCAGCCGTTTCATGGTTTGCTCTTCATGGGAGGACTTATTGCATTGTCCTCAGCAAACTTGATTTCGCGCAGCAGAAGCAGTGCATTTTGAGTGACAACCTGCTCAGCTTCCTGGAGGCCTGCGCGAATAAGCGTCCGATCCGAAGCGAGTTCAGCCACATCAACGTCGCGCAGCTCGAAACGACTCGGATTCGTCGCGACAAATACCGCATGCTGCTTGCCCTTCAAAAACACCGCTGAGGAGGGGACCTCGAGCAGGCCTTTACTCTGCTTTTGGTAGACCGCCTTGGCGAGCATTTCGCTTTTGAGGGACCGATCCGGATTACTCACCACAGCCCTTAACTTGATACTTCGGGTGATTGGATCGATTTGCTCGCCAATCACAGCGAGTCGCGCTGGATAGACCCGCTCAGCAAGCGATGTGACTTTGACTTCAATGGCTGTGCCGGGACTCAGGTTCGCCAGGTCGCGCTCTTGCGCATCGATCTGTAACCATAAGCTTGTCGGGTCTGAAATCACAAAAAGCGGTACTTGATTGGACTCGGGTCGTAGCTCCTGGCTGGGATTGATGTTGCGTTCGACCACGACGCCATTTAAGGCCGCCCGCAGTGCCAGCTCGAGGTTAACGGTCGAAGGATTTTCATAAAGTTTGATACGGCTTTGAGCAAGCTCAAATGCAGCCTCGCTTCGCCTTAATTCGGCATTCGATTGATCGAGCTCTTTGCGTGCAATCACACCGAGTTCAAAAAGTTTTTGCTGTCGCTCGAAGGTCTGTTTTGCAAGATTAAATTCGGCCTGCGCGCGTTGTGCTTCTGACTGCGCAGCGCCAAAATCCGGCGAAGATAACTTCGCGAGTACTTGGCCGGCTGCAACATGTTGTCCGAGATCAGCACTGATGGTGGCGACCCGACCTGAAAAAGCGCTGTAAACACGCTGTGTTCTTTCTTCGTTCCAGACGAGTCGGGCAGGCAATTCAATTTTTTCAATTTGCGCGTGTCGAACAGGGCTGAGTGTGAGGAGTTTTAACTGCGGATGTTGCTCTGGGTATTGAAGACTGCCAGCTTGGTAGACGGGAGAGCTTGATGCTTTTGGCGTTTCGCTCCGATCCGCGCAAGCGGTAAGCGTAGTTACGATGAGGAGCAATATCAGTGTTTGATTGAGCATAAGGAAAAGGCTATCGACTTCAGACAAGAACCAGGGGCAACAATGTTTTCTGCAAAAGCATTCGCAGTTGCATCGCTCAGTTAATCGGCCGATTGAGCCTAATGGTCCAGGCCCTGTCAGCTCTTGAAAAATCGATTCGCGATTGCAAGGCCTCCAGCTGAATCGATTTCAAGCTTCGACGCGCTTCCAGTAAATCGGTGAGCGTTTGACCGCCCTGCGCGAACGCCTCTTCAGCTTGTCCGGCAATCTTCACGCTTTTGGGAAGCATTTCGTTTTCAAATCGGCGCAGTCGGCTGTAGGCGTTTTCCCGACTCTGATATAAAAGTCGTAGCTCTGTCATGGTACGTCTCAAGAGCTCGGCGTGCTGCTCTTCAGCCGCCTCCCCGAGCGCCGCCGCGCGCTGTTTTTCGCCTTCGAAGTAATCCTTGCTGTAAAGCGGCACCGAAGCCCTAAGCCCAATCATGGCTTTGCTTGTCCCGGGGTAGTGATTGATGCCTACCCCGTAGCTTGGATCACGGAAATCCAAGGCGCGGGCAAGTTGGATTTGTGCTTGTGCAATGCTTAAGCGTGCCAAGGAGGCCTTAAGTGCAGGTTGTTCACGGGTTAGCGCGTGAAAATCAACCTGCGGGCTCGTGCTTTCCACGGCCCAATCGCTCGAAACCTGCCACCTTGTTGCATCAAGATGGTTGGCAACCCCCGAATCACCACGCTCGCTTTCTGGTATGGAGGCATCCCGCGCAGCGCTCGTGCCCCGATGGTTTGACCTCGGTGCTGGCATGCTGTCTCCAGAGACCGGGGCGATTGCAAGTTGTAATTGACGCTTGGCACGATCAAGTAACCACTGCGATTGCTTCAACTCAGCCGATGCGCGTTCTGATTCTATCTCTAGTCTCGCCAGATCCTGTGCAGACAAATCTCCCAACCCAAAGCGTTGCGCGGCGAGCTTTGCAAGTCGCTCAGCACTTTGAGCGAGTTCGACGAGGATTTTCAATCGCTCCTGGGCTAATAGCGTTTCGTAAAATAGATCAATAACGATCAACTGTTGTTGCTGAAAGCTATCTTGAAATTCGGCGCTGGAAGCGCTGGCAAGTGATCGGGCAGCGGCGGTTCGCAACGCGCGCTTGTCACCGCGCTCCCATGTCCAATCAAGGCCCAAGCCCTTATCGATGGATTTGCCGCTGAATAATGGGCCCGATCCAAGGCCATGCTCGAGATCGATCGATGAAAGGCTCCCTGTCAGTAGGGGCACGGGGTCCCGATCTGCAACCCGAATTTCGGCTTGTGCCGCTTGTGCGCTTCGCCAAGCTGCGATCACGCGTTCGTGTCTGGCGACAGACGCTAGGCTTTGCTGCAGGCTTAAGGGTGGCAGGGTCTGTGCGCTCAAGACCGCAGGCATGAAAGTCCAACAGAGGCAACATCTTGCCAGTGGCCTTTGTAGCCACCCTTTGATGATCTTTCGTCGTATGCTCATGGCAGTCTTATAGCGGGTCGAACCTGACCATGAGCTGACCCTTAGCCCAAATTGGGCGAAGCGGCAGCGGATCCCTGGATGAGCCTTTGCCGACACGATCAATAAGCCGTATCGACTGACCATGCGTATTTTGCTTGTCGAAGACGACGCTGTGCTTTTCGACATCATTCAGCGAAGCCTGAGTGATGCCGGCATGCGCGTAGACTGCGCCCAGGACTTGGCGATTGCCAGGCACTTCTGGGCAGCGCAGAGCTACGATGCGGTGGTGCTTGATTTGAATCTGCCTCTGAGTCATGACGCTGGCCGAGGCAGCGGTCTTGATCTGCTCAAAAACATGCGCCGTCAGGGCGATTCAACACCGGTGCTCATCCTGACTGCGCGAAATAGGACCGATGAACGGATTGCGGGTCTTGATGCCGGTGCCGACGATTATTTGGGCAAGCCCTTCGAACTGGCCGAACTAGCGGCGCGCCTCAGAGCACTGATTCGCAGGCGTCAGGGATCGATCGATCGCGTCACAGTGGGCAGGCTCTGTTTTGATCGAAGCCAGCGCCGCGTGTACGTGAATGATGTCGAACTATTTCTGCCGGCACGCGAATTGGATGTGCTCTGCGAACTCTTTTCGCCGCCGGGCAGAGCCGTCAGCAAGAAAGACTTATCGGACAAGTTGTCTGACTTTGCCGATATGCTGACCGACAACGCACTTGAGGCTTTTATTTCGAGGTTGCGGAAAAAGCTTACGGGTTCTGGTGCTTCGATTCGAACGCTACGGGGCATTGGCTATCGCGTGGAGGAGGAATCACCCTGATGGCAGATTTCCCCTCGCTGCAAGCGCGACTGCTCCGTCGTGTCATTCTTCCGCTTGCGATCATGTGGTTTGCAGGTACGCTGGTGATCAATGCGGTGTCGCGCTATTTCACCCAAAAGGCCTTTGATCGGGCGCTACTTGATGACGCTTATGCGGTCGCGGGCCACGTCCGTCTAGGCGCAGACAACAGGCTCAGTCTGGGCTTATCTTCCAATGAAACCGAGACACTCTTGTTCGACCGTGACGAGGTGCTTTTTCTGGCGGTTTTTCACCCTGACGGGCGCTTGATTGCTGGGCATGCAAAGCTCTATCTGCCGACCTTGGAGCCACTACACCCCCCAGTCTTTACTGAACTGAATTTGCAGGGGCAACACATGCGCGCGGTTGTGATCGCGAGGGCGGCGCCAGCATCCTTCAAAGTTGTGATTGCACAGACCACCAAGAGCCAGGATCAACTGTTCCGCTCCTTACTGTTTTACTCGATTGTTCCACAGCTGATTTTGCTGCTGGGCTTGGCCCTTTGGCTAAGGCGCGCGATCAGGGAGGATTTAAAGCCGCTATCGGCGCTGGCAGGCAGCCTTAATAATCGCGACGAACATGATCTTGAACCGATTCCTGAGACCGGTCGAACGCTTGAGATCATAAGGCTTGGTCAGGCCATCAACGCGCTGCTACTTAGAATTTCGGGGATCGTTCAGAGCCAAAGGGAGTTCGCGGGTAACGTTGCCCACGAATTAAGGACGCCGCTTGCGGGCATCCGAGCCTTGGCTGAATACGGTCTTGCGCAAGATAAACCACCCGTATGGCGTCGACAACTGGTAGCCGTGCTTGAGCGCGAGCAATATGCGAGCCATACGATCGATCAACTGCTTGCCTTAGCCCTCGTGGTTGAGGCCAGAGAGGTCTTGCAACCCCAGGCGGTCAGGCTTGACCTCAGTGTGCGGGAAGCGCTCATGCGGCATCTTCGCCGGGCGGATGCGCTGGGCGTTGATCTGGGCGTTCGAGGGGCTGATCGACCGATTGAGATCATCGGGCAAAGCTCGCTGATTGACGGCATTCTCGACAATCTTATCGATAACAGTCTGCGCTACGGGAAACCTTGCGATGCTACAGCGGCTGCGATCACTGTGGGCATCGATCTCGACGTCGATGGCAGGGCGGTGCTATCGGTGGTTGATAACGGGCCAGGGATCAGCCGACGGGAATGGGATCGCGTGATTGCGCGCTGGTTCAAAGGTTCATCGGCCAATGCCTTGAGGATCGGCACGGGGCTTGGGCTCTACCTGGTTGCGGAGTACTGCCGAATCTTGAAAGCGGAATTGACACTTGACAGCGCCGAGTCGAATCAAGGCACGACGATCCGACTGAAATTCGCTGCCCACCCTCCCTCAGCTATCGCTGGTTTGGTATCCCATTAACAAACCAGCTCTGATAACCGGTGCAATGATAGGAAGGCGGATAGTCCGTGCCATATTGCTGATCCATCTTCACGTTAGCGCATTGACCCGTTTCCGTTTTATTCACACGAATGAAAATGTCGGTTCGACCCTTTTTGGTCTCTGTAATCTGCTCGGTTTGCTTCACATAATTCCGCTTGCCCATCCACCAGAGGCAAGTTGCGCAACAGTTCAGCTCTGGACGAACTCGGACCACGTTCGGATCGGGCGGCGGCGGCGGAGGCTCTTTTTTACCAAATAAGGCCATAAGGTTTCCTTTGTCAGCGCAACAAAAACCGGATTGTAGCCTGCCTTCAACTTGATGCGTTCACCGTGAGGCCAATTTGGGTCCTTCGTGTTGCGGCCTAAGGCTGTCCTCAGTCAATCGTTTTCGCGCCATCAAAATTTTCTCAAACTAAAGTGGTTTTGCACAAAACACTTTGTTTTGTCATCGAAGCTCACTACACTCCGTTATTCAGAATTGATTAATGCTTGCGGGAGAATGACTCGGCGTCCGAACAATCTCGGTCCAGGAATTGGTGATTCTGAAAACGCAATTTGTCACAAAACTGTTTTGTTTATCTTGAAAAAGGAGTATTCAATGAGTCAGGTTGAAACCAACCGCGCCAACATCAACGCCAATCGCGCCAAGCTTTACACGCTGGAGTCCACCGTCATGTGGAACAAAGCCTCGGCGTACCGCGAGCGCGCCATGATCGAAGAAAATCGCGCTTTGATTTTGAAGAACTATGCTG
>DENJ01000045.1 GCA_002359635.1 Burkholderiales bacterium UBA2647
CCAACAACAAAGGCGCTTTGCCCTGCAGCCAGCGTAAGCAAACCTAACTGGTAGCCGATGGCACGCAACACATCAGGGATGAAGCTTCCTGTGGTCACTCCGCGAATGTCGTAGGCCTTAAACATGGAAGGGTCTATAGCGAGTGTCATCATGTACTTATAAGAAATATAAAAGAAAGGTCAAAACAAAGGGTAAGCGCTGTGAGCACGGCCAGGCTGCTGCGGATCTGTTCACGCCATCATTGCTGGTTTTGTGCTTACGGCTCACCCCTATGTTCCCATTGAGAAACGATTTGATCGATATCGAGTTCGAGCCAGGCACTTCGGTACAAGGGCTCGGCCTGAGGCCAGGAATCGTCGGCCTTATGCCGATGCCAAAAAGGAAGCGTTTCTGCACCCGGTAACACTACCGGAAAAAGCTCGGGCCAGTACTTACTCAAGATGTCAGGTTCAGACTGCGAAAAAAATCCGAGGGTTGGCTTTTTCAGCCCGCATGCGATGTTGAGCGCGAGCGTATCCACACTGATCAGCTCGGTCATGTGCGCCAACAGCGCTACATAATGATCGATCGAATCCTTGGTGAGTTCGTGAAAGTCAATGATCGACGTGTCGCTGTTTAACGCGCGCAACATGGCCGAGGTGGCGACAATCCGCCGGCTGGGATCTTTCAAAAGCCGTTCAACGAGTGCACTCAAAAAACCCGGTGGCATCGATCGAACAGGCGTTGAGGCATCGGGTTGCAAGAAGGTGAGTCGCTTCGTGCCTTGATGTCGAAGCATCTCAAGCCGCTCACCCACCTCGACCAAGGCCGCGTTGCGAACGGCGAGACGCGGCTTTTTAAGGTGCGAAGCCAAGCGCGCTGGACTCACGCCGAAGTGATCTAAATAAAAGTCAAAGCGTTGTTCGGTGGCATAGCCTTTGAGCTTGAGCAGCTGGCAAAAATCAATCATGGCATCGTATTGACAGAGTTGCTCGAGCGTTTGTGCGCCTCGCCGCAGCTGACCCGGCGGTGCAAGTCGCTGCCAGATGAGCTCGGAGCCTCGAGCGGCATTCACCGCAAGTGCAACGTCAAACTCGAGATGAACGCCCTTTGCCTTCAGATGATCGATCAGCGCTCGAGCGACCGATGCGCCAAAGAGCGAGTCACCGAGCATGGTCCCTGTGCCATTCATCAAAACGATGCGATAAGGCTTATCAAAGCGCACACCCCAGGCGCGCTCGAGTTGCTCCTCAAGCTCAAGTCCTTGGTGACTGGGTTTGATCATCAGAGGCAACAAGTGACTTATTGACTCCGTGGGCACGAACTCGAGTAGATCGCTGCCGAGGTGTTCGCGAATGAGCCTTGTTTCCCAAAAAACGTTACCGCAATAAATTTGCTTGATACAGGGAAAAAGGGCATTTGATTCGGAGACCAGCGCTTTGATGCGCCGATACTCCGAGCCTTGAATCATCAAGCGACAATCTTTAAGGACGACATATTGCTGCATGATGGCTTACTGCAGGGGCTTGAAAACTGATCCCTCATCGAGCGGCAATGCGAGACGGATCAAGTCGAATTTCAAAGCCACCATGGCAAGGCGAACCAGCGAAGCGTGTTCTGTTTTCGAAAACCCGCATAATAATGCTTCAAGGCTTAAGGGTTCGCTGACCGCTTCGAGAAGCTTCATGAGCATCTCTGTTGTGCCAAAGCTTGCATCGAGTGCGAAGCGAAACATTTCGAGCCCGCCTAGCTGCTTGGCTTGCCGCTCCCAATCTGGGGCGCGCTCAATGACTGACCTGCTGTCAATTTGTGTGCTCGCAAAGTGGGCAAATGCGCTAAGCGGATCGGGACGTTGAGGCCAAGCGAGCGCATACGATCGGCTCTGAACCCGGGTTTGTGCATCTTGACGCTCCTCATTGAGCGCACGAGCAAGCTCGCAATACTGAATAAGAATATGTTGCCAGTCATAGAGCTGAGACACTCTTTGCCTGCCGCTTAAGCCCATGCTTTGACGAAGATCAGGGCTCTTGATCAGAACCAAGAGACGGTCGAACAAGGATCGCGCGTCGATTGCCGTCATGAGACTCAGCTTTCCGATATAGTAGTCGTAGCTTTCCTCGCGACTTGCGTGGCTGAATTGCAACGACTGACCCGCCCCGGTCGATGCATGAGGCAACAGACTTGGAATTCTAAAACCATCAAGACCGTCCCGAACCGTATCACGATAGCCGTCCCAGTCGCTCACCACAACCGGGATGCTGCAAGCCATTGCCTCGAGCGGCGTTAGTCCAAATGTTTCTTGAACGTTATCAGAACAGGAGACAAAAATATCGGCGACTTGCCAGGCCTCCATCACGCGATCCTGGATCGCTCCGTCAATCCACTGACAGCCTACCGAAGGCGCAAGAAGTCCTTGTGCCCTTTGAAAGGCGCTTTGAATCGACAGGTTGGGATATTGCCCCACTTCCAGGTAAACCAGTCGCAGATGGGGCTGGGCTTGCGCCAATTGCTCTAATGTTTTGTACACAACCAGGGGATTGGCCTTGGCGTGAAAACTTAACCGACCTACAAAAAGAATAACGACCGTGTCTTGGTCAAATCCCATTTGCTCACGCAAAGTCTTGCGCCGAGCCTCTTGCGGTGAGAAATGCTGGGTATCGACGCCGAGCGGAATCACCGGCAGCTTGACCTTCGGAAAGTCCGTTGCGCCTAGCTGCACCTGCATGTAGTCGCGGTTCGCCTCGATCAGGTTTTCGGCAAACACTTTCGCCGCCCGCGAGGTGCAAATCAGCGCGTCCCAGCTTTGAAAAGGTGCTATGGCAAGTGCGCTGATTTGATCCATCGCACCGCCAGACGCTAGGGTGTGGGTGACACCCATAAGGGAGTAGGCATGGACGCCGCAACGGTTACGTAAATGGGCCAGATCGATCGTGACGGGCGCAGGGTAGTACAGCACATCGACCGACGACGCGTTGGACGGTTCAAGAAGCGCGTGCCACTGTAAGCGCCCCCGGTAACCCGCATCAAGGAGTGCTTGTTTCAGTGCAGCGGGTATCCCTCGATCGAATCCAGCCCAGCGGGTATGTCCGGAGACGCCGTCAGCTTGGGTAATTGCCCGAAAAAAATTAACGCCGTTTTGTTGCCGGCCCATCAACTTATCTTTGGTTGAATAAGCGTCCAGAGCCCAGAAAGCGGCAAAGTTCAACCTGCTAACTCCCATTCATGGCCTTGCACAAGACCGAGGCAACATGCATTGACGGCGACCACGTGGCAACCGATTGCCACGCCCAGGAGGCAAAACGCCGACCCGAATTGTTCTCTTCTATTTTACTTGACCTTCCCGCCAATCCC
>DENJ01000067.1 GCA_002359635.1 Burkholderiales bacterium UBA2647
AGTGTTCAAGCTAGCGCAGCTGGCTTAGCCAGCAGCCGCAACTGTGATTCAGTAATTTGAAAACTGAGTCGTGCAAATGCGAAACAACGTAGTACCCAAGCGTCAATAGAGCTTGTACTTGTCATCTTCGAATTGGACTAATAAGCCTCGGGGTCACTGGGGCTTGTTGGTCAACCCTCTATGCCTGATGACCATAGCGCGGTGGAACCACCCCTTCCCATCCCGAACAGGACCGTGAAACGCCGCAGCGCCGATGATAGTGGGCATTCGCCCGTGAAAGTAGGACATCGTCAGGCAAGCTTCAAAAGAAAAACCCAGTCTTAGGACTGGGTTTTTTGTTTGCCATGCTAGGCGGCTTTTTTCTGCGCTAGGCGGCTTGCTTTTTAAACCATTGATCAACAATGCTGACCCATAAGGTTGCACCTAAAGGGATGACGTCATCGTTGAAGTCGTAATTGGGGTTATGAAGAAGACATGGACCAAGTCCGTGGCCCGGCATTCGATGTGATCCATTGCCGTTACCGATCACAAAATAGGCACCAGGCTTTTCCAGGATGAAGTAGGAAAAGTCTTCTGAACCCATGGTGGGTTCATAGCGGCGAACCTGTTCTTCGCCCACGATAGACGTCATCACCTCGCGAACGAAGTTTACTTCATTGGCATGATTGATGGTTGGCGGGTAGCCACGAACAAACTCAAAGTTAGAGGTGGCGCCATAGGCTGCGCAGCAGTGTCGAGCGATTTCTTCCATGCGTTGTTCGATGAGATCGAGGACTTCGACGGTGAACGTGCGCACGGTACCCTGGATTTCAGCAAAGTCGGGGATGACGTTGGTGGCTTCGCCTGCCTGAATCATGGTGACAGAAATCACCGCGTTATCGGTCGGATTGAGATTGCGCGTCACAATCGTCTGGAATGCCTGTACGATCTGGCAGGCAATCGGGACCGGGTCAATGCCGTGGTGAGGCAAGGCGGCATGGGTGCCGCGGCCTGTGATTCGAATTTTGAACACGTTTGATGAGGCCATCACCGGGCCTTCCCGGATACCAAAGGTTCCGGCCGGGTAGTCGGGCCAGTTATGCATCCCGAAGACCGCATCCATTGGAAACCGGGTGAACAAGCCGTCATTCATCATGGCCAGCGCACCCCCGCCTCCCTCTTCACCAGGCTGGAAAATGAGGTAAACGGTCCCGTTGAAATCACGATGCTTTGCCAGATGTTTGGCGGCGCCTAAGAGCATAGCCGTGTGACCATCATGACCACAGGCGTGCATCTTGCCGCGAAAGATGCTCGCATGAGGAAACTGGTTAAATTCGGTCATGGGCAGGGCGTCCATATCTGCTCTTAAGCCAATGGCCTTGCCGCTCGTGCTTGGTTCACCACCCGGTTCACCACGGATGACACCGACAAGCCCCGTGATGCCTAAGCCGCGGTGTACTTCGATACCCCAGCTTTCGAGTCGTTTGGCAACCAAGTCACCGGTTCTCACTTCCTCGAACTTAAGCTCGGGATGGGCGTGGATATCACGCCGAATATCCCGAATCTCAGCATGGGTGCCGACGATTTCATCAATGAGTTTCATAGGCTTAAAGTCCTACCAGTTATAAAAGATACGCTGCTGAATGCCTCGTCGATGGAAGATAGCACTATGATTGAAATCTGTCGCTCCATCATCAGGCTTAGACTACTTTGGTATCTCAAGAAATGAATAAGGCTCGCGTTGAATCAGCATCATCCGCAGACCGGCACACGGAACCATTGCGCATCTCCCCGGTCGGCGCCAGCCGCCGTGAGGTCAAAGGTGCCTGCCCTCATGACTGCCCCGATACCTGTGCCCTCGTGACGACGGTTGAGGCGGGCCGCGTTACGAAGCTTTCTGGTTCCAAGGAACACCCAAGCACCGCGGGCGTCCTGTGCACCAAAGTCGCACGCTATGCCGAGCGCACCTATTCACCGGATCGTCTGAAAACGCCGCTCAAGCGGACGGGACCTAAGGGTTCCGGACAGTTTGCTGCCATATCCTGGGATGAGGCGCTCGATAGCATTGCAAAGCGACTTCAATCGGTGGCTGCACGAAATCCGGAGGGCATCCTACCTTATAACTATGCAGGCACCATGGGCTTTGTGCAAGGAGAGTTTCCGCAACGCTTTTTTCATCGACTCGGGGCGTCGCTACTCGATAAAACCATTTGTGCCTCTGCGGGTTCTACGGCCTTGCTCTACACCCTTGGGGCATCGGTCGGTATGGATGTGGAGCGATTCATCGATTCAAAGTTGATCCTGATCTGGGGGTCCAACGCGATCGCCTCGAATCTGCACTTTTGGTCGATCGCCCAGGAAGCAAAGCGTCGAGGTGCAAAACTTATCGCAATCGATCCTTTCAAAAGTGATACCGCTCTAAAATGTCATGAGCATATCGCCTTAAAGCCAGGCACCGATGCAGCGTTCGCACTCGGACTGATTCGCGAGCTTAAACACCAAGCCTTGATTGATCAAGACTATATCGATCGGTATACCTTGGGTAGCGAGGCGTTGTTTGAGCGTGCCCAAGCCTTCACGCTGGAGCGCACCGCTGAATTATGCGGTATTGATCAATCCCAGATTGCAGCTTTGGCTCTTGACTATGGCAGCATCAGGCCTGCTGCCATCAGGCTCAATTACGGGATGCAGCGGGTGCGTGGCGGGGGCAACGCGGCGCGTCTTATCGCTGGACTTCCGGCATTGATCGGCGCCTGGCGCGATCCGGCTGGCGGTATGCTGCTTTCAAGCTCAGGCCATTTTCCAACCAATCTCGCTGGACTGACGCGTCCCGATCTCGTGCCCCAGCTGAAAGCCGATGCTGGCCGTTTGCCGCGCACCATCAATATGTCGGCGATCGGCGATGCGCTGTTGCATGCTGATCCGGCAATTGAAGCGATCATTGTTTATAACGCTAATCCGCTTGCTGTCGCCCCTGAAACCGCCAAGGTTAGACAAGGCTTTTTGCGTGAGGACCTTTTTACCGTTGTGATTGAACACTTTCAGACAGACACCGCCGACTACGCCGATATCATCTTGCCCGCTACAACCCAGCTCGAACATTTTGATCTTCACAAGTCCTATGGTCATCGCTATTTGCTGGTGAATGAAGCCGCCGTTGAGCCGCTGGCAGAGGCTAGGTCAAATGCAAGGATTTTTCGTGATCTTGCCCATCGCATGGGCTGGGATGAGGCCTGCTTATTCGACGATGATGTCGCGGTTGCGCAGAGCGCCATCGATTGGGCAGATCTGCGCTTGGCGGGCGTTAGCTTACAAGCGCTTCGTCAACAAGGCTGGCACAAGCTTGCGATCAATGATGCGCCTTTTGCTGAAGGCAATTTTCCCACACCATCGGGCAAGGTTGAGTTTTTCTCCAAGCGCCTTGCGGATCAAGGCCTTGACCCCTTGCCGGACTACCTGCCGCCCTATGAGAGTGTCGAAACAGCCCCTGAACTTGCAAGCCGCTTTCCCCTAGCCATGATTTCCCCGCCAGCAAGAAACTTTCTCAACTCAAGCTTTGTGAACGTACAAAGTTTAAGATCGATCGAGGGTGAACAAGCCTGCGTCATGCATCCTGACGATGCCCGGCAGCGTAAGCTGCTTGAAGGCGACTTGGTCAGCGTCCATAACGATCGTGGTGCGTTTCAGGCCATACTCCATATTAGCGACCGCACCCGTCCAGGGCTTGTTGTTGGCTTTGGGATCTGGTGGCACAAGCTCGCTGTCGGAGGCAATAATGTGAATGCCGTCACGCATCAGCGGCTGACTGACTTGGGCAGGGCCGCAAGTTTTTATGACTGCCTGGTTGAAGTCAGTCCATGTGAGCCCATGGGTGAAGACAATGCTGCACACAAGGCCTTAAGTCATTAGTGCTGCAGAACGATAAGCTGTCTATAAGGCAGCGCAGTCAGCTGAAGCAAGGATTGGCCGTCAAAAGAGGGAGACACAACGATGAATAGAAACTGGCTCAAACATTATCCCCAAGGGGTGCCTTCAGAGATCGATCCAGGTCAATACAGCTCGCTGGTTCAATTGCTCGAAGAGGCCTTTACCCGGTTCAGAGATCGTCCGGCCTACATCGGCTTTGCCAAACCCATGACTTACGGTGAACTCGATGATCAATCGCGTGCCTTGGGCGCTTTCTTGCAGGCACAAGGGGTTGAGAAAGGCGACCGTGTTGCCATCATGATGCCTAATGTGTTGCAGTATCCGATTGCACTTGCGGCGATTCTTCGTATTGGTGCGGTGGTCGTTAATGTAAATCCGCTCTACACCCCCCGGGAACTCGAGCACCAACTCAAAGATTCGGGCGCGCGAGCGATCTTGATTCTAGAAAATTTCGCTACGACGCTTCAGCAGGTGATCCGTAATACAGAGATCAAACTCGTTGTGCTGGCATCAATGGGCGATATGCTCGGATTTAAGGGCAAGATCGTGAATTTTGTGGTGCGGCGCGTTAAGAAAATGGTGCCCGAATTTTCCCTGCCGGGTGCGCATTTGTTTAACGATGCGCTTTCAAGAGGTTCAAATCTCAGCTTCGCGAGCCCGGAGCTCCATCACGCTGACGTCGCTTTTTTGCAGTACACCGGAGGGACAACCGGTCTCTCGAAAGGCGCTACCCTCACCCATCGGAACATTATTTCGAATGTGTTGCAATCTGAAGCGTGGATGCAACCTGCTTTGCATAAGGCGGGAAAGCCCTCTTTAGAGGGAGAGCAGCTCACCACCGTTTGCGCGCTGCCGCTCTACCATATCTTTGCACTTACCGTCTGCGCCTTACTGGGTATGCGGGTCGGCGCGCTCAACATCTTGATTCCCAACCCGCGCGATCTCGATGCCCTGGTCAAGGAGTTACGTCCTCATCGCTTCCATATGTTCCCCGCTGTCAATACCTTGTACAACGCTTTGGCGGGCCATCCAGGCTTCAAAGAGCTTGATTTTTCTTCACTGCGTGTTTCAAACGGCGGTGGCATGGCTGTGCAACGCGCGACAGCAGAGCGCTGGCTCGAACTAACCGGATGCCCGATTTGCGAAGGCTATGGCTTATCCGAGACATCACCATCAGCAACCTGCAATCCTACCGACACGGACGCCTATTCGGGCACGATTGGCATGCCTTTGCCGTCGACCGAGGTTGTCATTTTGGATGATGACGGACGCAAACTCGGTATCGGTGAGCGCGGTGAAATAGCGATTCGTGGCCCGCAGGTTATGGTGGGGTATTGGAATAAACCCCACGAAACCGCCAAAGTCATGACGCCCGATGGATTTTTTAAAAGCGGTGATGTCGGGATCATGGATGAGCGGGGCTACATCACGATTGTCGACCGTAAGAAAGATATGATTCTTGTATCAGGGTTCAATGTTTATCCGAATGAAGTCGAATCGGTGGTGTCGATGCACCCGGGCGTGCTGGAGTGCGCTGCCATTGGCGTGCCCGATGGTGCTGCGGGGGAGGCCGTCAAGCTTTTCGTGGTGAAACGGGATCCCGCGCTTACTGAGTTTGCCCTGCGTGAGTACTGTGCGGAAAACCTCACAGGCTATAAAAAGCCAAAGATTATTGAGTTCAGAGCGGAACTGCCCAAAACGAATGTCGGCAAGATTCTTAGACGCGCCCTCCGCGATGGCGAGAAAACCGCGTGAAGAACAGTCCGCTGAGCGAGCGCCCGCGCAAGGCCGCTGAGGCGCTAAGAAGTCATCGCTGGTATGGCGTTGATGATATGCGCTCCTTTGGGCATCGCTCGCGTACCGCCCAAATGGGCTACCACCGCAGCGACTATGCCGGCAAACCTGTGATCGC
>DENJ01000104.1 GCA_002359635.1 Burkholderiales bacterium UBA2647
ATCGTCACGCCAACCGAGCGCTTGCGTAAGCTCAACCGCTAAGTCGATGGGCTGCTGCTAGCCCGTTTTCATCAACTACTCATCGCATGGAAACCGCCAGCGCCAGCATTGTTTTTCTTCTGCTGGTATCTCTGGTGGCGCTCGGCGTCGGATTTCTCGCTAGGCAATGGCGAAAGCCGGCTGCAACGAGCCGTCTCAAAGTTTTATCTACCGTCTCCTTAGGCCAGCGGGAACGCCTCGTTGAGGTCGTTCAGGGAGAGGATGTTCTCTTGCTCGGGGTAACGAGCCAGCAGATTCATTTAATCGATAAACGAAAGGCAAGCGCGGACGAACTCGAATCGGTGTCGTCAAAGGACCTATTCAAATCCGCGATCGACCTTCGCTTCGTATTGGGCATTTTGATGGCCATCGCTGGAGGTTTCTTATGGGGTCCGAATGAGGTCATGGCCCAAAACATTCCCTTGTTTGAGGCGGTGCCTGCAAAGGGCGGTGGTACCAACTACTCGGTACCCGTTCAGACCGTTATATTGTTGACGGCGCTCTCATTCTTGCCGGCAATGCTCATGCTGATGACAAGTTTTACGAGAATCCTGATTGTTTTGTCGTTGCTTCGTCAAGCTATGGGTTTGGTAACAACCCCCCCGAATGCGGTTTTAGTTGGGCTTGCTTTGTTCATCACAGCAGCGGTCATGGCTCCGGTGACCGAGAAGGTTTATGCTGATGCATGGCAGCCCTATGTGGCAGGACGAATCAACTTTGAGCAGGCGATCGATCGAGGTGTTGAACCTGTAAAAGGCTTTATGCTCCGGCAAACCCGCTCCGATGACTTGAATCTGTTTGTCAAGCTATCCGGCAAAACCTATACAAAGCCGGAAGATGTTCCGATGACCACGGTGATACCAGCTTTTGCCATCAGCGAAATCCGAACCGCGTTTTTGATTGGCTTTGTGATTTACCTGCCTTTTCTGGCGATTGATTTTGCGGTTGCAAGTATTCTCACTGCACTGGGCATGGTCATGGTGTCACCAATCACCTTTGCATTGCCTCTGAAACTCATTGTGTTTGTGCTCGCTGACGGTTGGGCGATGTTAATCGGCGGTCTGGTCGACAGTTTCAAGATGAGCGGGTAGAGCTTGGGTTTCGTGTTGATGATCAGGAAAGATCCTTATGGACTCTAGTGAAATTGTCGGGCACGTTCTGCGAGCTATATTGATGATGGCTTTGCTTGCTGGACCGATACTGATCGGTATTCTCTTGCTTGGTCTAGTGATCGGTGTTCTCCAGGCGGCGACCTCGGTCAACGAACAGACGCTCACCTTTGTTCCCAAGTTGATCATCACGGCCTTGATTATCGGCATTGGCGGTTCTTCGATGCTCTCCCTCTTCGTTGACTATGTGCGCGATGTGCTGGCCCGCATACCGGCGTTGACCCAGTGAAGGCTTGAACTAGGCCGTGCTGTCGATACCCCAAACACTCGTAGAGACCGTGTTTTTGCCCGGACTCCTTGCCGCTACGCGCGTGGTCGGTATGTTTTTATCGGCACCTTTTTTTGCGCTTCAGACGATTCCGGCAAGGTTTCGTATCGGACTGGCGCTGGTTATTGCCTTCGGTATTCCCTTGCAAGTCGGCGCCCTTTCTACGATTTCGATCAACACCTCAACCAGCGGGTTCATGTTTTTGGCTGCGGCGGAGTTGGTGATTGGGCTCGCGATGGGTTGGCTTATTCGCGTCGGTCTAGTCGTTTTTGACGTTGCCGCTGAAGTGATCAGTATCCAGACCGGCTTGTCGTTTGCCTCCAATTATAACCCCGATCAAGCTCTGCCGTCGGGCGTATTGGGTAGTTTGTTCGGCCTGCTTGCGCTCGCGTTGATGTTTTCGCTCAATCTTCACCTTGTTGCGATCGAGATACTCTTTGAGTCATTTCGCTCCTTGCCACCCGGTCAATGGCCGAAGGTTCTCGAGCTCAAGGGGGTGTCGACCCTGCTTGCCACCTGTTTCGGTATCGGGCTGATCCTGGCCCTGCCTTTCGTCGCGATTAATCTTGTTGTCATGGCGGCGCAAGGATTTATGGGCCGAACCAGCCCGCAGATGAATCTTTTTTCGATTGGATTTGCTATTTCGATCCCAATTGGTGTATTCCTTATCTACATTCTGATGCCGGTGTTTCCGGAGGCTTTGCAGCGATCGCTCGAGGCAGCCTACGGAGCTATTCGCATGGCTTTTGGCACTAATTGAATTTGCAGTGAGGCTCGATATGCGCACACTCTTCAGACTTTTCATCATGATGGTCGCCGCCGCCCTCGCTGGTTGCTTCGAAACATTGCCGAGGCTACCAAGTATCGACGACCTACCT
The DNA here is from genome assembly GCA_002359635.1 of Burkholderiales bacterium UBA2647. Classification (GTDB taxonomy): domain Bacteria; phylum Pseudomonadota; class Gammaproteobacteria; order Burkholderiales; family Burkholderiaceae_E; genus UBA3064. The sequence continues at coordinate 2,355 of DENJ01000104.1, forward strand.
GCTTCACCGTCCCTGAAGGATCGAAATGCTGCTGTGGCTCAGGCCTGGGATAAGGCAAGCCTCGACTGCAGGGCGCAACACAAGCCCAAGGGTTCGTTTTGCGAGCAATTGAAGACCGAAGGGGAATTTTTGTCGTGTTCAGCCGAGCGTTTTGCTAAGTCTGCCCAATCGCTTCGTTACCCGGCTCCCGATAAAATCTGGGTCTGGCACAACTGCGTAAAGACGACCGCCAATCTGCTGCGGGATGGCCTGTACTTGACCAGGCCGGACATCGATAAACGGATGACTGCCTGTCAGTCAAAACTCGATCCAGAGCCTGAGTTTCCTGTTCGGCAATCCGGTTGGTTTGCACCCTTGTTTGCCCTTGTATCCACAAACGATAAAGAGCCGGTTCAGGCTGTAATGCCGGGTGATTTTGGGGTTAACCAGTCACAGGTTGCACTGCCAAGTTGTGCCGCTCGCTTTGCCCCGCAAGTTCAAGCGGCCCCCGAAGTCAAGCCGATCGCCATCGTTACGCCTGTTTCGCCACCGGCTCCGGTCGTGCAAGCACCTGTCGTGCAGGCACCAGCCGACGCTGCTGAGCCGCTTAATCCGACCAAGCAGACAACAAAGCAGAGAGCACGCAATGCCGTGACGACGACGGAAGTCAAGCCGACCGCGTCGTCAAGCCTGCTCCGACCTGGTTCGGCAACTTCGGCATCATCCGCCTCACCGGAAATGAAGGGTGCTTGCCCCATTCCTGGAGCCTGCGGCCCCACGGTGCCGCTCGATGCGGTCAAAAGGCCATGAGCTTGCGCGCGCGAGCAAGTGTTCCTCCGATGATGAAGGTTTCGTTTATGAATAAGGGCTTTATCGCGGGATTGCTTGCAGCCTCTGTTTCGCTTGCGCAGGTGCTTGCGTCGGTACAGGCTGCAGACAGTGCGGGGACACCGGAAAAGTCCAAGGCGATCGAGGTAGTCAAGCCTGCGATAGCAAAGCCAACCGATGCCCTCGTACCGAAAGCCAAGGACGGAAAGCAAGCTGAGGTGTCTCAATCTGTCGGGAAAACAATTGCAGCAGATGCAGCAACGACAACGCCCGCGATGGCTCCCGGAGGTCGACCCATTAACGATGTCAAGGTCATGCCCGGCGCTTCATCGTCAGCCAATTCGGCAACCCCAAAGGGACAGCGGGTAGCACTTGCTCCTCCCGCTGGAAATGCGCAAGTGCACTCGACGTCGAGCGCTCCGCAAGCAACGACTTCGGATTCGCTTGAGGAGCGGATCCGAGGGCTTTTGAAGGAAAAGCTAGGCACCAACAGTGAAGTCTTGCTACGGGTGAGCCCCGATTCGCCTTTGGCTAAATCGGACGCCACAGTCGTCGCTGGCGAAAAAAACCGTGAGCAGCTAACGGCTTCTAGAGATGCTACCCAGCAAATTTCTCAGCCGCAGCCGGTTGCGATGAAGTCGTCGGAGGGTCATCAACTCCCTTGGGATTGGCTTGGACCGCGCGGGCAACAGACTTGGGGGCGGCTAGATCCAGCCTATTCGGCTTGTTCTGGCGGCAGTTTGCAGTCACCGCCGGAGATTAACGAGCAGCAGGTCTTAGTTTCGATAGGCCCATCGATGCCGCAGTTTAGCTGGCAGGAACAAGGTTTTCAGTGGCGACGACAAGGCCCATTGTGGACAGCGAACCTTGATGGCCGGTCGCGTACTGAGTTTCGAGATGAGACCTTTTCGCTTGCAGCAATTCAATTTCGATTTCCTGGCGAGCCATTTGTGGGTAAACAGCGACCTGAAGGCTCGGTCCACCTGATTCACCGACAGGACAAACGAATGCTGATCATCGCGGTTCCAATCGAAATCGAAGATCGTGGTGTCCCCTCGAATGAAGCAATCAGGACGCTGCTTCGGCGCTTTCCCATCGATACGACTGATGGGGTGGATTGGGCGGGTTTCCAGATGAATCCCCAACATTTACTCCCGGCAAGCTTGCGATCTGCGTTTTTGTTTTCCGGTTCGCTTTCATTCCCCCCTTGTACTGAAAACGTGCTTTGGCTCCTTGCTAAAGAATCCATCATTCTGACGAGATCGCAGTTTGTCGAACTTGCGAGCTTAATGGGGAAGGGCTCGCGACAGCAGCAGCCGCTTAATGGGAGGCCTGTGCTGGGCCTTACGACGCCTTAGCCAGATTTTCGTCTCGCCGGCATTATTTGCCGCTTTTAAGGTTTGTCGGCATCACTTGCCGATCATTGCAAAGCGAGGCTGACCTTTCGGGTTGTTTAGGCCGTTAATTCCCTTCAAAACGACCATTTGTCGGGTTGGCACAGGCCTTGCTCATTTGAACTCGTTGAGGTCTTGGAGCGGTTAGTCATGAATGTGGTTCCGGAATTTGATCCTTTGTTTTTTTCCGAGGCGGCGCTTCGGATGCGGGGCTACCGTCAGCAAATTCTCGCTTCCAACATGGCTAACGTCGATACCCCGGGTTACAAGGCGAGAGATGTTCTCTTTTCGCAAGCGCTCCGCGAACAACTTGAGGGAACTGCCTACTCAAACGCTTTGCCTCTTGTTGCGACGAGTGATAGGCATTACCGAATCGGAGGCTCGCTGCCTGGTGCTCCAGCACTGCTTTACCGTCAGGCGATGCAACCTGCTCTTGACGGTAATACGGTTGACGTCGAAACAGAACGATCGCATTTTGCAGACAACGCGCTTCGCACCGAAGCGGCAATGACCATGCTGAACGGTGTGATTGCGTCGCGCCGGCTCGCCCTCACCGGTAATCA
>DENJ01000003.1:0-958 GCA_002359635.1 Burkholderiales bacterium UBA2647
GTCTTCTACATCATGCTGCACGACCCATCTGTGTTCGCTTCAACGGCTATTGTGAAATGAGGCAGCTTTGAATCAGCGCATCCGGTTGCTGCCGGAGCGTTTGGGCGGTGCTATCGTGGTTTGGGGACCGCGCTTCGAAGCGAACGAAACTTGCCAGCGGCTATCAACAACCATGGGGTACGATTTTGCTTGAGCCACAGCCAGGGCAGGTCGCACCCAACCATTTCCACGCATGCAGTCGCGAAATAAAACGTGCTAGCTTTGTTTGATCTCTTGCGCTGTTGTTACCTTCAGAAGCCGAAGTCGGATCCAGCCCCGATCAAGGTGGCCACGCCCAAGAGGGCAAACACTGCGGCCGCGATCGCGTGCACCATTCTCATTGGTATCTTGTTGGCCAGTTTGTCGCCTGCAAACACGGCGGGTACGTCCGCGATGAGCATGCCCAGGGTCGTGCCGATCACCACCATTAAGGGCACAGCGTAGTGTGCTGCCATCGCGACAGTCGCGATCTGGGTTTTGTCGCCCATCTCCGCTAGGAAGAACGTGATGAAGGTGGTGCCGAAGATTCCAAAACGCTGGGCGACCTGCGTGTCTTCGTCGTCGATCTTATCCGGGACCATCGTCCAGAGAGCCATGCCGATAAATGACGTTCCCAGCACCCAACGCAGCACTCCCGGACTGATGGTCGAGGTGATCCAAGCGCCTAATGCGCCAGCCAATCCATGGTTAATCACGGTGGCGGCCAAAATGCCGAGGATGATTGGAAGGGGCTTTTTAAAGCGTGCCGCCAGGACAAAGGACAGCAGTTGTGTCTTGTCGCCGATTTCAGCAAGGGCGACGACACCGGTCGAGACGAGAAGAGATTCCATGATGTTTCCGAGGCCGGTCCGAAACAATTGGCCACAATGCATCCCCGGCCTGATAGCTGAGGCGCCTTGGTCAAAGCTCTTACCAAGCA
>DENJ01000003.1:1080-9564 GCA_002359635.1 Burkholderiales bacterium UBA2647
TTTTTTTCTTCCTGAATTTATGGTAACGACAGGCACTGGTATGCTGATGCAATGAGCAAAGTGCCGATCAAAATCTTCTTAATCATTTGTCTTGGTTGGCAGTTGCTCGCCTTTGCAGGGTTTAATGCCGCGTTGTCCGACGTAGCACACAAGCAGCATGAGTTGCTTCATTTCATGGGCGTTGCCCATCACCATCATGATGACGTAGCAGCGTCACACGTAGACGAATCCGCAGCCTCGGTCGTCCATGCTGTGCTTGATTCAAGTCTGTTTTCCCCTGCATTACCGACGCTGCTCGATCCCGTTGGCTTAAGGATCGGTGCCGATCAGTTGGCTGCAGACCGGCATGCGATTTACGCTCAGGCCTTTCCAGACGGGCTTGAGCGACCTCCGAAGTATTTGGCCTAACACTGGGCCGCACCTGCGCTTGTCTTTGCGCAAGGTGTTTCTTTGGATCTGCCCCGCTGCAGCCTGACAGCCAGGTACGCTGGGCACCTCTTTGCATAATCATGATAAAAAATATGTCGTGGCTTAAACCATCGCATCAACTTCCCCTATCGATGCCGGTTTTAACAGCGCACCTGCTTTTTTCCGTCACGCTTGCTGGCTTCGTTGTAGCGCATGCACAAGAAGCCATTCGGGTTGATCCGGCGCAAGACTCACCATTGTCCTCGTTTCGACAAGCGCTCAACTCGGCGTGGAAGCGATCACTTCAAGCTTCAGAAGCTCGCGGTCGCAACTTGCGAGCTCAAGCGGACCAGCAAGTCAGCGAACGTTGGCTAGCAGGCCCCGTGGCATTGAGACTGGGGGAACGCGAAGTTCTAGCAAATGGATCTGCTAGCAGTCGAGAAACCGATTTCGGTCTTGCGCTTCCTCTGTGGCGCTTGGGTCAGCGTGATGCGGCAGGGCAAGCAGCACAATCGCAATCGGTTTGGACCCAGGCGTTTGAGCAAGCTGAGCGTTTGCGACTGGCTGGCCTCTTGCGTGATGCGATCGCCGCGGTTCATTTGGCTGATGTTGACTTACAGCAGGCGCTGCAACAGGCGGAGGCCTTCGGTATGCTGGCGCGAGATGTTCAGCGAAGGGTCAAGGCGGGTGATCTTGCACCAGCAGATGATTTAGCAGCGCGATCCGAATCGCTTACTGCACAGGCGCAGGTCAGTGCTGCCCGTGAGGAACTGGCCCTGCAGCAGTCCAATTGGCGCCTTCTTACTGGCATGGATCCCCTACGATTGCATCTTTCAGAGGCTCCGGTGATGAGCCCCTTGCCAGACAGTCACCCAGAGCTCCTTCTTGCTCATGCGGCAGTCGATCTTGGACAAAGGCGGGCTGCGGTTGCCCGAATCCAACAGACTGATGCCCCCGAACTGAATCTCGGCCTGCGTCAAGACCGTATATGGCAAGGTACGGCGATACAAAACAGCCTAGCCTTGGCCGTTCGTATTCCCATCGGCGGCGAGGTCTATAAACAACCTCGGATTGCTGCAGCCTTGGGCGAGCTCGATGCTGCGCAAACACAGGCCGAGCGCGTCAGAGAGCGTCTGCTTGCGCAATTGGCGCAGCGTCAAAGCCAACTGATGCAAAGTCAATCCCTCTTGCTCATAGCGCGCGAGCGAGCATCGTTGCTCAGGGATCGTGCTCGCTTGATCGATAAGTCCTTTCGTGCGGGCGAGACAGCTCTGCCGGAAATGCTGCGCGCTTTGGCTGCGGCTGCCAGCGCAGAGACCGCTTATGCCCGCCAACAGATCAATCATCAGTGGGCGATTTCTCGACTCGAACAGGCTATGGGATTACTGCCATGATTCATCGATCCAAGGCAAAGGCTCTGGCCGCTTTCGTTGTTGGTGGCCTTTTGATGCTGCAGTCCCCCCTCGTAAGGGCGGGGCCTGGTCCTCATGGCCCTAGCGGCGAACACTTAGATGGCCAGCGGGCAAGTACAAGCACCCTGCCGCCGAGCACCGTCAAGTTTGAGGCCAAGTCTGAGCTATTCGAGTTGGTCGGAACCTTAACGGGTGGAGCGTTGTCGATCCTGATTGATCGGTTTCAAAGCAATGAACCATTACTAGGTGCGCAGGTCGAGGTGGAGTCCGGCGGTGTTAAAGCGAAAGCTGCATTTCACGCTGACATCGGTGACTACTCGGTCGATGACCCGCATATGCTGAAGCAACTTTTAATGCCTGGCGAGCACCCCATCGTGATCACCGTGATTGCTGGACCGGACGCGGACCTGTTGGACGCTGTGCTGCGCGTTCAAGCGCAGTCAGACCATCATGATCATCACATCCACTGGGCATGGTGGGCCGTGGGAGGGCTTATCGTGTTGGGGGTGCTGGCCCTTGGAGCCCGACGTTTGCGAGCCAAGCAGCATCCGCATGTCATGCAAGGGGATCAAGCATGAAATGCATCCATGGTTTCTTAATGCCCCTAGCTGCGCTAGCGATGACCTTAGCCGTGGTGGCGTGGGCAGGCCCTGGGGCTCATGGTCCCAACGGTGAGCATCTGGATCAAGCCGCAACGCCTGTGGCGGGTGGTCTCGCGCGCCTGCCTGATGGAAGTGTCTACGTGCCCAAGTTGGCACAGCGGCGTATGGGCCTTCGCACGCAAATCGCTCCCGCGTCGGAGGCCTCGGCAACGATCCAATTGCCTGCGCGAGTCGTAGCCGATCCCAATGCCAGTGGTCAAATTCAGTCGATGCACGGTGGGCGGGTGGAACCAGGGCCGCGCGGACTACCGGTGGCCGGACAAACCGTACGCCAAGGCGACATCTTGGCCTGGGTTCGTCACCACGCAGAGCCGTTTGCTTGGGCTGCGCAACAATCGCAACGCGCTGAATTGAAGGCAGCCCGCGAGTTGGCTGAGCAGCGGCTTCGACGACTTGAGTCCCTGGAAGGTACGGTGCCACGCAAAGAGATCGACGCTGCGCGTATTGAAGTGCAATCTTTGGCTGGGCGCGAGCAGCAAATTGTCGCAAGTCTGGAGGCAAAAGAGCCACTGCGCGCGCCGGTCTCAGGTGTGATTGCTCGAACCGATCTCAAAGCGGGTCAAATCATCGAGGCGCGCGACGTCATGGTGGAAATTGTCGATCCGGCTCGTCTGATGGTTGAAGCAACCACACCCGATGTCACGCTAGGGGCTCGCCTCGCGGGGGCGAGCCTATTAGGAGTCGAGGGCGTGAAGCTCCAACTGGTGGGCGCCGCCCGAGCATTGCGAGATGGCGTGCTGCCGCTTAGTTTTCGTATTCAAGCTTCGCCAACAGCAACCCCGCTTGCGCTTGGCCAGCCGCTGACCCTCGTAGCTGCGCTTAATGAGCGCCGAAAGGGCATTGTCTTGCCAGCGTCGGCCATCGTCAGAAGCCCGGCCAACGAACCCGTGGTTTGGATCAAAACCGGTGTGGAACATTTTTTGCCGCAACCGGTGCAACTCCAATCACTAAGCGCAACCACGGTCCTGGTCACCCAGGGGCTTGCACCGGATAACAGAGTCCTGGTCCAAGGTGCTGCGCTGGTTGCACAGATCCGGTAAGCGGGGTTCATTCACCATGTTCAATGGGATCGTTCAGTTCAGCCTGCTCAATCGGCTGTTTGTCTTGGCCTTTGCTGCGTTGCTGATGGTCTATGGCGCACTGACAGCCTGGCATACGCCGGTCGATGTGTTTCCGGATCTCAACAAGCCCTTGGTCACCGTATTGACGGAGGCGGGTGGCATGGCGCCGGAAGAGGTGGAACAGTTGGTGAGCTTTCCCCTCGAAACGGCTCTCAATGGCATGCCGGGTGTTACCCGGGTTCGCTCGACCTCTGGCATTGGGTTGTCGGTGGTGTATGCCGAATTCGGCTGGGGTACCGACATTTATCGCAATCGCCAACTGGTTGCTGAGCGATTGGCTCAAATGCGCAGTCAACTGCCCGCAGCGGTCTCCCCCGTGATGGGGCCTGTCTCATCGATCATGGGCGAAATCATGCTGATTGCGCTACCGCTAACGGCAGTGGAAGGTGGGGCCACACCCATGCAGGCTCGAGGCTATGCAGACTTTGTGCTGCGGCCGCGCTTGCTGGCCATTGCAGGGGTCTCGCAGGTGATTCCGATTGGCGGTGAGGTTCGACAACTTCGAGTAGAGCCCGATCCCATTCGCATGTCGCAGGTGGGCATCTCGTTGACTCAAATCGAACAAGCCCTCCGCGGCTATGCAGGCAATGTTGGGGGTGGTTTCATTGATCTCAACAGCCGAGAGTACCTCATACGCCACATCGGACGGACTCAGCGATTGGAGGATTTACAAGAGATGGCGGTCGGTTGGAAGCATGGTCGGCCCATACTGTTGCACCAAGTAGCGCAAGTTCGCTTTGCAGCGGGACTCAAGAGAGGGGATGCCGGCTATCAAGGGCAGCCCGCGGTGATCTTGAGTGTGCAAAAGCAACCCTCGGCCGATACGGTCAAGCTCACCCGGCAGATCGAGCAGGCGTTGGGGGACCTCAAGGCTGGATTACCCAAGGGCCTCGCGCAGCCGCAGGTATTGTTTCGCCAGGCGGATTTCATCGAGGCATCGATTGGCAACGTGACCGAAGCCTTAAGGGATGGGGCTGTGATGGTTGCAATCGTTCTTTTTGCATTTCTGCTGTCGGCTCGCACAACGCTTGTTTCGCTTCTTGCGATTCCCTTATCGTTAGCGGTGACCGCTGTCGTTTTCCGCTGGTTGGATCAGTCGATCAACGTGATGACGCTGGGTGGATTGGCCATTGCCATTGGTGAATTGGTCGATGACGCGGTGGTGGATGTCGAGAATATTTTGCGTCGACTCAAAGCGAACAGGGCGCTAGAGCAGCCGCGGCATGTGCTCGAGGTGGTGCGTCAAGCCAGCGTGGAAGTTCGCTCTGGCATTGTTAATGCCACCGTGATTGTTGTACTTGTATTTGTTCCGCTCTTTGCACTGCCTGGCATTGAAGGACGTCTCTTTGCACCTTTGGGAATAGCTTATATTGTGTCGATTCTTGCCTCAATGGCCGTGTCGATGACGGTTACTCCGGTCCTTTGCAGTTACTTGTTGCCGGGCATGAAGCAACTCGAACATGGGGACAGCCCGCTGGTGGCTAGGCTCAAAGACTGGGATCGGCTGTTGCTCGATTGGTCCTTCCCGCGCGCTCGCGCGTTGATCTTCACAGCAACCTTAGCAGTTATTTTGGCTGCCTCAAGTGTTCCTTTCTTGCCTCGAGCGTTTTTGCCCGCCTTCAACGAGGGCTCACTGGTGCTCTCCCTGATGTTTAACCCCGGCACATCATTAGCCGAAGCCAATCGCATGGGGGCTGTTGCGGAGCAACTGATTGGCCAAGTACCCGGCGTAGGTCAGGTGGGAAGACGCACGGGCCGTGCCGAACTTGACGAGCATGCCGAAGGGGTTCACTCGACCGAAATTGACGTGGATCTGCGTCGGGACGGCAAACCGGTGGATCGAGAAACCGTGATGGCACAGATCCGTGCGCAATTATCTCTGTTGCCTGCGCAAGTGGCGATTGGCCAGCCTATTTCCCATCGCCTGGATCACCTGCTTTCGGGTGTACGAGCCCAAATAGCGCTAAAAATCTTCGGTGACGACATAGATACCCTCCGAGCGCTTGCTGAGCAAATGCGTGAGAAATTGGCGAAGGTACCCGGCTTAGTGGACTTGACCGTGGAAAAGCAGGTGCTAATTCCGCAGATCATGGTTCGTCTTGATCCACAACGTCTCGCTCAAACAGGGATGTCTCCAGGCGAAGCGCTACGGGTGCTCCAAGCATTGACCGATGGCATTCGCGGTGCTCAGATTGTTGACGGAGCAAGGCGTTATGACTTGGTGTTGCGCTTACCCGACCATCAGCGTAGCCCGCAAGACCTGGCGCGTACCTTGGTAGACACCCCGGCTGGGCGTTTGCCGGTATCGAGTTTCGCGGCAGTGGAGGAAGCCGACGGGCCAAATCAAATCGGACGCGAAAACGGAAGGCGTCGCATCGTTGTTTATGCGAATACCGATGGCTCGGACATGGGGCCGATCGTGGGCGCTATTCGTCATGTCATCGCTACGACGCCACTACCCAGCGGGAGCTTTGTAAGCCTTGAGGGCCAGTTTCTGGCTCAGGAAGAGGCAACAAATCGAATCCTGGGTTTGTCGCTGGTCTCGTTGGCTTTGATGTTCTTGGTTCTGTATTCCCGTTATCGCTCGATGGTGCTCGTCGTGATCATCATGGCCAACATTCCGTTGGCATTGATTGGTAGCGTCATAGCCATGTGGATGACTGGCGTTACTTTATCGGTGGCTACGATGGTCGGCTTCATCACCTTGGCTGGTATTGCAACCCGAAATGGCATCCTCAAGATAAGTCATTACGTCAATCTGTGTCGCGTTGAAGGCGAAGGCTTCGGGCAGGTGATGATTGTTCGTGGCTCGATCGAGCGTTTAACGCCCGTGCTGATGACTGCGTTGGTGGCGGCCTTTGCACTTGTGCCGCTGCTACTTGCCAGCGACGCTCCTGGCAAAGAGATCTTGCATCCTGTGGCGGTCGTGATCTTTGGCGGGCTGATCAGTTCAACCCTTCTCGATACGCTTCTCACGCCCTTGCTGTACTGGCGATTCGGCGCCGAGCCCACCGCTCGATTGCTGCGAGAAGGCGAGCGAGGCATTCGCCCACAAGCCGTGGATGAAACGTTCTAACTTAATCAGTGGAAAGCGCCGTCTTGCCGACTGCAAGCGCGCGAAGCCCTAAATATGGAGAGGAACAACATGTCGACGAAACAATGGATTCCGGTCATAGCGGTTGTCATTGCGTTGCTTGACCTGACGCCGGTCTACAGCCACGGCGTTGCCAAACCGATGCACGGTGGCATCGTGCAAGTAGTCAATGACTTGAGTTTCGAATTAGTGATTGAAATGGATGGTGTAACGATCTACTTGCTAGATCATGGAAAGCCAATGGCTGTGAAGGGTATCACCGGAAAACTCACTGTTCTTCAGGGAGACAACAAGATGGACGTAGATCTCAAAGAGGGTGGCGACAATAAGTTGCGAGCCCTTGGCGTGAAGTTAGGCAAGGGTGATAAGGTCGTTGCAACCCTAAGCAACGTGGCAGGTAAAACAACGACCGTACGCTTTGTAGCCAAGTAGGGTCTCAGGATCGTATTGATTTCGGAGTTTATTATGAAATATATCGGTATTATGTTTATATTAACCGGATGGTTATTAAGTTCCGGGGCAGTGCAAGCGCATGGCAGTAGCCACCACGGTGCGGTATCACCCAAACATACGTCGGGAAACCGTGAGTTGAAGGCTTTTGGGCAGGCGGGTGATCCATCGAAGGTGTCAAGAGATATCCAAGTCTTTATGGACGACAAAATGCGCTTTGTGCCAGGAACTATCAATATCAACAAGGGTGAGACCGTGCGGCTTCGCATCGAGAATCGTGGTGCCGTCATGCACGAGCTAGTTATTGGCACGCAAGATGAGTTGGTTGCACACGCCCAAATGATGCGGAAGACTCCGGGCATGAAACACGATGCACCCTATATGGTCCATGTCAATCCTGGTCATACTGGCGAGATCATTTGGCAGTTTACTCAGTCGGGATCGTTTCAGTTTGCCTGTCTAATCCCTGGACATTTCGAGGCAGGGATGGTGGGTACGGTGGTTGTGAAATGATGCCTTCGCATTCAACGAGCGTGTCGCTATGAGTTTATAGAGCCTGTGTACGGCATGAATCGATTCGGTGTCGCAAGCCTTCCTGCGATTCGTGGAGGTACGCTGGCCGGATAGTTACCGAGGCTACCGGTGGATCGAGAGGCTCGGCTTCGGCTGCATGACTTTCGCAGGCTGCTAACCATGGCGCTTTTCGGTGCAATCATTGGAGAAGTGGTCTTGGCTTGGGGGCTTTAGCGAACCAGCGGGACAGGGGCTTCGCTGATGTTGACCTTGTAGGTATTGTTTACCGTGGTTCTTGTTTGGCGCTTCTATCGGGAAACGATGGGTCGGCGCGTTTTGGGGGCAGTCTTGCTGCTTTTAGCTGGGAGATTGTCTCTGATTCTAGATCGATCAAGAGATGTAACGAGCCAGTTTTTAGGACTGATCGCAATGAACTAGTCCCCAAAATGCGGATATCACGATCTCATGCCCAAGGGACTGCACAATCATTGGCACCGTCATGAGGCGGTAACGCACCACCACTCGCATGTACCGGATACACACCACACCCACAGACATCAGTACGCTAAGTCGGAAAGTCGTTCTACTTTTCCAACTTAGAGGGGAAGAGAATTCTGAGTCACGCGATGATCCATTAGGTGTCAAGAGCCCACCACTAGTAAGTCGACATGTTCAATTAACCTTCACTCGGCATCTAAAATTTAACGCGGCACTGCGGATTGAATTACGACAAATCTAGTGACTTCGTAACAACGTAAGTAGTTGATTTATAAGGAATTGTAACCTACATATTGTTATAAGATTTAGGAAAATGTGTAATTGGT
>DENJ01000114.1:0-5596 GCA_002359635.1 Burkholderiales bacterium UBA2647
GTTCGAATCCCCGACGCCACCAAAAACAAGGGGGCAGAAAACCGAGCGAGTTATCAATGAGTAAAGTGGCCCCACCTGCTTAACTGCTGAGGCTGCTCCAAGTCAGCAATCCCCAGACCATGACATAGAGGACACAGCCAACGGTGAGTGCCGAGGTGGCATCGTTGCCGAAGAGGCGGTCAACCACGATGCCCCACAGTGGAATGAGCTGCTGGGCATGTACCCCTAGAAAATGGGATGGACGAATGTCTTTGTAAAGATGCCAACCGACAATGGGCATGCCCGACCCCGAGGGCGGTTGGTTGCCTCCCAACATGAACCCACTGATCGTGGAAAGCACAAAGGTCAAGGTCAAGCCGATAATGACACCCCAAGTTGTGACGGAAAGAGGGCCGATGGGTCTCGCTTTCCATAACGCCCAGGCCAGCCATCCTTGTGAAGCCGTGAGCCCTACCGCCGCAAGGGCCATAAGGCCAAACATCAAGGCGTGCCAAGGGTCGCTGATGTTGTAGTGGGATGCCTCGCCTTGCGATGCCTGGTAAGTGATGTACACCACCTCAAACAAAGACGTGATCACAAGTAAAGCGCAAATGCCTAGGTAGGCTTGCCCATGGGTGACGGCTGAATTAGCTAGCTCGGTAAGCCACACGGTGGTCCATGCAAACAAAGCTGTGGCCGCCATAAATTTCATAGGCTTCATCCATATGCCCACCTCGCGCAGCGTACGTTCATCGTAAAGCGATACGACGAAGGTCAGACCGCAGGCTAGCCCCATCAAGGCGCCGTAGATCAGTAAAAATTTTGATGCGAAGGACAGGGCCTCGATATCGACGTTTGGCCACACGGACGGTACGAAGAGCTTATTTTCTTGCACTGGGCACCTCATAGGTTGACACTGTCAGCTATTTTTATATAGGATGTTGACACTGTCAATAAATAACAATATCTCCGGCAAGATGGTTTATATCAACGAGTATCATGGCTAGAACGATCAATGATATGGATCTTAAAGAGGCCTGTGTTCAGGCGGCCAGAGAGGTCATAGCCGAACGAGGGGTCGAAGGCCTGAGCATGAGAGATGTGGCCAGAAGACTCGATATTTCGCATCAAGCACCCTACAGGCACTTTCCAAGTCGAGACCATCTACTTGCCGAGATCATGCGCAGGTGCTTTGAGGACTTTGCCGTTTTTCTTGATGTGAGCGCCAAAAGTCATTCACACGATGAGCTCCGCGGCATGGGGGATGCATACATGAGTTACGCCGCCGAAAAGCCTTTGGAATACCGTTTAATGTTTGGAACGCCTTGGCCAGAACCTGCTGCCCATCCTGAGTTGGTCAAACATGCGGTTCACGCCTTTGATGTTCTCAGAAAAAACTTACTCAAAAAGAATGCCCAACAAAAGCATGTCCAACAGAAGCATGTCCAACAAAAGCGTGCCAAAAAGCAGGCAGAGCTCGAAGCCTTGTTTATCTGGTCTGCCTTACATGGCTTGGCGACCATAAAACAGTCCAATGTCATGCAGCACTTGGTGCTTTCAAAGGGAGTTCAAACCCACTCGAAAGATTTCATGATGCTTATGATCCAGTCCGCCTTGGCCTCGGGCAAGTCCAAGGAGTTTATCGGTCATATGGGCTGATCGTCTTTGGTTGGCGACGCGGGGGGCCCTTGACCTCCTAGCCCGAGATTTGGTGTAGGCCACGCAACATGTTAGATAGTAGTTAGACCTATCAGAACGGCTTGAGACAATGGAGGAATACATGATCAATATCCGGATGGCAGAAGAGACTGACTTCGATCCCTGGTTAGTGCTTTGGAAGGGGTACCAAACCTTTTACAAAACCGATATTCCTGAAGCGACGACCGCCATCACCTGGTCACGCTTTCACAATCCCTCCGAGCCGATGCACTGCGCAGTGGCCGAGGAGCAGGGCAAGGTGATCGGCATGGTGCATTACATCGAGCATCGCAGCTGCTGGACATCGGGCGACTACATGTATCTGCAAGACCTCTTTGTGGCGATCCCAATGCGTGGGAGGGGCGTTGGTCGAGCGCTGATTGAACATGTTTATGAGCGCGCAGCAGCATCGGGTGCATCGCGTGTTTGGTGGCTTACCCACGAATCCAATAAAGATGCGATGTTTCTTTATGACCGTATTGCAGACAAGAGCGGTTTTGTGCAGTACCGTAAGCTAATATGAGCCGACGGGTCCGCCCAATGGAGGACATCTGATCTCCCTTGTCGGATCGGCGCCTTCGAGATGTCGGGGAAGCCGTGGGGACATCCATTGTGGTCTACCATACTTACGATGGAAGATACGCTATGGTTTTCGTGGCTCTTTTGGCGAGAAGCCTTGGGGCTATTGTTCACCGCCTTGCTTTTTGGGGGCATGACGCTTTTTGCCTTCGGTTTTGCAGCCATCCTCTTTACATCGTTGCCCGTTGAGCAAGCAAGGCGCGTGATTCGCCACGCCTTTCCGCCGTTTTATCTTTGGGTCATCGCCAGTGCTACGGTTTCTGCTGGTTTGCTTTGGTACGACGATAAATCGTCCGCTGCGACCTTGGCTGCAATAGCACTCACAACGATCCCGACCCGCCAAATCTTAATGCCCAGGATCAATGCCGCAAGCGATGTCGGTAACCAGAGCGCTTTTAAATGGCTTCATGGTTTATCGGTGCTGATAACCCTGACGCACATCATAGCGAGCGCGGCAGTTTTAGTTCGGTTTAAGATTTAAAACTTACCCGGTTGACCGGGCAATCGTCCTTCACCCGGGTTCAAGCGACTTCGATTCGCCATTAAGGCCAAAAAGGCGTACGCTTGATGCTATGGGCAAGTGATCTTGCCTGCCAATTGAATTGCACGTGAAGGCATTATTCGGGAAGCCCTTGCGTGAGTGAGAAGCGAGCCTAAGAGCCTGCGCTGAGCCCTCGATTGATTGATTCGCCGGCCGTGGTATGCATATTCGCCTGCCACGGTATCTGGCTGCATGAGCGCCTTGAATCCTTTGTATGTGCTTCAAGTTCTATGAAGCGATATCGGTACGAGCCCGAGGAGGCTTGCACGGGATCGCGATCTGGCGCAAGGGCAAGTTCGATTTCAGGAGTCCTCCATGAGCCGCAAAACGCCCAATTCAAAAACCAACATCACCCGTCGCGACGCTGCTCCGCCGCCCGTCAGGAAATCGGTTGCCATGCCGCCCGGTTCAAGTTTGGTCGAGGCAGACACGCCCCCTATGGGGGCTACGCGGTGGTGTACCTACTGCCTCGGCCCGAGAGATTCAACGGGCGGCATGTGGATGATTCTCTTTGGTGGTGCTACCCGCCGCTGGCTATGCCTTAACTGCGCGGCCAAGCACCGACCTTTCAGCGCGAGTGTGGCGTCAAAGGCATCAACATGACCAAAGAGTCCATTATTGAGATGCAAGGCGTTGTCGATGAGGTGCTGCCTGATCAGCGATTTCGTGTGACATTGTTAAACGGCCATCAGCTCATCGCCTACACGGGCGGCAAGATGCGAAAGCATCACATCCGTATCCTTCAAGGTGACAAAGTGACCTTAGAACTTTCGCCTTATGATTTACAAAAGGGTCGAATCACTTTTAGGCACATCGAGCAAACGCCGCGATCGCAGGCCCAGCGAACACCAGCTCCTCGTTCGCGGCGCTCCAACGGATAAGTACCTTCCAACGGATAGGTACCTTCCAACGGGTAGGCGCCCTAAAACAGATAGACGCCCTACAACAGATAGCTACCAAACGACAACCTAGCTGCGCGCCACCCTGAAGACCAACACCAGCAAGCAACAAAGAATAACGATGAATCCAGCGTCACGAAAGCCCTTCCGGTCATTATAAAAACCATCAAGGGCTTGTGGTGACCAGTTTTCTTTTGCATGCTCTGGCGCTTGCTGATTGCCCGTAAAAACTGCATAACAACCGAGAAGCAATACGACGCCCCACATCATCCACGCAAGCATCGCCATGCGGACTCCAAACCCTCTCGCCGATAAACCGACAGCCGCGCAAGAAGGATTCGATGCGAAACCATGAGAAGAGCCCCATAGTGGCATCATTCCGCCAACTATCCTAATCTCCGCTAATCCCCGATTAGCACGGAGCAGATTAGCCCTTCTTGATCCAGGCGCTACACCACCCCTTAGCCGCTACGTTTTTACCCGGGAAAATGGCGCAGGCTCCATTGGCAGCGTTGGCTTCGGCTTTGAAGAGGTTGCAATTCGAGCATTGATGTCCGGCCTGATAACCCTTGAATTTCGCTTTGTCCACCTTAGTCGCATCGACCTTGTAGCCAAGTGATACGGCTTGAGGGTCGGTCTCGCTGAGTTCGACAGGCTTGGCTTGAGCCCTTACTAAACCAGAGGTACCGCTGAGGGCCGTGGCCGCGATGACCTTGAACATAAAACGTCGCTTATTGATCGATGCTGCATTTGAGTTGCGTTGAGTAGCTTCCATAATTTTCCTCTCGAGGGTTAAGAACACAATGATTGTCGACGTGAAATATTACGCCAAATAACTGCCGTGGAATCCTAAAGCCAGGCAGAACCCAATGAACTTGTACAACTATTCTGATGCAATCGCTATGCACCCAGAACATCGCGGCAACACGTCCCACGTTTCGGCGCCATGACTGGGTCAGGCATAGGGTCTTCACGACATGTCATCAAAGCAACGTACCCTGTTAGATAGACGGTTTGAGAATCGTCGTCGTTGTTCTATTTGAAATCTCTCCTCATCTCTTTAATGTTTTCTATAACGGAGTCTTCTTGTGAAAAAATTTATGATCGGCCTTGCGCTCGCAGGCAGTGTATTGAGTGTTCAGGCGAAAGATATTGTGGATACCGCCGTTTCCGCGGGCAACTTCAGCACACTGGTCACTGCGATCAAAGCGGCAGGCCTTGTGGACACCTTGAAAGGCAAAGGTCCCTTCACCGTTTTTGCACCGACCGATGAGGCTTTCGCAAAAATCCCCAAAGCCAACCTCGATGCTTTGCTTGCAGATAAGGCCAAGTTGTCGGGCGTGTTGACTTACCATGTCGTCCCCGGGCGGGTCATGGCAAAAGACGTCAAGGCCGGTAGCGTGAAAACCGTTCAAGGCTCTGCCCTGACGATCTCCACAAAAGATGGTGTCATGGTCGACGGCGCAAAAGTGATCAAAACCGATATCGTTACAGATAATGGTGTTATTCACGTGATCGATGCAGTTGTCATGCCTAAATAAGTTTTATCAGGCGCCGGGCTTGCACCGCGCTCGACTCAGCTTAAGCCGTCAAGCGATTCGAGCGTGCCCCAGAGCTTAGCTGCTGCCGTCGTATTCAAAGCTGGATCCTCGGGGGACAGTTTCATTTGGCCGGCGGTGTTGTGCAGGTAGATGGCGTGCCCAAGTCCAGCTTGGGTGGCAGCGACAAGCGGTGTTTGTGCACCCATTTTCGGGGATAGCAAAAAGCTGCGGTTGAGGGTTGCCAGGATGCCACCCTCTCCAGAGACGAGACCCGATGCCACAACGCCCGGGTGAACAACCACCACTTCCAGCTGGGGGTGGCGCTTTGCAAATTCCGCAGCAAACCACAGATTGCCGAG
>DENJ01000114.1:5648-55172 GCA_002359635.1 Burkholderiales bacterium UBA2647
GCCATGACGTAGATATCGCCGGTGAGAACAACGATGCGGGCGTCCGTTGCAATCATGCCGCGAGCAAGTAAGCGTTTGAGTAAAGCGTGATGCCCGAGCACATTGACGCCAAATGCAATTTCGTGGCCCTGGGCGGAACGCGAATATTTCTTTGGCCAAATGCCCGCATTAAGTACGACGATATCAAAAGGAGCTTCTTTGGCTGCCCTTGTGATTTTTGCCGCTGCTTCAGAGACGCTGCGCAAATCAGCAAGGTCGAGCGGGGTATGCTCCACGAGGTTTCTCGTTTCTTTTCCTATGTTTTCGACGGCTTTTCGCAACTGCGCCTCACGGCGCGCTGCAATCATCACCGAGGCCCCACGCATAGAGAGGCCTTGTGCAATCCAATAACCAATGCCGGCATTACCCCCCGTGACAAGCGCGTGTTTCCCATCCAAGTAGGGGGTTTCGGGACATATGGGCGTTTTCGATGCCTGCCCTTGCATCGCTGTCCAGAGGCGTCCGGAAACCGCAACGCCCGGATAGGTCACCCGCTTTAGGAATTCATCGAGTTCTGCCATCACCTGCACCATTGGCCTCAGCAAGCTGCTGCTTTGGCGTCGGCGGCGCAGCTTTTGCAGCCTCCTGCGGCGCAAGCTTTGCAGCCTCCTGCAAACGCTTGCTGTTGTCGGCAACTTTCGTTGCAGCCGGTGCCAAGGCGTCCGTCGGTCTCATCTTCATTGACGAGCAATCGCTCGCAAATGCAATACCCGAAAAACAAGCGGCCGCGGTGAAGGTAAGAATCAATTTCATGGCAGAAATCCTAGCTTAAGTTAATGACAATGTGGGGTAATTGGATGCGAGGTATGAACCAAGGCGTGTGTGGGATCATCAATACTTTACTTCTTTGGCGCTTTGCCGCCGCTTTTTACACACTCGTCCATACTGGGATAGCTTGTAAATTTCGCGGTCTTCTCATAGCTTGGGCTTGAAGGTTCGTGGCAAATACCGTTATCGGATTTTTTCACCACGATTGCGGGCGCAGCAGCGGCCGCTGTGTTCTTGGGCAGACTGCCGCCGCTCTTAATGCACTCATCGACCGTCTTAAACGGTGTGAAATTTTTAGTGCGTTCATAGCTTGGTGAGTTCTTATCGTGACAGATCCCTGAGTCGGACTTCTTGACCGCAGGCGCTTCTGCCGTGTTTGCCTTCGTATCCTTCGCAGCCTCTTTCTTATCGGCGGCTTGTGCAGGCAAAGCCGCCAGCGCTAAGGTAGCAAACGCAAAAGCGATGGTGTGGACTGGTTTCATCGGTTGGTCTCCTGTCGTGGGCGCAATGGATCTTCTCGCTCGATCCTCCCCCTGAGCTTAGTGGCTAAGGCAGCACGCTGCAATGACGTTCCACTGCTTGATCGAATTCGATACTTGGAAGCTTAGCGAGGCCGTGAGTGAATCGCTAGAATAAGGTTATTCCTCCTCCTCTTTGGACCCTATCATGACGATTTCGCTTTACAGCGCTTCGATACCCGTGTTCTTGCGCACACTAGGCAACCTGCATCACTGCCTGCAAAAGGCAAAAGCCGACGTGGCCACCCGTGGCTACGATGAGCAGGCACTGGTTCAGTTTCGACTCGCACCCGATATGTTGCCCTTTAAGGCACAGATTTACATTGCCTGCGATGCGGCCAAACTGTGTGCTGCAAGAATCGCAGGACTTGATGCGCCCAAGCACGATAACTCAGAAAACACCCTTGACGAGCTAATGGCGCGTATTGACAAGACCGTCGAATGGCTAAAGACGGTGCCGGCAGCAACAATCGATGGACAAGAATCAAAAGAAGTCACCTTTCCAGCGGGCAAGGATCGTACCCGGACCATGCTGGCCGAGGACTATCTGAAAGCTTGGGCAATACCCAATGTGTTTTTTCACACCACCACGGCCTATGTGATTTTGCGTCATAACGGTGTGGCACTCGGCAAAATCGATTTCCTGCTGGGCGCTGGCGATTAAGACCGGCATGGTGCCTGAAGCCAGATGCTCCCTGAAACCGGTGCTGCCTGAAACCGGATTGCTGCCTGAAACCGGATTGCTGCCTGAAACCGGACCTTGACGGGCTGAGGCCTTGCTTTGCTCGATCAAGCTAAGGGGGTAAAGCAGTCTTTACGCCCATCGTGTTGTATACGATTCGGTAGGTGAGTCGCACGAGCGACGGATGACATAAAGACTCCTCTTTGCGGGAGTCTTCGCTTTTCTGACGATCGATTGTTTCAACACAGATTCCTAGGAGATATGACGATGCTCATTGGCGTGCCGCGGGAGATATACCCAGGGGAAAAACGGGTTGCCACTGTTCCCGATGTTGTGAGCAAATTGATCAAACTTGGATTCATGGTTCAGGTCGAGCGTGGCGCTGGCGAGTTGGCTGACCTTGCTGATGAGGCCTTTGTTGAGGCGGGAGCAAGTATTGCTACTAACGCCACAGCACTTTGGGAAGCCTGCGACATCATTTTGAAGGTGCGTCCGCCGGCACCCGAAGAAATAGGGCTCATGCGGAGCGGTCAGACCCTGATCGGCTTTATCTGGCCTGCGCAACACCCGGAGCTCATGCAGCAAATGGCTGCAAAAAATGTCACGGTCTTGGCCATTGATGCCTTGCCGCGCACCCTCAGTCGTGCTCAGAAAATGGATGCACTAACTTCAATGGCGGGCGTGAGCGGCTACCGTGCCGTGGTCGAGGCTGCCAATGCCTTTGGACGTTTTTTCAACGGTCAAATCACAGCGGCTGGCAAGGTGCCGCCGGCCAAGGTTTTCATCGCCGGCGCAGGCGTTGCTGGCCTTGCCGCCATCGGTGCGGCCGCAAGCCTGGGTGCGATCGTGAGGGCCAACGATACCCGCGCTGAAGTTGCCGACCAGGTGGTGTCGTTGGGCGGTGAGTTCGTTAAAGTGGACTATGACGAAGAAGGCTCGGGTGGCGGTGGCTATGCCAAGGTCATGAGCGAGGGCTTCCAGGCGGCTCAACGGGCCATGTACGCCCAGCAGGCGCGCGAGGTCGACATCATGATTACCACCGCATTGATCCCGGGTAAACCAGCGCCGCGCTTGATCACCGCGGAGATGGTCCAAAGCATGAAGCCGGGTAGTGTGATTGTTGATATGGCCGCCGAGCAGGGTGGCAATTGCGAACTGACCGAACCGGGACAGGCTGTGGTCAAACATGGTGTGACGATTATCGGGTACACCGACCTCGTTTCTCGCATGGCGCGTCAGTCCTCAACGCTTTACGGCACCAACTTGTTTCGCTTACTCGAAGAGCTCTGCAAGACCAAAGACGGTGTCATCAACGTCAATATGCAAGACGACGCCATCAGGGGTTTAACAGTCATCAAGGATGGTGAGATCACCTGGCCCGCACCAGCACTTGCTCCTGCGGCACCCAAGCCGGCAACAAAGCCTGCGAATGCATCGGTTGAGAAAAAGACTGGGCACGGGCATGGCAGCAGTGCTCCCATGACAGCGCCTACGCTGGCCTTTGTCTTCGGTCTGGGCGCGCTTGCTTTTTGGGCCATCGGGGCTTATGCGCCCGCTGCTTTTCTCGGGCACTTTACCGTTTTTGTATTGGCCTGTTTTATCGGTTATATGGTTGTATGGAATGTAACACCAGCTTTGCACACGCCGCTGATGAGCGTGACCAATGCGATTTCAAGCATCATCGTGATTGGTGCGCTCGTACAAATCCTGCCGCCCGAGGCTGGAACAAATGCAAGGCCTGATGCCCTGATTACTTGGTTGGCCTTTGCGGCCATCGTGTTGACGGCGATCAATATGTTTGGTGGTTTTGCTGTCACCCGTCGCATGCTCGACATGTTTCGCAAGTGATTAGAAAAAATAATGATATGGAGTCAGCACGATGACCTCAAGCCTCATTTCTTCAAGCCTTGCAACGGTTGCCTACCTTGGTGCGGCAATACTCTTTATTCTAAGCCTTGGCGGTCTTTCAAACCCTGAGACATCCCGGCGCGGCAATCTTTACGGTGTCATCGGCATGACACTGGCGGTCCTGGCCACGGTGCTTGGCCCACGCGTCGCTGCAGCAGGTATCGGCTGGATCGTGGCGGCACTTTTGATTGGCGGTGGGATCGGACTGTATGCCGCGAGAACCGTAAAGATGACGCAAATGCCGGAACTCGTGGCACTGATGCACAGCCTGGTGGGTTTGGCGGCCTGTCTCGTGGGTTTTGCAAGCTACGTGGACACATCAATCCAATATAGCGGCGCAGAGAAGGTTATCCATGAGATAGAGATCTATATCGGTATATTGATTGGTGCGGTAACGTTTTCAGGTTCATTGATTGCCTTTGGAAAACTCAATGGCAAGATCGACGGTAAACCGCTCTTGTTGCCTGCCCGGCATTGGCTGAACCTGGTTGCTTTGTTAGTCGTGATTTGGTTCGGGGGCGAATTCATAGCTTCTAAGGATATCGCCGCGGGCATGACCGCTTTAATTGTCATGACTGCAATCGCTTTACTTTTTGGTGTCCATATGGTGATGGCCATTGGCGGTGCAGACATGCCCGTGGTGGTATCGATGCTCAACAGCTACTCGGGTTGGGCGGCGGCTGCCACCGGATTCATGTTGAGTAATGATTTGCTCATCGTTACCGGTGCGCTGGTTGGATCCTCGGGCGCGATCCTCTCCTACATCATGTGTCAGGCGATGAACCGCAATTTCATCAGCGTGATCGCTGGCGGTTTTGGTAGTGGCAGTGGCACACCCGCTGCAAAGGCCGATGGCGCCAGCGCGGCGCCTCAAGGCGAAGTGGTGCCCGTCAGTGCCGCTGAGACTGCAGAGTTACTGCGCGAATCTAAAAGTGTGATCATCGTGCCAGGCTACGGCATGGCTGTCGCGCAGGCACAGCACACGGTGAATGAAATCACAGCGACCCTGCGCAGCAAGGGTGTGAAAGTTAGATTTGGTATTCATCCTGTCGCGGGCCGTATGCCTGGTCATATGAATGTGCTGCTTGCGGAGGCTAAGGTCCCCTACGACATCGTGCTCGAGATGGACGAGATCAATGATGACTTTAGCGATACCGACGTGGCGATGGTGATCGGCGCAAACGACATTGTGAATCCAGCCGCGCAAGACGATCCCGAAAGTCCGATCGCCGGCATGCCGGTGCTAGAGGTCTGGAAGGCTCGCACCAGCATTGTGATGAAGCGATCGATGGCGAGTGGTTATGCGGGCGTGGATAACCCACTTTTTTACAAAGAAAACAACCGTATGCTTTTTGGTGACGCCAAGAAGATGCTTGACGAAGTCCTTGTTGCACTCAAGGTCTGAGCGCCGGCCGTTTGATCGGTATGATCGCTTCCTGTGCGCCGAACAATGACCGAATTGTAAGCATCGGTTCCAGACGCTCTGATTTCGCGGTACTGCGTGCTTAAACTTGCCTTCACGGCATTGTTTTGTCCGAGGGCAAAGCATCTGCCGAAACTTCAAACATTTTTGAATGACAGGGGGCGTTATGTTTGTGATTTCAAGAAGGATTCTGATACCGCATGCAGGTCAGGAAGCGGTCGTTATTGACAGATCGCGCAGGTATGTTGCTGCAATGAATCGCCTCGGCGCACATGCGCGGGCGACCAAGGTCATCATGGGTGCTGATGCAGGCCACATTGAGGTTTTTGCACGTTACAACGACTTTAAGCACGGTAGTGGCGCTTTTCAATCCTTTGCCGGTGATGCAGAGATGGGCGCCCTAAGGACCGAGCAGGCTGAACATCCTGCAGCTGAAGTGCACGGTCCCTATGTCTATCGCTATATTTTCGGTGAACCCTCGACAAAGACAGTGCTTGTGCAGCGTTCATACAGCGTTAGCCGGGACAAACTCCATGCCGCAATCGAACTCCTGCCCGAGGCTAAGGCTGCGGTAGGGCCAGACACCGCGATGACCGCGGCAGTTCCTGTTTTTGCGCCAGAAATGGATCACCTGATCATGACCTACGGTGTTGATGATTTGGATCATCTCGGCGTGGTAATGGATGAATTTGCTATGGCACCAGCCTTTCAAGCCGTGGTAGTGAAGGCCGCTGCTATCGGCACGCTGATCCAGGCGCGCGTCTTGCAGGTGATCGCTTAAACGATTACCTCAGTCGCGCACCGGAACTCAGCAAGGGGCATGAGGGGGCCATTAAGCCGCGGCAAGTGCATGGCTTAGATCCGCGAGCAGGTCATCGATGTGTTCGATGCCGACGCATAAGCGGATCGTCTCTTCCTTGACCCCGGCCTTTGCCAACTCATCGGCGGAAAGCTGCCGATGGGTGGTCGATGCCGGATGGGTGGCGAGCGACTTGGTATCGCCGATATTGACAAGCCGTGTGAATAGCTGGAGCGCATCCAAAAAGCGCTCACCGGCTGCTCGACCGCCCTTGACGCCAAAGGTCATCAGACCAGAGGCTTTGCCCTGCATCATTCGGTTGGTGAGTTCATGGTCGATGTGATTGGGAAGTCCGGCATAGTCGACCCAATCGACCTTCGGGTGCTCGCTTAAAAACCGCGCAACAGCCAACGTGTTGTCGCAGATCCGATCCATTCTCAGTGCCAATGTTTCAAGGCCTTGAAGTATCAGCCAAGCATTCATGGGTGAAATCGCAGCGCCCATGTTTCTTAATGGCACAACGCGAGCGCGACCGATGTAGGCTGCAGCACCAAGTGCTTCGGTATAGACAACGCCGTGATAGCTCACATCGGGTTCGTTCAGGCGTTTGAAGCGATCCTTGTGTTCTGCCCAAGGGAACTTGCCTGAGTCAACAATCATGCCGCCGATGCTGTTTCCCTGACCGCCAATGTATTTGGTTAAGGAGTGAACCACAATGTCGGCGCCATGTTCAAAGGGGCGGCACAGGTAGGGACTTGGCACGGTGTTGTCAACAATCAGCGGAACACCAGCAGCATGTGCAACTGCCGAGATGGCTTCGATATCAGTGACGTTTCCAAGTGGGTTACCAATCGTCTCCACATAGATCGCTTTGGTTTTTTGATCGATATGCTGCGCAAAGCTATCTGGATCCCGTGAATCAGCAAATCTCACCTCAAGACCGTATTGTGGCAGGGTGTGGGCAAAAAGGTTATACGTGCCCCCGTATAGCGCGCTTGCTGAAACGATGTTGTCGCCGGCCTCGGCGATGGTTTGTATCGCATAGGTGATGGCGGCCTGGCCCGAAGCCAAGGCCAAACCGGCGATACCGCCCTCGAGTGCAGCCACCCTTGCTTCCAACACGCTTTGTGTTGGATTCATGATGCGGGTGTAGATGTTGCCCGCAACCTTCAAATCAAATAAGTCAGCGCCATGCTGGGCGTTATCGAAAGCATAGGCAACGGTTTGATAGATAGGTACCGCCATCGATTTGGTCGTCGGATCAGGGCTATAGCCGGCATGAACAGCCTGAGTTTCAAATTTCCATGCTTGCGTCATCAAAGTGCTCCGTGAGTTTCAGATCAGAAAGTGGTCTAAGTTCGCCTTAGCCTGGGATCGGCCCAATTGCATTGCCAATCAAAACCGGCGGAAACTTTTATTTACATAAAGATTTCAAAATTGTTACCTTAGAAAAGCGCAGCCTTTCGAAAAAGCGCAGGGTGATGATGCCACGTCACCAATGTGCGTTTAGTCATAAGTGCTCGCCGAATGACAAAAGCAAACAACATTTTCCGGAGGAAGACATGAAAAAGTCCACATATCAAAATATAGGCGGGAAGCAACATTAGACGCCTCCACCGCCTTGTATCGCGCTCTGATGGTGAATCTTGAGTCATGGGTAAAGGGTACCGCAAGTCCTTTGGCAAGCGTTTTGGTGAGAGCGTTATTCCTTCAATAACGAGAATGAAGTTTTATACAGTCCTGCTTCCCACAAGCGATGGTCAGGGAAATGATAGGGCGGGCGTCAAGATGCCTGATAGCGCAGTTCTCTTAGCGACATTCAAGCGCTACAGCGTTCGACGATCGGGATTCGTTGAAGGGAATCAAAACGGGCTAAGCTTGACGGTCTTGTGGCGAGCGGTTTGATGCTTGCTGAGGATGCGCCTTTGTATAAAAATCGTGCCGTGATGCAGTCGCAGCAGGCGAATTTTTCAGCGCTTCCTTAAGGTAAACGCACCGAGACCGCCGATGTCTCGGCCAGTTCATCCGACTTTTCAGGGGGACAAGCAAAATCAATTGGTTAACCGCAGCCATTGCGAAGTTTTCAAAGATGCCGGCAAAGTTGGCCCGCGGGGAGGATTCGTCGGTTCCGAATAAAGCAGCTTCCACGAGACGCTCAACCTCAGAGCGTCTTGCCGCCAGTTTTAAACAACAAAATGAAGCGATGTCGCCAAGGTTGCTTCGAAGAAGCCTTCACGTCATGCAGGCCGTCATCGATCCTGGTATCAGTGAAATCGAGGGTGGCCGGCGTGCCGAGCAACTGGCAAGCATTTACGTTGCATCGAGCCGGGAGAGGAAGGTCGACTTCTGGCGTCTTATGTCTGAGCAGTTCGGGATCGACAAGACGAAAGCTGAGTTTGAGCGCTTGCGCTATGAGGCAACCCTTGGTACGAGCGACGAGCTGGCTGCGGAGGTCCGATATCGACGATCTACCGTCTCTCCAAGACGCCGTCTATTGCAGCGTTTTGCGAATTTTCAGCAAGGGCTGCAGTTCTTGATCGAAATGCGTGCTGAACTTCAGCCGATATTGAAATCTGAAAAGCAATTGGCTGCGCTTGATCTCGAGCTCGAGTATATGTTGAGTACCTGGTGCGACATCAGTTTTCTCGAGTTGCACGCAATCAACTGGGACTCGCCGGCCTCATTGATTGAGCGGTTGATCAAATATGAAGCTGTTCATGACATACGAAGCTGGTCGGATGTGAAAAAGCGGCTAGAAAGTGACCGTCGTTGTTATGGGTTTTTTCACCCTCGCATGCCCGGTATCCCCTTAATCTTTATCGAAGTCGCTCTAATGAATGCAATGCCATCGTCGATCAAGCCAGTAATCGATGAGGAGCGTTCGTTGGAAGATCAAAAAAGCGCAACCGTTGCGGTCTTTTATTCGATCAGCAACACCCAAGCTGGTCTGCGCGGCATACCCTTCGGTGATTCCCTCATTAAGCGGGTTGTTGAGGAATTAGCACGCGATTTCCCAAGGCTGAAAACTTTTGTAACACTCTCGCCGATCCCATCCTATCGTCAATGGCTATCTAAACAGAGTGATGACCTTTGGCATGTTTTAGATACGAAGCTGATCAAGAGACTCGATTCGGCATTTAAGAGTCATGACTCGAGGAAAGACGTTTTCCTGCGACTTTCTGAGAATTTGGGTAATGCAAGCTCGACATTTACGCTTGACGACTCACTTTTGCAAGAAGTCCACCTCAGGTTTGCAGCTCGCTATCTTAGTCAGCTCCAAGACAACTTGGAGCCGATCGATCCAGTCGCTCGTTTTCACTTAGGCAATGGTGCAAGAATTGAACGGATTAACTGGTACGCCGACCCCTCGACCAAGGGAATGAAACAATCGTATGGCTTGATGGTCAACTATTTGTACGATCTAAAAAAGTTAGATCGAGCGCGCGCGGGGCTTCTTAAAGGAAAGGTTGCAATGAGTTCCGAGATCGAAAATCTATTGAAGCAATAGTTGCCGAGTTCGCTTCATTAAATTCATCACAATGAAGCCCGCTTACAGGAATCCGGCGTCACCGCCCTCTTTCTTGCGCTCCATAATGATCCGGCCTTCGCTGTGAAGCATGCGCCCGATGTTAAGGATTTGCTTTTGTGAGTCCTCAACATCGGCAACCTTCGTGGGACCGCGTGCAGCAAGGTCCTCACGCACCGTATCGGCTGCGCGTTTAGCCATATTCTTGAAGATTTTTTCGCGGAGTTTTGGTGAAGCACCTTTAAGTGCAACCACCAGCACATCCTGAGTGGTTTCAAGCATAAGCGTCTGAATCGCTTTGTCTTCCAGCTCGATGAGGTCTTCGAAAGTGAACATTTTCTCAAGAATGGCGTCCGCAAGCGGCACATCGTATTGGCGGATGACGCCAAGTGCTTCCTGATCCATGCCGCCAGAGAGCAGATTGAGAATCTCTGCGGTAGGAATCACGCCGCCAACACTGGAGCGCTTGGAGTCCTGGGCGCCGATGTTCATCATGGTCTCGTTGAGTTCCTTCAACGCTGCCGGCTGAACCTTTTCGAGCAAGGCAACCCTTAAAACAACTTCATTGCGAATCTCGGCAGGGAAGAGCTTCAGCAGGGCAGAAGCCTGGGGAGGTTCGTAGAAAGTAATAATCGTGGCCAGCACCTGAGGATGTTCATTCTTCAAAATCTCATAGGCCACGTCAGGATCGAGGCGTTTGAGCGCATCAAGACCCGACATATCGATGGCTGCTTCGAGCTTGCCCAGCAGATCCGATGCGCCCTCGGAACCAAGCGCCTTTTGAAGCATGTTCTGCATGAAGGAGTCTGTATCGAAGGCAACCTGGGCATTGCTGATGGTGGCTTCCTTGAAGTCGCGCAGTACCTGCAAAAGCATGTCACGGTTCAAGGCGCGCACGATCGCCATCTTGCTCGATATGCGCTGCACTTCGATCGGTGTTACCTGCCGCAACACGTCCGCGGCGACTTCAGCGCCCACCGAAAGCAAGACCACCGCGGCCTTCGACGCGCCGTCGAGGTCGTCGTAACTCATCGGCGCTTTGCCCGCCGATTTCGCGCCTTCTTTGATCTGTTCGGCGAGCGATTTCGGTCGCTCAACCTTCACTTCGGTTTCTTCTGCCACGCCTGCTCCCTTCGGCTTGCGAGCTCGATGTTTATTAAGCCAGCATCATTGCTAAGTAAAAGCCCTAATCCAGCGCTGCGCCTAAAACTAAAGTAGCCGGTCTGCTGCGCCGGCCACCAATGCCGACAGTATGCAATCGATTAAAAGGGTTTGTCGCCCAAAATCGTTGCCCGATGCATGATGCGACGCTGTGGTAGGTAGTCGGCCGTTGCGTAATGCTGAGTGAGCCGATTATCCCAGAAAGCGAGATCGTGTTGCTTCCAGCGCCAGCGGACCGTAAATTCGGGTTTGGCGCTGTGTTCGCGCAAAAAGCCAAGTACCGCGTCGCTTTCTTTTTTTTGAAGCTCCACGATTCGGCTTGTAAAGCCTTCATTCACAAAGAGCCCCCGGCGTCGGCTGACCGGATGTGTTCTGACCACTGGATGGATTACCGGTGGGTGCTTGTCGCGAGCTGCTTCCCAGCGGACGCGTTCCTCGGGGGTTCGCGCGAATCGCCAAGCCGGGAAGGACTGCAGGAAATCATGTTCAGCACTTAAAGGATCGAGCAAGGCCTGCATGGGGGCCGACAATGCTTCGTAGGCAGCAATACCGCTCGCCCATAAGGTATCGCCCCCGGAGCTCGGCAAATGTTGTGCCGATAGAATCGCGCCGAGCGGCGGTGTTTCGATAAAAGTGACGTCGGTGTGCCAATTATCGTTATCGGGCGGGTTTTCCATCGAGGTATCGAGCAGGATGATTTCCGGAACCTCCGGATGCTGCGGATATACTGGATGGATATGCAGTTCACCGAAGGCCGCTGCAAGATCACGCTGCTGGTGCGCCGTGATGTCTTGTCCTTCAAAGAAAAGGACATGATGCTGGATCAAAGCCTCGTGTAATTGTGTCCTGTCTTCGGCGTTGAGCGCTTTGCTTAAATCAATGCCGTTCACTAAAGCCCCTATCGCAGGGCCAAGGGGTTGAAGATGCATGGGGCTGAACTCCTTATCAGTCGACGAGTGTATCGGACGATCGGCACAAAACTTTATAGAACGAAGGCCAAGCTGCCGGACCTTTTTCATCATACGGTTATTCGTTTGGCACTATGTTTATGCTTTTTTGGACGCTCGCTTATGAACACGCAAGAAGAGCAGCAATTGATCCGGTTTCTCAACGGCCTGGTACAGACCAAGCCGCCAGATATTGACTTTCAGGCCCAAGCGCTGATTGACCAGGCTTTTGCCAAACAACCACACGCTGCATACCTTCTTACCCAGCGCAGTCTGGCGCTCAGCATGGCCGTCGAAGCCGCGCAGCGCCGCATCGCTCAGCTCGAGGAGGCCGCAAGTAGCCCTGTAAGCTCAAATCAATGGGGGCGGCAGGCAGGCCTTGAAAGGCCCCAGCAAGCCCGGCTCGCAGGGCAGGGCCTTGCAGCGCAGACTCAGGCGCCAGTGCAAGCTCAGGCTGCTCAAAGCTCCTGGTCGCAAGGGCTCATGGGCAGTCTTCTTGGCGCTGCTGCTGGCGTGATGATCGGGCAAGCCCTCTGGCAAGGCATGAACAATATGTTTACGCAGCCGGCTGACACGCCTGGCGATGGATTTGGATCGAGTCATCAAAGCCTCGATGCAGGATCAGGCCAACAGGCGCAAAGCGACTGGGGGAGCGGGCTTTCCGTTGACGAAGGCGCATTCGACGGAGGTGAGGGCGATGACTGGATCTAATCAATTCTCGGTGGCTTTTTTCGTCAAGCGATTGCTTGCCTGCACACTTGCCTGGAACCTTCTGATGGCGCCAGCACTGGCAGCTTCTGACACCAGCAGTGTGGCTGCAAGTAAGCCTGAAAACGCTTGGCTCAAGCGGGTACCTGACTTAATCGCGAAGGGCGAGATTAAGAAAGCACTCGACGACTTAATGGCAGACCAGCAACGCGATAATGCTGACTGGCACAACCTGATGGGTTTTGCCTACCGTAAGCAACAGCCGCCCGATATTCCGCGTTCCGAGTCACATTATCGGGAAGCATTGAAGATCAAGCCTGATCATCGTGGCGCACTCGAATACTATGGTGAACTATTGTTGATGAAAAACGATCTGCCAGGGGCCGAGGAAATGCTCAAACGCCTGAGCAAGGCCTGTTTTTTCGGTTGTGAAGAGTTGAGCGATCTAAAGAAGGCAATTGAGGCTTTCAAGCGGCGATAAGACTTGGTGGCTGCGACCTGCGACTGCCGACCATGCTAACGCGATTATTGTTTGGACTGATCGACCGGATCGAACTCAATGACCCTGCGTTGTTGGGCGTACGCCTAACAGCCTTGGAGGCGTTTCGTGAAAGTTTTCCGGATATTCTTGTCAGTGGCGATGAAAGCGGTCAGTACTATCTTCAGTATCAGCGCTACGGTATTAAGATATGTATATGTTATAGAACGAAAAAAGAGCTTTTCCAGGGTATGAGCAGTTTGCAAGGCGAGCAAGGCTTGGATGAGCTGCAATGGGTTCGATTTCACACCGAGCAATCAAAGTCAAACATTCCTTACCTGTACAGCAGGGAACACGATATCAAGCAGTATGAGCATTTTGATCGGGACCTTAGCAATGCGGTGCTCGCTGTTGACTGGTTCTGCAAAACATACGGCACCGAGGATCTTCGGACTTCACCGGATCCGGCTGTTGATGCAAAGGTTTATCACGCCCTTCGACATCGCGGCGTTTTCGAGACATCCCGCACGGACGGGACTTCGGAAGCATCGCGGCTACCGGGCTGGGACTGGTTGTGGCAGTCTTGGGAACTATCTCAAGTGTTATACGAACTCGGTATAGCGTCAAGATTTGAGCCTTGGCGTTTTTCCGAGATGGGCAGCAACCCCTACGAGCAGCCCAATCCAGACTATGTGAAGACCGATGATGACCTCTGGCGCTTTGACAAAACGCTTGAGGTTTTGATGGCTGTGATGAAGCGATCCTCGGGTGGCAGTGCCTACACCGTAGCCGACTTTGATATTGAATTGATCGGGCGCTTCCGTCAGTTCCTGCCAAATCTTGAGGCGCGTGAGCGTTTTCTTGATGAGATGTATCACCTCGGGGGCCATGCTGTTTATTCGCCTGAGATGATGTCGCAATTGCTCAACGCCTGCGACATCCCTTGCCGGGTGACCGATTGGAGCGTTATCGTTTTTGATAATGTTGAGATCCGCATTACAGAACCCGAATGGGGTAAACCGGGTATTTACGCCACCGATATTGTGAGCGCTGCGATTAAACAATATGGCTATACTATTGAAACAAAACTGAGCGGGCGCGGCTTTCGCCACAGGGATTTGCTCTCCAAGCTGGCGAGTAAATGGGGCATTAAACGGGATTATGTTTAGCTAGGCAGGCTTGCTGATCGCTGAGGCAATTTCGCCAGATCTCTACTCAAGGGTGGTATCACATTATGAAAATGCGACGAAGCGGTTTTTTCCTCAGCCTATGGCTTTGCCTTGTTGTCGGCCTTTGGCATGAAGTAGGCTTTGCCCAGCTTTGTCCTGCTGCGAATCTGAAGTATTGGCAAGCCTTCCCGCCGGGCGGGGAGTCGGATTTGTCGGCCCGCCATCAGCAGACTGTTCTAAAAAGAAGATGCCCGGCGATTGAGACCATTGTGCAATACAAGGCAGGCGCTGGTGGCGCACTGATGTGGAGCACGATGAATAGCCTTGCAGGTGACGGCCTGACGGTCGTTGGGATAAATCTGCCACACACGGTACTTCAACCGATGGAAGGATCGGTGCAATACAAAACCGAAGATATAACCCCGGTGTTCTGGTTCCACTACACGCCCGACGCTTTGATTGTTCCCGAGCAAAGCCCTATCAAGTCTTTTGCCGATTTTGTGAAGACTGCTCGAGGCAACCCAGGCAAACTGAGCCTTGGGGGATCGGGTTTGAATTCGGCAAACCATGCGGCACACGAGAGACTCAATCGCGACTTTGCGCTCAAGACCACTTATGTGCCTTTTAAGGGTACAGGCGACATGGCCACCTCGGTGATTGGTGCGCATATTGATGGCGTGATGTCCTACACAGCTTTTGCCGTGAATAATCGAGGCAAGGTGAGAGCGCTCGCAGTGGCCATGGAGAAGCGGCATCCGCTTTTACCCGATGTTCCAACATTTAAGGAACTGGGCGTTGATTGGGTCGACGGTGCGTTTCGAGGCATCGGTGTCCCAAAGTCAACACCGATCGAAGCTCGTCGCCGGCTCGGTGAACTTTGGGCGAGTCTTAATGCTGAGCCGGAAATGAAGGAACTCGCTGCGAGAAGTGGTTTCGAGCTCGTGAACATCGGTCCTGAGCAAATGGATGCCTTCATGCGGGAGCGTATCCGAACCTACTCAGAGGTCGCCAAGCAAATGGGACTGGGTAACAAGTAGGGTTGCGACGAGCCCTGGCTTAGGGGCTTGAGGAAGGCGGCTAGAGTACAGACGGCTCGGGCACAGTAGGCTGGGGTACGGTAGGCTCGGGTACGGTAGGCTAGGGTACAGACGGCTCGGGTACGGTAGGCTCGGGTTCCGAAGCTAAGGTGCATTCAGCCAGAGACGAGAGTCCGGTTTTGCCGAGCAGCGCCAGTGTGATGCTGACATCGTTGCTCAGTGTCTTCCACCACTGCTCGAGCCCGGGTCCTGCACCTGCCGCCACGGCGTATTGCATCGATCGACCTAAAAATACAAAGTTTGCGCCCATCGCATAAGCCTTCACGATATCTTCACCGCTTCGAATACCACTGTCATAAAAAAGAGGGTAGTCGTTGCCCACCGCGGTTCTGATGGCTCTAAGTTGTAGAATCGGTGGTGGTAAGGCGTCGAGCTGACGTCCGCCGTGCCCGGAGACCTGGATAGCGTCGACCCCTTCCTTGCTTAATCGCAAGGCATCCTCAACAGACGTAATGCCTTTGGCGATCAGTTTCCCCGGCCAGCGATCACGGATTTGCCTGAGCGTTGTCCAATCGGCTTTCCCTCGACTTGCCGTCCGTTCGAAATGAAAGCCCTCGGCAGCAAAATTAGCCATCCCGGGTATGCCTGCCAGTACCTGCCCGAAAGTCCAACGCGGGTGAGTGAGCAAATCGAATAGTTGCCTGGGGCCTATGCGAAACGGTATGGTGAAACCATGGCGTTGATCAAGCGGGCGGCGCGCCACCTCAGGAACGTCAAGCGTGAGCACTAGGTTGCTGTAGCCTGCGTGCTTTGCTCGATCGATGAGCTTGAATGTTTGCGTCCCGTCACCGCTGAAGTAAAGCTGGAACCAGGCACAGCCCTCCGACCATTCGATCAATTGCTCAAGTGTTGACGAGGACATGGTCGACACGCCAAGCGGTGTTTTGTACTTGGCTGAAAGCTTTGCCAGGCAGCGGTCAGCCTCCGGCGCTGCGAGGTTGCACATGGCCATCGGACTAACCCCGAAGGGCAGCAAGCACTTGCTCCCGAAGACAGCTACCGACAGATCACGCATCGAGACATCGACAAGCACGCGGGGCTGTAGGCGAACACTTGCCAAGGCTGAAAGATTGAGCGATTCGCCAAAGCCTGTACCGGCAGTGCCGTCGATATAGTCAAAGACCATACGTGGCAGACGGCGTCTGGCTATCGCTCGCGCATCCTCATAGCTATAAAGTTGTTGTTGAAACACTAGGGCCTTTTCGGACCGGATTGCCAAGCCTGCGGCGAAATCGGGCGAGCAGCCATCATGCTTTGCACCCGAATGCGCAAAGCGAAAAGCCCTAGGAGTAGACCTGACGCGGCAACCACAATACGAGTTGCGGCAGGTAGGTTAAGACGGCAAGCGAAAAGAGAAGCGGCAGTAGCCAGGGAAGAATGGCCATCGTGGTGCGTTCGACGGAAAGCTGTGCGACCCTGGCGAGAACGAAAAGCACCATACCCATGGGCGGATGAAGCAAGCCGATCATCAGATTAAGCACCATGATGAGCCCGAAGTGAACAAGATCAATGCCGAGTTGCTGGCAGATTGGTATAAGAATGGGTACTAAGATCGTGATCGCAGCCGTGGGTTCCAGAAAGCAGCCGACGAAAAGCATCAAAAGATTCGCCATCAGCAGGAAAACCCAAGGCTCGCGGGTGAAGGCGAGCACCCAGGCGGAAATCGCTGCGGTAACTCCGGTGGCTGTGAGCATCCAGCCAAAAATGCTGGCCGCAGCCACGATGAAAAGCACCGTGGCTGTGGTCTCGACGGTATCGAGGCAGATCTTGAGTAAGGCGCGAAGATTCAAGCTGCGATACCAGGCAAAGCCAAGGACAAGTGCCCAGACACAGGCGGCGATAGCCCCTTCGGTTGGCGTGAACAATCCTGTGGTCATGCCGCCAATCAATAAAACCGGGGTCATGATGGGCAGCACGGCCTGGAAGCGAAAAATCTTGTCCGCTGCAAAGAGCACAATCAATGCCGTGGCGACCGTGAGTTGAGGCTGTGTGCCGAGTTTGGTGATCAAAACCCAAATGCATGTCGGCCATGCGGCAACCACGAGGCTTTCGATGATCGCTTTGGCAAAACGGCTTTTGCTGAAACGAACATCACTTCCCCAACCGTTCTTGTGGGCGAAGTAGGCAACCGTGACCATCATCAGCAGTGCCATGATGATGCCGGGCAAAATACCTGCCAAGAAGAGCGCGCCCACTGAAACATTGGCCATCATCCCGTAGATCACAAAGGGTAGGCTCGGTGGAATAATTGGCCCAAGCGTTGCGCTCGCCGCAGTCACGCCAACAGCAAACTCGCTTGAGTAGCCGTGATCCTTCATGGCCTTGATTTCAATGGTGCCAAGCCCGGCGGCGTCAGCAATCGCCGTCCCACTCATGCCGGCAAACACGACTGAACCGACGACGTTGACGTGGCCCAGTCCCCCTCTAAACCAACCAACCAGGGCGAGCGCGAAAGCGTAAATCCGGTTGGTGATGCCGGCGTTGTTCATCAGGTTGCCGGCAAGAATAAAAAAAGGCACTGCAAGCAAGGGGAAGCTATCGACCCCGCTCACCATGCGGTGTACAACAACAAATGGTGGAAGATCGCCCGTGATCAAAATATAGATCAATGACGCTCCCGCCATCGCAACTGCAACCGGGACGCCACCTGTCATCAGAAGTAGAAAGATTACCTTGAGCATTGATGCTTACCTTAGCGCGCTGTCCGGTTGCTCTAGCACGCTGTAGCCCCGCCGCCAATGAATGACACTGATCTGCAAGG
Source organism: Burkholderiales bacterium UBA2647 (assembly GCA_002359635.1). Lineage (GTDB taxonomy): Bacteria > Pseudomonadota > Gammaproteobacteria > Burkholderiales > Burkholderiaceae_E > UBA3064. Next base: position 23,633 of record DENJ01000114.1, read on the forward strand.
AGCGCATGGCCATGGCTGCGAAACCGCCAAAACAGACCCAGTAAAGCATGCTGACCGGAAGGTCAACCACCGTCATTCTCGATGCGCCGAGCTTATCGATCAGTAAGTAGCAGAGGTAAACCATCGCTATATAAAACGCACTGCGAACCAAATCGACGAGGGTCGCAAGCAATCTTGCCGCGGTTTTCGGCAGATAGCGATATACGAAGTCAACCTGTATGTGATTATTGCGCGCCACACCGATGACTGCACCGCTGAAGACCGTCGCGACCAGTAAATAACGGGCGATTTCTTCAGTCCAGGAGGCCGAGTCGTTAAGCACGTAACGGGTGATGAACTGGGTTAGCACGACCAGACCGAGTATCACAAAAAAGAAAACGCTAACCCAGCCCTCCCAAGGTACTGAAGAAAAGTCTGCAACCTCGTCCTCAACATGCAAGCCGGCAGCATCATCTTGCGGGCCGAGACTCACCGGCGTTGCATCGGAGGACCTGTTCACGGTTGCCGGGCAACTTACTTTATGGCAACCACACGGTCCCAGTCTTTTTTGTCAAGACCCATGGAACTGAACTCAACGGCCTTGAGGACCCGTTGCTGGAACGCCGTGCGATCGACCTCGATGATGTTGATGCCCTTGCCCTTGAAAATGCCCACGAGTTCACCCTCGCGTTTGCGAATTTCAAGGGTCGCCTTCTCGGCTGCTTCCTGCGTGACTTCCATCAGGGTTTTCTGCTCGGCGGCTGACATTTTGGCGAGTACCGATGGGGCCACGATGGTCAGCAGTGCATCGGCAATGTGGCCCGTCATCACGATATGCTTTTGTACCTCGTAAAACTTCTTAGCCTCGATCGTGGGTAGCGGATTTTCCTGGGCATCGACCGTGCCATTTTGTAGCGCTAAATAAACTTCAGCGAACGCAATAGGGGTTGGGTTGGCACCGCAAGCTCTGGGCATCGCCGTGTAGGCAGGGGCATCCGGGACTCTCATCTTCAAACCCTTCATTTCATCGCAATTCTTAAAGGGCTTGTTGGTTGTGGAATGGCGCACCCCATAATAGGTGAGCGCGAGGACCGTGTTGCCATTGGTTGCTTTTTTATAACCCTCGGTGAGCTCGCGAAAAACATCACTCTTACTGTACTTGATCACATGATCAGCATCGCGGAAGGTGAAGGGGTAGTAGCTGACCGCCAATCGCGGAAATGATCGTGCGGCGAAAGAAGCACCAGTATAAATCATATCAACCGTGCCTAATTGTAGGCCTTGATTGATATCGCTCTCCTTGCCCAGACTCGATGCGGGAAAGACTTGAATGTCATATTTGCCGGCCGTTCGCTTTTTGAACTCTTCCCCTGCCCAGACAGCCCATTTGTGATAAGGCTCGGAGGTTTCGTAAACATGGGCCCACTTCAACTTGGTCTGGGCCTGGCTTTCGATCGGCGCCATCGCAGTCCCGAGCGCCAGCACTGCAAGTCCCGTAAGCACGGTGCGGCGCAGGTTTTTGAATGCGACATCTTGAAGCTTGCGTGAAAGCATTGACGAGGCAATGCCGTTTTTGATAACCATGTTGTTTTCCTCCACGTTATGAACAATGCAATTTTTTGAGACTCTATCATGCAAGTTGAGTGGATACCGGCCATGAATCTGATTTCGACAAGTGACATTAACATCGCAGCACTCGAGCTTATTTTTTCTTTGGTCGACCTGAACCAAACCCGCTGCACCGACACCCGCTCCTCAGAAACGCTCCCCGTCGCGTGGTCCTTTGAAGGTCATGGCATTCGGACCCGGGCGAGTTTTCTCCAAGCCTTTCGTGATTTAGGTCTGGCCTACACCGAGCTGCCCAATTTGCTCAAGACCTCGGAGCGGGTTGAAGACCTCGCTGCTTATCTCGATCCCTGGTTTTCGATTTACGTGGTTCGTGAATCGAATCATGAACGCCTTGCTGCTTTTGCAGGGGCAAGTCGCCGCCCGGTTGTCAATGCAATGTCGGCCTACGAACATCCCTGTGAAGTGATCACAGATGCTTACTACATTGACCGGATGATAAAACCCTTGAAAGCACTCAAGCTGGTGCTTTGGGGGCCAGGCACCAACGTTTTTCGCTCCTGGGAAGGATTGGCGGCAAAAGGCATCGTCTCAGTGATTCAAGCCGGTCCAGCGGGTCCGCTGCCAAAAGATGCTGATCTGGTCGTCACCGACGTCGATCCGGCTGCGGTGGGTGCTGATCGTCCCTTTGCGGCGTTGACTCAGGAGCATCTTGCCTTGATGGGCAACCCTGCCTTGCTGCCAACGCCTCCTTTTCAGATCGGGCGTGAGATCAGCTTCGATCCGCTGAGCTATGCGGGGTTTGTGGGCTACGAGCAGAAAAGCTATTTAGTACCTGTGCAGCGGGCGATCATTCAATGGCTTTTGGCCGGCCGCCGATGATCAACTGAGGATGCCAACCAGCCACAGACAGATGCCAGGGAAAAAAAGCAAAAGCAGGGTGCGTATGGTGTCGCTGACCAGAAAAGGCATCACCCCGCGGTAACTCTCGGCGATGGGAACATCTTTGGCCATCCCGTTGACCACATAAACATTTAATCCAACCGGTGGCGCAAGTAAGCCGAACTCAACCACCATCAGCACCATCACGCCAAACCAGATCGCTACCGACTCCCGCGGCATACCAAAATCCAAACCGACAACCAGCGGAAAAAATATCGGTATGGTTAATAGAATCATCGAAAGCTCGTCCATCACGGCGCCAAGGACGATATAAAAGACAAGGATGGCAGCAACGATCGCGTAGGGGGGCCAGCCGAGGTTGTTCACAAAATTACTGAGATGGGTTGTTGCACCACTCAAGGCCAATGCGCCGCTCATGACGTCGGCGCCGAGAAAAATCAAGAAAATCATTCCTGAGCTTTCAGCGGTTGCATAAAAACATTCCTTAAATCCTTGCCAGGTCATTTCGCGTCGCATCAGCGCTGAGATCAACGTACTGGCTGCGCCCACACCTGCGCCCTCGGTGGGGGTGAAAAGGCCGCCGTAAATACCGCCGAAAACAATCAGAAAAATGCTCAAAATCGGCGCAACCGATAATGCCGATGCGGTGCTGACACCGGGGATATCGTCGTCGACTTCGGGAGCCTGCCCGGGCACGATGCGCACGTAAATTGCGATAACCACCAGGTAGCCGAGGGTGGCGATCAACCCGGGGATCATCGCGGCTGCAAAAAGTTTGGCAATGTTTTGCTCGGTGAGAATGGCATAAATCACAAGCGGCACAGATGGCGGGATCAGAATGCCCAATGTGCCTGCCGCTGCGAGCGTGCCCGTTGCTAATCGACCAGAATAACCGTGCCGCCTTAACTCGGGCAGGGCAACACCCGTAATGGTGGCAGCCGTCGCCACCGATGAGCCGCAGATTGCACCGAAAGCGGCGCTGGCCAAGACGGCCGCCATGGCCACACCGCCTTTGAAGCGCCGGGTGATGCCGGCAGCAAAGGCAAACAGCGCGCGCGAAATGCCACCTTGCGTGGCAAAGTTACCCATCAGAATAAAGAGCGGTATAACCGAAAGATCGTAGCTCGCAAATCGTGCAAAAGCTTGAGCATTGAGGTAATTACCAAAGCCGGCCAAGCCGGTTTGCATCACATAACCGCAGGCACCCGCAAAAAACATCGCGGCGGCAATCGGAATCCGGACCGCCATCAACACGAGCATCACCACAAACATCATAGCGACAAGCAGCAGACCACTCATAGCAGCGCTCGCGGCTCGTCGTTCATCAAGCCTGCGGCTTGGGCCAGTGCAATCAGTCCCGTGAGCAAAAAAGCGGGTACCATGCATGCGTAGGTGACCCACTCTGGAAAGCCTAGAATCATCGTGCCGCTTGCGCTGCTGAAGGCGTTTAAGCCTCCCACAGCCGTGCGCCAGGCAAGCAGCATAAAGCAGACTGACAAGACAAAAGCGCCGATACGATCTAAGATCTTGATCGTTACAGCTGAGCATCGTGCCGTAAAAAAATCGACAATGATATTGCCGCGCCTGACCTGGCAAAGCGGCATAAAAAGCGCAATGGCTGCTCCTGCAGCTACACCCGATAGCTCAAAGTCTCCCGTGATTGGCTTACCGACAGCCTCGCGCCCGACGATGCTGATGCAAGTCATCAAGGTTATGGTCGTAAGCAGCATGCCTGCGAGCATGGCGCAAAGTCGTGCCAGCCAGAAAAAAATTGGCGTTAAGTTAAGCATGGGTACGTCGCTTGGCTCCGGATCAACTCCCGGCGGACTCTAACACGCGGCAGGGCCAGCGCTGCAGCTCACTGCTGCGCTGGCGTGCCGGCTGCGCCCTTGAAGAGCGGGTGCAGATTGCTGAGTTTGTGATCGTAAACTTCCTGCCCCACATCGATTTGAACCGTCACACCGATATAACGCTTTGCCATGAGGGCTTGCAAATGAGCTTTTGTCCGTTCAGTAATCAGCTCGCCTGCACGTTGAATGGCGGTCTCGTCTCGACCCTGGCCCATGCGCAGGTTCAAGTAGATGAAGGCATAGTCACCCTGACCCGTTGCCGCAAGGCCTGCTGATCCGCCATCCGACACGGCGTAATGCTTTGCCGGATAAGCAAGCACTCTGGTGCCACCAGGCGGAAAGATTGGTCGGTCAGAAATATCGCGTAATTCAATCAAATCCTTCGCAAGATCACGGCACAAAGCGCCAAGATCGGCCTCCTGATCAAGCTGCGGGGTGTAGTGAATCACAAGGTGTGGCATGGATAAGCTCCGTCAGTATCTTCAGCCATCACAGCCGCGCATGCATTGCATGCTTGTTTGTGGCACAGATGGCTTTCGCGTTGGGCACGGCATGACCCGATTGGGCTGTGACGGGAAAAATAGCGTTGATTTGCCCGGTTCCAGACGCTCCGAAGTAATCGGTAATCAGCTGGGCGGGCGCATCGTAGCCTGACCAACCCAGCGCACCGAGCGCCATCGCCGTATCGTGCATGAAGCCTTCCCCATGGCCTTTGGCTGCATACTCCGGCAGCATCTCGCAAAACACGGGCCACTGGGCTGTTTCCCAAAGACGAATCACCTCACGATCCAAATGTTCTAAAAATGGGCTCCAAACTTTGAAAGCGTAGTCCGGTGCTAATCCATTTTGGGCAAAACGGTGCGACAACGAACCGCTCGCCAGAAAAGCAACGGTGCCATCGTAGGACTTTTCAACCGCCGTTCGCATGGCCCACCCTAGGCGCGCGCTGTCATCGAGATAATGCGCCATGCACATCGCAGATACTGAGACGACTTTAAAGTGTTGATCCTCGTTCATATAACGGAGCGGTACCAAGGTGCCATACTCTGGATTGAGCTTAGGGATGTGATGCGCGAAGGTTTCAACACCGGCTTCATTGCAAGCCTTCGCAAGGAGTTCGCCAAGGGCCGTATTGCCCGGCGCTTCAAAAGGCATATCGGCGATGAAGTGAGGTAGCTCGTGGCTTGTGTAGATGCCCTTAAAAAAGGGGGAGCAGTTGATATGGTAGCCCGCATTGACAAGCCAATGGGTATCAAAAATAACCAGCGTATCGACCCCGAGTGCGCGACAACGGCGGGAGATCTCGCGGTGTCCTTCGATCGCATCGGCCCTTGATCCATGCCTCGGACCCGGCAACTCGCTCAAATACATACTGGGGACGTGTGTGACTTTAGCAACCAGCGCTAGCTTTCCCATCACGACACTCCCCACCTTGGAATCGGGTGCTGACCCAGCGAGATGGCTATATTTTTTACTTCGCAAAACACCTCGTAACTCCAGGTGCCGCCCTCCCGGCCCGTACCACTTGCTTTGATGCCGCCAAAGGGTTGTCGCAGGTCACGAATGTTTTGGCTGTTCACAAAGCACATACCGGCTTCAATCGCGGCGGCAACCCGATGGGCTTTTGCAAGGTTTTCGGTCCACACATAGCTACTCAAGCCGTAGGCGCAGTCGTTGGCAAGCGCAACCGCATGGGCTTCGTCATCAAAAGGAATCATGCAAGCGACAGGGCCAAAAATTTCTTCTTGCGCAATGCGCATCCGGTTATCAACATCGGCAAACACGCTTGGCCAGACAAAATTCCCGGCCTGGATCCCCGGGTCGAGTGCTGGGGCATAGTCCGGACGTTCAACACCCCCGCACAGGAGCTGGGCCCCCTCCTTGATCCCAAGCTCGATATAGTGCCGTACTTTGGCAAGATGTTGGGGGCTGATCATCGGTCCGATGATGCTTGACTCATCCATGGGGTCGCCAACGGTAATCTTCATCGCCCGTTTTGTGAAGGCTTCGACCACCTGTGCATAACAGCTTCTCTGAATGAGAATTCGGCTACCCGCTGTACACCGTTCGCCGTTGTTACTGAAAATCATAAAGATTGCAGCGTCCAGGGCGCGATCCAGATCGGCATCGTCAAAGATCACAAAAGGCGATTTCCCGCCCAATTCCATGCTGTATTTTTTAAGGCCTGCCTGCCTGATGATCCGGTTTCCGGTTACCGTGGAACCGGTGAACGAAATCGCACGGACATCGGGATGGCAGACCAAGGCTTCGCCGACTTCTGCGCCGTAGCCGTGGACAATGTTGAAGACCCCAGGCGGTACACCGGCTTCCATTGACAAAGCACCAAGCCGGTCAGCCGTGAGCGGTGATAGTTCGCTCATCTTAAGGACCGCGGTATTGCCAAACGCAAGGCAAGGCGCGAGCTTCCAAGTCGCTGTCATGAAGGGCACGTTCCAAGGGCTGATCAAGGCACAAACGCCGACGGGATGAAACAAGGTGTAGTTCAGATGACTTGGGGTCGGATAGCTGTGCCCGTCGACCCTTGTGCACATTTCGGCAAAGTAATAAAAATTATCAGCAGCTCGCGGGATGAGTTGCTTGGCGGTCTGGCTGATCACCTGGCCGGTGTCCTTGGTTTCGACGCTTGCGATTTCCGGTGCATGCCGTGCGATCAAATCACCGAGCTTTCGCATGATTTGGCTTCGTCGCGCGGGTGCTGTGGCGGACCAGCCCTGGAATGCGGCCTTGGCGGCAGCCACGGCTGCTGCCACGTCATGGTGTTCACCGCGCGCAACCTCGGCAAGCGGCGCTTGCGAGGCAGGGTTGAGCGTGAGGAAATGCTGGCTTGAATCCTGATACCTGCCATTGATCCAATGTTTAATGGTCATGATGCTGAGTGCTCTGAATGTTACCGGTCTTTTGCAGCCGACATGAAGTCTTGTGAAATCAAATGATTGACCAGCGATCCAATCCCTTCAATCTCGGTGATGACTTCATCGCCAGCCTGAACATTGACCACCCCTTCGGGGGTGCCCGTAAGAATCAGATCACCAGGCCTTAAAGTCATGAAGCTACTGAGATAGTGGATGATCTCCGCGACGCTGTGGACCATGTTGGCCGTGCGACCTTGCTGCTTCAGTTCCCGGTTGACATAGGTTTTGAGCGTTAAGCCCTGCGGGTCAGGGATCTCGTCGGCGCTCACAAGCCACGGGCCGAGCACGGTGCTCTGATCACGGTTTTTTGCCCGCAAATTCGGTCGATACCAGTTCTCAAGATAATCACGGACGGCGTAATCATTGCAAATCGTATATCCAAGCACGTGATCAAGCGCCTCATCGAGAGCAAGCCTTCGAGCCGGTTTGCCGATCACAACGGCGAGCTCACATTCATAGTGCATAAAGGATGCATCGCTTGGTCGAAGCGTTTCTCCGCGATGACCGAGCAGGCTCGTTGCGGTTTTCAAAAAAACCAGGGGTTCATCCTTGCTTCCGATGCTAAGTTCCTGCGATAACTCTTTCAGATGGTCTGCGTAGTTCAGGCCCAGGGCGATGATCGTGCCGACCTGAAAAGGCGCAAGCCACTGTACGGACGATTGCAACAGTCGACGACCATTCTGAAGAACGATATAATTATCATCGCAAACATCCGGATAGGCCTCATGGACTGCACCTGCGTAGACGACTCGGGCCGTTTTCATGCGCCTGCCTTTTCCATCACAAAGACATTGTCCAAAGGTTCCAAACCATCGATGGTGATGCTTGCGCTTTGCCCCGGGCGAACCCGCGGAGCGCCATGCGAAACACCCATCAGGACGAGATCGCCTTCTTGCAATGTCATGGTTTGACTCAAAGCTGCAACCAGCTGCGCAGCATTTCGCAGACGGTCTGCCGTGGAAGTGACGTGGATCAGTTGCCCGTCAATCCAAACCCTCACGCCGAGCTGATCGGGGTCACCCGCATCAGACAGGCGCGTCATTCGTTTTGCCATGGGACAAAAGCCGTCTCTGGCAATCATCGGTATTGATGGGCGATATAAGTTCTGGTGCGGAATTCTGACGTCGGCAACGGTCAGGAGTCCGGCGACCTTGGTCAGTGCTTTTTCCGGCGGGCAATCCCTCGTGTTGCTGCCCATGACAAGCGCTAGGCAAGGACCGTACTCAAGCTCAATATGGCCGTCGGGTACCGTAATAGGACCATCGCCACAATGCGTATTGCCCGGCTTGATATAAAGCACGGGATGTTGAGGTGGTGCGCGATAAGGCGGTTCATGCATCGCGTTGGCGTAGGCCTCAAACGCAGGCCGATGATTGAGCATCACCCCATAGACGGCGCTACCCCAAGTATGCGGCGCGTGTTCACTGCGGGTCGGAAAGGCAAGGGATGTTGTCATAATGTTGAATAAGAAGATGGCTGGCGTACTAACAGCGATACGTTTGTCGTGTCGCGCAATGTACGGGCTCGATTCGAGGATGTACAGATCCTGCGGTGAACTTGCTTGGGCGATGGAGAACTTCCGGTCCGAAATGGCGCAAGCGGCCTCGATGACTTACCCATGCTTACCACTTCGGCTTGAGCGAAATGGTTTCGATTGTGCTTGCATTTGCTTGCAGGGCGCTGGGTTTCCGCACAGGGATCACAAAGGGCCGGTAAGCTGTGTACTTTAAGGAGGCGTGATGGCGATGAAAAGACGACTAATCCTCAATGCAGCGCTTGCGGGTACAACTGCTGCGGCAGTAAGCAACTCAAATCTTTGGGCGCAGGCCTACCCGTCAAGGCCACTGAAAATGATTGTGCCTTGGCCTCCCGGCCAGGCTACGGATCTTGCCGGGCGTGTCGCCGCGCAGGAACTTTCCAAAGCGCTCGGTGTTGCGGTTGTTGTGGAAAATAAGGCTGGCGCAGGCGGTACCATCGGTACCGATGCGGTGGCTAAAGCAGCCCCTGACGGCTACACGATTCTTGCGGCTTCAAGTGGCCCCATGTCGGTTGCACCGCTGCTGCAAAAAGTGCCTTATGACCCGATGAAAGATCTAATGCCTGTAGCGATGATCGGGATGTCGCCCTATGTGCTCGTGACCTCACCAAGCCTGGCCGCGAAAGATCTTCGGGAATTTATTGCGATGATCAAAGCTGCGCCTGGCAAGTACAGCTTCGGTTCTTCCGGGACAGGGGCAACAGCCCATCTGATCGCAGAAGCTTTTAATGCGGCAGCAGGGCTCCAGGCATTGCATGTGCCCTACAAGGGAAGCGTTGCTGCACTCACCGATGTGATGAGTGGTCAAATCACTTATTGCATTGAAACGGCGGCATCGACCATGCCCCTGGTGAAGAGCGGAAAACTCAAGGCCTATGGCGTATCGCTCGAGAAGGGAAGCGCGATGACCCCGGGTGTGCTGCCCTTTGCCAAGCTACCAGAGCTTGCCGGATTCGATCTTGGTGCCTGGCTTGGAATCATGGTGCCAGCCAACACGCCAGCCCCAGTGGTTGAGCGCCTGGCAAGTATTCTCGAAAAATCAATGCCGAGTGAATCGGTGAAGCAAACCATGGCAACCATTTCTGTTGAGCCTGATTTCCGTAACGCAGCCGATCTGACGGCCTACTTAAAGGCGATCTCAACGCGATTTGCTGATGTGATTCGCCGTAACAACATCAAGCTATCCTGAGACTCGGTTTTGACAAGGCCTCGACGCAGCATAGGCTGTGGTCATGATGCAACATTGTTTCAATTAAAACCATGGTCGTGCTGAAGCCTTGAGCGCAAAGCCTGGATTCGGCTGGGTTCTCACACTGGCCGGCAGTTTATGGCCGATTTTTCGACCACATCGCCGTGCCATCGGCGCGGTCTTGATGTTGATGATCGTTGAACTGGGTCTGCAAATGGCCCAGCGCATGGCCTTTACAAACTTGATTGACGAAGCGATTCTGCAATCTCAAGTGAACCTGATGGTTATTATTTTGAGTTTGCTTTTCGCAGCAGCTCTGGTTTCAAGCATCTGCGGCAGCTTGCATGAATACCTGCTATCCGGCTTGTGCGCGATGATGCCGGCTCAGCTTCGCAAGCAGCTGTTTTTGCGGATTCAATGCCTCGACCTTTCTGCTGTGAGGTCGTCAAGTCACGGCGATCTTATTTCTAGAATCATTAATGATGCCGGTGGTTTAGAGTCTGCGCTGTGGTCGCTCGGGTATATCGCCACGGGGTTTTTCGGCGTGCTGATTGCGCTCATCATGCTCGTTGTGACGGATTGGCGATTGGCTATTTTAGGTCTGATACTTCTTGTGCCCACGATACCGATCGGTCCTCGTATTCTCACGCCGCTTGCAGAACAGGCAAGCTACGAGTCAAAGCAAGCCCATGGCAGGCTCTCAAACCAGCTTTGGGAAAATCTTGCCAATCAGCTTGTTGTTCGTGTTTTTGGCCTTGGCGCTTATGTGACGCAGCGATTTGATGTGGTCAATCAGGAGATCCAGAAAAGCACAAAACGCTATAACGTGTTCAGCTACTTCAGCAATCGCGTGCCTTGGATAGCGGTCGAGTTTATTGATGTGATTGTTCTGGCATGTGGTTGCTGGATGCTCATTGAAGGTTATATCACCACCGGAGCGCTGGTTTCTTTTTATTTGCTTTTTGCCGCCTTGGCTACACACGCATACGCTTTTGCAACCTCGATTTCGCGCTTGGTGGGCGTCTCAGCAAGCATGCGTCGCATCGAGGAGTTTCAAGCCATGGCGAGCTTTCGGCAGGATTTTCCAATCGCAGCAGATGCCCGGGATGGTCAAGGCGACCGCTCAATTGGCACGCCCGGTCAAGACAATCCGAGCGACCGAAGGGTTCGCGTGCCGCCGTCAATTCGTTTTGATGATGTCGGTTTCATTTACCCGAACAGTCCTTCGGAGCCGCTGCGCAACAGTCCCGTGCTTGAGCAGATACGCGGTCTGAGCTTTGAACTGCCGGCTGGCAAGTTCACGGCCTTCGTTGGCAGCAGCGGCTCAGGAAAAAGTACAGCGATCCAATTATTGCTCGGTCTGCTGACGCCTCGGCGGGGCAACATTTGGGTGAACGGCGAACGCTTGGATTCAAGCGGGCTTGAGCGCTATTGGTCAACGACAAGTGCGGTGTTTCAGGACAGTTTGCTTTTTCACGGCAGCATCGCAGAAAACATCAGGGCAGGTTTTCTTGATGCAAGTGAAGATGAAATTGCCAAAGCTGCCGAGGCAGCTGGCTTGTTAGCATGGATTGCGAGCCTTCCCATGGGCATTGAAACCCTTGTGTCGGCGGATAGTTGTTCAGGGGGACAGCGGCAGCGCATCGCAATTGCGCGTGCCCTGATCCGCAGACCCGGACTGCTTGTGCTCGATGAACCGACCAGTGCGCTTGACACTGCGACCGCGAGCGCGGTGATGAACACTATTTTTCAACTTGTCGATCAAAGAAGCACGGTGCTGGTGACCCATCGTTTGTATGACGCAGCCAAAGCTGATTGGATTTTGGTGTTTGATCAAGGCCGGGTTGTTCAACAGGGTAGGCATGATCAACTCAGCGAAGAGCCCGGGATTTATCGCGAGCTTTGGCAGAAACAGGAAGGTTTTGGCAGAGAAAGGGAACGATCGCCGAGTTCTTGAGTGCGCTGTCGTTTTTTTGTTTTCGCGACCATGCGTAACATGGCGCTTTCGCGTTTGGAGTGACCCCTGTGATTCACGCTTTAGTGATTTTTATTTCGGCCTTTCTCATTTTTTTGGTACAGCCCTTAATCGCAAAACAGATCCTGCCCTGGTTTGGTGGTTCAGCAGCCGTTTGGACAACCTGCCTGCTTTTTTTTCAGAGCGCACTTTTGGCAGGTTATGGCTACGCGCACGCGCTGACCCGTTTTCTTTCCTTGAAGCGGCAGGTGCAAGTTCACAGTCTGCTGCTTTTGTGCGCACTTGCTTTCATGCCCATCATTGTTTCCGATCAATGGCGACCCACAGGGTCTGAAGATCCCATTTTGCAAATCATTATGCTTTTGATTGCGACCATTGGCTTGCCCTACTTTTTGCTCTCGACCACCACACCTTTGGTGGGCGCTTGGTACTGGCGACAATATCAATCGGAAGCGCCTTACCGTTTGTTCGCGCTCTCAAATGCTGCATCACTGCTTGCCCTGATTGGTTTTCCCTTCCTAATTGAGCCGATTTTCGGCAATCGCGAGACCGCATGGATCTGGTCGGTCTTGTTTGTTTGCTTCGCACTCTTGTGCATCGGAATGGCCTGGCGGACCTGGTTTGCAGTGACTGGGCAAAAGGCGCCCGACTCAGCGCGCGCACCGCAACATCAATCACCGACAACCGTGCATGGACAAACGCAGCGGGATTCCGCTGACACATTCGCCAAGGGCAACGATCACCCGGGGTCGATGCAACTCGACAGGCAGCGCCATGGCGGGTGGTTTTCCTGGATTGGCTTTTCGGCAATGGGTTCTGCGCTCTTACTCGGCGTGAGCAGCCACCTCACACAAAACATCTCTTCGGCACCTCTCCTTTGGGTGTTGCCGCTTGCGCTCTATCTTGTGACTTTCATTATAAGTTTTGATCACCCGCGTTGGTATAAACGGATGATCTTCATGCCCCTCAGTGCGATTGCACTGCCGGCGATGGCTTGGCTTGCCGACTCGCTAGATCTGGCTATGGCTGCGCCAGTTTATTCGGCGGGCCTTTTTGTGCTTTGCATGGTCTTTCACGGCGAGCTTTATCGATTACGGCCCGAGCCTCAGCGGCTCACGCAGTTTTATCTGGCCATGTCAGCAGGTGGTGCGATCGGTTCATTGTTTATGGCGGTTATTGCGCCTCTCGTGATGAATGGGCATTATGAGTTTCATATCGTCTTGATTGTTGCTGCGGCGCTTGGATTGGTATTGATGGGCAAGTCCGATACCTCGAGCCTCGGGAATAATGCTACAAAAGAAAGTGCTCAGCCACCCTTCAGTGCTGGCACTTTCGCAGCGATTGCCAGTGATATGCGCGCGCGCCGCGCACTGTTAATGCTTCTTGCCGCCGGTGTGCTCGTCTCGGTGCTTGGCTTTACCTGGACGTTTCTTGAACACTATAACCAAGGCGTGCGCATGATGGCGCGGGATTTTTACGGTGTTGTACGAACAAGAAACAGTAACGCTGGCGGAGAGGACTATCGCAACCTGGTGCACGGATCGATTGCGCATGGCGGTCAATTGCAGCGCGATGAACTACAAATGTCGCCATCGAGCTATTTTGGCCCTGATTCGGGTTATGGACGCACTTTTGCAAGCATGCCCGCCGGCCCTAAGCGCGTTGGCGTGATCGGACTAGGCGCCGGGGCGTTGGCGGTTTATGCCAAGCCTGGCGATCAGTGGGTTTTTTACGAAATCTCGCCTGCCGTTGTGAAAGCGGCCCAGACGGAGTTCAGTTTTCTCAAGCGGATGCAAGCGCCCCATGAACTGGTCATTGGCGATGGTCGGTTAGCGCTCGAGCGCGAGGCACCCCGTCAGTTTGATGTGATTGCTATGGACGCTTTTGCCGGCGATTCAATCCCGAGCCACTTTCTGACCAAAGAGGCCATGGCGCTTTATGTGAAGCATTTGAAACCCGATGGCGCCATTGTCTTTCAGGCCACGAACCGATTTGTGAATCCAATGCCGGTCATCCGGCAACTTGCTGACCATTTCGGACTTCAAGCTGTCTTGGTTTCTGACTCACCCGATTTTGATTCGGGACCTCAGTACTGGCTTTCTTCAACCGATCAGGTGATCGTCACGCGTAACCCGGCGCTCTTTGAGCATGAGCGCCTGCGTTCGGTGATTCAGCGCATCGACACCATGCCTGGTCTGAAGCTTTTTACCGATGACTACATCAATTTGCTAAAAATACTGAAACATTAAGCCCGCTTGGGTTGGCCTCTAAGGCAGCTCATCGCCGCATCGCGAACCCTTGTGCTTGCGACGGGCGATGGTTTGACGGCAGCTCAGCTGCCGTACGCAAAACCCGAGCGTGCGAGGTCGCGCTTAGGCGGCGCGAACCGCCTTTGCCTCGCCATGCTCCTCGAAGAACTGCTCATCTTCGGTTGACCCTTTAAGGGCTGCGGTTGCCGCGTCGCGTTCAACCGTGGTGGTCACGGCGTCAAAGTAGCCTGTGCCCACTTCGCGTTGATGCTTGACTGCGGTAAATCCTTTGTCGGCTGCGGCAAACTCCGATTGCTGAAGATCGACAAAGGCGCTCATGTGATTGCGCGCGTAGCCGTAGGCGAGATTGAACATCGAGTAGTTCAGGCTGTGGAATCCAGCAAGTGTAATGAACTGGAATTTATAGCCCATCGCAGCGAGCTCACGCTGGAACTTGGCAATCGTGGCATCGTCTAGATGCTTTTTCCAGTTAAACGAGGGCGAGCAGTTATAGGCGAGCATCTTGCCGGGGAACTTCGCGTGAATCGCCTCGGCATAAGCCTTGGCAAAAGCCAAATCAGGTTTGCCGGTCTCGCACCAGATCAAGTCAGCATAGGGCGCATAGGCAAGTCCTCGGGCGACGGCCTGATCAAAGCCTGCGCGGCTGCGATAAAAGCCTTCAACGGTACGCTCACCGGTAAGAAAAGGGCGATCAAGTTCATCAACATCGGAGGTGACAAGATCAGCCGCTTCAGCGTCAGTTCTTGCCAATAAAACGGTAGGCACACCCAAGACGTCAGCTGCAAGGCGTGCCGCAAGCAATTTTGAGACTGCTTCGCGTGTTGGTACAAGCACTTTGCCGCCAAGGTGACCACATTTCTTTGCAGAGGCCAATTGATCTTCAAAATGCACACCAGCAGCGCCCGCCTTGATCATGGACTTCATGAGTTCAAAGGCATTGAGTACGCCACCAAATCCAGCCTCGGCATCTGCGACGATGGGCAGCATGAAATCCACATGCCCGGGATCGCTTGCATGCACGCCCTCCATCCACTGGATTTGGTCGGCACGCATCAGTGCGTTGTTGATTCGTTCAACCACTGAAGGCACGGAATTGACCGGATAAAGCGATTGGTCGGGGTACATTTCTCCGGCAAGGTTGGCGTCCCCTGCGACCTGCCAGCCGGACAGGTAGACGGCCTTTAAGCCAGCCTTGGCTTGCTGCATCGCCTGATTGCCCGATAAGGCGCCCAAGGTGTTGACAAATGATTCGCTATGCAACAAGCGCCAAAGCTTCTCGGCGCCGATTTTGGCCAGGCTGTGTTCGACCTGGAATGAACCCCTAAGACGAACCACATCTGCGGCAGCATAGTTCCTCTGAATGCCACTCCAACGCGCCTGCGTCCAATCTTTTTGCAGTTTTTGAACTTCCAGTTCGAATCGAGACATATAACGCTCCTGAAAATAAGAGATAAATCAGTGAATGCCACTAGACGTCAAGAACTATTGACATGGTGCAGTGTAGCAAAAAGCAATTTTTATATCAAAACTTAGTTGATGCAATGAAAACAATAACTTAGAGCATTTTTTTGCAATGCGAAAAAGGGTTTCTCACAATGAGAAAAAAAGTTTTGCGGCGCGTTATCAGTGCCTTTGCAAACAATCAAGCAGCCCCCAGAAGGGAAAATTGCTTTGTTTGCGCATTGAACGCACGGGATTAGGCTGCACTTGTTCGCGCAAAAAAATGGCCGGCCTTTGCAGGCCGGCGCGCATGTCGAAACGATATCGAACGCTGACAACCCGTTGTCAGCAAAAGCTAGATTCCGTTGGAAATAATCTAGCGAATCGTCTGTTCGCTTGTATGATCAAAAAAATGGAGCTTTTCTGGGGTGAGTGCTAATTTGACCTGATCGCCTGGACGAACCCTTAGGGTCGGTTCAACACTGGCAACAAAAGCAGCATCCCCGCAGCGCACATCGAGCAGGATTTCGGATCCAAGCTGTTCGGCCACCTCAACGCTTGTCATGAAGCAAATACCCGCAGGGTCATCTGGCCGAGCTGTTCGGAGGTCTTCCGGACGAATACCAAGCCACACAGTCTGGTTGTTGTAGGGTCGTAGTGCCGATAAGAGCCGCGAGGGAACGTCAATGCTGAAGCCCTCTTGCCGGGCTATTGCCCGATCATCGCTGAAAACAATCTGCGCATTGGCGAAATTCATGGCGGGCGAGCCGATGAAACCGGCGACATACTTGTTCGCTGGATGACTGTACAAGTCAAAGGGTTCACCTACCTGCTGAATCAAGCCGTCGCGCATGACAACCACACGGTCTCCCAAAGTCATGGCTTCCACTTGATCGTGGGTGACGTAGATTGACGTGGTTTCCAAGCGAGCGTGGAGCTTTTTTAACTCAACACGCATTTGTACCCTGAGCTTGGCGTCCAAATTCGATAACGGCTCATCAAACAAGAACACCTGAGGATTCCGCACGATGGCTCGGCCTAGCGCAACCCTTTGACGCTGACCACCGGAAAGTTGACGGGGCTTTCGATGCAAATGGTCGTTAATGCCCAAAATCCCTGCTGCATCCTTCACCCGGCGCTCAACCTCTTCGGCAGGGAACTTCCGCATGCGCAGTCCAAAAGCCATGTTGTCAAACACGCTCATGTGCGGGTATAGCGCATAGTTCTGAAAGACCATGGCGATATCCCGATCCATGGGCGGCAATTCATTGACCACCAAATCGCCAATCGCGATCTCACCGGAGGTAATGCTCTCAAGGCCTGCGACCATGCGAAGCGTTGTGGTCTTCCCGCAGCCTGAGGGTCCCACCAGCACAACGAATTCGTGATCATTGATCTCCAGACTAACGCCCTTGACCGCGTGAAAATCATCATAATGTTTATGTACATCGCGAATGCTCACGCTTGACATGTGCTGTCTATCCTTTCACCGACCCAGTTAAACCAGATACATAGTGCTCGACAAAAAACGAATAGGCGATCGCCACCGGTATTGACCCGAGCAAAGCGCCGGCCATTAGCGGTCCCCAGAAAAACACATCGCCCCGAATCAGTTCAGACACCACCCCGACCGGAACGGTTTTTTGCTCTGGACTTGACAAGAAAACCAAGGCGTAAATGAATTCGTTCCAAGACAGGGTGAATGCGAAAATACCCGCCGACAGGATTCCCGGGACGGCAACGGGCAAAACGATATAAACCATCGCTTTCCATCGCGATGCGCCGTCGATACGGGCGCATTCTTCAAGTTCTTTGGGGATCGCTTTGAAGTAGCCCATCATCAGCCATGTACAGAAAGGAATCAGAAAGGTTGGATAGGTAAGGATGAGAGACCAGGGCGTATCACCGATCTTGTAGGTGCGAATGATTTCTGATAACGGTATAAACAGCAGTGTTTGTGGCACAAGATATGTGATGAAAATTGCGCTGCCCAGAGACCCGGCAAACCGGAAATTCAGGCGCGATAAGGCATACCCTGCAAAGACGCCGCAAATCAGTGAAATGATGGTGGACGCTGAGGCGATAAACATGGTGTTCCACAGCCAGGTTGTGAACACGGTTTCGTTGAAGAGAAATTTGACATGGGTCAGGGTGGGTTCCCAGGTCCAAAACGGCGTGTAATTGGCTGCCCGCCAAGGTCGATAGAGTTCAGCGTCCGGTCTGAAAGTCGTGATGATCATCCAGTAAAACGGAAACAGCAGGAAGACCAGAAACCCCGCCAATGGCACGCGAAAAAAGACCCAACGACGCCAGGCCGCACCCTCAATCATCAGCGCACCTCGACCCTTCGAATATACAAAAGTTGACCCACGACGATCAGCATCAGGATCGGGAACATCGCGAGAGATACCGCAGCGCCCTGGCTCAGTAAGCCCGTGCCGACACCGAGCTGGTAGGCATAGGTTGAAAATAGGTGCGTTGCGTTAGCTGGTCCACCGCCGGTAAGCACATAAACAATTTGGAAGTCGGCAAAGGTCTGGATCACCGAGAACAGCACCACAACCATGGTGACCGGCAATAGCAAGGGCCAGGTGATGTACCAAAAGCGCTTTAAGGGCGTCGCTCCGTCGATGGCCGCCGCTTCATTGAGATCGGGACTGATGGTTTGCAGGCCCGCAAGCAAGGAGATTGCAAAAAAGGGCACGCCCCGCCAGATGTTGACCACGATGATCGAAAACATCGCGAGCTCAGGATCTCCAAGCCAGTTGACCGCCGAGCTGATGAGGCCAAGCTTGTAAAGCATCCAGTTCAAGACGCTGAACGTGGGATCGAACATCCACTTCCAGGCGAAGGTCGATAACACCGTTGGAATGATGAAGGGCAGCAGAATAAAGGCGCGGGTGAAGGCCTTGAATCGAAACGATCGATTCAAGAGA
Organism: Burkholderiales bacterium UBA2647; assembly: GCA_002359635.1. Classification (GTDB taxonomy): domain Bacteria; phylum Pseudomonadota; class Gammaproteobacteria; order Burkholderiales; family Burkholderiaceae_E; genus UBA3064. The sequence goes on from DENJ01000114.1 coordinate 42,211, forward strand.
AGTGCTAACCAAAGGCCAAGACCAAGCTTGAATACGGTGGTGACCAGGGTGTACCAGCAGGTATTCCATACAACAAGGTGAAAAATCGGGTCGCTTAAAAGTCGTTCGAAATTTTGAAAACCGACAAAAGGTCCCTCGACCCCCACGCGTGTGTCGGTGACCGACAGGAGCAAGCCTCTGATGAAGGGGTAGGCGATAAAGAGCCCAAGCAAGACCATGGTGGGCAACAAGAGCAAAAAGGCAAGATTGCCTTCGTTTTCAAGCGGTCGCCAACGGACTTGGGGTCGGATTTTTGTGATGGAACTCATCTCAATAACAAGAGGCTCTGCAGGCGGGGCAGACGAGCCCCGGCCTGTCAGCGATCAAGCGTCGATGCTTCGCTTAATCAGATCAAACGTAGATTTTCTTCAATTGTGCATCGCAGGCCGCCACGGCCTCTTCAGCTTTTTGCCCCTTGATGGCTGCGGCAAACATGTTGCCGATCAAATACTTGGTGAGGACTTCGGCGGCCTTTGCGTTGGGCTCGCCCGGATAGCCGGGGGTGAGACCTTGTTGGCCCGCCACGGCGAATGGCGCCATCACCGGATCCTTCTTCCACAGAGCATTGGTTTCCCAGCTTGGTGTGCCCGGGGTATAAAAGCCTTGGGCAGTCTCGAACCAGCGGCCATAGTTTTCGGCTTTCATGATGAAGCGTACCAAGTCCTTGGTGGCCTTCACCTGCTTCGAATATGAGGGGATCACATGCGAGGTGAAGGTGTGAAAACCAAACTGACCTTTGGGCCCTGCAGGTAGCGGCGCATGGGCAATATCATCTTTGAGGGGGGCACCGTTCGCTTGTTTATAAGCATCGGGTTTTCTCAGGGATTCAATATAAATGGATGCGCCATTGAGCGTGGAACAAATCGTACCGGCAAGGAAGGCCCGATTGTTGGAGGCATCGTCCCAGGCGAGACCACCTTCATCGAAAGCATCCTTCCAGGCTGCAGCGATCCAACGCACCGCTTCAACGGTTTCCTTGGAATTGATGATCACGGCACCCCGGCTGTCGAGCTCCGCACCACCGAAGGACCACAACAAAGGGTAGGCAAAGGTCGGTGGATCCCCGAAGGATTGGCCGAACGATTGTCCGATCGGATAGCCCTTCGCCTTGAGTTTCTTGCCGGCATCGCGATACTGGTCCCAGGTCTTGGGAAAGCTGCTGTAGCCAACCTCGGCGAACCATGACTTTCGGTAGGCATTCATCGCGCCAATCAGCGCCATAGGTACCGAAAAGAAACGGCCTCCCGAGGAACAATTGGCAGAGGCCACTTTGTACCAGCTACCCTGCGCTTTAGCGATCTCCTCGGCCACATCGGAGACATCAGCAAGGCTTGCCCGATAAAGATGGGGGTGATTGTTGAAGAGCATCATCAAATCGGGACCCGCGCCTGATTGGATACCCGAGGTGATACGGGGTTGGAGATCGTTACCGTTGACGGTTTCATAACGGATCTTTACCCCAAGTGCTTTCTCGGCATCGGGAATGATGTTTTGTCGAAAGAGCTGGTCACAGGCAGGGACGAAGTCGTTCCATCTTAGCCAGTGCAGATTCGTGCCCTGTGCGAAAGCGGGCGCCTGACGCGAGGCAAGAATGCCTGCCATGCCTGTGGTGCCAGCCATTTCCAAAAAATGACGTCGCTTGTTGAGTTTTTTCATCCCGCCTCCTTGGGGTTCGTGGACTCAGTGCCGTAGTGGCTCGGCGACCTGAGTCTCAGGTTGTTTTGGTCGATTCTTGTAATGATTCATCATGCTTTGCCAATGCCCATGCGGTCAACTGTTCCTCCGGATAAATCACCCTGAGGGCTGCGCCATTGGTCGGCTAGAGACTTCCTGACGAACGGACTTGCGGCTTTCGAGAAGGAGGCGGTATCTTCGCCGGTTTTTTCTCGTTACTGGGTAAAGCGCCAATTTGGGCAACTGTCCTCGGCAGGAGTCTTGCGGCTGCGTCATGCCGTTCAGACTTTCTTCAAGCGAGCGTTGCGTCGCGTCAATCCATCCGGGCACGCGGCAAATTTCGATGCGATGCGCAAGAAGTCCGGGCCCGCGAGGCATCCGCTTTACGGACTAGATCGTGATTTTTTTAGGATCGATTTTTAGTCGACCATGGTCCGGGTTTTGCCTGGCGGGATGCTTGCTGCTTCGGGCGCCGAAACTTCGATGAAAATGACAAGCTTCACTTGAATCTTGCATGTAGAATTCGGTATGCTTGGGACTTGGGAACAACACCTAAAATGATAAAAAAAAGAATAGTTTGGTGACGAATACCGGATGTCTTTAGAAAAGCCAGCACCAAAGTCATTTTTTGAGCAGTGTTCTGATTCGATGCAGTCGGGGCGGTCGTATCGCCTGGGACATCAGAGCTGGACCGCCTCCAATCTTTACATTCACAGCTATCACGACGAGATTGCCTACTTCACAACCCGATGGGATGCCCTTTGTCCCTACATCGATGTCAATGAGGCGATGTTGCGGATCGCTCCGCAACCGCTGCTCATCTACGCCTTGCCTCCCGAGAGTGACTGGGGGCATCCAATCCGTGATGCCTACGGCCTGGTCGCCGTCAGAGAGCCTGGTTACTGGGATGACACGCGAAGGGCTCGAAAGTTTAAGGAGTTGAGGCAAAAGCATCGCCACTTTGAGCACACGGTTCAGTGCATACCGGGCAGCCTGCTCACCGCCGCCGACGTTTACGCTTGGGGCAGTGAGCATTTCTCGAGGTTCGGCATTGATCCGGCTGAAGTGGACGGCTTTCTCGACTATGTGAGTGAGCTCGATGTGCTTGTTTTCCAAGTCCGTAGCAAGCATGGCGACACGGTGTTAACCGATGTGTCGATGATTCTGCCCGACCGAAGCCAAGTCTATGGGAGTTTCTGCCAGTGGAATCCCAATTATAGGAATTTTTCGCCAGGCCTTTACGCCTGTTTGCTGGCCGCACAGTGGGCCTTCGATGAAGGGTACGAATACTATAACTTAGGGCCTGTAGGCGATTTTCCCTACAAGCGCTTGTTCGTCAATCAGGTGGAACCGATTTTCTCCCTGGCCCTATGCCCGAGCGAGCATCCCCTGATGCTTGATCGAAGCTCGCCCCTCCATACGGATTTCTGTCCCACGGACTGGAACCGCCTGGAACGCCATCCCAACAGGGTTTGGAACGCAGCCGATTTTCTGTTGCCGGTTGTTTGAGTGTTGCGAGCGAGCTGCCATTTAGCGCAATGACGCGTCAATCGAGTCGCCAAGATTCCGGGCTTTCAGGCGCGCTACTGCGGGCGCTTCGCGATGAGCTTTATTGCGAATTACGACCCTCGGCGCGGCATGGCATCGGTGTCTTTGCCATTCGCAGGATTCCAAAAGGTATCGACCCGCTGGTGAGTCGGCTAAAGCATCGTGAGCTGAGGCTGAGCCATGAGCAGGTGGAGACGCTGCCGCAAGCGATTCAAAAAACTCTAAGCATGTTTTGTTACTACGATGAGAAGGGTTTTCTTGTTCCCAGCACAGGCTTAAATGTTGTTGACATGGCGATCTACCTCAATCACGACAAGGCGCCCAATCTTCGCATGCAAGCTGACGGAAGCTTCAAAAGCCTGGTGAGTATTCGCAAGGGCGAGGAGTTAACCATGGATTACGACCATAGTTTTGGTGCGGTTCACCGGTTCTAAGGCTCATTTGGCTCGGCTCATGCATGGGGCACCTCGAGTTCGAGCAATTCAAAGTAGTCCGCATCGAGTTCGAAATTGTGCTTCAAAAAGTCCGGGTTTTTCTTTTTGAGTTGTTGCAACCGCTTGTCGACCCTTAGGAAATGCCGCTGTGCCTCGCTGCCGTCAACGCGAAGATCATGCTGATATTGTTCGTAAAGCGGGCAGTCGGCATCAAAATAATAGCGGTCTTCGACCGGATCGAAGGATAGCGGATATTGTTCGCATGCAAATGGCTTTTCTTGGCCAAGCTTGCAACCTGCGTGCGCTAAGAATTGGCATTGTGATTCGATGACCAGCCGATGCCAACGCTTCCTTTCCGGGGGCAGCAAAGGAATCTCAAGTGCAGGGTAGCCTGGGTTGACATGACAGCACTTCCTGCAGACTTTGCAATGATCAAAAGGCACGCGTTAGCTCTCCTGATTCGATTGAAAGGCAAGACAAGCGCTTACTCAAGCCCTGTTTCATTTGCTTGCAGTATGGGATGGTTCATGGCACGGACAGTCGGGGGTTTGGTAGGCAATCGATCGTCCAGATCCCATCCTTGGTATCGTGAACCTTGCATCATTCATCGGGCCATTGCAAAAAAGCAAGTTTATGCACATGTTGTCCTTATTATGGGGCAAGTGTATCGGTGATATTGTCAAAACGGACGGAGGAGATCGTTATGATTTGCGGCATGAACCATTTCACGATTACAGCGGAGGACCGGGAAAAAACGCTCGCGTTTTATTGCGGATTACTTGGACTAGAGGAAGGGCCTCGACCCGATTTTTCGTTTCCTGGTGCCTGGCTGTATGTAGCGGGCCAACGCGAGGCGGTTCTACATATTTACTGGGATCGCCCGATGCCTGCTAACCCGACGGGCGTGATTGACCACATGGCTTTTTCCGCTAAAGGTTTGCGCAGTGTGAAAGAGCGCTTCGATGCAAGCGGTATTCCCTACGAATTACGCCAGCAAGCCGGCACAGGATTGTGGCAATGCTTCAGTACCGACCCGAACGGCGCACGCGTTGAACTCGATTTCTCAGCTGACGAGACGTTGTAGGGCTAGACGAGACCACCGTTGGCTTGAATCACTTGACCGTCAACCCAGGTTGCTTGCGGCGATAACGGAAAGGCGAGTACATCTGCGATCTCATGGGCCTGCCCGATACGATTCATTGGGCTCATGGCAGCTGACTTCGCCTTCGCTTCTTCGGTTTTTCCTGATCTGAAGAGCTTCGTGTCGACGGGCCCTGGTGCAAGGGCATTGACCAGGATTGATCGAGGTGCCAACGCTTTGGCCAGCGAGCGAATAAGGCATTCCACGGCAGCTTTGCTGGCGCTGTAGGGGCCGAGTCCTGCAAGCGGGTGGCGAATAAGTGACGTGGTGAGTGCAACAATCCGCCCGCCATCGCTCACCGCTAGTCAAAACTAAATCCACCGTATATTCAGGGTAGTAGTTTTGTGAATGCCAAGTTGAGTTTGGCCTCAGCGCTGGCAAGCTGATCGCGCCGATCGGCAAGCCAACGCTGGTCGGCCTTGAGCGATTGATCGGCCAGTGCAAGCATGCGTTTGACTTCCTGAGGTTGCGGCCCGCCAAGCCCCTGTCGGCTGAGAACCATTTGGGTTGGCGATAAGGCGGCTCTAAAATCTGCCTCGCTCAATGGGTTTTCCTCAGGCGTCCATTTGTGCTTGGCGGCAGCAATCTTATAGCGTTCATGCGACCGAGAAAACGGGTAGTTCGCCGGCTTGTAGCCGGCACTTCTTGCGTCCTCAACAATCGCAGACGCGAAAGCATGGCCCACACGGAACGGCACAGCGTGTTTCATTTGCAAAACCTCTGCCAATTCGACCGAAGTCGTCCATTCCTGGTTCAACTCCTCAAGCGCCCGTTCCCGATTGACTTTAAGCGACTTCATGACGCGATCGGCCTGTGTCAGCGCTTCGACTGTCAACACAAAGACTCTGCTGCTACGCCAAGACTCCTTATAGTCCACCATGCCGGGCGTGACGTTATGAGATCGAAAACTTACCGCTTGCGCCGCGGCAAGTACATCACTTGTCTTGCTGCGGGTCTCCTGAATCACACCCGGATTTTGCTTTTGCGGCATATTGCTCGAGGTGTAGGTGTCGCCGCTGGCGAGTAAAAACCAGGGGATGGCTTGATGGTATTGAACATGGATATCCTGCATCAGCGCACCGATTCTTATAGCAGCCGATGCCGCTATTTGACTGCCCTCATGTGGAATATCATAAAAACTGACTTGTGAGCTGTCGTAGGCGTTGAGAAGCGGTCGGTCAAAGCCTAGCAACTCGGCGAGACGCTCGCGGTCAAGCCGCCATGAGGAATTGGCGAGCACGGCGGTGCCCAGGGCACTTTGGTTCAAGCGAGGGTAAAACTCCCTAATGCGCTGGGCATCTCTTGCAAAAGAATCGGCAAAGGCATGCAGGTAATGCGCGTAGCTGATTGGCTGTGCCTGCACACCGTTGGTGTAGGCAGGGACGATCGTTTCGGTATGTTGCTCTGCAATCTGCAACAAGGTTGCCCGAAAGCCAACAATAGCTTCATAAACATCAAGCATTGCCGTTCGAAGGCTCGCTGTTCTTGTTGTTGCCAAGATGTCCTGTCGACTTCGACCGGTGTGAATCAGCGTTGCTTCGGGGCCGGCTCGCTCCTCGATAATCCGTTCGACCTGCAGCACATCTGCAGGCCTTCTGCCTTTAGGCTTGGTGCCTTCTGTGATCGCGTGTGCAACGCCTTCAGCGACGCGTGGCGCTATAGCTTTCGGAATAATGCCTTGTTCGGTCAACATGACCGTACTTGCCATATTGATCCGACCGATCCAATAGCTATAGTCTTGAATTTCTGCAACACGGCTCGTTTGTGTGCGGGAAAGCTGCCCACGAAGCTTAGCCTCTTCTGCTCGGCATTCCTCGGTGCTGCGGCAGGCGGTATCACGAACATCGGCAGCCTTCGCTGGTGGGCCACCGAGCGCAAGGCAATATAAAGCGAGGGGTAGGGCGATCGATCGCAGCTTGAATTGTCGATTGTGCTGAATCGGGTGCAGCCTCGGAAAGTAGCGATTGTGAATGAGGACCATGGGCAAAAATGCCTCCGCGAGATTGAAAAATTGGCTCCCGGTGATCATACCCTGCAAGATTGTCGTTAATCGATGAATGGATCTTGGCGAAGTACCGTGCTGCGATATGCTTGTTTCTTCATTCAGTGAGGGGGACACATGATTTCACGTCGACAATTTGTACAAGGTCTTGGTGCGGTTGGAGTAACGGCCTCTGCCCAGGCTTCGCTAGCTCAATCCTGGCCAACAAAGCCCATACGCCTGTTGATTGGTTTCTCACCGGGCGGCGGTACCGATATTGTTGCGAGGGCCATAGCACCGAAGATGGCGGAGGTGCTTGGTCAGCAGATCGTCTTAGAAAATAAGCCTGGTGCCTCTGGCACCATCGCCGCTGATCTTGTTGCAAAGTCAGCGCCCGACGGCTACACCCTGCTCATGGGGCATTCGAATTCCAATGCGGTGGCTCCTTTTGTGATTAAGGTTCCATACCAGGCTGCAAGTGATTTCACCCCGATCACCTACATTGGTTACGTGCCAAATGTGCTCGTGGTGCACCCTTCGGTCCCTGCTAATTCCGTACCGGCCCTGATTAAGCTGATCAAGTCCAAGCCAGGGGAAATGACTTATGCATCCTCTGGCATCGGAAGTTCGCAACATCTTGCGGGCGCACTGTTTTCGAGAATCGCGGGACTTCAAATGAATCACGTGCCCTACAAAGGAAGCGGGCAGGCGATTGTTGATCTGCTGGCCGGTCAGGTGCAGATGAATTTCGACACCATGCCGCCGGTTCTAGAACATATCCGCGGCAAGAAAATACGCGCCCTTGCCATATCGACACCTAAGCGTGTGCCGCAGCTTGCTGATGTACCGACCTTTGAAGAGGTTGGCATCACAGGCTTCGATGTGACCAACTGGTATTCAGTCATGGGGCCCAAGGGTATGCCCGCAGACATGGTTGCAAAAGTGGACCGGGCTGTTAAAACTGCCATGAATGATCCCAAAATTAGAGCAACACTCGATGCGCAAGGACTTCAGGCAGGCGGTGCTGCAACGCCGGATGAGTTCAAGCAATTTCTTGCTGCTGAACTGGAGAAGTACGCGCGTATCGTCAAAGATCTGAATATCAGAGCGGACTAGTCGGGTTGATGTTGATTGCTTCTGAGGAACTTGCTGCGATCTTTCACGCTTAAGGCGGGCCCTGCTTCGAGGCGAAACCTCACGCTGTCAAAGTCCGAGGTAGGCGGCAAGTTCAGGGCTTTCGCCCAGGCTCGAGGCTTTTCCGCTTAGAACGACTTGACCCTTTTGAAGCACGACGGCGCGGTCGGATTGAGCGAGCACTTTACGGTAGTCCCGGTCAACAATCAGTGTTGCGATCCCGTCTTCGCGGATCGTGTTGATCACCTTCCATATCTCGGCCACGATCAGCGGTGCCAAGCCTTCGGTCGCTTCATCAAGAATCATCAGATCAGGTTGCGTCATCAAAGCGCGACCGATCGACAGCATTTGTTGCTCTCCGCCCGAGAGCTGGGATCCAAGATGGTTGATGCGCTCAGCGAGTCGCGGAAAGGTTGCCAAAACCCGCTCAAGCGCCCATCCCTTGGTGCTTGCTTGCACAGGCCGTGACGCCATGACAAGATTTTCGCGAACGCTCAAATTCGGAAAAACGCCCCGGCCTTCGGGCACATAGGCCACACCGCGCCTTGCGATTTCATGGGGTCTGGACCTTGAGACATCCTGACCAAACAAAATCACATGCCCATCGCGTTGACTGACATGGCCGAGCAGGCTGCGGATCAAGGTGCTCTTACCCATACCGTTGCGACCGAGCAGGCCAAGGGTTTCACCGCGGGCAATCTGCAGGTCAATGCCATGCAGAATATGGCTGGAGCCATACCAGGCATGAATACCTTTCGCGTCCAAAATCAAATCATGCATTGGCCTGGGGTTCAACTTAATGCCCCCCGAGGTAGGCAGCCTGAACGTCGGCATTTTGGCGCACCGCCTGGGGTTCGCCCGAGGCAATCACCGTGCCATTGACCATCACGGTGATTTGATCAGCGATTCGAAACACAGCATCCATATCGTGTTCTACCAATAAAATCGCATGATCTTTTCTTAGTTTTTTGAGCAGGTTCAACATACGATCGGTTTCCTCTGCCCCCATGCCAGCCAGCGGTTCATCGAGTAACAAGACTTGCGGATTGGTCGCCAGGCACATCGCTATTTCAAGCTGCCGCTTCTGGCCGTGACTCAGAAGCCCTGCCGTTTGTTCCAGCCGGTCTTTTAGTCCGGCGAGTTCTGCTGCCTGGCAGGCGGCATCTAGGCTTGCTGCGCAACGCGAGGCCGACTCCCACCAATGCCAGGGTTTGGGTGTTCTCGATTGCGCCGCAAGCCTGCAATTTTCTAGCACGCTGAAACCGGGGAAAATCGTGTTGCGTTGATAGCTGCGTCCCAGGCCGGCCTGTGCTCGGCGCGGTTGCGACCAATTGGTGATGTTTTCGGATCTCAGGTGAATCGTTCCGGATGATGGTTCGATTTCGCCGGAAAGCATGTTGATCAGTGTCGACTTGCCTGCGCCATTGGTACCGATGACGGCGTGCACTTCACCAAGACGAAAATCCAATGACACTCGATTGACAGCGATCAAACCTCCCCACTGGCGCACGAGTGCCGAGCAACGAAGCAAAACCTCGGGTCGATCGCGCATGGTCTTAGGTGCCGACATCAGCGTCTCTCAAGGTCTTCGATGCTGACATCAGCGTCGCCCGAGGTCTGTGCGCGACGCGAGGAGCGACCCATGAGTCCTTCCTTCAACTGCCCTGGAACGCCGACCAGGCCATTAGGCAGCAGGGCAACGCTTGCGATGATGGTTAAACCGAGGCCCAAATGCCAATGCTTGGCAAAGGCGCCAAAAATCGCCTCCGATTTAAACAACTCTTGCAGCAATGCAAACGCGAATGCCCCGATCAATGCGCCCCGAAGATGCCCGATGCCACCCAGTATGATCATGATCAGGACGGCACCGGACAAATGCCAACTCAACATTTCGGGGTTGACAAAGCCGTCTTTCACCGCAAACAAAAAGCCTGCAAGACCCGCAAGACCGCCTGAGACGGTGAAGGCTGCGAGCTTATAGGGGTAGGTTGAAAAACCTGCTGCTCGCATGCGTTGTTCATTGACCCGGATGCCAGCCAACGCCCGGCCAAAGCGCGAACGCGATAAGCGTGCAAGAAAAGCGAAGACCGCAATCAGACTTGATAAAGTTACAAAATAAAGTATCAACGGTCGCTCGAGATCCAAAGGGCCAAGAATTGGTTTGATATAGAGATAAATACCATCGGTTCCGCCGCCGAGTGCGGTGTCATGAACCACGTAGTAAGCCATCTGGGCAAATGCAAGGGTGACCATGATGAAGTAAACACCTGAGGTTCGCAGCGACAAGGCACCGACAAAAAATGCGTAGGTCGCTGCAGCCAGCATTGCGACAGCCCAAAGCGATAGACCTGCCGGATCGTTTGAGGGCGAGAGCAAGACAGTGGTGTAGGCACCGATACCAAAAAATGCGGCCTGACCAAAACAGACCAGGCCGGTGCCGCCCACCAGCAGCTCAAGGCTAAGGGCCAAAATGGCATAGATCATGATTTTCGTGACTAAATCAATACCGAATTGCCCGGCAATCATCGGATAGAGCGCAAGCGCGGAAAACGATACCAGGACGAAAATCAAAGCCGATGAGGGTTTGCTCAGCACACTCGGCTGTTGATGACTAGGGGTGGACATGCTCTTGTCTGTGTGTGCTTGCGGGATTATTTGGGTTACTCGGGGGATTGCTTGGCTTAAAGAGGGTATCGCTTGGCTTGCATAGGGCTTTGTTATATTTCCTGCCGGAGCTTAGCCGGCCTTGAAAAGCCCCTGGGGTTTCCAGAGCAGAATCAAGGCCATCAATACATAAACGAGCACACCGGATGCTTGCGGCAACAAAACCTTCCCGAAGGTATCTACAAAGCCGATCAGTAAAGCTGCCATCAAAGCGCCACGTATGGAGCCAATCCCGCCGATCACCACGACGACGAAGCAAATGATCAACACCTGACTACCCATGTTGGGATAGACCGATGAGACAGGAGCAGCAACCATTCCCGCAAAAGCGGCAATTGCAACGCCAGCGGCAAACACCACCCGGTATAAGAATTGAATATCGACGCCAAGCGACTGGACCATTTCGCGATTACTGCTTCCCGCGCGGATCATCATGCCTAGCCGTGTTCTCGTGAAGACGAGGTACATGCCTATCGCAAGCAGGATGCAGACTGCGCTCATGAACAAGCGATAAACCGGGTAAGTCATGGTGTCGCCCAGGGCGATCGATCCGGCGAGAAGGCTTGGTGCATTCACGCCATGAACATCATCGCCAATGATGAGACTGCGAAGTTCTTCAAAAACCAGAATGAGCCCATAAGTCATGAGTACCTGCTGCAGGTGCTCCCGTTCATAGAGATAGCTATAAAAAGCCCATTCAAGCAAATAACCGAGCACAATGGCGAGACAAAGCCCAACAAACAGGGTGGCAAAAAAGCCACCGCCGAAGCTGCTTTGGACAATCGGTGCAAGGCCAAAGGCCATGTAGGCACCGATCATGTAAAAGCTGCCATGGGCCAGATTGATCACGCCCATAATCCCGAAAATCAGCGTCAGACCTGAAGCCACCAAGAAAAGCAGCAAGCCCAATTGCACAGCGTTTAAGCACTGGATAAGAGCAATCGAAACATCCATCGCTGATTCCAAAGTGATCGGGCGCCCGATGCCACGGGGAGCCCGATCGGAGTCTTAGATCTTGCAGCCGCGGCCCGGGTCTGCCAGTGCTTTGGAGGCAACGCTCACAACTTTGTTCTCTTTGCCCACGACTTGCCGCAAATAGACGTCTTGTACCGGGTTATGGTTTTTGCCAAGCGTGAAGCTGCCTCTGGGGCTATCGATTTTTGCGCTCTTCAACGCAGCAGCAAATTCAGCCTTCTTGCTGATGTCCCCCTTGACCGCGTTAAGGCCGATGCCCAGCATTTGCGCAGCGTCGTAGCCCTGAACCGCGTAAACATCGGGTTGTAGTTTGAAAGTTTTGGCGTAGGCAAGCCGGAATGCACTATCGCGTGCGCTTGCAAGACTGTCGGCATAGTGAAGCGTGGTGAATAATCCTTCGGCGTCTGCGCCTTGCGCATCGAGCGTGCCATCGGTGAGAAAGCCAGCGCCGTATAACGGTATGGATTTTTTAAGACCTGCCGCGGCGTAGTCCTTCACAAACTTTACAGCGCCACCCCCTGCAAAAAAGGTGTACACCGCATCGGGTTTACTCGCTGCGATTTCTGTGAGAAGCGCCTGAAACTCAACATTCGGGAAAGGCAGGCTTAACTCCTTGATCACCTTCCCACCGCCTTTTTCATAGGCATCTTTAAAGCCTCGCACCGATTCATCACCGGCCGCATACTTCCAGGTGATGGTAACCACGCGCTTGTAGCCCTTTTTTGCCATGACTTCGCCCATCGCATAGCCAGGCTGCCAATTACTGAAACTTGAGCGAAAAATATTGCTGGCGCACATTGGCCCGGTAACCGCATCGGCACCGGCATTGGGGACAATGAGGATTGTTCCACTATCTTTTGCAACCTTGGCCATCGCCATCGCAACACCTGAGTGGACCGTTCCAACAAGTACATCAACATTATCGCGCTTGACGAGCTTATTGACGTTATCGGTCGCTTTGGCGGGATCCGATTCGTCATCGACTTTGACCAGTTCCACCTCACGGCCGCCGAGCTTACCGCCCTGTTCGTTCAAATGCAGGCGAAAGCCGTTCTCGATCGCTGTGCCGAGCGCTGCGAAGGTACCGGTATAGGGCAGCATCAATCCGACTTTGATTTTGCTGTCCTTGTTTTGAGCCATCAGCGGTGCAGCGCTCGTGAGGGCAAGCGTGAGCCCTGTGAGGAGCGCACGGCTCAGCAAGTGACGCTTGCCATGTTTGAATTGAATGGTTTGTGTGTGCGTGGGTCTCATTTTCATTGTCCTCCTGGTTTCCTGACACGATTGGGTTAGTACGCATGTTGACGGTGTGAGCCCGCAAAGCAAGCCCATGGATACAGTGGCGAGTGCACGGATGGGTTGGTGAGTGCAAGGA
>DENJ01000016.1 GCA_002359635.1 Burkholderiales bacterium UBA2647
TCCTCTGCCGTCCAATCGCAGGCTGCAGATTCCAGGTAGTCAACTGAACTGGTCCCCAAACTGCGAACACCACGATTGGCAACGAAGCGTTTTCCACGGTCGGTCGGTTCGGTCGCTTGCGACGTACCGGAACCGGCCGGCGGTGGGAAACGCGTTGTTTTCCTCATGCACTATACCGGAGCTACTTTCTCGTTCTCAGCACGCCAACGACGCTCGAATTGAGCCGGTGTCACGTTGCCAAGTGACGAGTGTCGGCGCTCCGTGTTGTAGTACCCAATGAAATCCATAATCGCCCGCTTGGCCTGAGCTCGGGTTTTGAAGTGCTCCTCGTGCACGCATTCAACCTTGAAGGTGCCGTTAACAGACTCCATCGGCGCATTATCCCAGCAGTCGCCTTTGCGACTCATCGACACTGTGATCCCTCGTGCCTTGAGCAGCTTTCGATAGTCCTTGGCTGCATATTGCGACCCTCTGTCCGAGTGGTGAATCATCCCCCTGGGCGGATCTCGCCAGCCCAGCGCTACCTTCAAAGCCTCGATGGTTAGATCCTGCGGCATCGCCTCACTCATCGCCCAGCCCACAAGTTTGCGTGCAAACAGGTCCAGCACGAACGCCACATACAGCCACCCCTCATCCGTGGGCACACAGGTCATGTCTGCCAGCCACTTTTGGTCAGGCATCGTCGCCACAAAGTCACGCTCCAGCAGATTCGGTGCAATCGGTTGATCGTGCCTGGAGTCTGTCGTTCGCACCCGAAACGGCCGCCGCTTACGGCTCCCTAACCCATGCTCGCGCATAAGCCGACCGATGCGCTTTTGGTTGATGCTGTGGCCCATTTCCTCGCTGACCTCAGGGGTCATGCGACGACGGCCGTAACGCCCTTTGTGTCTTTTCTGCGCTCGCCGAATCGCTTCGACGACCTCGGCCTCTTGCATGCGACGCTCCGACCCCTGGCGCTTGGCTGCAGCAAACAGCCCGCTGCGCGAGACACCCAGCAAATCACACATCATCGGAGTCGGATACACGCCTCGGTTTTCATGGATCCAGGCGTACTTCACATCGACTCCTTGGCAAAGTACGCCGCCGCCTTTTTTAAGATCTCCTTCTCGACCTTCAGTCGGGCCACCTCCTGACGCAGCCTCGAGACCTCAGCCTCCATCTCACCCACCGGCACTCGCGCCGATCGGCTGCTCAGCGCCTGCCCCTTCCTCGCTTGAGCAACCCACTTGCCAAGCGTGCTCGATGACATTTCCAACGAACGGGCTACCTGCCTGATCGACCGCCCGCCCTCAAGCACTTGACTGACCGCAGCCTCTCGAAACTCACCCGTGTACTGCCGATCCGGTATTAACTTCTTCATACGACCTCCACAAAGTCAAAAAATAATAGACCTTGTGGTGTCCGTTTTTAGGGGACCAGATCATTGTCACGACCCCAGGAGTAGTGAGTACCAATAGAGAGATTGTCAAACTTGCCGCGCCATACAATTGCATTGTCCGCTCGCGCATTGGGGATATAGGCATCAATCGATCCGAGGCCATAGATATTCGGACCAAGAAGATCGCCACCGAGCAGGCTGAAAAACAGCATGGAATACTGGCGACCAAAGGTGATACTTCCGTACTGGCTGTCTACCCCTACATAGGCTTGGCGGCCAAATAACCGTCCGCCCTGACCTGAGTTACCTGCATCAAGATAGATACCCATTTCAGCTTTCCCGATGGCAGTTACGTTATCGGCCACGGTACGACGTACGTCGATGCCTAAGGTGCTCGGGCCGGCACCGGTAGTGGAAGGAACACGTGTCAGGGTCTCCTTTGTTGCCCCAACGTTACTGATGTTTTCAACACCGCTGTCCAGGCTGCCATATATCTTCAAGCCGGACGGAAGAAGGTTGCCGACGGGAACAGGTTCCGCCCGATTGGCCGGCATGCTCTGCTGCTTAGCTTGTTCTTGCTCAATCAATTCGACCTTTTTTTGTAAACGTTCGATAACAGCCTTCAACTCTTTTATTTCGCTATCTGAAGTAGCAGCGAACCCTGGCGTTGCAAATGCGGCTACAACCAAAGCGGTACTTCCCGCAAGGCATTGATAGTGGAATCCAGTGTTCTTTCTTACAAAACCAAACATTTATTGTCTCCTGAAAGTAATGGCCATGATTGGCGCTTTAAACCTGCACCGGCTTTTCATTAAGTGGATAAGTTTGTGAGATTGACTTTTCTTATCGGCGTTTTAGTCGAGGATCTTTAATGTAACGATCGAAAATCAAGCTAACAAGATGCCAAGATCGCGATCGCGATAACATTGCGTTATCACAAACTCCGAGTTGCGCCATGAAACTTACCGCCCTTCAGGCCCTTGTGGCCGCAATTGAGGAAGGTAGCCTGCGAGGTGCCTCCCGCCGCATCAGGGTGTCGCAACCAGCACTGACCAAGCTGGTGCGAGACCTCGAGATCGAGCTGGCTGCGCCGCTACCCTGCGGGGTGCAAGGTCAGCCGCGCCCCACCCCCCAGGGACAGGTGCTGTTCGAACACGCCGTCAAGGTAGCGCGGGAGCTGGCCAGCGCCACCGATCAGATCCAACAGCTGGGCGGGCATATGCGTGGCGAACTCAACGTGGCCGCCGTGCCCGTCGCCATGATGTTGCTGATTCCGGAAACGCTGCGCACCTTCAGCCGGGCCTACCCGGAGATCCGGCTGCGGGTGAGCGAAGAGCTGTTTGTCGAGCAGCTGCAAAAGCTGCGCGGCGGCCAGGTGGATATGGTCGTGGGCGGCATTCCCGAACGCCTGCCCAGTGGCGAATTCACTACCGAGCAGCTGATGGAAACCACCATGGTGGCGGTGGCGCGGCGAGGCAGCCGGTATGCAAGTGCTCGCCGCCTAACTGAACTGGCAGAAGCATCATGGATATACACGGGTACCTCTGTGCAGACAGGGTATGCGAGGCGTCTTTTTGAGTCCCATGGCCTGGCAGCACCCCCGGCGGGCGCTATGGTGAATTCAACCCTGGCATTACTTGCTCTATTGGGCTCTGGCGATCTACTAGGCCTCATGCCTGAGCAGATCGTTACACATCCGCTTGGCCGAGAGATTGTACGCATACCACTTTTGGATTCTGGCCTGCCACTGTCAGTGGGCGTCATCATCAGAAGTGGATCGGTAGTATCCCCAGCCATCCGTCAGTTCATCGCGCATCTACACCGGGCCGCACATCAACTGTCTGCCAGCAGTCAAGCCGATCATTGAGCAGAACGCAGTAGACTTTTAATATCGGTCATCTACCGCAATCATTCGTTTCTGGCTTTTGGCCGAATCAGGTCGTCCGCGTTTCGGGGAAGTCAGTTCAGCAAAAGTTCGAGTCCCCACCGCTCAAAACCCGTATGGATTCTGGATTCCAGCAAAAGCTCCTGACTTTTCCGGCAAAGTACGGTGACGAGCGAGTTTCGAAA
>DENJ01000123.1 GCA_002359635.1 Burkholderiales bacterium UBA2647
GATCAACACCGTGGCTGGTTTCACTCCTCGCTACTCACTTCTTGCATGCTGAATCAGCAGGCACCCTATAAGGCTTTGCTGACGCACGGCTTTGTGGTCGATGGTCAGGGGCGAAAAATGTCCAAGTCCCTGGGTAATGTGATCGCTCCACAAAAAGTATCCGATAGCTTGGGTGCTGAGATCCTACGCTTATGGGTGGCAAGCACCGACTACTCGGGGGAATTGTCGCTCTCCGATGAAATTCTCAAGCGTGTGGTTGAGTCCTACCGCCGCATTCGTAATACCTTGCGCTTTTTGTTGGCCAATCTTTCCGACTTTAAGCCCGACCAGGATGCGGTGGCGATCAATGACATGCTGGAAATCGATCGATGGTCGATCGCCTATACCCAACAATGGCTGCTCCAAATTAAAGAACATTTTAATGTGTTCGAGTTTCATCCCGTTGTGAGCGGTTTACAGCATTTTGCCTCCGAAGACTTGGGCGCCTTTTATCTCGATATTCTCAAGGACAGGCTCTACACCTGTTCCCCATCATCCTTGCCAAGGAGGTCTGCACAAACCGCCCTTTGGCATATCACCGCTTGCTATCTCAAAGTGATGGCGCCAATCCTCTCCTTCACTGCCGAGGAAGCATGGCCGTTGTTTTCGGAAAAACTATGGCAAGAGGGCGGCGAAACCATCTTCTCGCAGGTTTTCGGTGGGCTACCCGAAATCCCTGATGCAGCAAGCTTGCTCGCCAAGTGGTCACCGATCAGACTGGCCCGTAGCGAGGTGATGAAAGCACTTGAGCATCAGCGAAGCCAATCAGTGATTGGTTCATCCCTGCAAGCTGAAATCGAAATATGCGCCTCATCGGCGATGTTTGACGCTTTAGACTCACTCGGATCCGATTTAAAATTTGTGATGATGACGTCGTCAGCCCGATTAAGTCGCCACGATGCCACCAACATCACTGTGCAAGTCGCAGCCAGCGCTCATAGCAAGTGCGAGCGCTGCTGGCATTACCATCCTAGCGTTGGTTCCGTGGAAAATCATCCCGGGCTCTGTCAGCGTTGTGATGAAAATTTGCACGGTGCCGGTGAAGTCAGAGCCTTTGCCTGATATCAGCGCCCCATGTTGACGACTGCCTCAGCCGAGGTTCTGGCGAATTTTCTGCCTTATTGCTTGTGAATCCCAAGCAGGTACAGCTCTTTCGTTGGTTAGCCTTGGGATGCGCCCTTGCCTGCGCCGATCAGGCGAGTAAATGGTGGGTGCTTGCGCAACTCATGCCTGGCGAACGTGTCGTCCTGATCCCAGGTTGGTTCGATTTAACACTGGTGTTTAATCGCGGCGCGGCGTTTAGCTTTCTTGCCGATCAATCGGGCTGGCAACGCTGGTTCTTTACATTGGTTTCCTTAGCCGCTGCTTTCGTACTGCCATGGATGATCACGAAGACGATCGATCGGCCATTATCCTGCGCTGCACTTGCTTTCATTTGGAGCGGTGCCATCGGTAACGGCTTGGATCGCGCCATCGAAGGTCAGGTCACTGATTTTTTCCTGTTTTATCGGGAGGCCTGGCATTTTTACTTTCCTGCCTTCAATATTGCCGACTCAGCGATCACTCTAGGGGTGGTGCTGTTGCTCTTAGAGGAATTCATGCAGTGGCGCAAAACAGCAAGAAACTGAGCAAAGCTACAGCCGGGATCAAGAGGCCCGGCTCAGACGCGTTTGAGCAGGCGGATGCGAGCGATTCCGGATTGGCGCAGGGGAGCGTCTTGGGAGTGCCGCAGGGGAGCGATTCCGGATTGGCGCAGGCGAACGTCTCGACGAAGTGGTCTTGGGGACTTGCGGGAAAGCGTATCCTGGTGGCGGTCAGCGCCGGCGTGGCGGCTTATAAGACCTGCATCCTGGTCAGGGATTTGATGCGCGCCGGGGCCAACATCAAGATCGTGATGACAGAGGCCGCGCGCGCCTTTGTGAGCGCCGAGACGTTTCAAGCCCTCAGCGGCGAGCCTGTATTTACTGACCTTTGGGATGACCGAATTCACAACCGTATGGCCCATATCGAATTAGGTCGATGGGCTGAGGCCATCCTGATTGCGCCGGCTTCGGCGGACCTGATGGCGCGCCTGGCTCATGGTATTTGTAACGATCTCATCAGCACGCTGTGCCTTGCCCGGCCTCGCGAACAATGTCTTTTGCTCATGGCGCCAGCCATGAACCGGGAGATGTGGTCGCACCCTGCCACCCAGCGAAACGCCGCCAGGCTTCAGCAAGACGGTGTGTTGATGCTGGGGCCCGACCGTGGCGATCAAGCTTGCGGTGAAACCGGTGATGGGCGGATGCTTGAACCCGAAGATCTGCTGCAAGCCCTAGAACACGCCTTAAGCCCTAAGTTGCTTGCTGGCCGGTTTTGCGTGATCACAGCCGGACCAACCTTTGAAGCCATCGATCCGGTTCGAGGCATCACAAACAGAAGCTCAGGGAAAATGGGCTTTGCCATTGCCAAGGCGGCGAGCCAGTCCGGCGCGATCGTGCAACTGATTGCAGGGCCGGTAAGCCTCGCAACCCCTTGGCAGGTGCAACGTCGGGACGTGGTGAGCGCCAGAGACATGAAGCAAGCGGTCGACCAGGCGATTGATTCCCTGCCAAAGGCGGCAGTCGAAGCTTCCATTTTTATCTCGGTTGCAGCGGTTGCTGACTGGCGCCCCGCAACCTTAGCAAGTCAGAAAATAAAAAAACAACAAGGTGAATCGGCTCCGAGCCTCAGCTTTGTTGAGAATCCGGACATCCTTGCAAGTGTTGCAGCAAGAAGACCTCGTCCGTTTTGTGTTGGTTTTGCCGCAGAAAGTGAAATGCTGCATGAGCACGGCGAGGCGAAAAGGAAAACCAAGAACGTGCCCTTACTTGCGGCGAATATCGGCCACGAAACCTTTGGGCAGGATCTTAATCAGCTGTTGCTGCTCGATGAACAGGGTGCAAATGCCTTGCCACTTGCCACGAAGGAAAAACTGGCACAACAGTTGATCGAAGCGATTGCCTCACGCCTGGCTTGATGGTTGATCCTGATCGACAGATGGCTGATCCTGATCGACCATGATGTTCTCGATATTGACCTTGGAACCTTCTTTAAATTTCCAATGCTTATGGATTATGAAATCTTCTATGGAGCCAGAGCAATATGATGGTTGACCTTCGCGTCCTGGATGAGCGCATCCGTGAACAACTTCCCGCTTATCAGACCACGGGTAGCGCTGGTCTGGATTTAAGGGCCTGTCTTGACGAGGCCCTTGAGCTTGCGCCCGGTGCGAATTACCTCATGCCCACAGGGATTGCGATCCATATCGCTGACCCGGCTTACGCTGCCCTTGTCATGCCGCGCTCAGGACTCGGCTATAAGCATGGCATCGTGCTGGGAAACCTGGTCGGACTGATCGACTCCGACTATCAGGGGCCCTTAATGGTACCGCTCTGGAATCGTTCCGATACGCATTTCATCATTCAACCTTTAGAACGGATTGCGCAAATGATCATCGTGCCAGTCATACAGGCGCAATTTCGGGTGGTTGAGCAATTTGAAAGTTCGGCGCGCGGCGAAGCGGGCTTTGGCAGCACCGGGCGTTAGCCGAGAGGGTCGACTAGCTCAACAGCGTATCCAACTTCCGGCTGTCAGCTGCAAAACTGCGGATACCTTCTGCGAGCTTATCGCTAGCCATTTGGTCCTCGTTTAAGACCCAGCGGAATTGCGATTCATTCAGGCGAAGCAGGTTCTCTTGGCTTGCCTGCGCTTGATCTCGCCATTCGAGATCCAAATCATCGGCAGGCATTTGCTGCAATGCGGCCAGCAAATCCGGGCTGATGGTGAGTAAATCGCAGCCCGCCAGCGCCAATATCTGACCCGTGTTGCGAAAGCTTGCGCCCATCACTTCCGTGCGGTAACCATGTTGTCTGAAATAGCGGTAAATCCGCCGCACCGATTCGACCCCTGGGTCAAGGCCCTGGTTGCCGTCGGGCCGCTGCACGGTGCTATTTTTCTGATACCAATCGTAAATGCGTCCGACAAAAGGGGAAATCAGCTGTACGCCTGCATCGGCGCACAGCGCGGCTTGGGCCAAGGAAAAAAGCAAGGTGAGATTGCAATGAATGCCTTCGCGCTCCAGGCGGCGCGCCGCCTCAATACCCTCCCAGGTCGAGGCGATCTTGATCAAAAATCGATCGTTTTGAATACCAAGACGATGATACCGTGCTGCGATGCCCATGGCCCGCGCATAGCTGGCCTCAACATCGAAGGACAAACGCGCATCGATTTCAGTCGATACGCGTCCGGGAATGACTTTGAGAATCGCTTCGCCGAAACGCACAAGCAGTGCATCGACGCGATCTTCAAGAGGCAAGCCCTGCTCACTTGAAGCCTCGGCGATTTCGTCGAGCCATGGCTGATAACTTTGCAGACCGACCGCCTTGAGAATCAGTGAGGGGTTTGTGGTTGCGTCCCTGGGTTGATAGCGGGCAATCAAAGCCACATCCCCAGTATCAGCAACCACGGTCGTATGACGACTTAAGACCTCGAGAGCGTTCATTGAAGACAAGCAAAAGCTCAGGGTCAAAACACGACAGCTTCAGCGCAGGCAGGAATAAACTGCTGTCACGACGATTAAGCGCGGCTGCTAAGCGATCTTGCCAAACATATCGCGCCAAATGTTTTGCGCCCAAGCATTGGCATAGCTCCCCTCAAGCGCATTGGGCTCTGTTGACAGCCCACCTGCACCCTTGACTGGAAGCATCGTCTTTTGCGCTGCGTCGTACTGATG
>DENJ01000005.1 GCA_002359635.1 Burkholderiales bacterium UBA2647
TCGATTAAGTTGTGAGGAACGCCCCTAGCTAGGCCTCGAAGACTTCCGCGTTAAGGCGCGCAGTCAGAAAAAAACGCATTAGTAGAGCTCAACCTGTAGCTCTCTGACGCTCGCCGTCGATTCGCCGCGAACACTCAGGTAAATCGCTCCGGTTTTTGCGCCAATCGGGATGGCAATCGCCTCGGAAAACCTCACGTCCTTGGCGCGACACGACACAAGCCGGTAGTAAGCCGGCCCCTTGTCCCAATTCACCTGGGCAACAAAGGAATCGCTTGGAGCATCACAGGCAAACTGAACCGAATATCTCGCTTGCTGTGCGCGCTCACTGGAAAAGTTTGCAATCGACTGCGGTGTCGGCGTTGCAAAAACCCCGTTGTGCATCTGCCTGATCGATTCGAATGAATCAATCCCAAACGCCGGTCTGTAGCGCAAAGCTTTATCGCTTAAGCGATAAAGCGTGTAGCCTGACTCTTGCGCTACCACAACACCGAAGCTGGCAAGATGTTCACGTAAGAGTTGGGCCGCTGTAATCTCAATTTGTGGGTCCACTGCGCCAAGGATGACAAAGTCTATCTGCTCCTGAGCCAGGAAGGTCTGCATCGCACCGGCATGCTTAACGCTGTTGAATCGGCTTGCGCGCACCGGTGCATACCAATTCACATAAATTGGTGTGCCATGAAGTTTGGCACCGTAGGGAAGCTCAGGCGGATACAACACACGTGCGCCCGGTGCAATAGCGTTCACCTGCTCACTAAGACTTGCAACCGGAGCATACTGCCCGATCAGTGTGCGTTTACCCGACTCCGTGACCGCGAACGAAGCAGGTGTCGACATAGACAAGGAAAACCCGGTAAAGAAAATCAGATTCGCAACAAGCGAACAAGCGATGACACATATGACCAAGCGGCCAAACAACGGGTTGACCTGGATCAAGAGTACCCCGATCAAAACACCAGCCAAGGGCATTACCGGAAAAAGATAGCGCCAGTACTGTGTGGCAGAAAACATCAGCAAAACAAAGCCGATCAGTGGCACAAGGCACAGCTTTGCAGCCAGTGGTGCGTTGCGCCTCATTGCCGTAATACATGCGAAGGGAACCAGCATCAGATATTGCCAGCCCGCCGTGTAGTCTGAGGCCTCAACAAAGATTGAAGTCTTGAAAAAAGCCTTCACAAAATTACTGAAAGTAAAGCCGTGAATCCAACGTGCGTCACTAAAGTTTTCGAGGGGAAAGTAACTTGATGCAAATATCGCGTTGTAGAGCGGAAAAACCGGATTACCGGTCAAATACCAAGCCATCCCGTAGCTGTGCAACGCTAGAAACGTGAGCACCGACAGCAAAGCCAAGGCAGGCCAAGGCCGCTCGAAGCGGCGTGACTGGATCAGGGAAGAACCCGGCTGCGTTCCCGATGGGTCCGACAGCATCGGGGATCGACGAAGAAAGCAGGTCAGCAAAAAAACTGCGACCAACAAGCCGCCTAGCACCAAGCCAGGCAATTTGCAGGCCGTACAAAGCGCAGCACAAGCAACAACTCCCCAAGCGTGCTGACCATAAAGCTTTACCTCGGCATGCGTAGCAAGGTAAACACCAGCAAGCACAAAGACGGCTAGGGCAAGTTCGGTATGGAGCGTGAGCAGTAATCCGCCAAGTAAAGGCGTTGACGCCATTAAAGCTATCAACGCCCACTGCACCCTGGGCGCAATGGCCCAACCATGCAGCATCCTTGCCATGAGCAAAAACATAAGCAACACAAGGCCGAGGTTAAGCGCACCCCGCGCATCGGCACCAGCCATTAACGAGAGACCCGCGTGCAGCATGTCCACTCCAAAGGGCGCAACGGACCATACTTGAGTTACCACATCAAAGCTATAACGATGCAGCGTTGATAACTCCGTCCACATTCGCAAATGCAGGGCTTGATCATCAAAACCAACCGAAGGAAAACTGGCCCAGCGCAGCACCCACCCAACAATGACTAAGCCAAGCGTCCATAGCTCAAAGCGAATCGCCTTTACCCAGCGCTGCGCCGAGATCGCTGCATGCGCAGCTCCTGGCAAAAGGATTCGGGAGTCTTTCAGCAAGACCAGCAGAGGCACCAGTGTGAGGGCAATATGCAAGGGTCGGTAGTTGACTGGAAAGTGCAACATCACGCCCCAAATCGCAAGCCACAAGGAAGAACCCAACGCCAGACTAACGACAAGACCCGCCTGCTGCGTCCCTGTTCCAAATAGCCATCGGCTTACTAATGCGCCAAGGCTGTAGGCACTCAGTAACCAGAGCGTCACCGTGACACATTCAAGCAAACCCACACCGATCACGAGGCAAAAAAAGCTAACTGCGCCCAGGTACCCTGCGGCGTGCTCGGGTACCCACCACCTCAGCAAAGCCGCGCAAAGCATTATTGATGCAGCCCAAACCGCGGCATCAGCTAAAACGCCGAGTCTTGTCGAGACGAATATCTGCAACAGGCCAAGGCCGCCCGCGCAGAGAAAGGGAATGGAGAAAGCTCGATCGGCTGCCTGAAGGTCCCCCGGTTCGTGAGCACTGGTCGTCATCGATAAACCCAGTACTTGGAAATCGCGTAGCCGGTCGCCGCGATAAAGGGCAAAGAAACGAGCTTGCCGAGCACAGGCGAGAGATGGAAATACTCAAAGCTGAGCACGAAACAAAGGGTTAGCCCGTAATTGAAAACAACCAGGCACAGGTACCTCGTGAAGGCGGCCCATGAGCGCTGAACTGAAAAGGTAAACCGGCTATGCAAACCATAGTTCAGCGTCAAACCTGACAGGAAAGCAATCAGGGTTGCAAACCAAAGCCGCACATGAAGGGCTAACAAGCTGGACAACACGCATACATCAACCGCTGCGCTGATCACGCCAACGCTCAGGTAGGTTGCGAGCCGAACGACATTCATCGGGGAGATTGACGCCTTGCAAAACTCCGTGACGAGAGCGGCCGCTTAGGAACAGCATTGATATCGTAGGAAAGAAAGGCGAGGATCAATTGCAACCCCACGAGCGCAGGCGCTGCAGCAAGCATCACCGTACCCGCAGGCGTTGCAACGCCCGCTTTCGCTGAGCTGACCCAGTGTAGGCCGCCATAAGTCAAGCCAAAGCCAAGCAACACCAAACCGACAGGCAACTCAATCGAGGCCAGTGACATGTCCCGCAGATAATAATTGTAGAAAATTCGCTTGCCGGTATTGATCAGATGTTTGAGGAAAAATTCCCCAATAATCTTTGAAATTTTCAAATTGCTTTGCTCATCTCCGTACTTGGCATCCATTGGCACATCCACCACCACAGCACGAAAGGTGTTAAGTCTGAAAAGCATGTCGGATTCGAAAAAATAGCGTTTGCTAATCTTGTGAAAGGGCAATCGAGCGGCCACATCCGCATGAATGGCGGTGTAGCCGTTCGTGGGGTCAAACAAATTCCAGTAGCCCGTCGAGAGCTTTGTCATCAAGGATAAGGCCGCATTACCAATCAAGCGCAGCCTTGGCATTTCGGAGATCCTTTCAAGGTCGAAGAATCGATTGCCCTTGGTGTAGTCGGCTTCTCCTTGCAAAATCGGCATCGCAAAATCGAGTAGCAAGGCAGGATCCATTTGTCCGTCGCTATCGATTTTTACAATCACCTTCATGTTGTCGGCAATTGCTGCCTGATAGCCGGTGATCACCGCGCCACCAACACCGCGATTTTCGTCATGCTTGATGACGCAAAGCCTGCGATCCTGGCAGTGTTGAAGGACGTAATCGCCTGAACGATCAGGACAACAATCGTCCACAACATAGATTCGACTGACCTCAGGGCCGATCGCGCCCAGGACCGCGAGAATCTGTTGCCGAGCCCTAAAGGTTGGAATGACAACACCGATAGATTCCATAGAGCTTCGAATTAAACCTGATTTTCGATCTGCTTCCAAGAATCAACTCAGACATTCACGTGGACTTCCGACTGGCGTTTTACCAAGCGTCCTATAGCAGCAACAAGATACCCATCCCCTTGTTGTGCAACATTCCGCTTTCAATACCGTACAATTTCTTTATTCTTTGTTACAAAGCTTTAACAATGCATCCAGAAGTATCAAGCGCTCTAGGCAGCTTTGAAGATTTTGCGAAGTGGTACCCCGAGCATCTGATTGGGCAGCAAAGCATCGAAGCAGCCATCGACCATATCCGGTGCCACGGCATCCAATCGAGCTTTTTTGGCGATATCCCGCCCCGAGATATCGCTGTGACAGGAGATAACTATCGCGAGCAGCTCCTGGCCCACGGGCTCAACGCTCGGCAGCGCGCGCTTCTCGAATGCATGGCAAGCGACCCGGTCTACTGCAACCACCCCGATCCGAAGATATTCGCACCGGAAGCCATAACGCCATTGGCGATGACCCTTCGCAGCCGTCATCGTTTTTTCATCGGATCTGAGTTTTATCCGAGCAGCACACCCCCACACTGGCTCTACCCGACGCTTCGGCAAGACCTCTTGGCGTTGAGCTTTTACGATCAAACCTTTGACCTTGTATTGACCAGCGATGTGCTTGAACATGTGGCCGATCTTCACTGCGCCCTGAGTGAAATCGCTCGTGTACTGAAACCAGGCGGCTTGATGCTTTCAACCCACCCCTTTACCTGGCAAGCCAAGACCTGTATGAGGGCAAAAATGAGTGGCGATGCGGTTCAACATTTCGTTGAACCCGAGTATCACCTCAACCCGGCCTCGCCTGAAGAGGGCAGTTTGGTGTTTGCGATTCCCGGTTGGGATATCCTCGAAATGTGCAAGGACGTCGGGTTTTCAAGCGCGGAGATGGTGCTCATCGCCTCAACATCCAAGGGCCTTCTAGCCTCATCGCCGGCATATATCAACGTGCTGCGGGCATACCGGTAACGACCCTCGAGGGCGGGCGCGATGCCCGCGCCCACTCGGCGAAAAACACGGCAGCTTGCTTGGTCTTTCTACACAAGCCGTTCAGCGTACGCTAAATTTTTGACGTTTATATAGCTCGCAGCGTTTCGGGGCCAGAAGTTATGCGTCGACGACCAGTCGTTCACGCTTAACCGCCGCAGTGCAACCCCTCCTCCCAATCGATCCTCGGAAAATATTATGACAAGCCCGCGCCTGCTAAAACGAGATAGCAACGAATCCGACTTCGTTGAAAGACCTGCGACAGAAGTCAGCTTGGGGGCAGTCTCCGGTACCGCCTCACGCCCATGCTTCTACTGCGTTTCGTCGGCCCAATTTTGGGGTAACGTGAAATGAGCACCACAAACATCG
>DENJ01000090.1:0-65426 GCA_002359635.1 Burkholderiales bacterium UBA2647
CGCATCACCATGAACATACAGCTGGAAGATTTTCAACGCCTCAGGCGAAGCGGCTGCAAGCTGCGCAAGATCGCAAACACAGACCGAGCTAAGCATATGTGCCACGCCAAACTCGCCTGCCGCCTGCACAACAGGAATCGGACCTGTTTCCCAGAAATGTTCTAAACCACCCACCGGTGCAAACATCAGTGGCAAGTTCAAGCGCTTTCCAAACCAGTCGATGCCGGGANNTCGCTCACATCGCGGAGCACTCTTGGTCGCAAGGCCAGGCGATCGATCGACCAACGATTGCGTCGCAGCGTCGCCTCCGACTCCGTGCCGCCAACAATATACTGCCAATGATTTTCGTTAAGGTGCTGTCTTGCCTTGCGAATGATTTCATGCAAGGTTAAGAACTCGCCTGTCATCGGAAAACTCATCGTCGGGTAACCTCTACGAAACCTGCGCAGCAGCCTGCGCAATGAGTTCACGCAGCAAATGCTGCCTGTTCGACGTGTAGGGTCGCACCTGTTCGGGCCAGCGCCCCTTCTCAACGGCGATCGCCCACGCTTCAGAATGAATAACATCCGGACTGCTTAAGGTGTATACCGCCAAATAACGCGCCACGCCCTCGGTCGCCAGGGCTTTTCGCTGACCGCCGATCAAGACCTCACCATCGATAAGCCTTGAACGTTCCACCCGCAGCACACCGGGCACTTTAAGCAGTTCGGGCACATGTTCAAGATCATAGACTTCGTTGAAGAGGGCTTCTTTGTCAGGTTGCACATCCATGGCAACAAAAAACTGATAACGACTCATTACAGACTCCTTAAGCACAAGCTCTGATCATGTTTTACGGATTCTGAACTAGACTTGAGCAACCGAGCAGCGCACAAGGTTCCGAAAGCACATTAGTGAGCACCTCAGCATCCAAACAACTTCTCATTGCAGCAAGTCTTGCCAATCTTCCCTTCGGGACGATTTACGCTTTTAGCGTATTGCTCAAACCCATGGAGTCAGCGCTATCGCTGCAGCGCGCTGACATGACGCTGGTGTTTGGCTTGGCAAGTATCGTGCTCACAGCCGGCATGAATATCGCTCCAAGCCTCTACCGGCATTTGTCGATCCCGCGCCTCATTACTGCAGCAAGCCTTGTTGCTGCGACGGGCCTTGCGCTCACGGCAGTTGCAGAAAGTAAAATCGGTCTTATTTTTTCTTATAGCGTTCTATTTGGCCTGGGCGGCGGTATTGTGTTCACCAGCGTCCAACAACTCGTCAACCAGTTTGATTTTCCCAACCGTGGCCTGATCAATGGCTATGTGGTGAGCCTATATCCCCTGGGTGCAATGTTCGGCGCGCCACTGATGGGCTGGTCGATTGAGTCAATCGGTTTAAGGCAAACCCTCGGCTTGCTTGCCGCGGTCATCGGATGCAGCGGAGTATTCGCTAGCTTCTTGATTCGTCATACGGCGAAGCAAAGCCGTCAGCACAAACATCCTGCCATGGCACCCGAGCGCATGACGCAATGGCCACTTTTTCTGAGGCTTAGCGCAGTTTTTACGCTTGCAGCCTCAGCCGGCTTGATGGTCATGAGTCAGGCGGCAGGCATCATGCAGGCCTACGGGGCGGGCTTAGGCAGCGCCTTAGGGGCAACCACGCTCATCACGGCTGCCATCGCTGCAGCCAGGATCGGTGGTGGCTGGTTGATCGACCGCTTTGCTTTGCCCCATGTGATGGCGGCCGCGCAACTCTGGGCACTGTGTGGTGCGGTGTTACTGAGCCTGTGGCCTTCGGCCCAAAGCGCCCTGCCTGGTCTTGCCATGATTGGGATGGGTTACGGACTGATCTCAGGCGCCTCTGCAGGCGCCATCGCACAGGCTTGGCCTCAAAGCGCCTTTGGTCTGGTTGCCAGTCGACTGTATATCGGATGGTGCCTGGCAGCGATTTGCCTGCCGGTGATTGCTGCGGGCTTATACGATGCAAGCGGTAATTACCGGCACGCCGTGCTGATTGCCGGTGCAGTCAATCTGCTTGCGATGGGTCTTGCGCTTCGACTGCCATCGCTGGGGAAAAAAGCCGCCTAAGCGCTGTTTGAAAATCTAAGCGCTGTTTGAAAGTGCCAATCGAATCGCGAAAGCGATCATGATGAGGCCCGCTGATTTTTCTAGCATCCATACCCATTTATCCTGCTGCCGGAACTTGTCCGCCAATCGAATGACGATGAGGGACAAGCAAAGGCCATAAATCAAGGTCAGGCAAGCGACCGTGAATGCAAGAATCCCCAGACCGATCCAGGCGCGCGAACGGTCTGACTGAATAAAGATTGGAAAAAAAGCCATATAGAAAACAATCGCTTTAGGATTAAAAACCGTGATCAACCAAGCCTGTCGGAAGTAGCGTCCGGGACGGATCGCGATAATCGGCCTGGCGGCTGAACGCGCAAACAGCATGGAAGCACCAAGCCAGATCAAGTACGCGGCGCCAAGCCATTGCAAGGCATGAAATGCGGCGGGATAGGCAAGCAGCACGGCCGCCATTCCTGCCATCGCAAGCGCAATCAAGCATTGATCGCCTACGATCACACCCAGTGTTGCCGCAAGCCCACCCGACAAGCCGGCAAGACTGGTTGAAGTGATCAGCGCAAGGTTTCCAGGACCCGGCACCAAAAGGAAAACAATGACCGCGATCACAAAGGCCTGAAAATCGCGGATACCTAAATCAGCAATCAGTGTAAGCAAGCTTGAGGTCCGTCAATGGATGTCGGCCGCCTCCTTGAGCGCCTCCTGCAGCACCTGCCAATTGAAGCCCTTTCGTTTGGAGGCACCGATAATCACCGCCTCACGTTGCGTCAGCAATTTGACAGCCTTTGCAATCTCGCCTGCAGCATGCAGCGGAATGACCACGGCGCCGTGCATATCAGCATGAATCAGGTCGCCAGACCGCACCGACATCCCACAGACAGTCACGGCAAGTCCCATGTCAACCACATGCACATGGGCATGGCTTGGTTTGACGCTTCCGGCAAGCATTTGAAATCCTTTGGCATTCATCGGTACATCCCGAATGCAGCCGTTTGTGATGACGCCGAGCGCACCGAGTCCACGATGCACATGCGAGTTGACTTCGCCCCAAAATGAACCATAGCCCGCACGCACCCCATCAATATCCTGCATCACCACGATACTCGGCTTCGGCCCGCCTTCATCAACATACCGATACCAGCTAACCCGGGTTTCCCTTTCGTCGGCGGCGTTGCGTTGGGATGGTTCGGCAGATCGGATGGTACAAGTTCTCGCAAAGCCGACGATAGGCGGCAGTGCTGGATAAATACAATTCAAGGGCTCAACGGTGTAGCCGAAAAGGCGTCGTTCAGGTGTAATGATTTCGAGTGCGTTACAAATGGTAGGCGTATCAAAACTTTGTAACAGCTTCAAAGTTTTTGCATCAACCACTTCCAGTTGTGCGCTGTTCGAGCCAGCAGCCTTTTGTTTAGACTTATTCATGGACGACTGCCCCTTTTCTGATTGATGTTGTCATGCTTTTGCGCTTAAAAATCCGCATCGGCCTGCTGATCGATATTCAGGCCTCGGCGCCTTTGACGAAGGTGTTGCCAGACTGCCGCAGCCACCGAGCATACGGCGGCCAGCAACAGCGCACCTGAAATCGGCCTCAGCAAAAACTGCAGCGGATCGGGATCTGTCATCAGGGCGCGGATCATATTGATTTCGATTTGATCACCTAGTATCACGCCGAGAATAAATGGCGCGAGCGGAAAGCCGAGCTTGACCATCGCATAACCGAACACACCAAAAACCAGAAGAATCCAGACTGAGGACATGGTGTTGCCAAGCGCATAGGCACCGATCACACAAAGCACCAAAACCATTGGGAAAAGGACTGACTTGGGCACGGTCACGATGCGAATCATCCAACGCATCAAGACGGCCAGAATGATCAAAACCACCGGATGCGCAAGAATGTAAGCGGCAAACATGCCATAGGCCAAGGGTCCATTCTGGCTTACAAACAAGGGGCCTGATTGAATACCGTGAATGGTGAGCGCACCGAGCATCACCGCGGTGACAGCGTCTCCGGGAATTCCAAAAGCCATAATGGTGACCAGAGAGCCGGCAACATTAGCATTGTTGGAAGCTTCTGAAGCAATGATGCCCTCGGGCGCCCCTTTGCCGAATTGTTCGGGGTTTTTCGAAAACTTCTTCGCCTGATCATAGGCGAGCATGTTTGCCGCGCTCCCGCCGATGGCAGGCAAAACCCCCACCACAAGCCCGATGAACGAGGCCCACAACAAGACGAAGGGACGGGAAATAATCTCCCATAAAACCTTCAGATGGCTCACCGCGAGGTTGACTTTTTGCGCCGCAGCGGTTTGAAGTTGCTGCTCCGAACCAAGCTTTTCGATATCGCTCATGATCTGGGCGAATGCAAAAGTCCCGATCAGCACCGGAAGAAACGGGATTCCGCCCTCGAGGCTTGAAATACCCAGCGTGAGCCTCTCCTTACCCATCACCGGATCATTACCCAATACCGTGACCACCAGGCCTAAGCCACCCGCGATTAAGCCCTTGACCATGGACGATTCAACAAGCCCCGCAACCATGGAAAGCGCAAGTACAAAGAGTGAAAAATACTCCCAAGGCCCGAACTCAAGCGCAAGCCTGGCAAGCGGACCAGTACTCGCAACGAGCACGATCGCACCGAGTAATCCCCCAATCAAGGAGGCGTAAACCCCCAGCCACACCGCGCGCCCCGGTTCGCCGCGACGACTCATTGGAAAACCATCAAACATGGTCGCCACTGAGGACGGCTTGCCTGGAATGCCCAGCAAACATGAGGTGATCAGGCCACCGGTTTCACCGCCAACATAGACCCCGATCATTGCTGCGAGCCCCTGCAAGGGCTCAAGCCCGAAGGTAAAGGGCAAGACCACGATGATGGTCATGGTGATGGTAATCCCCGGCAAGGCGCCGCCGATAACACCGATAAGCGTACCGATCACCAGCGGGATGAGGTACTTCAGATCCATCAAGGTGACCATGCCTTGGCCTAACAGCTCAAACATGCTTTTCCATGTTGTTGTTGGTGACGCCCCATGACGCACCTCAATTTCAGAACGATGTCCAACGGCCTCTGGGCAGCAGGACAGCGAGATAGCGCTCAAAAACAAAAAACGTCACAAAGGCTGCGATGAGAGCGAGCAAGACAATTCGCAGCCAAGCCTTTGGCGAGCGAGGCGGATCGAGCAAATAGCTTGATGCAGCCACATAGGCAAGCGTTGAGATTCGAAAGCCCAGCCCTGACATGGCTGCAATGTAGACCGCAAACAGGGAAAAATGTAGGACAACCTTCTGGTAATGCCCTGCAAAGCCCAAAAGCCTTGTTGTTAAAGGCTCTGCCGCCTCTTGGGACTGACGCTCACGCCGAGCGTCCACCACCAGCAACCAAAGCCCCAGTAAGGCCGTGAAGCCCAGCACGATCCTGGGGTAAAACCCAGGACCGACCGGAACCAGGGGCATATCGGGAAGACCGATCGTGAGAAAAAAAAGGACTGCACTGAACACAAAAACACTCAGCCCAGCCCATCCATCGCTGCTCAAGGCCGGGAATCCCTTAAGCATTTAGCGACGCATCAAGCCAAGGTCTTTGGCCAGGAGAGCGTTCTCATCATCGGTTGACTTAAGCCAGGCTGCGTACTGCGATCGATTTAAGAATTTCACCTCTGTCGCCTGCTTCTTCATCGAGTCCGCATAGGCCGCTTCCTTGGTGGCCGCAGCGCAAGCTGACTCAAGCTTTGCGATAACTGCTGCAGGCGTGCCCTTCGGAACAAGAAGTCCGCGACTCACTTCATAGACCACATTGACGCCCAACTCCTTGAGTGTCGGAACGCTTGGCATTTCAGCGCTACGCTTCTCACTGGCAATCGCAATAAAGCGGAGTTGTCCGGCCTCTACCTTCCCCTTTTGCGTCATGTTCGAATCGGTGAGATCAATATGTCCGCCTAGGATCGCGTTCATACGCGGGGCCAAACCGTCATAGGACACATACTTAAATTTTATACCGGCAGCCTTTTCAACCATCGCCGGGAAGAAGTGACTGGTTGATCCCAGGGTTGCACCCACACTGATCGCGCCCGGCCTCGCTTTTGCGTCTGCCAGCAAGCCCGCCCAGTCCTTCCACGCCGTCTTTGCGCTTGAGGTAAGAACCGATGGCGTTGCCGAAATCATGCATACGGGCTCAAAGTCGGTGTACTTTACATCACCAATACCGGTATAGTAAGCAGAATGAATATAATCATGGACGGCATAAAGTGTGTAGCCGTCAGCAGGCGCTTCCTTAGCCTCTTTCGCACCTTTGGTACCAGATGCACCACCAACATTGGCGATGACCACCGGTTGGCCGAGGTGCTTTTGAAGCCCTGGCGCAAAAGGTCGAAAGATATTATCGGTATCACCCCCTGCCGCCCAGGGGACGATCAGTTTGACAGGCCGATCCGGGTAGGCCTGTGCAAGGCCCGCAGCGGTACCAAAGCCCAGGCCGACAACACAACTCAGCAGCGTCTTAAACATGGTTAATTGGGGCATCGTGATCTCCTTGCACAAGAAACTCATCTTAAAGCCAAGAAAAGCGAAAAGCCCATGATTTCCCCGGGAATAAAATAGGGCAAGATTTCGACTTCCACCTTGTTTCCGAATCAGCGGCGTCTTTTCAGCTGAATTGGAACACCAATAGGGCCGCATCTCGCTTCGCCTGCGCTTCGCCCGCGCATCATGCCGCTTCACCATCAGGAGATTTGACCATCATGTTGCTTGACCTTCGCACCTATGTTTGCCGCCCGGGCACTTTGAAAAAACATTTGGCACTTTATGAGCAAATGGGAAAGGCCGTGCAGACGCGGCACTTGGGAATGCCGCTTGCTTATCTCATCACCGAATCAGGCAATCCAAACGAATATGTGCATATTTGGATGTATGACGATGCGGCTGATCGGGCACGCCGCCGCGCGGCCATGCAAGCAGATCCGGGATGGCAGGCCTATTTGGCAGAAAGCGCAAAGCTCGGTGCGCTCGAGCATCAACGCAACCAGTTGATGACCCCTGTTGATTTTTTCCCGGCCCCGCTTCGCACGCGCTCTGAGCCTTAAAGCATGCTCGCGGATTAGGTTGGCAATTGTTGGGGCATCGGTGTTCGCCGATCAGTTGAAGCCTTGCAAGCTTAACCGATCGAGTTCCAAAGCACTAAAGCCTGCCTGCTGGCGTGCCAGAAGATTCATTGGTCCGCGGCTTCTTGACATGTGGTAGGTTTTCAGCAGATCAAAAAAATGCGCTTCAGGGTCCAGACCTTGGAGCGTACAAGCTTGGCGATACCAGTAAGTGCCGAGCCAGACATGACGCACTTCCTCCTCGAGTATCAGTGCCAAACATGCAGCAGCATCAGGGTCGCCATGCTGCTTTAGGCCCGCAATCATGGCGGGCGTGACATCAAGACCCCGGGCCTCCAGAACACGCGGCACGAGGGCCATTCTGGCAACCACATCGTGCTCGGTCTGTCTTGCCATATCCCACATGCCTCCATGGGCAGGGAAATCACCGTAGCTCGCCTGATAGCGTAACTTTAAATGCTGGTCCAACATCGCAAAATGACGCGTTTCGTCGATAGCCACACCGAGCCAATCGAGCATGAACTGCCCGGGCATCGCCTCAAATCGAAGCGCCGCGTCAAGTGCGAGGTGAATCGCATGCCATTCGATGTGGGCAATCGCATGAATGAGTTCGGCGCGCCCCCTGGTAGATCCAAGTCGTCTGCGGCCAACCTTTTGCGGCGACACAAGCGCGAGCGAGCTCGGGTAGGCAGGCCGGCGAACCGAGTCAGCCCAAGCAAGGGACGACGCTCTCTGAGGCATGGGCTTCGATACCAAGGCATCGGCAAGCCGCTTCATCAGTTCAAGCTTATCCGCCACCGTTGCGGCTTCAAACGCCTCGCACGCGATGTTTTCAAGCGATGCTGCTAAAGGCTCAGCGTGGATGGCAGGATTCATCGCGTCGATCACCTATTAGAACGTTCCCGGAGCATACCCTGATCGATCTCATAAACACGGTCAGCCCAACGCTCAACTTGCCGGGCATCGTGCGAACTGAAGACAACGCTGTAACGGCGATCAAGACAGGCTTCAAGCTGCAGCTGGGCACGAAGGTCGAGATTGGCACCAGGTTCATCGAGCAAGACGATCGATACAGGCTTTAACATGGCGCGAGCAAAAGCCACCCGTTGTTGCTGCCCTCCCGATAAACGATAGGCCTGAAGCGGTGCAAGTGCTTCGATCTCAAGTCGATTGAGCCAATGCAAGCTCTGAGCATTGCCCTCCTTTAGCGTCAGGCCAGCAAGCAAGGCAGCGATCCTAAGGTTGTTGAATACCGAACAACGCAGCAAGGCAGGCTTTTGAAAGAGCATGGTTGCGCTTTGCTGCAAATGAATACGACCATTGTCGGGCTTGATAAGTCCAAGCATCGCCCGCAGGAGACTTGTTTTGCCTGAACCGCTTGGCCCAAGCAAAGCAACCCGCTCACCCTGCCGACAGTTCAACGCGGGAACCTGCAACCACGCCTTCCCATGCTTTACAAATGCCAGATTTGATAGCTCAATCATCACATCGATCATCCGCCGCGGAGAGCGCCATCGGAACGCTTTCTCATCGCCACGCAGCGTCTCGAAGCACGCCAGTGAGTCTATCGCGCCACCAGGGCAACATTGCAATCAGCACATTCAATAACAGTACCAACAAGAGGAGCACCATGCCGAGCGCAAGCGCCATGGGGAGATCACCCTTTGTCGTCTCAAGCGCAATAGCGGTCGTCATAACACGCGTGAAGCCCTCAATGTTGCCCCCAACGACCATCACGGTGCCGACCTCTGCAATACCGCGACCAAAGCAGGTCATCAGCATATGCATCACAGCGTGACGGTCGTGAAAGAGCAAACAAAGATACCGAATGATCGGGCTGGCCCCCATGACGCGAAGTGAATCGCCCTGTACCTCATCGGCATCGCGCAACAGCCGGTGAATAAGCGTACAGGCGAGCGGGATCAGCAATAGCGTTTGCGCGAGCATCATCGCTTTTACCGAAAAGAGCCATGCTAAGCCGCCAAGCGGTCCACTGCGGGACAACAAGAGGTAGGTAAGCAAACCCACGAGGACAGCAGGAATCGACACATAGGTGTTGAGCAGCACTGTCCAAAAGCCGCGCCACTTTCCCTCGCAAGCCATCAAGGCAAAGGCAGCCGCAGTCCCCAGAAGGGCGGCAAACAAGGTTGCCGTCGAACTCACCCAAAGCGATCGGCCGATCACAGCCCAGAGCGCGGCATCGCCAGAGAACAATAAACTGATGGCCTGGACGCTTGCCTGAATCACTTTGCCATCGCACGTTGGCGTCGCGCGGCCTGGATGCACTGGGCGAGCGCTTGCAAATCGGCCCAGCGTGCGCTGCTCGGTCGCGCCAGAAAGGCAATCTGCCTTCGCGGCGCGGGGGATGGCAAAGGTCTTGCAATGAGATCACGGTGCCTTAGCAAACCGGACTTCACCGCCAATTCAGGCAGCAGGGCCATGCCCATATCGGATTGCGCCATTTGAATCAAGGTGAGCAAACTGCTTGCCTCGACCCCTTCGAAGTGCGGGCTTGGTCGCTCTCCACATGCCGCGAGGCTGTGGTCGCGCAGACAATGTCCTTCTTGTAACAATAACAGTCTATCCAGGGAGAGCTTTGACCATTCAAGCGCCTTGGCGCGAAAAATCGGATCCTTGGCTTTTCCGACCAGCCAGAGTTCATCGTCATGGATAAACAGACTTTGCAAACCTTGCTCATCGATCGGTAATGCGAGTAAGGCCGCATCGAGCCGGCGATGTTTCAAATCGTCAATCAACTCATGGGTCATCGCCTCGCGCAACTGAAAGCTCAGTTTCGGGTAGGCTTGACGCCAATGCTCAAGCCAATCGGGCAATACAAAAGGCGCAATGGTCGGAATCATGCCCAGGCGCAGCAACCCGCTTTGCGGCTCAGCAAGGGCTTTGGCGGTGTCACCCAGATCACCCGCTGCCGCAAGCAGGTTTTTTGCTTTTTCAAGCACAGCCTCGCCGGCAAGGCTCAAGGCGACATGTTGCCGATCGCGCTCAAAAAGCAGCACACCCAGTGATTGTTCTAATTCCTTAATGCCAGCACTTAAGGTCGACTGACTCACAAAACAAGCCTCGGCGGCTTTTGTGAAATGCCTGTGTTCGGCCAGTACCACCAGATATTGCAATTGTCTGAACGAAGGCAGAAAAGCCACAGTCTCTTGTCTTGCCTATTCAGGCTTAAGGCCGGCAGCCTTTACCACGCCCGCCCATTTTTTATACTCATCGATTAACTCTGCGCGCATTTGATCGGGACTGCTCGGCGCCACATCAATCCCTGCAGCAGCGAGTTTCGCCTTGACATCCTCCAGGCCAAGCGCAAGGAGCATTTCCTTATTCATCAGGTTCACAATGTCCTGTGGCGTTCCCGCCGCCGCAAACATCCCATAGTCTGTGAACGATACCACCGAGGGTAGTCCAACTTCAGCCATCGTCGGCTGGTCCGGTAACAAAGCTGAGCGCTGCCTTGAAGCAACCGCAAGGGCCCTTAAGCGCCCGGCCTTAAGATGCGGCAAGTATGCAGGTAGACTGTCAAGCGCCATATCAACACGTCCGTCGATAAGATCCGGAATAATCTGGATCGTTCCTTTATAGGGAACATGCACCATGTCGACCTGAGCTGCGAGCTTAAACATTTCCCCTGTTAAATGGATAAGTGCGCCGGTCCCCGAAGAGGCATAAGTCATTTTCCCCGGATTCGCCTTGGCCATCGCAACAAGCTCTTGGACCGTCTTGGCTTTCGATGATGCAGGCACAACAAGTGCAACGGTGCCATAAGCAATCCGTCCGACCGAGACGAGATCTTTGCGCGCATCGAAAGGCAGCTTTGCCTTCATCGCATGTAAAACGCCCTGTCCGCCAACAGGACTGACAAGCCATGTATAACCATCGGGCGGGCTTTTCACCACGATCTCCGTACCAATCGCTGTACCGGCCCCTGGTCGATTCTCAATCACAATCGATTGTCCGAGTCGGTTCGATATTTTTTCTGCGATGGTTCTCGCCACTAAATCAACGCCGCCGCCAGCCGGAAACGGCACCACGAAACGCATGGGCTTTGTTGGAAAGGCTTGACTCTGTGCCGAAGCATGAGGGATGAATCCACCCGTCGCAGCATAAATCAGCCCGGAAAAGTATCTCAGCATTAAACGACGGTCGCTGCAGCCGGAAGCGCCGCGCTTAAACGACCAAGCCTGAACCTTGCTTCTAATGCGCTTGAGATTTGCTTTCATCGCTTTCTCCGGTTTAAAGATTGACAGTTTATGATCCATGTCCAACTCAAAGCAAACGCTCGCATCACCACGCCCATGCCCAAATCTAACTCATCATGCCGAATTGCCCTCAAGTCAGCCTATCTTTTGCTGGTGCTGATGCTTGCCGCATGCGCGGGAGAAAGCCCGAGCCTTGAACCCAGCGTGCAAGCCCGTAATCTTTTTTATGGCGTAAACGCAACCTTCACCATTGGCGTGAGCCGCCTCAAGGAAGGTTTATCGGTCCAGGTTCAATCCTGCGAATCGAATCAAGCGCCTTTGGCAAGCTCATCAAGTGAACTCAGCTACGAATGCACCATAAAAGCAACCGGGGACACCAAGCTAGAAGTGATCGACCAAAATGGCAAACTGGTCTACAGCAAAATGTTCACCGTGCCTGCGCCAAGCGTGCGCATTGAGAGCTCAGAAGGAAGTTTTGACATTGAATTGAATCCCAATAAGGCGCCGGTGTCCGTTGATAACTTTTTGCGCTATGTGCAAAGTGGTTTTTATACCGATCTGATTTTTCATCGGGTCATCGCTGGATTTGTGGTGCAAGGCGGAGGATTTACCAGTGGTATGGTGCAACGCCAAACCTTATTTGCGCCGATCAGCTTGGAAAGTAATCGTGGCCTTAGCAATAAGCGCGCATCAGTTGCGATGGCGAGGACTAACGATCCAAACAGCGCTAACGCTCAATTTTTTGTGAACGTGGTTGACAATGCCTTCCTTGACTACAGTAGCGACAGTTCACCAGGTTATGCGGTTTTTGGCGAGGTCGTTCGCGGCATGGAAGTCATTGATGCCATCGCGTCGAAGCCAACGTCCACACAAGCTGGTTTTAACGACGTACCGACAAGTGATATTGTGATAAAAAGCGCAACAAGACTACGATGAGCTCAACATCAAACCGCTTCATCCCAATCGACAAGTGGCATCGCAAGCAGGGCTGAACTCAGGGACTTTCCATGAGGATCGAGCGCAAGCGAACGGGTGACGCCGCCCCTTAAGGCATCGTGCAAGACAAAATTGATGGCGCATAGGCTCTCGACCGGATAGCGCTCCACCGGCCCGAGCACCAGATCGCCCATGAATACTTTGACGCGCTCAGCGCTTAACCAAGCCAACAACCTGGGGTAGTCCTCATGGCGGAAACAAAATACTGCAATATTCGACGTCTCGCCTTTATCGCCTGCCCGGGCATGGGCTATGTCGTAGAGCCGCTTCATGAGGGTCTGCACCTAAGCTTGTGGTAACGAATCAAGCGATTCTCGCCCGGCCCGGCCCTGTCCCTCTGACTGCCTAAGGCCAGGGCCTTCGACATCGGTGTCCCGATGGCTACCGAACCAGTAAGTCTGGGTTTGCACGCTATCCTCGGGTATCAGACATGACTGTACCGCAATCATTTCTTTTACGATCCGATGGGCGCCACCGCCACCTGCCGGACCATTGGTGTAGAGCGTTTCAACTTCATTCACAATATCCCAGGCCATAGCCTCTGTGCTGCATCTTGCCGCCACGCGCAATCGAACTTCATAGGGCTCATAAGCTTCGTAGCCTGAAGCTTTTTCACCCAGGTGGCCGTGAAGAGCATCGAGACCAATCAGGTCATAGCGTATTTCCTGCGGCCAAATGCCTCGTAAAGCGAGTCGCTCTCTAACGATGTCAGCTGCCAGTGCGGCTCTCGCTTTTGCCTGAGGTCCGGCATAACTCATCATGCCTTCGGCCATATAACAATCTCGATAACCGACCGACACTTTATAGAGACCTGTCCGCTTGCGACCCGTCGCGCCGTCAACAAGCACGCGATCCTGGCCCAGATCATGGACCCTAACGCTCGAAAAATCAGCAACCACATCCGCCTGCAGGTAGGCACTCGGGTCGTGAACCTCATAGAGTATTTGTTCCTTACAGGTCTGCTCATTGACGCAGCCACCTGAACCCGCGAGCTTGGTAATCACCGCTGACCCGTCTGCATGCACTTCAGCAATCGGAAATCCTAAGCGCCCAAGACCTTGAACCGGCTTGCTGACTGGGTCGGCAAAGTATCCGCCCGTGATCTGCCCTGCACACTCAAGTAAATGACCCACCAGGGTGCCGCGACCGAGCTGTTCCCAATCATCCATCGCCCAGCCAAAGTGATGGATCATCGCGGCCAGGAACATTGCGGGGTCGCCCACCCTGCCGGTGATCACCACATCGGCGCCTCGCTCAAGCGCTTCCACGATAGGCCCGGCACCAAGATAGGCGTTGGCAGAGACAAGCCTGGGCGCATAGTCTGATAGTCGCCTACCAGATTCAATCACAAGCGGGTTTAGTTCAAGCAAGGCAGCCAGTACATCATCGCCGGTGATTGCAGCGATGCGCAAATGACCAAGCCCCAAATCCTTGGCAACGGCTGCAGTGATTTGAGCCGCTGCATAAGGATTGGCCGCACCCATGTTGGTAATTATTTTTGTGCCATGAACAGCGCAGGGCATCAGCACTCGGCGCATACGCAATTCGAGCAGCGGATCAAAGCCCTTAGCCGGA
Organism: Burkholderiales bacterium UBA2647; assembly: GCA_002359635.1. Lineage (GTDB taxonomy): Bacteria > Pseudomonadota > Gammaproteobacteria > Burkholderiales > Burkholderiaceae_E > UBA3064. Next base: position 13,945 of record DENJ01000090.1, read on the forward strand.
TCACGCAGCTTTTGCGCTTGCGCCAGTGCAATCGTGCGCTCGGCCAGACACTCAAACATCAAATAATCCAGCTGACCTCGCTCAGCCAGATCAACAGCTGGCTCGATCCGATCGCCCGCATAACCGGCACCGCAACCCAAACGTAGTGGTTTCAAATGATTCGCTCCATGACATGCACTGCTATGATCGGTTGCAACAAGGCGCCGATCAAGCGCAATCTGTCACATCATCAAGGCGAACGTTTCATCCATGAAGACTTATCGCATTGCTTCCATCCCTGGCGACGGTATCGGCAAGGAAGTTATTCCAGCAACACAAGGCGTCCTTGCTGCCTTGGCAGACCGCAATCAGACCTTTAAGCTTGAATTCGAGCATTTCGAATGGGGTGCCGATTGGTATCGCCGTCACGGACAAATGATGCCCGACGACGGTCTGCAAGCACTTGCCGGCTTCGATGCGATTTTGTTTGGTTCTGCCGGCGACCCGGAGGTTCCAGATCATATTACGCTATGGGGTTTGCGTTTAAAGATCTGTCAAGGCTTTGACCAGTATGCCAATGTCAGACCTACCCGCATACTTCCCGGGATTGAATCGCCCCTTCGACGCTGCGAGCCACATCAGCTGGACTGGCTGATTATTCGTGAGAATTCCGAAGGCGAGTACGCGGGCGTTGGCGGCCGTGCTCATCAGGGACAACCTATTGAAGTTGCAACTGAGGTCAGCGTCATGACCCGGGCCGGTGTCGAGCGGATCATGCGCTATGCTTTTCAGTGCGCTTTACAGCGCCCAAGGAAAAAGCTCACCGTGGTCACCAAGTCAAATGCACAACGCCATGCAATGGTGATGTGGGATGAGATTGCGGCCCAGCTCGCCCATGAATTTCCTCAAGTCCAATGGGATAAGGAACTTGTTGATGCCGCAACCGCGCGGATGGTCAATCGACCCGAGACCCTTGATACCATGGTGGCAACCAATCTTCATGCTGATATTTTGAGCGATTTGGCCGCAGCTTTGGCTGGTAGTCTTGGCATCGCGCCTACCGGCAATATCGACCCGGAGCGTCGCTACCCCAGCATGTTTGAACCGATTCACGGCTCTGCTTTTGACATCATGGGTCAGGACCTTGCCAATCCGATCGGCAGCTTTTGGAGTGCTGTCATGATGCTTGAGCATCTGGGTGAGCAAGCAGCCGCAAAGCAATTGATGACGATCATTGAGGCCTTGACCGCTGACAGGCGCTTTCACACCAAGGACCTGGGGGGTCACGCATTGACAAGCGAAGTGCGCGCACAAGCCATCAAGCTGATTCAAGCGGTGTGAATCACCGTATGCTGCTTGCATTCACCGCAAGTGACTTTAACAACAGCTTAGGCCGCTTTCAGAGCGTTTGATCCGGCTTGAACACGCTACGCACGGTCTGCCTGATCGGCAGCAGCCAGACGCTTTCTTGGGCCTCGTCCTATTACCTGCCTGCGGTACTTGCCACCCCTATTGCTGCCGATCTGGGCATCACTGAGCCATACTTTTTTTTATGTTTTAGCGCCTCGCTGATTATCGCGGCGCTTGTCGGACCCCGAGCTGGGCGTTGGATCGATCAGGTCGGGGGCAGCGTCGTCTTGCCGATCACGAACCTCATCTTTGCCTCAGGCCTGATCATGCTGGCCTTCGCCAATGGCCCGCTGAGCTTGCTGCTGGCATGGCTTGTACTCGGGATCGCGATGGGTTATGGACTTTATGACACTGCTTTTGCTGCGCTCGTCTACCTCTACGGTATGCATGCACGCAAGGCAATCACAGGGATCACGCTGATTGCAGGATTTGCGAGCACCGTCGGTTGGCCACTCAGCAGCTTGATGCTCGACACCTACGGCTGGCGCGGCGCTGTTATCGCGTGGGCGCTGTTGCACCTGAGCTTGGGGCTCTTGCTTAATCGACTGATTCCGAAATTAAGAGTGCTCGGCCCTGAAGACCCTGGGTCAGCGCCAGCGCCGACCCTTGGCCATAACGATCTGGAAAATCGTCCAGCGCTTCCGCGATTTGCCGGCGCGCTGTTGATCTTTTCTTTTGCTGCAACCGGCTTTGTGAGCAGTGCCATGGCGGCCCATTTACCCTCACTGTTGCAAGCCGCAGGAGCCTCACTCGCGCTTGCGATCAGCGCAAGCACACTGATTGGCCCGGCTCAGGTTGGTGCGCGTCTGTTCCAATTGACAGCACTGGGACAGGCGCATCCGCTTTGGTCTGCCTGGCTTTCAACGCTAACCCATCCACTTGCGGTGCTTTTACTGCTTGGGGGCGGGCCCGGCTGGGCGATCGCCTTCACGATTTGTCATGGTCTTGGCACCGGCACCCAAACCATTGCCCGCGGCGCCCTCCCCTTAGCATTATTTGGTGCTGCAACTTATGGCGAACGTCTTGCTAAACTTTTGGCCCTGTCGCGTTTCACACAAGCGCTCGCGCCTTGGCTCTTCGGGTTGGCCATGGATCATTGGAAGGCCTCTGCACTCTGGATGAGTCTTACGCTATCGATCGCAGCCTTTATCGCCTTATTGCCCTTTCGCAGTGTCATCAGCAGATCATGAGGCTTTGCGAACTCGAAGGAGAACCGGGATGAATATCATCTGGATTGTTGCTGATGATTTGGGCTATGCAGACCTGGGCTGCTACGGTGGCCGCGACGCAAGCTTCGGCGCGGTGTCGCCGCGCCTCGATCAGCTGGCTTCCGAGGGTCTACGCTTTACGGACGGCTACAGCAACTCCCCGGTTTGTTCGCCCACGCGCTTTGCACTCATGACGGGTCGTTATCAGTACCGGCTCAGGGCAGCGGCTGAGGAGCCGATCAATAGCAAGGCGGCGGGTAACCCGACGCTTGGTTTGCCGCCAACGCATCCCACAATTGCATCGCTGCTGGCATCGGCGGGTTATCGCACGGCCCTGGTCGGTAAATGGCACCTCGGATTCCTGCCCCATTTTTCGCCGCTCCGTTCCGGATACCAATACTTTTACGGCCCAATGGCAGGCGGCGTCGATTATTTCAGCCACTGCAATTCGAGTCGTCAACACGATTTATGGCTTGGTGAAGAGGCACAGCACGACACCGGGTATCTCACCGACCTCATCAGTCAAAAAGGCCTTGAGTTTGTCAGTAACGCGATCCAAGCAGGTCAAAACTTTTTTCTCAGCCTGCACTACACAGCGCCGCATTGGCCCTGGGAAACGCGCGATGACGCTGCGCTTGCCGATCAGCTTGCACAAAATCTTTTTCATCTAGACGGGGGCAGCGTTGAGACATACCGACGCATGATTCACCACATGGATGAGGGCATCGGTCAATTGCTTGATGCCGTCGACAGACTCGGTCACCGTGATAACACCTTGATCATTTTTACAAGCGATAACGGCGGCGAGCGTTTTTCGGACAACTGGCCACACGTCGGCGGCAAGATGGACTTGACCGAGGGTGGCATTCGGGTGCCCTGGATCATGCGATGGCCAGCGCAAATACCCGCCGCAAGCATCAGCCATCAATGCATGATGACCATGGACGTAAGTGCCACCATCCTTGAGGCGGCCTCGGTGTTACCCCATCCTGACTACCCGCTTGACGGCATCAGCTTAATGCCGGTTTTAAGTCGTCCAGGATACGCATTTGATCGCCCGCTTTACTGGCGGATGAACCACCGGCAGCAGGCTGCACACCGGGACGGAAACTGGAAGTATCTAAAAGTCGAACAGCAGGAGTATTTGTTTGATCTGTCGCTCGATGCCAGGGAAAGAGCCAACCTGAGCGCGCGATACCCAGATCGGTTCGAAAGCCTTAAAGCAGCATGGCATGCCTGGAATGCGGGCATGCCGGCGATACCCGATGACGCCACGATCAGCCTCGGCTATGGCGTCGAGAACATGCCACAGCGATAAACGCTGGCTAAACCCGTTCGATGATAATCGCGGGCGCCATACCCCCTGCTGCACACATTGTTGCCAAGCCATAGCGCGCGTCGCGCCGCTCGAGTTCATCGAGTAACGTGCCGATCAGTATTGAACCTGTGGCGCCGATCGGATGGCCCAGGGCCATCGCGCCGCCGTTCACATTAACCTTATCGCGATCCAAGTTCAGGTCGCGGATAAATTTCTCGGCAACCACCGCAAAAGCCTCGTTGATTTCCCAAAGATCTATATCCTCAACCTTCAAGCCAGCTTTTTGCAATACTTTTTGTGCAGCAGGTACCGGCGCATTCAGCATCAGTGTCGGGCAGCCGCCAAGGTTGGCCATCGCGATCAGTTTTGCACGCGGCTTGAGGCCGCGTTTGCTGGCATAGGCCGAGGAAGCGATCAGCAAGGCCGCCGCGCCGTCGACAACCCCTGAAGAATTGCCCGCATGATGGACAAATTCAATATCCAAACCGGGATACTTTTTCAGAATCAAGCCTCGGTAAGTGGTGCCCTGATCATCGAGCGGGACATCGGCCATCGCGGCAAAAGCGGGCTTCAAGGACGAAAGACTCTCCATGGTGGTCCCTGGTCGAGGAAACTCCTCCTTATCGAGGGCTAGCGTGCCATCGTCGCGATAAATCGGGATGAGACTTCTCTTGAAATAATCGTTCTCAATGGCGGTTGCGGCGCGGCGCTGACTCTCCACAGCCAAGGCATCAAGCGCGTGGCGCGGAATCGAGGACATGGTTGCAATCGCATCGGCGCAGACGCCTTGATGAGACTGGGGATGCGATTGGCGCAAACGCAAATTACCGCTATCCATCATCGGAGGACCATCGCCAAGTCTTCGCGCTGGCATCGACATCATTTCGGTCCCACCGGCGATAATCAAATCCTCCATACCTGACATCACCATGCCTGCAGCCAGATTCACGCTGGTAATGCCCGAACCACAAAAGCGATCAAGCGTGACCCCGCTTGCACGCAAATCGAAGCCCGCATCGAGTGCGGCCATACGCGCCAGATCGCCGCTTTGTGCGCCAACCTGAGCGCTGGTACCCCAGATAATGTCATCAACCTCGGCCGTATCCAGTTGGTTACGCGATGCGATCGCTTTAAGCACGCTGGCCGCAATATGCTGGGGGTGCATCCCGGCAAGCGCCCCTTTTCCCTGCTTGCCAATACCCCGGGGGCTGCGACAGGCGTCGATGATCCAGGCTTCAGACATGATGATGTTTCCTTGGTTGCTTAGCGATAAGCCACTAAATATGAACGATGCGATTCAGGCACCTCAAGACACAGACCAAGCAAGGCAGCGCTTAAGGCCTTCCCATACTGGTCCAGCGCAAGGCTTCTCGAAACACCCCCGCCAAGTGCGCCATGCGCTACAAAATTCAGAGCCTCTATCCCGGGAATCTCATAGCGAATCACCTCGCCACGAATGGCGCCTTGATAATGGGCCTTCACGCGCTCGGCGCTCAGTTGATCGCAAAGCAGAGGATAAAGCGCCGGATGGTGTGCGAACACAGCGATATTGGACGTATCACCTTTGTCACCCGATCGGACATGAGCAAGATGTTGAAGGGCGACTTGCATGGACTAGCTTTCGAAGTAACAAAGACTGGGTCGGATCGCCTCGCGAGGCACAAGTGTCGACCATATGCCGATGATTTCCCGAACCCGATCTTGATGGGGCACGCGCTTGCCCGTGTGGGCAATACCCGAGACTGCCATGCCATCGACCTCGCGCCCCACTTTTTGCGCTTCTTCCCGGGTCAAGGTTCTTGCGGCCACCCGGACCCCAATCTCATAAGGCTCGACAGCATTTGCCGGGGTCGCCAAGCCGTGAATGGCATTAAGCCCAAGAAAATCAATGCGCAAATCTTCCGCTTTTAACTGTACCAGTTTGAATCGCTGCTCAAGAATCTGTTTCGCGAGCTGCGCACGTCGCAAAGCCCCGGCGCCAGCATAAAAAAACATATCCTCACCGATATAACCTTCAGTACAGCCGATTGATACCTTGAGACTGTCTGTCCGCGCCTTTCCGCCGATATCACGCACAGCAATACGATTTTCCCCGAGCTTCTTAAGCCTTACCGTTGTGAAATCAACAACGACATCCGGCGTGATGTAGTTTGCAGGGTCATGCACCTCATAGAGCAACTGCTCCTTCACCGTTCGGAAGTCAACACAACCTCCCGTATGGGCCAACTTGGATATCACGGCACTACCGTCCTCGTCGACCTCGGCGATCGGAAAAGCCAAATGCCAGGGCTCATCAACATCTTTAAACCCTGGATCCGGAAAGTAGCCACCGGTAACCTGAGCCCCGCATTCCAATAAGTGGCCGATACCACTTCCCGCGCCAAGCCTCGCCCAATCGCCGCTGTGCCATCCAAAAGAGGCCATCATCGGGGCAAGAAATATCGACGGGTCTGCAACCCGTCCGGTAAACACAATGTGTGCCCCTGCTTGCAAGGCCTCGACAATCGGTTCAGCCCCAAGATAGGCTTCAGCAGACACGAGCCGATCGGCGATGCTTTTTGTTGGCAAGCCATTTTCAAGCAAGCGATCGCTCAGTGAAAGAACCCGGTCTGTGATCAGGCTGCCGTTGACCGAGGCCACCTTCACGCCCCGGCAGCCAAGCGATTGTAAAAGTTTAACGCAATGCTGAGCGGCACCATCCGGATTGATCCAGCCCTGATTGCTGACAATTCGCGTGCCATGTGCGATGCATGCCGGCAACACCGCGCGCAAACGATCATCGAGGTAGCTGTCATAGCCAGGAAACCCCGGATCACGCCTCGCGCGCACCTGCGCCGCCGACACCGTCGCTTCAGCCATCGTCTCAAAACACAAAAAATCGAGATCGCCTCGCGCCGCATTCCATTGAGCGGGCTCGATCCTATCGCCCCACCATGCTGAGCCCGAACCGATGCGCAAGGTTTTCTTGTGCTGCCGTGTTTGCCATCTCATCCCCTAAGCATAAGCTGAGTCGGCCCGTAAGCATTCGTGAAGCCTCCTGCCGCATCTCAAAAATCCGTAAAGGCTGCTTTATCATGACGGGATGATGCAGCAGCATGCCGCCCGCCCCCCCGATGTCCTGGTGGTCGACGATGACCCCCGATTGCGTGATCTCTTGCGCCGCTATCTTACGCAGCAAGGTTTTTCGGTGGTTGTCGCTGAAGACGCTCAGGCGATGAATCGGGTAATGCGCTACCAGCGATTTGATCTGATGGTGCTTGATTTAATGATGCCCGGTGAGGATGGACTCCAAGTGATTGCGCGCTTACGCGCCGCGCAATCGGACCTGCCGGTGATTGTGCTCACGGCCCGGGGCGATGAGAGCGACCGCATCACCGGGCTTGAAGCAGGCGCAGACGACTACCTTGCCAAGCCTTTCAACCCCAGAGAGCTTGTGGCAAGAATCCAATCGGTATTGCGCCGATCAAGGCTGACCGAAATGCCGGGTGCTCCAAGCAGCGAGCCGCAACGCATGCGCTTTGGAGCGTTCGAACTGGATTTGTCGACCCGCAGCCTTCGCAAAGAAGGCGTTCCGATTCCCTTGACGACCTCGGATTTCGCAACGCTCAAGGCCTTGGCACGTCACGCTAGAGAGCCCTTATCGCGGCAACGTCTGATGCAATTATCTCGAGGGCGAGACTACGAAAGCAGCGACCGGAGTCTCGATGTGCAAATCTCAAGATTGCGCAAGCTCCTTGAAGACGACCCTCATCACCCGCGGTATTTACAGACCGTCTGGGGCGTGGGCTATGTCTTGATCCCTGATCAGGATGAGAAAACCGATTCGCGTCCGGTGATTAACCCAAGCGCAGCGCCTGGCAAGGTCATCGATGCGCATGAGGGCTAACGCTCCGCAAATGCCCTTTCGATCACGTAATCGCCCTGAACGCCGGCGCTCGGTGAAATCTGAAAACCTCGGCGATCAAGCATCAGGGCACTTTCTTTAAGCATCGCAGGACTGCCGCAGATCATGACCCGATCGCTGGCAGGATCGAGTGCTGTTTGTCTGATGTCGACAAAAAGTTGTCCCGATTCAATGGCTGTGGTGAGCCTTCCGCTGTGCGTAAAGGCCTCACGCGTGACCGTGGGATAGTAAATCAGCTGTCGGGATACCATGTCCCCGAGCAACTCATGCCGCGGCAAGGTTTCGCGAATGAACTGAGCATAAGCCAATTCGCTCACCAGCCGAACGCCATGAATCAATATCACTGTTTCAAATCGCTCATAGGTCTCAGGATCCTGAATGATGCTCATGAAGGGCGCAAGCCCTGTACCTGTGGCAAACAAGAAAAGTCGATTACCGGGCTTTAAGTCATCGATCACCAGTGTGCCGACCGTCTTGTGCCCCATCAACAAACGATCGCCGACTTGAACATGCTGCAGTCTTGACGTTAGCGGCCCGTCAGGGACCTTGATCGATAAGAACTCCAAATAAGGCTCGTAGTTCGGGCTTGCAATGCTGTAGGCACGCATCAAGGGTTTAGCGTCAACCTCAAGTCCAATCATCACGAAGTGGCCGTTCCTAAATCTCAAACTATCATGTCGGCTCGTCTTAAATGAAAAAAGTGTATCGTTCCAGTGATACACATCAAGAATCTGAACCTCGTCAAACGCCGCCATAGCTCATCCATCGAATCTGCATCGCATTAATCTGAAATACGCAAGGCGCGGAGCATACCAATAAACCGATTTGGGATGGCCACGACCGATTACCATCCGAGCCCAAGCCGCAGGGGCAAGAAGACCGCCATGCCAGACAGCATGGTTCCCATGACAACCTGGCCCTTGCCTCGCCGGATCACAAAATAACCAAACCCTGCCAGTGCGGCGCAAAGGCGGGCATCCTTCAAGCTTGTGATGAGTTCACCGTTTGTCATGATAATTTCCGGGACGATAACAGCGCTGACCGCAGCGATCGGCGCAAATTGCAAACCTCGCGAGGCCCAGGCCGGCCAAGGAATTTCACGATCGGGGATCAGGAAAAACGAACGCGTGAGCATGGTGATCAAAGCCATTAAAACAATGGTGAGATGCTGCCAAAAACCCGATCCCTGTATCCAGTCCCAAATACCGCCAAGCATCTCGATCAGCGCCCCCAAGACGACGATCGCCTGATGCCGGCGTCGCCTTGCCTGGTTTCAATCAAAAGACAAAGTGCAACCGCAGCGATGATCGCAATCACAATATTGAGTTTCAAAGGCAGACTGAAGGCCATCACAGCGACTGTCCCTGCAGCGAGGGCCGCAATCAAACGCATGCTGTTGCCTAGATGTTGTTGGCCACTCAGCAAGGACAATCCGACCCCCATCAGTCCGAGCATGCCTGCAAACCCGAGCCCCCAATGCTGCGGGATCCACGAGGCAAACAAGACGCCCGCCAAATTTGATAGCACCCAGGTTCCCCAGTTCAGCCCGCCATTTGCCGCAAGATAGGCCTGTTGCTCGACGAGCTTTTCACGACTACCGTCCGGACCCTCAGGAAAGCGACGAATGAATTGCACATAACTCAAATCCGCAGTGAGGTAGCCGCTAAGCAGGCGCTCAGCGCGAGGAAGCATCATCATGTAATGACGCAAATGCGCACTGAACACCAAAAAACGCAAGTTCACACAAAAGCTGGTCGCGAGGATCACCCACATGGGCGCTTCGGCAGCAAATAAGGGCATGGCCGCAAGCTGGGCACTGCCGGCAAAAACAACCAAGGCCATGAGCAGGCATTCGGAGAACCCCATGCCCGACTTAGCCATCGCCACGCCGGTCATCAGGCCCCAGGCTGCAATGCCGGGCGCAACGCCTAGCATGTCGCGCAAACCGAGCAAAAATGCGGGGTGTCGTCTGTAGGCCTTTCGTAGAAACATAGCCTACATTGTGCCAGCCGCAGCTTGCCTCTGTGGCTTAAACGCTTAGGGCTTCGCCCGCCGTTCGGTGTTGCGCAGGGCGCGACACTTCGCTATAAGATTTACGATTATCCTCGAGCCAGCGCTCGGAATCGCTCGCATCATGATCAAGCGGATGAAAATCAACCCTGAGATAATCTTTCCAGGCCTGCAGGTTCCCGCGCAACAAGCCATCGCGGGCAAACAAATGCTTCCAGCAACTCGTCCAAGTCGACCACTTGAACAAAGCATCATCACGATATAAATTATTGATCGTTTGCCGGAATACATCGGTCAGAAACGTGAAGGTCACATAGCGGTAGGTTCTGGTCCGCCAGTCGTGATCCCCGCCAATGGCCTGGTAAACATCAAAAGCAATCGCACGGTGTTCGGCCTCTTCAGCACTGTGCCAAAGCCAGAGTGTTTTGAGGCGCTCATCTGCACCCTCGAGTGCTTCGGGATGCTTCATCAGCCATCCGGCAAAGACAGCGGTGAAATGTTCAGTGGCTGCAGTTGCGCCGACGTGATTGCGCGGGTCGATATTTGCGTTGGCACGAATGCGTGCAGCAGCACGTCGCTCAAAAGCGTTATCAAAGCCCTGACGTTCGAGTTCTTTGTTGTAGAGTCCATGCAAATGCCGATGCGTCGCCTCCTGGCCAACGAAACCTTTGATCTGCGGTTCGAGCCTGGCGCGATCCGCTTGATTCATGAGCGGCAAGGCCTGCTTGAGTGAGTCGATAAAATACTGCTCACCCACAACAAAACTCATTGATAGAGCGTTAAAAAAAGCGCTTCGAAACGCATCGCCCCCATTCCAACGCCGCTCAAAGGGCTGACTTAAATTAATCAAAAGGCGACGAACTACCAAATCAGACATTGACTACTCCTGAGTTAATGATTGGAGTTTAACCCATAACGCTGACCAACGGTCAATATCCATGAATTAACGGTTGTCATTTTTGGATGACAGTCCGCCTTGTCAAAGCGTGCCAACGACGCCCCGCCTGCTCGTCCAATGCGCGAATCTCGATCGCACCGCCCATTTCCGATTCAATGGCCCGATGCAAGTTTTGGCAATCTACTCTGGCAAGCAAAGGGGCGTTCTGCTTTGAAAGCAAGAGCACCGCATCGGCGCTGAGTGCCCAGTTCAAGTCATGGGTTGCCGTCAACACGAGTTGCCCTCTTGAGGCACTGGCGGCAAGCCAGCCACTCAGCTGCATTTGATACAAGGGGTCGAGATGCAGACTCGGCTCATCGAGCAGGATTAGCGGCGCATCGACCGCGAGCGTGCGCCCGATCAATACCCTTTGCCGCTCACCGCCTGATAGTTGATCAAGCCTGCGATGCCAGAGTGCTTCAAGCCCTAGGGCCTCGATCCAAAGCTGAGCTGAAGCGTGGATGGCACCTGAGGCCTCCGAGTTGTCCTGGTCTCGCCAGGGTAGCCGGCCAAGCGACACCAAATCAGCCACAAGCCATCGCCCGTTTATGCTTTCTGACTGTCCCATCCAAGCGATCGACTGGGCTTTTTCTTTTTGCGAACGTTCTGTAAGCGGTAACAACATTCCAGCCTCAGAGCTTCGCTTTGCCACGAAGATGCGACCACTTGCCTGCGATAGCAAACCAGCAAGACTTAACATCAACGTCGATTTTCCGACCCCATTGCCACCAATCACAGCAATCCAAGCTGACGCGCAATCAAAAGAAAAGGGGCGACGAAGCGGGGCGGCGCCCCGAATTAACGCCAGATCCTGCACCCTCAAAAGAAGGGGGCTGCCGGGGCTGGGTGGCGCGATTTCCATACCGATCTCAACGCTGGATGCATTCACAAATTCAGCCCCGAAGCTGTTGCCTTAAAAGGCCAAGCAGAAAAATGCCGCCAATCACCGCGGTCAGTAAACCGGTTGGAATCTCGTTCGGCATCCAAAGGGTTCGCGCCAACAGGTCCGCGAGGCTGAGCAACAAGGCCCCGGCGAGCGCCGAGGCCAGCATCAGGCTTCGATGCATACCGCGAACGAAAGGCCTCACCACATGGGGTGCCAAAAGCCCGACAAAGGCGATCAGGCCCGTATGCGCCACCACGATTGCGGTGCAGGCTGCCATCATGACGACAAGGCGGCGTTGCTCTTTTTCCATATCAAAGCCCAGACTGGCCGCGGTGTGTGGCCCCAGGATAAGCGCATCGAGCACGTCGGCGCGCGCCCTCGTGAGCATCAGCAACAGCGCAAGCGCAAGCAACATGGGCCACACCGCATCCCAGCCCAAAAGACTCGTCTGGCCCAGCACAAAAGCAAGTCGATACCGTAACAGTTCCGGCCGCAAGTGGGTAAGCAGGTCACTGAGCGCACCCAAGACCAAAGCCACCACAACCCCGGCCAACAACAAACTCACATGCTTCTCGACATCGCCAGGCCGGCGATTGCTTACCAGCAGCAGGCTCAGTACCAACGCCAGCCAGGCACCGCAAAAAGCTGCAAAAACACTACCGAGCTGCATGAGCCAAGGCAAAGGCAGCGCACCAAGCCCGGCGGCATAAACCATGGTGACGGCCAGACTCGCGCCCGAAGCTGTGCCGAGCAGATAGGGATCAGCCAATGGATTTCTAAACAAAGCCTGTGCGATCAGACCGCCAAGACCCAGCAGTGCCCCCGCAAGCATGCATCCCAATACCCGCGGCAGACGTAGCTCAAGCACGAGGCCTTGCATCGACTCAGGCGACTGCCAAAGCTGATGCAAAGGCCCGCCGCTCCCCACGCTGACGCTCATCAGCGCAAGTGCAAAGCAGGCAGCAGCTAGTACAAACAGGATGTTGCGATCGTGCCGCAACAAAGGACGAAGGTCTGCTTGATGCAGCGGGCTTACCTGCTTATCTGCCAAGGCGCACCCACCTAGGCATGCTGTCGATCTTCCCGTGGTCCGACACCGGCTCGTTTCTCATGCGCGCGCTGCGCGGCCTGCGACAAACAGTGCACAAGCAAGTGGGCTGCCTCCCCTAGCCTTGGGCCGGGCCGCACGAGGACATCAAAATCACCGGGCGCCAACGCGCAAAATCTGCCCTCTTGCAATGCCGACAGTCCCTTCCAGCCTGGGCGCTTGTGGCGCTCTCCGGATGGATCGGACTGAAGAATCAACCATCGGGGCTGTACGCCAAGCAACCACTCGGTGCTCAGTTTCGGAAATGGCCCCATGCTCGGGGATACAACATTTCGAAGTCCAAGCAGCTGCACCGTCTGGCCAAGAAAAGAGGCAGGACCTGCAGCATGCATGGAGGGGCCAAGTTCCACATAAACGCTTGCTTGCTTCAGTGCGTCGGGCAGCAAGGCCCTTGCCGATGCGATGTCACGATCAATCACCTGCCAAAGCCGCTCGCCGGCTTCAGCATCGCCGAGCAAGGTCCCCAAAAGTCGGAGACTGCGCCGGATATCTTCATGGGTTTGCGAATCAAGGGCAAGCACACGAATACCCAATGTCTCAAGCCTTTCGATCTGGCGCATCGACTTCGAGGCGAGCACCACATCGGGCTTTAAGACCCTGATCTGTTCCCACTGCAAATCATCAAGATCGCCGAGTTTGGGCAAGCGTTTGACTGAAGCTGGAAAATCAGAAAAACGATCGGTCCCGACAATCCGACTACAAGCCCCTAGGGCACAAAGGCTTTCTGTGATCGAGGGGAGCAGACTTATGATGCGCTCCGGGGTCTTGACGAATTGGACGCGGCGGCCGCGATCGTCGATGAGTTCCCGAAGCGACTCGGCAGCCCAAAGCGGGCTTGCCAGCAGCACAAGGCAAAGCAGCGTGATGATAGTCCGCAGCGACATGGTGATGACAACTAGATCGACAATTTGAGGGTCACATCAAACGATCTCCGGTCAGCTGGATAAATACCGTTATAGGTTGCATAGTCATAATACGATTTGTCGGTAAGATTTCTAATCCAAGCAGCAAGCTGCAGCCGTTGATTCAACGATGTACTAAGCCCTAGATCGATTGTTTGCCTGCCCGGAATCAAAGGATTTGAATTCGACTGATCGGCCGCCTGCACCATTGCACCTCGGTAATGCGCATTGGCATGCAAAACAAAGGATTGAAAACGCCACGCCAGTCCCAGCCTTGCGGCTTGCTTGGGCGTTAGGGGTACGCGTCGGCCCGCATTTGCTTCGGATGCGATCTGTGCGTCGACTAAATCAACGCTTGCCCGAAGCAGCAATGCTTTGCTAAGAGGCCAGCGCAGCTGAGCGCTAAGCATATGTCGCTCAGTGTCGTAAAGATTCTGATTGCAAGAAGCCTTCAGCCCATCAATCACACCACAATCGTACTGATACCCGATTTCCTGATTAGCCTTGATATGGCGATAATGAATCGCATAACGTTGCTCAAAGTGAACGGCCTCGAGTTGGGCAAAAAGCTCCCGGGTTGTCATCGGCTTCACCGCCTCGTTAATCCTTAGCAAGGCATAGGTCTCGCGATCAAAAAAATAGACTTCATCAGCATTTGCGAGACGAAACCCTGTCAGTGCTCCGGCGCGCAGCGATAGGTTCTTTGCCACGCGCGTATTGAAGGCGGCTGACAGCGCTGATTGCTGGTAAGTCGATGCCGTGGCCAGTGCGCCGGGTTCGGCCTGGAATTGATTGATGGCGCGCTGGCTTCGAGCCCCCAGTTCAAGATCAAGATCGGCGAGCAGCGGCCGGCTCGATTGAATGTAAATGGCCCGATTTCGCTGCTCAACGATTTTTCCAGCTTCGGTCCTGGCCTGTGCCTGGCTCAATTCGCCACCGGCCAACCATTGCCAAGCGCCGATTTGCGCAAGGAATTCCGGATTGATCAGCGTTCTTCGGTTATGAATCGATTCATAGGTTTTGTCCCTTGTTGATTGCTCGTTAACATCGACCGACCAGCTTAATCCCGGAGCCAGGCTACCGTCATAGCGTAGCCCGAAAGCCTCACCCTGGCGCTCGGAGGCCACCGGATAGGCACCAGCCTTTCTCGGCGTCAACGTAAATTCCTCAAGCGTTAAATAGCTCGGTAACTGCGCCCTTTCCTTAAACCCTCTGGCAAAAACATTGATCCGCCCCCAGTCGCCTTGCCCGACCACCCTGAACTGCGCACTGTCCTGATTGGCCCGACTCGATGCGCGATAGCCGTCTGACTCGGCAGCCCGGTAAGAAAGCGAAGCCTTCAGCTGCTCGCCGCCGAAGCCAAGATAAGTATCCACATGTTTGGATCCATAGCTGCCCGCACCGACACTCAGTTGCTTGGACTGATCGGTTCGCGTGATCACATGAATCACGCCACCTTGAGCCCTGTCCCCATAAAGTGCGCCAGCGTTCGCTTTGCGGATCTCGATGCGCTCGATACTGCTTATCGGGAGTCGTGAGAGACGAAGATTCGATGAATCCAAGGCATTTTGACGCTGACCGTCGATCAGGAACAAGACATTCTGCGAACCAGCTTCGCCGAGGTAACCCACATCAATGTTCGCATCAACACCCATGCGGCCATAGAGGCGGGTGAGGCTTAGCCCGGGCACCGCTTCCAAGAATTCAGCCAGATTGCCTGCACCAGAGGCTTCGATCTGCTGGCGGTCGATCACTTCAACAACAACACTCGCTTTGAGCCGATCCTGCTCAATACGCTTTGCGCTAATCACCAGTTCCTCACCGGAAGCGCTTGCATCCTTGGCCGCGAGGGGCTGGGCTTGCATGGTTAAGTGGACGGAGAGCAAGCAGATACCTGCTGCCAATACGCGATACGGCGCCTTTGAGAGTTTCATGATCAGCGTTCCAGACAAGCGCTCTCACCGGCATCCCCGCCAGTGCATGAGCATCAAAGACGCGCCAAACAATCACGTCGCGTCCACCTTGTTGGCCGGTATCCGGGCTGACGAATCGCCGAAGTCCCCTTCCCAGGCTCCAAAGCCCAGTGGCACCACGACTTGGCGTTTTCGATCGTGTCAAAGTCAGCAACCGGCGCCAGAAAAACGCCTAACCAGACCACGAAGGTATTCATCGACCGTTGCGGGGGCAGCCCAGCTCGCCTCGACTCGAAAAAAAGGGATTTCGGTCGACACGGCTGGTTCCCGTTTAACTGCAAGACAAGAAGCGTCTATGCGAGCACCAACATTGCGAAACTATCACCGTTACTTTCAGGGAGCAAGCCCTGCGGTGACGCTCTACACTGGGCGACTATTCAATCTTCAGGTGTCGGAGACAGCATGCCATGAACCAGGAAGCAGACCTACAAGGGCGCCAAGCCAAGCGGCTGTCGCATCAGCCTCCCCATTCGATGGGCTTTGTCGATGTACTGATTGTTGGCGCCGGACTCTCGGGGATTGCTGCGGCTCATCACTTGCAGCAGCATTGTCCGGACAAACATTTCCTTATTTTGGAACGCATGAGCAGCTTCGGCGGCACCTGGCTGAGCCATAACTACCCGGGCATTCGATCCGACAGCGATTTACACACCTTTGGATATCGATTCAAGCCATGGCGGGGGGTGCCGATTGCAACGGCTGAGGAGATTCGCCGCTACATGGCAGAGGTGATCGAGGAACAAGGTATCGAGCCGCATATTCACTACCATCACGATATCCGTCACGCGAGCTGGTCGGGGAAAACCAAGCGCTGGCAGCTCGAAGTCTTTGACCTCAGCGCCGGTAAGTCCTACACCATCGAGACCGGGTTCTTATGGATGTGCTCGGGCTACTACCGGCATCGCAGCGGCTACCAGCCCCAATGGCCTGGCATGGACAGGTTTAAGGGCCGTCATGTGCATGCTGAAACCTGGCCCGATGATCTAGATTATAAAGATCAACGCGTTGTGGTCATCGGATCCGGGGCGGCCGCCGCCACCATGATTCCTGCCATGGCGAAAGAGGCAAGCCATGTCACCATGCTGCAGCGAAGCCCGACCTTTTTCATCACCGGACGCAATATCAACGAGCTGGTTCAGATGTTGCGCGAGCTCGATATACCCGCTGACTGGATCCATGAAATTGCCCGCCGGAAAATACTTAAGGATCAAGCTGTTTTTTCAGAACGATGCCTCAGAGAGCCCGAAGTCGTTCGCGAGGAGCTCCTTGCGGGCGTGCGCGCCCAATTAGGCGATGGCTACGATGTCGAAAAACATTTTTCCCCCGCTTACCGGCCTTGGCAACAGCGGATTGCCTTTATCCCGGATGGCGATCTCTTTGCCGCCATGCGAGAGAAAAAAGCATCGGTGCTCACCGAAGCCATCGATTCATTCACCGCTGAAGGCCTATTGCTTAAGAATGGCCAAATCGTCGAGGCCGACTTGATCGTGAGCGCCACCGGTTTTGACTTAAATGTTTTGGGGGATATTACCTTTGAGGTCGACGGCGAGGCACTGGACTTCTCAAAATGCATTACCCATTTAGGCGCCATGTTTACGGGCCTACCTAATCTTGTTTGGGTTTTTGGCTACTTCCGATCGAGCTGGACGCTTCGCGCAGACTTGCTCGGTGATTATGTGTGTCGTTTGCTCAAGCATATGGACCGGCAGGCGTTCTCGATGGTTGTGCCAAGACTGCGCGACCAGGACCAAGCGATGAAGCTTCAAGCCTGGGTCAGCGAGGACAACTTCAATCCCGGCTACATCAAGCGTAGCTTGCACAAGCTTCCCCGACAGGGCAGTCACTTGCCCTGGTTGCACACGCAAGACTTTGCGCGCGATAAAGAATTGCTTCCTCAACACGATCTAAACGATGGTACGCTCTATTTTCAATAGCTTTGGCGNNCAATCACATCCTTGTAATCACACCCTAGAAAGCACAGCCTTTAAAACGGCCCCGTGAAGCACAACCCGCGCTACATTTAGGAGAGAAGCAGCATGACCCAGCCGCGAAGCTCAAAAATCCTTTGTCTTCAGGGCGCCAATATGGAATATCTCGGCATCCGCCAGCCCGAGATTTATGGCACCACCACGCTCGATGAACTACACGCCATGCTCCTAGAGGAAGCGAAGCGCTTGAGCGTTGATCTCGATATCCGAGTGAGCAATCTTGAAGGCGAGGCGATTGGCTGGATTTACGAGTGTGATCGTGCAGGCTATGCAGGCCTTTTGATGAACCCAGCGGGATTCAGCTATGCGGGATATGCGCTGCGTGATTGCTTGCGAGGCATACGCATGCCCGCTGTCGAAGTTCACCTATCAAATATAGAACGGCGAGCGATGAAATCGGTCACTGCAGAAGCCTGCGTCGGAATCGTCACCGGCTTTGGTCTTCGGTCCTACTTCCACGGGCTACGCGCCTTGCTTGAAAGGATTAACGGCTAAAGCTTCGATGATCCATGCGTGTCATCTCCAGGAAGGCTCCAACCTGGGCTTGATGATTTGTCAGCAAGGCGCTGACTGCGGGCTTCATAAGCCATTCATCCTGGGTATGCTTAAGGTCTGCGCGGCGGAGATGTTCGATGATGACGAGCGCTTCGGGGGCGCAATCAGCCTGGGGTCTGAATCTTGCCTCCGGGGAGTCCTCAAGCGCCTTTAAGCAGTTACCGTATACGCGCCATCGGACCGCACGTTCAGGCCCTTGCGACTCAAGAAGTCGCGCCCAGGACGCTGCATCGGCAATCGGCGGCCCCTCGTGCCCGCGGCCGCCAAAACCGGCCAGCAAACCGAGGCGCAAGACCAGGATCCAGGCCCCTGAGCTTTGGCCTGCCATGCCGTGAAGCTTTGCCACACTTCGCCACATATTCCGGAAGTGCGCCATGATGTCTCGGGTTGCCGCGCTCGGCTCACGCAATGACTGCTGGTAGGCTATGCATTGGATCACTTCGGGCGAGGTCATATCGTAGGATGTGAAAAACCTTGGCGTCTGCGCATCATCAATGGCTTCGTAGCGCACACCTTGCTCAAAACCATCAAGCCTGACCCTGTCCGACAGATGCTCACGCATATACCAGTGCTCATAGTCCTCGAGCCGATGCGCATCACAATCGTTCCAGACAGCCAATAATCCCTTCATCGCCTTAAACTCCCTATGGACGCCATGGGCCACCGAACACAGGCTCTTTAAATGGCGTCGGAGGCAACTGCCAAGTCCCTGTAGAAGGCGGCTTGACCTTATCGTCAACATGCACATCAATGACAGCGGGTCGACGCATGCGAATCGCTTGCTCAAGGCTCGGCATGAGATCGGAGGCTCGGGTGACGGTATAGCCATCTGCACCGGCAGCCCTTGCCCAGGCAGCAAAATCTGGATTATAGGGTTTAGACCGATCTTGCCCTTCATAAAAAGCAGTACCGATTTCACGGCCGCCGAACATTCCAATTTGTATATCGCGGATGGCAGCCCAGGCAAAGTTATTCCAAACAACCCAGATACAGGGGAGTTCATATTCAACCGCGGTGCAAATCACATAGGGCACCATGGTGAATCCCCCGTCGCCGCATACTGAAACGCAGACACGATCAGGTGCTGCCAGTTGGGCGCCCAAAATGCCGCAGACTCCAAAACCCATCGAAGAGTAGCCCCAACTGTTCAGCATGCTTTGCGGACGCCTTGCCTTCCAGAATTGCATGAACCAGTTGTGGTGGACACCCGAGTCAAGCGAGATGATGACATCGTCGGGGAGTGTTTTTTGAAGCGCACCGACCACGAACTCGGGTCGCAACGGTGATCCTTCCTCACGAAAATTCGGCAGGACATAGTCATCCCATAGCCGCTGCCATTGCGCAATATCGCCGTGCCAAGCCGCCAATCCCTGTCGATAGCCCTCCCCGGAACCAAGCACATCAAGCCACTGGCTGACGAAGGTCTTCACATCGGCAACAATACCCAAGTCGGGCGGATAGTTGCGGCCAAGTTCTTGTGGATCGATATCAACATGGATCAGCTTGCTCTCGGGAAAATTCCAGGAGTAGCCGGCATGCCAGGAGGATGAAGAGCGATCATCAAACCTTGTCCCAAGGGTAATCACCAGATCAGCATGACGGCCTGCCTGATTTGCGGGGTATGCGCCGTTGCGACCAATAAAACCCAAGGTCAGCATTGATTCGGCAGGTACACAGCCCATACCGTTGGGCGAGGTAATCACAGGAATCCCAAAGCGCACACTGAGTTCGGTCACCTCAGGCCCGGCCTCAGAAAGGCTTGTACCATGACCAATGAATAGCACCGGGCGATGGCTTTGCCTGAGCATCTCGCTTGCCTTGACAAGATCAGGCGCTGATGCAGCTGGACGGACACTCGCGAATGCTGGGCTGGCGGGGGGCAAATCGATAGCGGCCTCTTCCTGATACACATTAAAGGGCACATCAATATTGACAGGCCCTGGACGACCACTGGTCATCGTGTCAAAAGCCTGCCGGAGTGCAAGCGGTAGCATCTCAACCCGGCTGGGCTGAAAGCTCCGCTTAACGGTTGGCCTCACGACCGAAACAAAATCAGCTTGATTGTGTCGATACAACTCCTGAAACGGGCCACGATTGGCTTGCGAAGTGGGCACATTCGATGTGATGGCAAGAAAGGCTGACGAATCAGACAGCGCGGTAATCAATGGCATCACCATGTTTGCCGAGCCTGGCCCTGTCGAGGTCAGCGTGGCAACCACCTCATGCCGCACCCTGAAGTAGGCATCAGCCATATGACCTGCACACTGCTCATGACGCGGGGAAATCAGCTTGATCCGGTCAACACGATGGTAAAGCGCATCGAGCATACCCACGTTACCGTGACCGCATAAGCCAAACACGTAGGGAACCCCTTGTGCAATCAGGTAATCAGCGATCAGTTCAGCCCCTTTCATGATTTGACTCATTTCATTGTTCCTCTTGCCCCAGACTGTCACGAGCAGGCGTCGTGATCACGAAGAATACGAGCGCTTCGAGACCCTGATTTGAAATACCGTGTGTCAAACCGGGCGGCACAAGGACATAATCATGCGGCTTCATGATCCGGACCTCTTCCCCGAGGGTAAGCGTTCCCTCACCTTCTAGAACGTAATAAATTTGCGACTGCACAGCATGGCTGTGGACTTGCACATAAGCCATCGGCGCGTAGCGGGAAATACGGAAGTCAACAAGCCCTTCGGTGGTGTGCTCAGGACCCACCAATGCTTTTGAAAGCGCCCCACCAAAGTGACCGGGATATTCCTGCCAGGGAACTTCCCCCATAGACTTCAACACCATCGACTGAGCCTGCTTCATGCTGTTGCCCTCAAAAAAGAAAAAAGGCGCACATTTTCATGTGCGCCCAAACGGCAGCAAGCTGCCTCTCCTCCTCCTCGAAACCATGGGTCAGTCGCGAAGCCAAGCTCTTGATAAAAAGAGCCCTTAGCGAGTCCTGACAACGGGGTGAATCGTAGCGGCGCGCCTTAGCGCTCCGCAACCGCTTTTTTGTCTAAGACAAAGTTATTGCAACCATTTTCCTTGCCGTAACTACATGAAAATGATGACAATTTATTGGCGCCGTGCGCATAAACCCGATGCTTCAGCCAGTTAGCATCCGGCAATCGGTCGAATTTCGGGGTGCCAGCGGCAGCGGTCAACATGGACCGCTCAGAAGGCGCATCGTTTGCTTTGGCGGTCGCGCTAAGGCCGAGAAGTTATTGCAAGCTTCATCGGCCAAAGCGCCTGGCTCCGGTTCACCCACTGAAGACTGGCAAGACTGATCAAAACCAGGATCATCGCCGGAATCATGGTAATCACGGGGGCCGGCCATTGCTGAATCAAGGCAATGTTCCCAAGCAGGGTCACAGCGAGGTGGAAAACCACGCCAATCATCACCCCGGCGAGAATTCTCCCGCTCATTGCACCACTTCGCGGTTGAAGGTAAGCAAAGGGCAATGCCATCATCAACATCGCCAGTGCACTCCAAGGCGCAGCCAGCCGCTTCCAAAAGGCCAGTTCGTAGCGTTCGCTCGATTGCTGATTACTTTTCAAATAACGAACAAAGCGTTCGAGTTCCAGCATCGACATCCGGTCAGGCCGACCCGCTGCCATGTCGATCACAGTCTGGTCGACCCTGCCATCCCACCGCAAGCTTTCATACATCCGGCTCACGGGCTGCGGTTGCCAGCGAATCTCATGGACCTGCTCAAGATCAAGACCAGGCGTTGTTGCAACCCGCGCGCGGCGCGCGAGCAGCAGTCGTTGCACCCGTCGCTCTGCGTCGAACTCGACGATTTCAATCTCACTGAGGGATCCGTCCGGTTGGGCAGCGCGAATATTGATGAAGCGTTGCGATATCAGTGCACCACCATCATGCTTAAGCAAGTCCCTGATCCAAAGACCGGATCCCAGGTTGCCCCGTCGGCTCGATGTGTCAATGAGGGCCTCACCTGCCAACACCCGTAAGTTCTGAATTTCCCGCATCCCGGCTGGCGCGAGGTACTCACTGGCAAGTAGTCCGCTGAAGGCCCAGGGCAAGCCGCAAAAAACCAGCCAAATCAGCACCCGTGAAGGCTTGAGCCCAGCTGCTCGCATCGCCGTGAACTCGCTGCTTTGTGCGAGTTGCGACAAGGCAAAAATCGTTCCGATCAGCATGGATACCGGGAGCAATTCAGGGAATCGAGACGGTATCAGCAAGGCGACGGTGGCGAAGGCGTGAACGAGGCGATAGCTACCTTTGCCCACATCGTCCACCTCGCCAAATAGGTCGAAAAAGGCAAACAATAAGAGCAACGTCACCAGAACCAGGCCAATCGAGAGATGGACCCTTCGCGCGATGTATTGCCTGATGATCATCCGCAAACCTGTATCACCACTTTCGCCCCAATCGCCGACCGAGCCTGAGCCATAACAGCAACACCACGGCGCAGGCAAAGCTGCCGTGGACCAGTAGCAGGCCACCGGTCAGGGACCATTGACCCCGCGAGACCTGAGCCTCCGCAACGGTTGAAAAACTCGTGTAAGTCGTGTAAATCAGAATGCCGGCAAGCAAATGAAAAGCACGGCCACTTCGCGGGTTGGAGGCGACGAGCCCAAGCGCCAACAGTGGCAGCAAGAGCAGGGGCAGGGTTTGACCGATACGACGAAGCATTTCTCCCACGGCGGCGCTGTCACTGCGAACGAACAGTTCCGGGCTTTCGATGGCCTTGATGGGCTTCATCGGCGTTGCACTCGGGGCAGCGCGGATCAGCAAGCCGTAGTGTTCAAACCCCATTTCACGGGCCTTTAAGGCATCGGGTGCCGCCAGATTCCAAGCGAGGTCAAATCGGCGACCCTGTTGCAGGTCCAAGAAACGGTTGCCGTCGGCATCGGTAAAAAGCCTTCCCGAAGTGGCGAGCACCCAGGTACGCTCCTGGGGACCGCGTTGAATCACGACCAGATCCTCTACGTATTGGCCCCCGTCGCCGGTCTGACCCACAAAAAACACCCGTCTGCCGCCAGCGCTCTCGCGAAACCGACCGGCTGCTGCTTGCAAGGACTCATCGCGACTGCTGTATTGCGCTTGCAGGCGCTCACTCTCAGCCACCGTCCAAGGAACAACAAACCAGGCAAACAATAATGACACTGCAATCAAGGGCGCAAGAAATCGACGCAGCGGCTTGATCCAGTCGAGCAGGCTCAGGCCTGCACTGAACCAAACGGCCATTTCCTGGTCGCGGAACGCCCGCGTCATGGTCAGGAGTACCGCGAGAAAGGCGGTCAGCACAAGCAGCTGGGGTATGGAACTCGCCGCTGACAGCAGCAAAAAAATAACCACATCCCCTGGGTCGATACCCCCACTCACCGCGCGATCGAGCATGCGCACCAGGGTAACCGTCAGCAAAACAGCAATCAGCACCAGCAAAATGCTTGATGCTGTCTGCCGAAATTCGCGCCTCACCGATTGCTCAAAAATCATGGCTTGGTTTCATTAAAGGAAGGGCAAGGGGCAAGGAGGGGATGCCGCTCGATATAATCAGCCGATCTTACTTCGCTTAGGCGTCTTTGGCCGTCGACTGCATGCTGCACAGACCGCAGGCGGCTAAACCGCATAGGCGAAGCAAGCGAATTTGCCCAAGCCCCAGCCGCCGGAGCGAGCACGCATGCAATGCAAAACCATACCGAGTACCCGCGATCCTGTTCGAGCAGCCTGCTTGATCATCCCCATCGATAAGGAAGGCAAAAGCTTTACGCCGCAGATTCCGCTTGACGAACATGCCCGCCAGTGGGTGCTTGAACTTGCTCAACGTGGCGATTTGCCCAAGGCAAACGGCTCCTGCCTCTGGGTTCCCCTGCCGAGTGCATCAGCCGACGCAACAGCCAAACCCGTGAGCGCTACGGGTGCCGGCAGCAAGGCGGCAGCGAAGGGATCGAACCGAACGAGCAGCGGGTTGCCCGGAAAAGCGTCCCAGGCACTTTCAGGCCCTCATCGTGTGCTCCTCGTGCGCCTGCAAGCTGAAGACGAAAAATCCGAAACGCCCAGCGAAAAAAGCTATCTCGAGGCCTGCAAAGCCGTTGCCAAGCATCTCGATGATGCAGGGCTCGACAGTGCCGTATCCCTGCTGCAAACCGCGGCACCGAAAGACAAAGACCTGAGTTGGGCCACTGCGCGACTCATTCTCGCATGCCGCGAGCAATCCTATCGCTTTGATGTGTTCAAGCGTCAGCGATCGCAACAGGGCAAAGATTCGGCCAACAAGGGCCTGCAAAGCCTGCTCTTTGCTGTCGATCCTCGCAAAAGCAAAACAGTTGATCTAGCCATTTCACAGGCGCTTGCGCTGGCCAATGGTATGGATTTGACCAAAGACCTCGGAAACACGCCGCCCAATATTTGCACACCTGAGTTCCTTGCCGACAAGGCGCTTGCCCTGGGTAAGAGCCATAAAATCCAGGTTCAGGTGCTTGAGCGTCGACAAATGCAATCGCTTGGCATGGGTGCTTTGCTCGCAGTCGCACAAGGATCAAGCCAGGCGCCACGCCTGATCGTCATGCACTA
Organism: Burkholderiales bacterium UBA2647; assembly: GCA_002359635.1. Lineage (GTDB taxonomy): Bacteria > Pseudomonadota > Gammaproteobacteria > Burkholderiales > Burkholderiaceae_E > UBA3064. The sequence continues at coordinate 38,655 of DENJ01000090.1, forward strand.
TCAGGGCACAAAAACAAAGCAGGCGCCGATCGTGCTCGTCGGCAAGGGCATTACCTTTGATACCGGCGGCATCTCGATAAAACCTGCGGGTGGCATGGATGAGATGAAATTCGACATGTGCGGTGCAGCCTCGGTATTTGGCGCGATCAAGGCTGCCGCGGAAATGAAGCTGCCGCTGCACCTGATAGGCCTTGTACCCGCTGCGGAAAATATGCCTGACGGCAACGCCACGCGGCCTGGCGATATTGTGAGCACGCTGTCGGGCCAGACGGTCGAAATTCTCAACACCGACGCTGAGGGACGCCTGATTCTCTGTGATGCGTTAACTTATTGTGAGCGCTTCAAGCCCGATACCGTCATTGACATCGCAACACTTACCGGCGCCTGCGTGGTAGCGCTCGGTGCAGTCCACTCCGGCCTTTTTTCACCCGACGATGAGCTCGCCGAGGAACTGGTCAAGGCAGGTAAAAATAGCAGCGATACCTGCTGGCGTATGCCCGTCGAGGAAGCCTATCAAGATGGCTTGAAATCGAACTTCGCAGACATGGCGAACGTCGGCGGTCGCGAGGGCGGCGCCATTACAGCGGCTTGCTTTTTGGCGCGTTTCACCAAGGCCTTTCGCTGGGCTCATTTGGATATTGCTGGCACGGCCTGGCGGGGTGGAAGCGCTAAAGGGGCGTCCGCTCGCCCCGTACCGCTGCTGATGGCGTTCTTGCAATCCCGGGCCGGGTTGTGACGCGGATCGACTTCCATTTCAATACCCCAGATAAGCTTGCCTACAGCTGCCGACTGATCCGCAAGGCCTATCGCGCCGGGCACCGACTTTGGGTCTACAGTAATGATTCGAATCAGCTGCTGCGGCTCGACAAGATGCTTTGGCATTTCTCAGCGACCGATTTCATCCCGCATGTGATGCATGATCATCCGCTGGCAAGCCGGACCGCGATTGTTTTGAGTCCGTTTTTGCATGGCAGCGAACGCTTCACCATCGGTATTCACCTCGGCTCCGAATTACCCCAGGGGTTCAGCAGCTTTGAACGCTGGATTGAGGTCGTCGGGCGCGACGAAACAGACCGCCAAGTTGCCCGTAAGCGCTATGCCCTCTTGAGGTCTCAAGGCTACCCCATTCATCACTTCGACCAAGCCGTCCAAGGAACCGAGGCATGACTGTTGACGCGACTCCCCTCGAACAGCCGCTTGCAAAATCTTTCGAACCCCAAGCGATTGAAGCCAAGCTTTATGAGCAATGGGCAGCCATGTCCTGTTTTGACGCGGGCCATCGTATTGGCGCCAAACCCTTTTGCATTCAACTGCCGCCACCCAATGTGACCGGCACCTTGCATATGGGTCACGCCTTCAACCAGACCATCATGGATGCGCTCACGCGATGGCAGCGCATGAAGGGCGCCAATGCGCTTTGGCTTCCTGGTACTGACCACGCAGGCATCGCCACCCAAATGGTTGTCGAGCGCCAACTCCAGGCAAAAGGTGTCAACCGCCACGATTTAGGGCGTCAAGCTTTTGTTGAAAAAGTCTGGGAATGGAAGCATGTCTCAGGGTCGACCATCACCCAGCAAATGCGTCGGCTTGGCGCATCAGCGGATTGGCAGCTTGAGTACTTCACCATGGATGAAAAGTTGTCGGTCGTTGTGCGCGAAGCTTTTATCCGGCTTTTTCAACAGGGCTTGATTTACCGCGGCAAGCGGCTGATCAATTGGGATCCCGCGCTGATGACGGCAGTTTCCGATTTGGAAGTCCTGAGCGAGGAAGAGCAAGGTTCGATCTGGGAAATCCACTATCCCTTGGTTGACGGAAGCGGCCGTCTCACCGTGGCGACCACCCGACCTGAAACCATGCTTGGCGATACCGCGGTGATGGTCCACCCCGATGACAGTCGCTATCAGCACCTGATCGGAAAAGAAGTTCGCCTGCCGCTGAGCGACCGGATCATTCCGGTCATCGCAGACAGCTATGTCGATCCACAATTTGGGACAGGTGTCGTCAAAGTTACGCCGGCTCATGACTTTAACGACTATGCCGTCGGTCAACGCCATCAGCTCCCGATGATTTGCATCCTCAATCTTGACGCGACCATGAGCGACGACGTGCCGGCGGCCTATCGGGGACTTGATCGCTTTGAGGCTCGCAAGCGTATTGTTCAAGATCTTGAGCAGACTGGCGCCTTAGGTAGCATCAAAGCACATCGATTGATGATCCCGCGCGGCGACCGGAGTGGTGCTGTGATTGAGCCCATGCTGACCGATCAATGGTTTGTAGCGATGAGCAAAGCTGCGCCTGCTGACAGTCTCTTTCCAGGGAAAAGCATTGCTCAAGTCTCACTTGAAGTGGTTCAGCAGGGCAAGGTGCGCTTTGTGCCATCGAACTGGACATCAACCTATAACCACTGGCTTGAAAACATCCAGGACTGGACGATTTCGCGACAGCTTTGGTGGGGGCATCAAATCCCTGCCTGGTATCAGGCCGACGAGCATGGCGCAGTCTTGCACGACGCAAAGGTGTATGTGGCGCGTGATGAATCGGATGCAAGACGGCAAGCTGAGGCGGCGGGTTGGCAAGGCCCTTTGGTGCGAGATCAGGATGTCTTGGATACATGGTTCTCCTCAGCCCTTGTGCCATTTTCGACGCTTGCAGACGAGCATGACCCCTGGCCCCCCGAAAGCGACGCAGGCCTTGGACTCGGTATCAATCTGAAACCGGAACTGGCCCAGTTCCTACCCTCACAGGTACTCGTTACAGGTTTTGACATCATTTTCTTTTGGGTTGCTCGCATGGTCATGATGAGCACGCATTTCACAGGCAAAGTCCCCTTCGAGACGGTTTATGTGCATGCCCTGGTACGCGACGCCGAGGGCCAGAAAATGTCCAAATCCAAGGGCAACACGCTGGACCCGATCGATCTGATTGATGGCATCAGCCTTGAGGACTTACTCGCGAAGCGCACAAGCGGCCTGATGAATCCTAAACAGGCTGAGAGCATCGCAAAAAAGACCGCCAAAGAGTTCCCAAAAGGCATCCCGGGCTTTGGCGCAGACGCCTTGCGCTTTACCTTCGCATCGCTTGCAACGCCCGGAAGAAATATCAATTTTGATTTGAACCGTTGTGAAGGTTATCGCAATTTTTGCAACAAATTATGGAACGCTACACGGTTCGTACTGATGCAGGTCGGCCATGAAAGTTCATACGAACTGGGCTTTGCACCCCATGACGCAAGTGCCTGCGTTCCCGGCGCTTACATGCATTTCGGCAAGGCAGAACGTTGGATAAGCTCAGTGCTCGAGCAAAGCATCTCGCAAATTGAAGGCCACCTCAGCGACTTTCGTTTCGATCTTGCCGCCAGAACATACTATGAGCTGGTTTGGCACGCTTTCTGCGACTGGTACTTAGAGTTGGCAAAGGTTCAGCTACAGGACGAAGATCAGGCCCTGCGACGAGGGACCCGCCGGACGCTGCTCAGCGTGCTTGAAACCATCCTGCGCCTCGGTCACCCGATCATGCCCTTCATCACCGAAACGCTCTGGCAAAGCATCGCACCGCTCGCCCAACGTTATCCATTGCTCATGCGCGAACGAATCAACAGGCAACAAGACAGCATGCAACCTTGCAGCATGCAACACAGCATCATGCAGCAAGCCTTTCCCTCGGCTCGCCCCGAACGGATCGATACGGCTGCAATCGCCTGGATGGATCGATTTAAGGCTCTGGTTGAGGCATGCCGACAGTTGCGTAGCGAGATGGGCTTATCGCCTGCCCAACGTGTACCCCTCATGCTTGAGGGGGAGCAAGCTCACGATATCCTCATCGATGCCAGAGCCTTGCAAGCCATGGCACGACTTGCAGCGGTTCAAGTGGTCGATAGCTTACCAAGCGATCGTCTTGCGCCAGTTCAATGGCTTAATGGCATGCGATTGATGCTCGATGTCGCAATTGATCGAGACGCCGAGTTGCTCCGTTTATCCAAGGAAGTCGAACGCTTAGACCTGGAGATCCTCAAATGCAAGGCCAAGCTCGATAACCCCTCGTTTGCTGAACGCGCCCCGAGCGCAGTGGTTGAGCAAGAGCAGGAACGCCTGCTGCGCTTTGAGCAGCGCCGCGAGGCGCTTGCAACCCAGTATGCGATTATCGAGGCCAAGGCCTGAGGATGCATCCGAAATCCCTGCATCAGTTACCGCGAACCGGGAGAAGATGGCATTTTGTCGCCTTAGCCCTTGCGTTTCAACAGGCAAGCGATCATGCTGACCGGCGCGCAGCGAAATACGAATAAGCGCCCCGAATTCACCACATTGGAGGTCACCGGATGGCTACCACGAAACAACCTGCCGCAAAAAAAGCTGCGGCCAAGAAACCCGCTGCCAAGACCGCAGCCCCTAAAGCAGCCAAGGCTACGGCAGCGAAAACTGCGGCGATGAGCAGTGCAGCAAAAAAGCCTGCCGCCAAAGCCGAAGCAAAACAAACGGCTAATGCTGGGTTCATGAAGCCCATGACCCCCAGCGCAGCGCTTGCGGCCGTCATCGGTTCAAAGCCAATACCGCGGACCGAGGTCACCAAAAAACTTTGGGACTACATCAAAGCAAAAAACCTGCAGGATCCCGACAACAAGCGTCAAATCAATGCAGATGCCGCCTTGAAGGAGGTTTTTGGGAAGCCGAGTGTCAGCATGTTTGAAATGACCAAACTGGTCGGCAACCATCTTTCATGATTTAAACGGTAAGGAAACCACCGTCGACCGGCAAAACCACGCCGGTCACAAAGCGGGCCGCATCCGAGCACAAAAACAGAATCGGATCGGCAACCTCCTCGGGCTGTCCCCAGCGCGCCATGGGCGTTCTGGCCAATATCATCGCATTGCGTGCAGGGTCCTCGCGGGCGCCACGGGACAAGTTGGTCACAATCCATCCTGGTGCAACCGCGTTGACACGAATTGAATCGGCGGCGTAAGCCGCAGCAAGCGACATCGTGAGTTGACGCACCGCCCCTTTGGATGCCGCATAGGCCGGCTGCTTAGGCCCACCGAAAAAGCTGAGCATCGAGGCGATGAAAACAATCGAGCCTGACTGTCTGGCGAGTTTCGGTCGCATGAGGGTGGATAGCCGCATACCCGCTGACAAGTTCACATCCATGACCTCGTCAAATACGTCGGGATCGTGTTCAGCCTCGCGACGGATCATCCCAGCACAATGCACCAAGACGTCGAGTTGCTCGAAGGCATGCGTCAAATCAGCCAGTGCTGCATGGTCACGCACATCGAGCACACGACAGTCGACCTTCTCAAAACCGGGCTGCTGCCTCGCCAGATCGACTTCATCGGCCGTTAAGCCGGTTGCCATGACCTCGGCCCCGGCTTTTGCAAAGGCTCTTACGGTGGCAGCCCCAATACCGGATGACCCACCGGTAATAAGCACCCGGCGGCCCTTGAAATCGAAATGGGTCGTCGACATCAACGTCTCCGTAACAGAAATTGCCAAATACCCTGGCTGACTCTCTGCTCCAATAAATCATTGCCTGTCTGGCGGGCAAAGGTCTTGAAATCGCGCTCTGCACCCTGATCGGTCGCGAGCACCAAAAGCGTCTGCCCAGCATGCATGCTGTTGAGTGCCTTTTTTGCCTTGAGTATTGGCAAGGGGCAGTTTAATCCTTGCGCATCAACCGTAACGTCTGCCGTGATCGCATCTTCAGTTTGCATCATGAGGCCTCCTTTAGCTTTGTATGCAACCAATCTTGAACCGACGCCAGCGCCATCGGCAGCTTGGCTACCTCGGTACCGCCAGCTTGAGCCATGTCAGCCCGTCCACCGCCCTTGCCACCAAGCTGCTGGGCGACGAAATTCACCAACTCTCCGGCTTTAACCTGGTCAATCAAGTCCTGCGTGACCCCGGCAACAATACTGACCTTGTCACCCTCGACAACCGCCAGGACAATCACCGCCGAACCGAGCGCCTGCTTGAGCTGATCCATGGTCTCGCGCAAACTCTTGGCGTCCACGCCGTCAAGCTTTGCGGCAAGCCATCGCACCTTGCCAATATGCCTTGCCTGTTCGACGAGACCTGAACCTTGGGCCGCTGCCATGCGCGATTTAAGCTGAGAAAGCTCACGCTCCATGCCCTTCATCTGTTCGAGTAAGTCTTGAAGCTTCGCCTCAAGTTCCACTGTCGGCGCTTTCAGCAGCTGGGCCATGCGTTCTAGTCGGGCGTCCTGATCCTGGGCAAGCGCAATCGAGTGCTCGCCGGTGATCGCCTCGATTCGCCGAATGCCCGCAGCAACGCCTGACTCAGCGATGATTCGAAAGCTACCGATGTCACCGGTACGGGCAACATGGGTGCCGCCACAGAGCTCACGGGAGCTACCGATTGCCAGTACCCGAACCATATCGCCATATTTTTCCCCGAAAAGCGCCATGGCGCCTGCTTTAACAGCATCATCAAAGGACATGAGTTCGGCAACGGTATCCTGGTTTTGTAATATTTCTTGATTCACGATGCGCTCGACTTCGCGAACCTCGTCTGCCCGCATGGCAGCGTTGTGGCTAAAGTCAAAACGCGTTTTGTGTTCATCGACCAGGGAACCCTTTTGCTGCACATGGCTGCCCAGTACCTGGCGAAGGGCTTTGTGCATCAAATGCGTTGCCGAATGATTGCGGATGATTTGAGCACGCAAGAGGGCATTGACTTCGGCGCGCAAGCGATCGCCCACCCGCATCAGGCCGGACTTGATCAAAGCATGATGGCCGAAAACCGCGGCGCTTATTTTTTGGGTGTCGTCAACCTCGGCTTCAAAACCTTGTTCACCAAGACCGATCAATCGACCTCGATCACCCACCTGACCACCCGACTCGGCATAAAAGGGGGTGCGATCAAGCACGATCACAACACGCTCGCCCGCGCCGGCTTTCTCAACCGCCACACCCTGATTAAATATGGCGACAAGCCTCGCTTCCTCGATCAAGCAATCATAACCATCGAAACGGGTTGGGCCCCCTTGAAAATCAATGCCGACCGCAGCCTTAAATTTGCCCGCGGCGCGTGCCTGATCGCGCTGACGCGACATGGCAGCATCAAAACCCGATTCATCCACGCTGACACCACGTTCGCGACAAACATCGGCGGTCAAATCGACAGGAAACCCGTAGGTATCGTAAAGCTTGAAGGCGGTATCACCATCCAGTTGCTTCAAACCCGGCACAAGCACTTGCTCAAGCAAAGCCATCCCGTGTTCTAAGGTTTCAGAAAACCGCTCTTCCTCTTGCATCAACACCGCCTTAACACGGGCCTGCTCGCTGACAAGCTCAGGGTACGCGCTACCCATGGCCTCGCCCAAGTCCCCAACGAGACGGTGAAAAAACAGACCGCGGCAGCCCAGTTGATAGCCGTGTCGGAGCGCACGCCGAATGATTCTGCGTAGAACATAGCCGCGTCCCTCGTTGCCGGGAATCACGCCATCGAGGACTAAAAAAGCGCAGGCTCGGATATGGTCAGCGATAACTTTCAGCGAGGCATCGTTTAAATCGCTTGTTTCAGTTTCCCTCGCCGCCGCGGCGATCAACTGCTGAAACAAATCGATCTCATAATTACTATGGACGCCTTGTAACACCGCAGCGATTCGTTCGAGTCCCATCCCGGTATCCACGCAAGGCCGTGGTAAGGGCGTGAGAACACCTGCCTCATCACGCTCATATTGCATGAACACCAGATTCCAGATTTCGATATAGCGATCCCCATCCTCGTCAGGTGAACCCGGTGGGCCTCCCGCCACATCAGGCCCATGGTCGTAAAAAATTTCGGAACAAGGACCACAAGGGCCGGTATCGGCCATTTGCCAAAAGTTATCACTTGCATAGCGAGCGCCTTTATTGTCGCCAATGCGCACAATCCGCACCGTCGGCACCCCAATCTCCCGGGCCCAGATATCAAAGGCCTCATCATCCTCGGCGTAAACCGTGACCCAGAGTTTTTCCTCGGGAATCATGTATCGCTGGGTTAAGAGGTCCCAGGCAAAACGGATCGCATCGCGTTTGAAGTAATCACCAAAGCTGAAGTTGCCCAGCATTTCAAAAAAGGTATGGTGGCGCGCGGTATAGCCAACGTTTTCGAGATCGTTATGTTTGCCACCAGCACGCAGGCTTCGCTGCGACGTGGTCGCCCGGCGATAAGCACGCTGCTCTTTGCCGAGAAAAAGGTCTTTGAACTGGACCATACCGCTGTTGGTGAACAGCAGCGTAGGATCGTTAGCGGGCACCAGCGGACTGGATGCAACAACCGTATGTCCGCGTTCAGCGAAAAAAGCTAGGAATTCGGCACGGATATCTGCAGACTTCATGGCGGGGTCTCATGGTGAACAGCCTTGCAATTGCTGTTGCAGTTGCGCGGCAGGGAGCCATGGATTCTAGCCAAGAAAAAGGGGCAACGGCGGTTAGCCGCGCCCCGCAAAGGAGACCGTCAAAATCCGGGACGAGCCTTGATGCATCGAACCGGACTAGGTCGCAGGATCCGTGAAATCCGAGACCTGTGAAAGTTTGGGCGCCGGATAGAGGCCTTGTCTGTTGCCTGCCGCACAATCCTGTAAGGTGATGTAATGAATGATTTCGGAAATCCAATGAAAATGGAAAACCGCCTCCGTCGCCGGTTTTTAAATGACCTCATGCTGACTGGGCCTGGCTTTTTGATGGGCGCAAGCTCAGCTTGGCTGGTGCCTGGCAGCGCGCTGGCGCAAGGCAACCCCGTCAGCCTGACGCTCCCTTCAAACCACCCTTCGAGTAACTGGCCGAGCAAGAGCATCAAAATCGTGGTGCCTTACCCCCCGGGCGGCCCGCTCGACCAAATCGCGCGCGCACTCGCGGAACGCATGCGCGAAAGCCTCGGACAAAACTTGGTGGTTGATAATCGAGCCGGCGCGGGGGGCAATATCGGTGCAGACTATGTTGCAAAGGCGCAGGCCGACGGTTACACGCTGGTGATTGGCGCAGTCGCAACCCATGCCATCAATCCCTATCTCTATGCCCGCATGCCCTATGACGCCAATCGGGACTTTGTGCCGATCGGCATGATCGCCATGGTGCCCAACGTCCTGGTCATGACCACGGAAGCTTCCCAGCGCCTTAACGTCAACAACTTGAAAGACCTTGTCGATTACGGCAAAAAGCATCCCGGCAAGCTCAATTACGCCTCTGGAGGCAACGGTAGCGCAGGCCATTTGGCAGCGGAATTATTCAAATCAGTCGCAGGCTTCAGCATGGTGCATATCCCCTATGCAGGTGCTGCCCCTGCGCAGCTCGGTTTGCTGGCTGGGCAAACCGATATCATGTTTGATAATCTCGCTTCCGCCGCTGGCCAAATACAGGCAGGTAAACTCAAAGCCTTCGCGGTCACCAGTGCACAGCGCAGCAGCCAACTCCCCGCGGTGCCAACGATCGCAGAAAGTGGTTACCCGGGCTTTGACATCAGCACATGGTTTGGCCTGATGGCGCCAGCCGGCACAGCTGAGCCGATCGTCAAGACCCTTCACAAGGTCATGAGCCAAGCGCTCGAAACAAAAGAGATCAAAGATCGGCTCGCAAGGATGAAGGCCGATTCGCCTGCAATGTCCCCGGAGGCTTTCAAACAGTTCATCCTTCAGGAGCAGAAAAAATACGAGGTGTTGGTGAAGGCCTCTGGTGCCCGCGTCGACTGATCCGAACCGAAACCGGACGCATCGCGTCGAGGTTTGCCTTCCGATCCAAGCGCTGGTGAGCAATGTCTGCCTAGCGCCAAGGCCCCAGCAAAGCGGATTTGCAGTCGTAACAAGACCTTGCAGTCGAAACCCTTAAGTTGGCATGAATAGCGATGCTCGGCTATTCTTCGCTCGGCTGAGCTTTCAAGCTAGCCGATCAATCTAAAACAATGAGACGAAGCGCCGATACGGGCGCGAAAACGGAGACCAACTGATGCAGATCAAGAACTACCGTGATTTTTGGGCAGGTGTTTTGTTCATTGCCTTTGGACTTGCCTTCGTCTGGTATGCGCGCGACTACAGCATGGGTACAGCGGCAAAAATGGGACCCGCTTATTTCCCGACCCTGCTCGGCGGCTTGTTGATGGTGCTCGGTGCTGTGATCACGTTTCTTGGACTTGGACACAGCGAAAAGCCAGTCAGCGTTGACCCAACCGGTTGGCGCGAAATCGGACTAATCCTGCTTGCGGTGATTGCCTTTGGTATCGCACTGCCCACCATGGGGATCATCGTGGCGATTGCGCTTTTGATCTGGATCGCCTCACCGGCAAGCCACGAGTTTAAAGTCAGAGATACGCTGATCGCAACCATCGTGCTGATGGTGCTTTCTTATTTTGTCTTCGTGAAAGGCCTTGAACTGCAATTCCCGTTTCTTCCCAAATTCTTAGACCGCTAGACAGGGCGGCTAGGCACCTTGGGCACTGAAACCGAGCAACAACACATCATCCAAGCAAAGCAAACGGGAACAACGTCATGGATACCCTTTTAAGTAATCTTGCAATTGGCTTCTCGGCAGCCGCAACAGCGCAAAATCTCCTTTATTGCTTTATCGGCGTCACACTAGGTACGCTGATTGGGGTTTTGCCTGGTATTGGCCCCTTGGCCACAATCGCCATGCTCTTGCCGGCAACCTACAAAATGACCGACCCGACATCGGCGCTCATTATGTTGGCGGGGATTTATTACGGCGCGCAGTATGGCGGATCGACCACGGCGATCCTGGTGAACTTACCCGGAGAATCGTCGTCGGTTGTGACAACGCTCGACGGCTACCAGATGGCCCGACGGGGTCGGGCAGGACCTGCGCTCGCCGTGGCCGCGGTGGCCTCGTTTTTTGCCGGCACGGTAGCGACCTTTTTGATTGCTGCTTTTGCCCCGCCCTTGGCTGAACTTGCTTTTAAGTTCGGACCCGCCGAGTATTTTTCGCTGATGGTTTTGGGACTGATTGCCGCTGTAGTTTTAGCGCATGGCTCGATCATTAAAGCGCTTGCCATGGTGGTTCTTGGCCTGCTCTTGGGCATGATCGGCACCGATGTGAATTCGGGTGTTGCGCGGTTTTCCTTTGACTTGCCCGAGCTTTCTGATGGTATCGAGTTCGTAGCAGTTGCAATGGGGATGTTCGGTTTTGCCGAGATCATTCTCAATCTGGAGCAACGCGAAAACCGCGAGGTGTTCACAAGCAAAGTGGGGGGTCTGTTGCCGAGCGGCGAGGAAATCAAGCAGAGCGTTGGCCCGGTCATCAGGGGCACCATGCTTGGGTCCTTTCTTGGCATTCTTCCCGGTGGGGGCGCCGTCCTGTCGTCGTTTTCGGCCTATGCGCTCGAAAAGAAAATCAGCAAGACACCAGAGCGATTTGGCACGGGCGCTATTGCAGGGGTTGCAGGGCCCGAGGCTGCAAATAACGCGGGTGCCCAAACGTCGTTTATTCCGATGCTTACCCTGGGTATCCCGACTACCCCGGTCATGGCACTGATGGTTGCCGCAATGATGATTCACAACATCCAACCGGGCCCCCAGGTGATGACAAGCAACCCGACGCTGTTTTGGGGCCTTATCGCCTCCATGTGGGTGGGTAATCTCATGCTGGTGATTCTGAATCTTCCTTTGATCGGACTCTGGATCAAGCTTCTTTCCGTGCCCTACCGCGTGCTTTTCCCAGCCATTTTGTTGTTCTGTGCGATCGGTGCCTATTCGATCAATAACAATGTGTTCGATGTATTCATGACGATTCCATTTGCAATTCTTGGCTATCTGTTCAAGAAATTTGACTGCGAACCGGCGCCTCTGTTGTTGGGTTTTGTCCTCGGAAAGCTGATGGAGGAGTACCTCCGCCGCGCACTCACGATTTCGCGTGGCGACCCGACGGTGTTTTTCACCCGACCCTTGTCGGCTACATTGCTCGCGATTGCTGCCGTCTTGCTGGTTCTGGTATTCCTGCCGGCGATCTCCAAGAAACGAGAGGAGGCCTTCCAAGAGGACTGATCATGAAGCCTGCTCCCAAAGTCGCTGCCTTTGATGTCTTTGGCACCGTGGTCGACTGGCATGGCAGCATCTGCGAGGCGGTCATCGATTTAAAGCTCGAGGTTTCACCGAGCGAATTCGCGTTGGCTTGGCGAAGCCTCTATCAGCCGGCCATGGCAAAGGTCCGGCAGGGGCAGATCGGCTGGACGTCGATTGACGTTTTGCATCGTCAAAACCTCGATCAAATACTTGATCGTTTTAATATTAATCACTTAAATGAGTCTCAGAAAGTTGAGCTCAATCTTGTCTGGCATCGTCTCAGACCATGGCCGGATGCTGTGGAGGGATTGCATCGGCTTCGCAAGGGCATGATGATTTGCACGCTCTCAAACGGCAATCTTGCCTTGCTTGCCGATATGGCGAAGGCAGCCGGTTTGCCTTGGGATCTGATTCTTTCAGCAGAAACCTATCAACGCTATAAACCCGATCCTGAGAGCTATCGCGGGCTTTGTAAAACCTGGGATATTCCCGGCGAGTCGCTCCTTTTTGTTGCCGCCCATAAAGACGATCTCGACGCCGCGTACGCGGCAACGGGATGTCAGACGGCATTTATCGTCAGGCCTGAGGAGTTTGGCCCTCAAAAGGGCGTTGACTTGGGACCAGAGCCTCGATTCACTTATCATGCTGAGGGTTTCGTCGACTTGGCCGAGCAGCTTGGCCTTTAGCGTCTGGAATCTGATCGAGGTAACCAGCCTAGCCTGGCGCGGCCTCCGTCACGGCTCATCACAACCTTTTCTAGCCCGCCCATGCAAACTCCCCAAAACGCCGAACATATGCATGCATCCAAGCCGGATCGATTTCCCTTCGACTGGCAATCCGGTTATCCCTCACAGCGGATGCCGGTTTTTGCCCAGAATATTGTGGCAACCTCCCAGCCACTTGCTGCGCAGGCTGGGCTCCGCATGTTGGCTCGCGGCGGCAACGCCATTGATGCAGCGATTGCAGCGGCCGCGGCAATCACCATCGTGGAGCCGGTATCCTGCGGTCTGGGTTCGGATGCCTTTGCCATTGTCTGGGACGGCAAACAATTGCAGGGGCTCAACGCCTCGGGCTATGCACCCGCAAGCTGGAACCGCGGCTATTTTGAGCGTAAGCACGGCGGTGAGATCCCAAAGCGCGGCTGGGACGCTGTCACCATCCCCGGCGTTATCGCGGGCTGGGTAGCGCTTCACGAGCGATATGGCTCGCTTCCCCTTGAAGAACTTTTCGCCCCAGCCATTGAATTGGCTGAAGCAGGCCATGGTATCGCCACCATCGTGCAGCACAAGTGGGCAAATCAAGTCGACGAACTCAAGTCGCAACCAGGCTTTGCCCAAGCCTTCATGCCTTTTGGACGCGCCCCTCAGGTCGGCGAACGATGGGCTTTTCCGGCCGCAGCAAAAACCCTGCGGCGCATTGCTGCCAGCAAGGGCCGGGACTACTATGAAGGCGAGACTGCCGAGGCATTGGTCAGACACGCCCAGTCGCATGGTGGCAGCTTAAGCCTGGAGGATCTTCGCCAATACAAAGTCGAGTGGGTAGACACGATTTCGCAAAACTGGGGTGAGTATCAACTTCACGAAATCCCGCCCAACGGCCAGGGTATTGCGGCGTTGATGGCCCTTGGCATCTTGCGCCATGTTGGCTTGGAGGGTTTGCACCCGGATTCACTCGATGCAAGACACCTGCAAATCGAGGCCATGAAGGCGGCCTTCGAGGATGTGTACCGCTGGGTTGCCGACTCGCGAGGCATGACCGAAGTGCGTGCCGATGACCTTCTCAATGACGCTTATCTCGCCTCGCGCGCTGCGCTCATTCGGCGCGACCGAGCCACTGCCTTTCAACATGGTCAACCACCCAGTGGCGGTACGATTTATTTGACAGCTGCCGATGCGCAAGGGCGGATGATTTCATTCATTCAATCAAACTACATGGGATTTGGCTCTGGCGTGGTTGTGCCTGATGTCGGCGTTTCTCTGCAAAATCGTGGGCATGGCTTTTCGATGCATGCTGAGCACCCCAACCTTGTGAAGCCAAGGCACCGTCCCTTCCAGACGATCATTCCGGGCTTTCTTATGCGCGGCGACAGACCCCAAATGAGTTTCGGGGTCATGGGAGGCAATATGCAGCCTCAGGGGCATTTGCAAACCCTGCTGCGTATGATTCATTTCAATCAAAACCCGCAGGCAGCCTGCGATGCGGCGCGTTGGAAAGTGAACCGCGGGCTCTCGGTCGATGTTGAAGCGGCGATGGATCCGGAAGTCGTTCGAGGTCTGCGGGATCGTGGGCATGTGCTCGAATCGATTGCCGATCCCTACATGGACTTTGGTTCGGGCCAGTTTATCTGGCGGATGAGCGATGATTTGGCCGATGGCTATGTGGCGGCGAGCGATAGCCGGCGCGATGGCCACGCGGCCTGTTTTTAGGCCAGATTTCAGGAGCTTGTTTGATGACACCAAAAACCTATGAGGCCTGCGCTCCCCAGCGGCTGGCCTTTCTCGGTCTCGGCGTGATGGGTTTTCATATGGCGGCCCATCTCGCGCAAGCCGGACATCACCTCACGGTCTACAACCGTAATCCCGCAAAAGCGAAAGCATGGCTTGAGCAATTCAAGGGTGAGGCGGCAGCAACACCCCGTGAGGCCGCCCACGAGGCTGATATTGTCTTTTGCTGCGTCGGCAACGACGACGACCTAAGAGCTGTAACCTTAGGGCCTGATGGCGCCTTTGCCGGGATGCAGCAAGGTAGTTATTTTGTTGATAACACCACCGCATCTGCACAAGTAGCCCGCGAACTCTATGAGCAGGCAAAGTCCATCGCGGTGGGCTTTCTCGACGCACCGGTATCGGGTGGCGAGGCAGGGGCGAAAAACGGCGTGCTGACCGTGATGGTTGGTGGTGATGAAGCAGACTTCGATGCAGTCAAGCCAGCCGGTATGGCCTTTGCGCGGGCCTTTACCCGAATCGGCGAAAGCGGCGCCGGGCAGCTCGCAAAAATGGTGAATCAAATTTGTATCGCCGGCCTCGTGCAAGGTTTGTCAGAAGGCATCAACTTTGGAATGCAGTCAGGCCTTGATATGAAGCTTGTGCTGGATGTGATCAGCAAAGGCGCTGCACAGTCATGGCAAATGGAAAATCGAGGCAAAACCATGGTCGATGATCAATTCAACTTTGGCTTTGCCGTCGATTGGATGCGAAAAGACCTCAGCCTATGCCTTGACGAAGCAAGGCGCAATGGGGCGCCGTTGCCAGTGATCGCGCTCGTGGACCAGTTTTACCGGGATGTACAACGCATGGGCGGCGGGCGATTTGACACCTCCAGCCTGATCAAGCGGCTGCGCGACCCACATTGATTTCAACCTTATTTTTTGGAGCGCATGTTGACCTTCCACACCACCCCAAGCGGATTGCAAATCGAGGAACTTCTTGTTGGCGAAGGCGACATCGCGCAAAACGGCTGCCAGGTTCTCGCCCACTACACCCTTTGGCTTGACGCTGACGGGGAGCCCGGCGAGAAGGTCGACTCCTCGCACGATCGCGGTGAGCCCTTTTCATTCCCTCTTGGTGCAGGTCATGTCATCAAGGGTTGGGATGAGGGCCTTGTCGGTATGCGGGTGGGCGGCAAGCGCCGTCTGCGAGTCCCTGCATCGCTGGGGTATGGGACACGCGGCGCCGGAGGCGTTATCCCGCCCAACGCCACCTTATTGTTTGAGATTGAGTTACAAGGCGTTTGATTTAAAAAGCAAATCGTTCAAGACATTACTTCCTCATGGCTGAACCCTCACCGCCCAAGGGCGCGGCTGCCCCACACTTCATTCGCGCCATCATCGATCACGATCTTGCTTCGGGGCGGCTCAATCACAGAAGCTGGGCTGGATTTCCCTCCGACGCGCGACAGGCTGCAAACCAGGCTGATCAAGCGACCATCCGCACCCGCTTCCCACCGGAACCTAACGGCTATCTACACATCGGCCACGCTAAATCGATTTGCCTGAATTTCGGTCTGGCGAAGCATTATGGTGGACGCTGTCATATGCGCTTTGACGACACCAATCCGGTCAAAGAGGATCAGGAATTTGTCGATTCAATTCTTGATACAGTCAGCTGGCTCGGTTTTTCCTGGGAACATGAGCAAGAGAAAAATCTTTATTACGCTAGCGATTATTTCCAGTCACTTTTTGACTGTGCTGAATATTTGATCAAAGCTTCGCACGCCTATGTTGATGAGCAATCACCCGAAGACATGCGGGCGCGCCGTGGCAGTCTGACTGAGCCGGGAGAGGACTCACCTTTTCGGGATCGACCTGCCGAGGAAAGCCTGCGCCGGTTTCGCGAAATGCGAGCTGGCAAACATGCCGAGGGCAGCATGGTCTTGCGGGCGCGGATCGATATGCGCTCACCGAATCTCAATATGCGTGATCCGGCGCTCTACAGGATTCGTTTTGCCGAACACCATCGAACCGGCAACCAATGGTGCATCTACCCGATGTATGACTATGCCCATCCGATTTCAGATGCACTTGAAAATATCACCCACTCGCTTTGCACCCTCGAATTTGAAGACCATCGCCCCTTTTATGACTGGGTTCTGGAACGCTTGGCTGAAGGCGGGTTCTTGCGCAGACCACTGCCGCAGCAAACGGAGTTCGCACGCCTTAATCTCTACTACACCGTCACCAGCAAACGTAAGTTGCAAGAACTGGTCAGCAGCGGACGCGTCAAGGGCTGGGACGATCCCCGTATGCCAACCTTGGTGGGGCTTCGAAGACGCGGTTTCACGCCTGAATCGATTCAGCTTTTTTGTGAGCGCATTGGTGTTTCGAAGGCCAATCAATGGGTCGATCCCTCCGTGCTTGACATCGCATTGCGCGACGATTTGGAGACCAAGGCAAAGCGAGCCACGGCGGTCATCGACCCGGTAGGGCTAGAGATCGAGAACTGGCCTCATGGTCATCGCGAATCTTGCAAGGCGCCTTGGCACCCACATCATCCAGACTGGGGCGATCGCCAGTTCTATTGCACGGCTTCACTCTGGGTCGAGCGTGACGATGTGAAGGCGAGCGCTGAAAAGGGCTTTTTCAGACTGTTTCCGGGTAACCGGGTTCGGCTTCGCTACGGTTTTGTGATTGAATGTACCGCGGTCGATGTGGACCCGGAAGGCCATGTGCTGAGGGTGAAAGCTCGTTATTTTCCCGACTCACGCTCTGGAACTGCCGGGGCAGACAACTATAAAGTCAAGGGCAATATTCACTGGATTTCGGCCGACGAGGCACTTGCTGCCGAAGTACATCTTTATGAAAACCTTTTTAGTGATCCACAGCCTGATAGTGGCGACAAAGACTGGTTATCGCTGATCAACAAAGCATCACACCGTGTCGTTCATGCTTGGCTGGAACCCAGTCTTGCTCATGCCAAGGCCACTGAACACTTCCAATTCGAGCGTTTAGGCTATTTTGTTGCTGACAGGCGGCTACATCGCAGCGATCACCCTGTCTTTCAAAGAACCGTCAGCCTAAAGCAGGCTAACCGCTGATTGATCTGCACGCTCTTGGGGGGATTACCCGGTCAATGGGCGCTCGCCTAAGGCCTGCCCTGCCACATCTGGCGTATCAGCCTAGGACGGCGTCTGACACATAAGGGTTGTGTTGGCGTTGCTCACCGAAACTCGACATCGGACCGTGCCCGGGCACGAATCGGGTGTCGTTGCCCATGGGCCAAAGTTCGCGTTGGATCGAGGCCAACAAGTCGGCATGATTACCCCTTGGAAAGTCAGTTCGACCGATAGAGCCGTCAAAAAGTACATCGCCCACGATCGCTAAGCCAACCGCCGGATGATGAAAGACAACATGACCTGGTGTGTGTCCGGGTGTGTGATGGACGTGAAGTCTTTGTTTCCCAAAGGTCAACTGATCGCCCTGCTTCAGCCAGCGGTCTGGCTTGAATGCCTTCAAGGCCGGAAAGCCAAAGCGCTGACCTTGCATCGGCAATTGATCGATCCAAAAAGCATCATCTTCATGCGGACCGATCAAAGCCACCTGATGCCGGTCCGCGTATTCACGCGATTGCCCGCAATGATCAATGTGACCATGCGTGAGCAGCACATAGGCGAGCGTCGCGTCGGTCTGTTTCAGCGCGCGATCAATCTTGTCCAAGTCGCCGCCTGGATCAACGGCAACCGCTTGCAGCGTTTGCTTGCAAATCAGCAAGGAGCAGTTCTGTTCAAAAGGTGTTACCGGAATAATCCGCAAAGTTAGGCTCGGAGCCTTATCATCTTCAAGCTTGGCTTGCATCACCACGATTCCTTTTGTAGCACTTGTTCAACGACGCGACCACGGCGATCTTCGACACGCAGCCGGACAGGCAGCATATCGCGATCAATATCCAACCATACCTCAATGCTCGCGTCTCGTTTGCCAGGGCGCGGTTCACGTTCAACCTTCAATAGCCGAAGCCTTTGTCCATCAATCGTGTCCTCAGCAATTGCCCGCGCAAAAAAACGATTCAGCTCGATATTCTTTGTAAGTATCAGCGGGATCTGGATGCCGGTCGACGATTGCAGTCGCTTTAACTGACTTCTGGCAAGCGCCGACAACTGCCAGGCGATACTGAGCCTATCCTGAACGCCTTGGGCGATCGGCAGACGGGCCCCGTCAGAGAGGCGGACTTCGCGTTGCTCCCAGTCCATTTGCGCCCATCGTTTGCCGCGTTGCCCGCGATGCTCTTCGTAATACGACGGCTGATAGCCCCACTCGGAGACCGTGCCCCTGCTCTCCTGGGTAAAGTCACCTTGAAAGAGCACCGCGGCAAAGCCTTGGGGTCTCGCGAGGCTGCGCAAAACATAAAGACTGTCGGTAACTTCCACCTCAAATCGGACGAGTGCCACAACGCTGTCATCCGCCCGATCGCCGTAATACATTTTATAATTCCACTGCCCCCGAAGTGCCTTGAGCTGTACCGGTAAGCGGGCCTGGATCATCGCCTCTCGGGATGCGCTTTCAGCTGCGGGCGCTGCTTGCGCCGCCGGAGCTTGCGTTTCATGCGGTGCCCGCATGGTGGCAGCCTGCTCGGCCTGCTCTTTTTCTTGTTGGCGCTGGTAGGCCTCGATACGCTCAGAGAGTGCTCTAAGCTCAGCTTCAAGCTCAGCTTTGCGAGCCTTGCCAGGCCTATCGGTAGCCGGGCTATCGCTAGGCGGGTTTACAGGCTTGCTAAGCGCTGTCTGATCCGCTTTTTTGTCCTCAGCTTGGGGCGCTCCAGGGACTCCTGCCCGTTCGTCTCGCGTATCTCCTGCTCTTTCGTCTCGCNNCCTGCCTGTTCGTTTCGCCGAACCCCTGCCTGTGCCTCAGCGCTCAACGCTTCCGCAAGCGTGGGCTGCATCTGTGGCGGGCTACCTGCCTGCTCCTGAAGGCTTGCTTGCTGATCGGGGTTTGCTGCAGCCTGTTCGGCATCGTCAGGCTGCAAAGCGACCTGCTGATCAGGCAGTGGCTCTGCTTGCTGGTCAAGACTTGGCTTGCTTGCGGCCAGGGCATTTCTATCCTTTGAAGGCTCAACATGGGCCACTTGCTGCGCCACGATCATGCGGAGTTGGCTGCGCTGCCCCTTCGATAACGTCTTGAGGCTTGCCATCTCGTCTTGCTTTGAATCCTCATTTGCTGCCTCGTGATCGCGATCATGCTCGCGACCACCATCGGCCACCTGCTGGTTTGCAATCAAGGGCCACCATTGCGACGCTGTCAGGGCAACGGGAAAGGCAAGGTGCAACACAAGCGCGCCAAGTACGCCCTGCCTTTGAAATCGCCGCTGCATGCTAGCCCAGGTAAAAATCGTTGCCCTCCCTCTTGCGAACCAGTGGGTCCAGCCATCGCCAATGTGAGCGCTCACTGAAGCCAGGTCGCAATGCTATCCTCAAGCGCATTGCCCACAAGATCCGTCCAACATGTCTATCGTTGATTCATGCCTCAAGGGGGAAGTCGCCAAGCCTGATGAAGCACATCGCCTGGCATCAGAGCCACACAGCAGGACTCGTCCGACCCTGCACTCGGCATTGCATGATACGCAGGACATGACCGCGATGCGCTTGAGCAGGCGTCGACTGCTGAACCGGACAGGCCTTGGATTTTCCCGACTCGGCCTTGCCTTTTTGGCGGCATATGGCCCTGGCCCCTGGATCCGCACCGCAAAAAGTCAGTCTCGCCAGACGGTTCGATGGCTGGTTCCGACGCCTCCCGGTTCGTCGGTCGATATCGCGGCGCGTCGCATCGCTGAGCGCCTTAGGCAAATCGACGGTCGGCCGCATATTGTGGAAAACCGCCCGGGCGCGGGGGGAACCATCGCAGCAGGGGAGATTGCCCGAGCACCCGCTGATGGGCATCATTTTTTTGTTGGCTTTAATGGGCCATTAGCCACTGCCCATTTGCTTTACCCGAAACTCCCCTATCACCCTTTGCGCGACTTAAAGCCTGTGATTGCCACCGTCTCCCAGCCCCATGTGCTGGTTGTTCCGGCGCAGGGCAAGGCTGCAAACAAGCACTTGGGTGACTTTATCGGCATGATGAAAGCCCAACCGGGCCGCTTCCAGTATGGCTCCGTCGGCAATGCCAGCGCATCGCACCTGGCCATGGAGTTGTTCAAAGCCGAAGCAGGTTTTTTCATGGTTCATATTCCCTACCAGGGCGGGCCAGCAGCCGTGCTCGCAACCATGCAAGACGAGGTTCAGGCGCTTTTCACCGCCTATGTGAACGTGCAGGCACCGATAGAGCAAGGCCGCTTGCGTTTAATCGCACTCGCGCAGGCGCAGGCAAGCCCTGTTCTAGGCCCTACGCCACGTTTTGCGGACTTGGGCTATCCCAGGGTGAACGCACCACTTTTTAATGCCGTTGCCGCTCCGGCTGCCACTGCCGACCCGGTCATCGAGCAGATGAATTTGCAGATCAATGCGATTCTGTCTGAACCCGCGATCAAAGAGGCGCTTGCCAGATCGGGCATGGATCCGATCGGCGGCACGAGGCAGGCAATGGCACAGTTGCTGTTGCAAGAGGAAGCCCGATGGGCACCGATTGTGAAATCGCTTCGTATTGAACTGGGTTAAGGCCGAGGATGCTGATCTTCGGCCAAGCCTCAGGCTCAATATGCAATCATCCAAACCTTCAAGCTTGATTACCCCCGATGGATCCACATAAAACCCTAGAACGTTCTGCAATCGCTGACATCAGGCAGGACTATCGCCTTGCGGCCTTGAATGAATCTGATGCAGGCGATGATCCGATTGCGCTTTTTCGGCGATGGTTCGAAGAAGCTGTCCAAGCCCAGGTAAACGAAGTGAATGCATTCAGTCTGAGTACCATCAACGCTGCAGGCAGACCGAGTTCAAGAATCTTACTCCTCAAAGGAATTGAAGCTGATGGTTTCACTTTTTTCACCAATTATCAAAGCAATAAGGGTAAGGAGATTGAGCTGCAAAATGCTGTAGCGCTCGTCTTTTTGTGGGCCCCGCTGGAACGTCAGGTCCGAATCGAAGGGTTCGCCATCAAGGTCAGTGAGGAAGCATCCGATGCCTATTTCCATTCAAGACCGATTGGTAGCAGGCTTGGCGCCTGGGCCTCGCCACAAAGCACGGTGATTGCTTCTCGGGAAGTCCTTCAAGCCGAGGAGGCCCGTTACAAAGCGCAATGGGGTGACAGACCACCCCGACCGCCCCATTGGGGCGGTTATCGGGTTGTTCCAGACATGATCGAGTTCTGGCAGGGACGAAGCTCGCGCCTTCATGACCGGCTTCGCTATCGGCGGGAAGCGCCAAGTCCGCTTGCAGCCTGGCACCGGGAGCGCCTCGCACCTTAGCCGCTGATTGATTCGCTTCATTGAGCGCTGCGACCTCAATCAAGCGCGGCGACCGCGATGCAAGGGCTTTACTTCAAATACTTGGCGAACTGCTTGCGAAACTTTGTAACTTTCGGTGCCACAACACCCACGCAATAGCCCTGAAATGGGTTGCGCTCAAAGTAATTCTGGTGATAGGACTCAGCTATCCAGAATCGCTTAAGCGGAACAATTTCAGTAACCATCGGTGCGGCAAAGACCTTCGCGGCCTCGAGCTCTGCAAACAAACCTCTAGCGACCCGGTCTTGTTCCTCATCAAGGGTGAAGATCACTGACCTGTACTGTGTGCCACTGTCATAACCCTGCCGGTTAGGGGTTGTGGGATCGTGGGTGGCAAAAAAGATTTGATAGAGCGTCTTAAGGTTTATGCTGCTCGGATCAAACTGAACACTGACCACCTCGGCATGACCTGTTGTTCCGGTGCAAATCGATTCGTAATCTGGATCGTTCTGTATACCGCCACTATAACCCGAGGCAACGGCCACCACGCCTCGAACCGCAAGAAAAACCGCCTCAGTGCACCAAAAACATCCCCCGCCGACGACGATGGTGTTTGCCGCTGACTGTTGGGCTGCAAGACCGTTAGCTGCTGAATCCTGGCCCGCTGTATCCTGGCTTGTTGAATCTTGGCTAGCTGAATACTGGCCTGCCCTTGCCTGGCCAGGCGACAAAACCTGAGGCTGCGACCTGTCGTTTCCTTGCGAAAACCATGACTTGATCATTTTCAATCCTTATATCGATCGACAAATACCCCTCTGCAACACTGCGCTTAGCGGCTTTCGGAGCTTCGGATTGTTGAATCATCCTACAATCCGTAAAGACCAAGCCATCCTGATGGAGAAAGTTGTGAGTGTTTCGACGCAAACCCGTTCAAAGGGAAAAGCCAGTTTTCAATGGGCAGACCCCCTGCTTCTTGATCAACAACTGAGCGATGACGAACGCATGGTGCGTGATGCGGCAAGTGCTTATTGTCAGGACAAACTTGCGCCGCGGGTGCTGGAAGCCTTCCGACACGAGCAAACCGACCCGGCGATCTTCCAGGAAATGGGGCAGATTGGCCTTTTGGGTCCGACGATTCCAAGCGAGTATGGCGGCCCTGGTCTCAATTATGTGAGTTATGGCTTGATTGCTCGTGAAGTCGAACGGATTGATTCCGGGTATCGCTCGATGATGAGCGTACAGTCTTCCCTGGTGATGCTGCCCATTTATGAGTTCGGCACCGAGGCGCAACGTCGTCACTACTTGCCCAAGCTCGCCAGTGGCGAGTGGATCGGATGCTTTGGGCTTACCGAGGCCAACCACGGTTCAGATCCCGCCTCAATGGACACCCGCGCAAAGGCCATCGACGGTGGCTACCAACTCACAGGCTCCAAAATGTGGATTTCAAATTCACCGATTGCAGACGTTTTTGTCGTCTGGGCGAAGTGTCAGGGCGGTGAGTACGATGGGAGGATCAAGGGCTTTATTCTTGAAAAGGGCATGAAGGGTTTGAGCACACCCAAAATCCTCGGCAAAGTCGGCTTGAGAGCTTCGATTACCGGCGAAATCGTCATGGATCAAGTTGAAGTCGCCGAGGCTCAATTATTGCCTGGCGTTGAAGGTCTCAAAGGCCCCTTCACATGCTTAAACAGTGCCCGTTACGGTATTGCCTGGGGTGCGCTCGGCGCGGCTGAGTACTGCTGGCACAGCGCACGTCAATACACGATGGATCGTAAGCAATTCGGTCGACCGCTTGCCGCCAATCAGCTGATTCAAAAAAAGCTTGCGGATATGCAAACCGAAATCACCCTCGGCTTGCAAGCTTGTCTGCGACTTGGTCGGATGAAGGACGAAGGCAGCGCCGCCGTTGAAATCACCTCCATCATGAAGCGTAACTCCTGTGGGAAGGCGCTTGATGTTGCCCGCATGGCCCGCGATATGTTGGGCGGCAATGGCATTTCCGATGAGTTTGGCGTTGCGCGCCATCTCGTGAATCTCGAAGTCGTGAATACCTACGAGGGCACCCACGATATTCATGCCTTGATTCTTGGCCGGGCACAAACCGGCATTCAGGCTTTTTTCTGAATCATTTGGAAAGCGACATACGCTTCACTGAGAGCCAGATCCACCGCATCATCGCAGGACTGGTCCTCGCCATTTTTGTTGCCGCAGTCGACTCCACGCTGGTGTCGGTTGCGCTGTTGTCGATCGGGAAAGACTTAGGTCATATGGAGCAGTTGCCCTGGGTCATGTCGGGCTACTTGGCAGCTTCAGCCGTGGCAACCCCGATTTACGGCAAACTCTCGGACCTATATGGCCGCAGGCCTTTGATGCTCGGATCACTGCTTGGCTTTGCGCTCACAAGTATGGGATCAGCGCTTGCACCAAGCATGGCATTTTTGATTTTTATGCGAATCCTCCAAGGGCTAACCGGCGGCGCAGTCATTGCGATGGCTCAAGCCACCATTGCCGATATTGTTCCAGCTCGGGAACGCGGGCGATATCAGGGTTGGCTGTCTGCAACCTTTGCCAGTGCTGCCATGCTTGGACCCGTCTTGGGCGGCTATCTGACGGGGCTTTTTGGCTGGCGTATGGTCTTTGCGGCAATGATCCCTTTGACCTTGCTTGCGATTTGGCGAGTCGCCAAGGTATTGCGCCTATTGCCTGTCTCTACGAAGCGTCGGCCAATCGATTGGATGGGTGCGCTATGGCTGAGCTTATCGCTCTCGAGTCTGATGAGCTTCCTCACCCTCACCGGGCAAGGGCATCGCTTTACCGAGACCACGATGCTTTTACTCGTGGGCGGCTTTCTATTAAGCACTGCCCTCTGTATTGCGCAAGAGCGTCGCGCCCCTGAACCGATCATACCGCCGTCAATCCTCTCACGCCGCGGCGTCTGGGTGCCCTGTGTGAATGTCACCTGTATTTTTTTCATGCTGATTGGCTTGAGCAATATGCTGCCGATTGCCATGCAATCGGGGGGTGCTCAAAGCGTTGATGAGGCTGCATTGAGAATGCTACCGCTCACCCTTGGTATTCCATGCGGTGCCTTCCTCGCAGGCCGTTGGACCTACCGCACCGGCGCCTCGCGCCGGGTGATTTTCACCGGTCTAAGCTTGGTGCTGAGCATGCTCGCGTTGATGATGCTCATTCCGGTCCACGCGGTTAAACCCTTGCTTTTCGTCATGGGCCTCTTAGGGCTTGGCTCGGGCATGGTGATGGTCACATCGCTGGTGGTTGCCCAATCCTCGGTGCCCGCGCAATTCACTGGCATCACAACAGCGGTTGTGGCCTGTTGCCGGACCATAGGCTCAGCCGTCGGCGTATCAACACTTGCTGCGGTTCTTTTTATGGCCCTCAGAGATCAAGCGCCCAATGAACAGGACCTCAGACGCTTGTTGGAGATCGTATCGACCCAAGAGGCAGCTCAAGCCTTTAAGGCTGTGATCATGATGGCGTTTGCGATTGCAGCGCTCGCCTTGATAACCATGCTTGCGGCAGGCCGAGACATCGGTGCCGGCTTGCGGCATTAGTCACGGCGATCTGAGTGTTTATGCGTTATTTAGAACGCTAGGCCTATGCATCGTGTCGCTCCCAATGCTGCGTTGTCATCCCGAACCAATTACTGCCTTGATCTGCTCATCGCTATAGCCTGCTTCACGAAGTATCTCATCACTGTGTTCGCCAAGTTGTGGCGCAAGACGCCGAATCGACGGTGGTGTTTCACTCCACTGGCTAGGCACCCTGGTCATACGCAGCCGCCCTTCGGAAGGATGATCAGCCTCTTGAAAGAGGCCAACCGCTTGCAAGTGGCGATCGTGTTGTAAATCTTCAAGCCGATTCACCAGGGTCCAAGGCACATCGACGCTGCTTAGCCTTTCGACCCAATCCTGGCTACTGTGCTTGGCGACCTCCTCGCCAATCAGCTCATACATGGCAGAGACATTGGCTGCACGCGCTTGTTGGGTCGAAAAGCGCAGATCATTTTTCAGATCCTCACGCCCGGCAGCCTGAAGAAAACCTTCCCACTGCTTATTGTTATAAGGCAAGACAACAAGAAAGCCATCCCTTGTGGCATGAGGCCTGCGATGGGTTGACAAAATCCGGCTGTAGCCCATCGCACCTTCAGCAGGTACAAAGGTCTCACCTCCGAGATGCTCGCCCAAGGCAAACGCAGTCATGGTTTCAAACATCGGTACATCGACCGATTGCCCTTTACCCTGGCGCTCCCGAGCAAAAAGCGCAGCCAAAACTGCCTGCACCACGTGAAGACCCGAGACACGATCGCAAAAATTCAAGGGTACAAGCCTTGGAGGACCATCTTGGTGTCGTCCTATCAAATCCGCAGTACCGCTCATCGCCTGAATCAGGTCATCATAAGCCGCGCGTGCTGCATAAGGTCCATCTTGACCAAAGCCAAAACAGCCCACGTAAATGATACGCGGATTGACCGCTTGCAAATCCTCGTAAGCGAGTTGAAGCCGCTTCATCGCCTGAGGACGAATGTTATAAACCAAAACATCGGCCTGCCGAGCAAGATCAATACAGGCTTTACGTCCGGCATCAGTTTTTAAATCTAAAACGATCGATCGTTTATTTCGATTGACATTTAAGAACACATGACCCATTTGGGCTGATCGACCGGGCCCAGGAAAGCGCATCACATCGCCCTCAGGACTCTCGACTTTGATGACATCAGCGCCATAATCGCCCAGGGTTTGCGTGGCGTAGGGCCCCATGATCACCGTTGTGAGATCGAGCACCTTGACACCGGCGAGTGGGCCATGATTGGTTGCGGACAAGTTATCGCCAAACGCTGCCTGGGGCACTGACGCCATCGGATTCATGGCGTTGCTCCAAGATCATCGAATGACATATCGAAATCCAAGTCATCAGAGGCTTCCTGACTTGGCTGCGGCTG